>NZ_JBSRZE010000001.1:0-852500 GCF_054057355.1 Sphingomonas sp. UYAg733
GCCCGCAAACTCCTCGTCAGGCTCAACGCAAAGGCACGCGAAACGCGCGCGCACCTCGCGCATGCAGTTTGACAATCCAGATAGTCGCTCCACCATTCGCTGAAGAGGCGAATGGTTCCCCCCCCCGTAACGGGGAGGATTGAAGCTACCGATCGCGTCGTCCGAGCAAGCGCAGGCGGAGTGCGTTGAGCTTGATGAAGCCCGCCGCGTCGCGCTGGTCGTACGCACCCTGATCGTCCTCGAAGGTCACGACCTTTTCCGAATAGAGCGAATTGGGCGATTTGCGGCCGGTGACGATGACCGAACCCTTGTAGAGCTTCAACCGGACAGTGCCCGAGACCTTTTCCTGGCTATGGTCGATCGCCGCCTGGAGCATATCGCGCTCCGGCGAGAACCAGAACCCGTTATAGATCAGCTCGGCATAGCGCGGCGCGAGTTCGTCCTTCAGATGCGCCGCGCCGCGATCGAGCGTGAGCTGTTCGATGCCGCGATGCGCGAGGTGATAGATGGTGCCGCCCGGCGTTTCGTACATGCCGCGCGACTTCATGCCGACGAAGCGGTTCTCGACCAGGTCGAGCCGGCCGATGCCATGCTTGCGGCCCAGTTCGTTGAGCGCCTCCAACAGGGTCGCGGGCGACATGCCGACGCCGTTGATCGCGACGCCGTCGCCGCGTTCGAAATCGACCGTGATCGTCTCCGGCTCGTTCGGCGCGTCCTCCGGATTGACGGTGCGCGAATAGACGTAATCGGGAACCTCGTCCCACGGATCCTCGAGCACTTTCCCTTCCGACGAGGTGTGCAGCATGTTGGCATCGGTCGAGAAGGGCGATTCGCCGCGCTTGTCCTTCGGCACCGGAATCTGGTGCTGTTCGGCAAAGGCGATCAGTGCGGTACGGCTGGTCAGATCCCATTCGCGCCACGGCGCGATCACCTTGATATCGGGCGCGAGGGCATAATAGCCGAGCTCGAAGCGGACCTGGTCGTTGCCCTTGCCGGTCGCGCCATGGCTGACCGCATCGGCGCCGACCATCTTGGCGATCTCGACCTGGCGCTTGGCGATCAACGGCCGGGCGATCGAGGTGCCGAGCAGGTACAGCCCCTCATACAAGGCGTTCGAGCGCATCATCGGGAAGACGTAGTCACGCACGAATTCCTCGCGCAGGTCGTCGATAAAGATATGCTCGGGCTTCACGCCCATCAGCTCGGCCTTGGCCCGCGCGGGCGCCAGTTCCTCGCCCTGACCGAGATCGGCGGTGAAGGTCACCACTTCGCAATTATAAGTCTGCTGGAGCCATTTCAGGATCACGCTGGTGTCCAGGCCGCCCGAATAAGCGAGGACGACACGGTTGATCTGATCGGATGTCGATTTGGACACGGGCAAAGCTCCGGAGAGAAGGGGACGCGGGCGGGTATCAGCCCATTTCGCACGGGGCAAGCCGCGAGCGCCTGACGGCAGTGCTGGCAGTTCGGCAGGCGGGATTGAATCGGCGGATCATTTGGCGAGCCGCAGAGCATTTAGGTGCCGCTGCATCGTTCGCATTCCCGTAAACGACGGGAAGTTTTGCGGGATATGCGTTTTCGAGCGTTCTGCGGGAATATACGGGAAAACCTGCGGGAATTTTGTTGAAGCGCCACGGGAATTTTTCGGGTGCTTTATGGGCAAATCGGGAAATGTCCGGGCGAGCGTCATGGATGATCGATTCCAGCTATGGCGATTCAAATAAGCTTATATCCGCGACGCGCAAACCATGCGCCGGGGAGCAGGCATGATGACTCCCGCAAGCGATGTGAATCACACCGGCATGCAGCCCAATATCATTCGGTCATGCGCCTGAGCAGGCCAGGCAGATAAAGACCCAGCGCTCCGGCGCGATAGGCATAGCCGAACATCATCGCCCACCACAGACCGTTCGATCCATAGGGTCGGAGCAGCAGATCGGTAGCGATGTAGAGCGCGGTCGCGACGATCGCCGCGTTGCGCAGAGCACGGCCGCGCGTCGCGCCGATGAAGATGCCGTCGAGCAGCCAGGCAGGCACGCCGATCAGCGGGATCGCCGCCGCGAAAGGCAATAGCGTGCGGGCCTGTACGCGCACCTCCGCATTGGCGGCGAGCAGGTCGATCAGCACGCTGCCGCCGAAATAGAAGAACAAGGCGAAACCGAAACCGGCGATCAGCGAGAATTCGCCGGTCAACCGGATCGCGCGCAGCATCTGCGGTCGCGAGCCCGCGCCGATCGCATGGCCGACGCGCGATTCGGCCGTGAAGGCGAAGCCGTCGAGCACGAACGCCGCGACGCTGACGAATTGCATCAGCACATGGTTCGCCGCGAGCGGCACCGTCCCCAGCCGCGCACCGGCATTGGTGAACCAGACGAACAGCAGAAGCAGCGCGATGGTGCGGATCATGATGTCGGCATTGACCGCGAACAATCGTTTCAGCGCGCCGCCACCGAACAAGGCCGCAGAGCCCAGCCGACGCCAGTCGATTCCCTTCCCAACGATCAGCAGACCCGTGGCAAGCGCGATCCATTCCGCGCAGGACGTGCCAAGCCCGACGCCGCGCGCGCCAAGATCGAAATGCCACACGAACCATAGGTCGAGTGTTATGTTCGCGACGTTCATGACGATCTGCAGCGCCAGCGCGGCGCGCGTGCGGCCAACACCGAACAGCCAGCCATTGATCGCGAACACCGCAAGGCTGGCCGGTGCGCCGATGAAGCGCGCACCGACAAAGGCGCGTGCCGCATCGTCGAGCGCACCGCCCCCGGACAGCGCAGCAAAGGCGAGCGGGATAAGCAGCAATTGCAATGCGAACAGGGCCGCGCCGAGCAGCGCGCCGACCGCGACGCCGCGCAGCAGCATCGCCTCGACCTCAGATGCGTCGCCCTCGCCTGCTGCCTGCGCGGTCATCCCCGTTATTCCCATGCGCAGGAAGCCGAAGGTCCAGAAGATCAGGTTGATCACGGTCGCACCCAGCGCGACCCCGGCCAGCGCCGCCGCATCGCCGGTCGCGCCGATCACCGCGGTATCAACCAGCCCGACCAGCGGCACCGTGGTCTGGCCAAGCATGATCGGCCAGGCCTGAGCGAAAATCGATCGGCGGGTGAGGATCGTCGCTGACATGGCGGCGCCCTAGACCAATGCCGGGCGGAGTGTAATCACCTCCTCCCCGTTCGGGCCGAGCCTGTCGAGCCCCAGTACCACAAACGAAGGGCCGAAGTGTGCCCCCTTCGACTACCTTCCAAGGCAGTCGCTCAGGGCGAACGGGGGTCTAGCGGATGCCCCCAAAGGCGATATCGCTAATCCGCCTGGGGGTCGCGCAGGCGGCGCTCTTCCTCATACATATAATCGCGCGTGATCGGCAGGACGGTACGGTTGCGCGCGAACTGCACCTGGTAATTGACCATCCCGCCAAACCGGAATGCAGCGCTCGCCCCAGCCAGATAGAACAGCCACATGCGATAGAATCGCTCGTCATACAGATCGACGATCTGCGCCTTTGCCGCGACCGTTCGATCGTACCAGAGGTCGAGCGTGTAGCTGTAATGCAGCCGCAGCACCTCGACATCGGTGATGAAGAATTTCTGCCCTTCATTGGCGCGCACGATTTCCGACAGCGCGGGATTGTAACCGCCCGGGAAAATGTATTTCGCAGTCCAGTCGTCGGTCACGCCGGGCGCGCCAGCGCGCCCGATGGTATGGAGCAGCATCACCCCGTCTTCGGTCAACAGGCTGCGGCATTTGCGGACAAAGGTGCGATAATGCGTCGGCCCGACATGTTCGAACATACCGACCGAGACGATGCGGTCGAAGGTGCCGGTGACATGGCGATAATCGATCAGCTCGAACTTCACCTTGTCGGCGACGCCAGCCTCCTCGGCGCGGCGGCGGGCGACCTTGATCTGCTCCTCCGACAAAGTGACGCCAAGCACCTCGGCGCCGGTCTTTGCGTGGAGATACAGCGCCATGCCGCCCCAGCCGCAGCCGATATCGAGCACACGCATGCCCGGCTTCAACGCCAGCTTGGCGGCGATATGCGCTTTCTTGTCGGATTGCGACCGTTCGAGGCTGTTGTCGGGATCGGTGAAATAAGCACAACTGTACTGGCGGTCGGCATCGAGGAAGAGATCGTAGAGCCGGTCCGACAAGTCATAATGATGCGCGACGTTGCGCTTCGACGCGCGCGCCATGTTGATCCGGCCGACACGGTGCACCACCGCTGCGACCGCGCGCCGCGCCGGCGAGGCGATTAGCGCCGCCTTGCCTTCTTCCCACAGATCGTTGGCGGTCATCAAAATGACCAGCCCCATGATGTCGTCGCCATCGACGAGCATCCGGCCATTCATATAAGCCTCACCCGCACCGAGACTCGGGTGGCGCACGATGAAATTCGCCGCGCCCTTGTCGGCGAAACGTATCGTGACGGTGGGGAAACCGGGCTCGGGCGTACCGAAGGTACGAACATTGCCATCGGCGTGGTGGACTATGAGCTGCCCGCGCTTGACGCGGGCGGCAAGGAATCGATCGATCAGAGCCATGCCCGGCCCCGTAACAACTCAGATGCCCGCATACCAATCGTAATCGACATGGTCTTCCCAATATCCGCCTTTTCCCAGACCGACCCCGGCGAGTGACGCTACGGCATCGATGCGCATGACATATTTGGCATGTTTGTAACCGAGCTGCCGCTCTACCCGCAGCCGGACCGGAGCGCCGTGTCCGACGCCGAGCGGGCGATCGTTCATCGCCCAGGCAAGGATCGTCTGCGGATGGAACGCGTCGACCAGGTCGATCGATTCGTAATATGGCTGCCCGCCATAGAGATCGGCGCACGTGAACACGATGTAGCGCGCGCCGTCCCCGATGCCGGCAAGTTTGAGCAAAGACCCAAGCGTCGGTCCGCGCCATTTGCCGATCGCGCTCCACCCCTCGACGCAATCGTGCCGCGTGATCTGACTGCGCGCGGGCATCGAACGGAGTTGCGCCAGCGACAGATCGAGCGGCCGCGCGACGAGGCCGGCGACCTGTAGCCGCCAGGTGGCGAAATTGTCCGCCACCATCGCGTTATAGCTCGGCGTATCGGGATTGGCGGTACCGTTGGTGCGGAAGCGCGGCGACATTTGATCGGGGCGGAATTCTGGTGCCAACGCGTCGCGATTGGACAAAGCGCGCTGCAGTCCGAGATGCATCTTCCCACCGGAGAAGAGGATTTTGCGCAAGCCGGGGTTTTGGGCGACCTTGTCGCAACCGCTGAGCAGCAGCCCGGCCGTCGCGGTCCCGCCGATGAAGAGCGCGCGCCTGGTGATCAGACTGGTCATTGCTCATCCTCGGGAATGGTCCAACGCCCGGTGATCATCGATCGCACCTCGTTCCACGCACCCGCGAGGATGACCAGCACGAGATGGACGATGATGAAAGCGACCAGCCCCGCCGCCGCGATAAAGTGAATCGAACGCGCCGATTGCCGCCCGCCGAACAGATCGAGCAGCCAGGGCCATGCCGCATCCATGCCCGGCGACATGGTGAGGCCAGTGAAGATCATCAGCGGAATCAGAATGAAGATGACCAGCACATAGGAAAGTTTCTGGAAGATATTGTACGCCCCCGGATTCTTCGCGTCATGAAAGCGGAAGGCGAGATGTTCCTTCACGTCATGGAGCAGCGCGGCGGGTTTCAACTCGCGCAACCGAACCCGCAGGTCGCGCTGGAAATGCTTGTTGATCAGGCTCGACACCATCAGGAACAACAGGCCGAAAGCGAACACCAGCGCGAACAGCAGATGCCAACGCCGCGCGATCGCCAGGTTATATCCGGCGGGGATCGTCATCCAGCTCGGCCAGTGCCAGGTGTGCAGCCAGGCATGATCAAAATTGGCGCCGTACACGCCCCAATAGAGATGCGGATGTCCGTTGAGGATGGTCAGGCCGCTGCCCAGCAGGATGAAGATCGCGACGACATTGACCCAATGCCACACTCGCGTCGCGAGCCGGTGGCGATAGATGGAAGACCCGCCGGGCGGGGGAGGCGCCGGGGGGGGCGCAGGCTCGATCGGATCTTCCATCTATGCCCTCATTCGCGCGCAGTCGACGTTTGGTTACATATCGGCCATCGCATCACTATTGACCAGCGATTGATATGGCGCGCGCCCAAACGCCGAATGCCGGAAAGACAGCGCTGGAGTTACACATAGGCCCGCCAGAAGAACACCGCCGTCGTCACGCCGGTGATCAATAACGTCCAGACGCGGATGACGCGCGGCGGCAAGATCAGCCCGAGACGCGCGCCGAGATAACCGCCGGCCAGCGCGCCGGCGAGCATCGGCAGACATAGCAGCCAGCGCACCATGCCCGTGGTGATGAACACGATCGCCGCCGCCGCATTGGCGGTCGCCAGCATCAAGGTACGCGGCGCGGCAAGCTTATGCGGCTCGGCGCCCGACAACAGACCCCAGGTCGCGGTCATCATCAGCCCTACACCGCCGCCGAAATAGCCCCCATAAATGCCTAGCAGGGCCTGCGCGCCGATCAGCGTTTTCGGCCCGATACTGACACGGTCGTGCAGCGCCGCCGCCGCGTGTTTGCCGAACGCGAGAGCAATGGTCGCCAACAGCAACAACCAGGGGATGACGATGTCGAACACCCGCGTCGGGGTTGCCACCAGCAACAGGCTGCCCGCGATGCCCCCGGCAAAGGTGATGCCGGTGAGCAGCCGCACCGACAGGCCGGACATCGGCTCCAGACCCGCGCGATAAGCCCAGGCGCTGGCCACCGCGCCGGGCTGCAGCGCGACGTTGCTGGTCGCGTTGGCGATAGGACTGGGCAGACCAAGCGCAATCAGCGCCGGCATGGTGGCAAAAGTGCCGCCGCCAGCCAGCGCGTTCATCGCGCCACCAAGCATTCCGGCACCGGCGGCAAAGGCGAGGTCAGTGAACATCATGCCCGCAGTTCCACACCCATCGTTCGGCGCTTGTCGAAGGGCCGCAGTTCTTGTCAGCGGCCGATGAAGGAAAACGGTGCTTCGAAAAGCTCAGCACGAACCGGACAGGTCGGAACGTAAATTCACCTACGCGAGCGCCGCAAGCTTTTCCTCGGCCTGCGCGTCGAGTTCGGCGCGGCTCTTCTTTTCGGAAGCGGTCTTCAACTGGCCGCATGCCGCGTCGATATCGCGTCCGCGCGGGGTGCGCACCGGCGCGGAAATGCCGGCTTCGAAGATGATGTTCGAAAAACTGCGGATCCGTTCCGGCGTCGAACATTCATACGGCGCGCCGGGCCAGGGGTTGAACGGGATCAGATTGACCTTGGCCGGCAACTGGTAATGCTTGATGAGCCGGACCAGTTCGCGCGCCTCGGCATCGCTGTCATTCTTGTCGCGGAGCATGACATATTCGAACGTGATGCGCCGCGCATTGTTCGCGCCCGGATAATCGGCACAGGCCTGAAGCAGTTCCTCAATGCCGTATTTGCGGTTGATCGGCACGATCTCGTCGCGCACTTCCTTGGTCACGGCATGGAGCGACACGGCGAGGTTGACGCCGATCTCGGTCCCGGCACGCGCCATCATCGGCACCACGCCCGAGGTCGACAAGGTGATACGGCGCTTCGACAGCGCGATGCCGTCGCCGTCCATGATCAGCTTCAGCGCATCGCGCACCGCATCGAAATTATACAGCGGCTCGCCCATGCCCATCATCACGATGTTGGTCAGCATGCGCCCCTCGGGCTGGCTCGGCCATTCGCCGAGGCCGTCGCGCGCCAGCATGACTTGGCCGACGATTTCCGCTGGCGTCAGGTTGCGCACCAGCCGCATCGTGCCGGTATGGCAGAAACGGCAATTGAGCGTGCAGCCGACCTGGCTCGACACGCACAAGGTGCCCCGATCAGCGTCGGGGATGAACACCATCTCATAATCCTGGCCGTCATCGGAACGCAGCAGCCATTTGCGCGTCCCATCGGTCGACACCTGCGCCTCGACCACTTGCGGGCGGCTGATCACGAAGCGCTGCGCAAGCCAGGGCTGCATCGTCTTCGAGATGTCGGTCATCAGCGAAAAATCTGTGGCGCCGCGATTATAGATCCAGTGCCACAACTGCTTGGCACGCAGTTTCGCCTGTTTCGGTTCAAGTTGCGACGTCTCCAGCGCCATGCGCAAGTCGAGCTTGGACAGGCCGAGCAAATCGATGCGGCCATCGCTGCGCGGCACAAAGGCGCGCGGCACGGGCACGGGGTCGATGTGCCCGGGAATGGACATGAGGGTCGTCGCGGTGTTTGGCATGCCGGTCATGTAGTCGAAAACGCGATGGATTTCCAGCATGCCCTGATGCCTCCGCAACGACCCCGCCGGGCGTCAGCGATCGACACAGCCCAGCGCGGCGAGCGTCGCGCCCACCCCATGATCGAGCGATGTGTGCGGCTCCGGCCCGATCGCGGCGATCAGAGCGGCATTGTCGAGCCGTAGGGGGTGCTGCCAAAAGGGCCGCATCTCGATCAGTTCGCGCATTGTCGGGTTGAACGGCGCGATCAGCGGCAACAAGGCCCAGGGCATGCGCGACGGCTTGAGGCCTGGTTTGCCCGCCGCGCGGGCGATGGCGCGCGTGATCGCGGTGCCGTCGTCGTCCCAGGTTCCGGCGAAATGATAGCGCGCCAGATCGGGCAGCGACGCTTCGATGTTCAGCAACCGGGCAAATGCTTCGCCGACATCAGGCAGATAGGCCCAGGCATGCCCCACCCCGCGTTTGCCGGGATACAGGATCGACCGCACCGGCTTCCCCGGTTTGACCAGCCCCTGTGAAAACCAGCTATTGCCCGGCCGCGGCCCGAAAAAGTCGCCCGCACGCAGGATGATCACCCGAACACCCGACTCGGCGATACGCCGTTCCATCGCGACGCGGATCGCGCCCTTGCGGGTAACGGCGTGTTGCGGCGACTCGGGCAACGCCACCGGGGTGGTGTGCGGATCGTAATTGTAGATCGTGCCCGGCAAAGCGAGCCGTGCGCCGGTACTGCGTGCCGCGGCGATACTGTTGTCGAGCATCGGCAGGACGAGTTTTTCCCAATCACGATAGCCCGGCGGATTGACCGCATGGACGATCGCGTCCGCACCGCGTGCTGCCGCCATCACCGCGCCCGCATCGACCGCGTCGCCTTGCATCCATTCGATTCCTTCGCCGATCGACGGCAGGCGCCGGGCGAGCCCGCGTACCCGCCAGCCATGCGCCAGCAGGGCTCGCGCGGTCTCGCCGCCAATGCCGCCGGTCGCGCCCAATACCAGAACAGTCTTCGTCATGATCGTCTCCATCGCTTGATGACGACGATATCGGCCCGTGATCGATCAAAATAAATTGTCGGACCTTGACCATCCGCCTATCATAAAATGATGAGCAGAGATCGAGGGTGAAGATGATTGGGGCCGGGGATGATTGGGAACGCCACCGCGCCTTTCTGGCGGTCCTGCAGGGCGGCAGCTTGTCGGCGGCGGCGCGGATGCTGGCGCTGGCGCAACCCACGGTGCGGCGCAGGATCGCCGAGCTCGAGCACCAGCTCGACGTCGCGCTGTTCATCCGTGCGCCCGACGGGTTGCGGCCGACCGATGCCGCGCTGTCGTTGCGCGAACCGGCCGAAGCGATGGCGATCGCCGCCGCCGCCTTTGCCCGCGCCGCGCAGAATCGCGAAGGCGAAGTCGCCGGGCTGGTCCGTATCTCAGCCAGCGAGATAATCGCGATCGAAGTGTTGCCGCCGATCCTGGCCGCGCTGCGCCGGCGCCACCCGGCGCTGAATATCGCGCTGTCGCCGAGCAACCGGAACGAGGATCTGCTTCGGCGCGAGGCCGATATCGCGGTGCGGATGGTCCGACCCGCCCAGGACGCGCTGGTCGCACGGCGCATCGGGGCGATCCCGCTCGACCTGCATGCGCATCGAGATCTGCTCGACGGACATCCTGTGCCCGAAACGCTCGAGGATGTGGGGGCGATCGGCCTGATCGGGGTGGAGACCGACAATGCCGTGCTGCGCAGCCTGCGCGCGCAGGGCATCATGTTCGCGCCGGCCGATTTTCCTTTCCGCACCGACAGCGATGTGGCGCAGTTCGCCGCGATTCGCGCAGGGGTCGGCATCGGCGTGTGCCAGGTGCCGCTCGCCGTGCGTTATCCCGCACTGATTCGCGTCCTGCCCGACGCGTTCAACTTCGATCTCGATACCTGGGTCGTGATGCATGAGGATTTGCGAACGTCACCACCGGTTCGCGCGGCGTTCGATGCGCTGGTCGCCGGACTCGACGCCTATCTTGCACACCCCAGCGACGCGGCGTCGATCGCCGTCGCGGCGCCGCGCAGCGCATAGACATCGGCGAACGGCGCGCCGCTCCTGCTCAGTGTCTCGACGCTCATGCTGCGCCCTGACCGGATCGCCGCGATCACCGCCGCATCCGTACGCTTGTCGGGTGCCCAGGCATCGGCATTGCCGGCAACCAACGCGAAGCGGCGCTCGCCGACCGAAAGCGTCACGCGGGCCCGCGGATCGCGTTCACGGCTGAGGCGGATATGCAGTTGGTTGCGTGCGCCCTGCCCGGGCCAGGTGGCGATGCTGGCGAATGGCCGCCAGCGCGCCGGGCTGCCCGCCTGGACCGGCTGCGCGATGGCGTAGCAGCGCCGCGGCGAGGGATCGGTGAACGCGCCCCAGCGATCGAAAATACCCAGCGACTCGCGGGCCATTGCCGGGCCGGCAACCAGCGCGAGGAGCAGCAGCGCGCGTTTCATGCCGGCGCGTGGCCGGTGCCGAGATGGACGATCGTCTCGACGCCGCGCTCGATCATCGTCACCGACCCTTGCGGCAGTCCCGGCAGCGCCGGCGCGCCGAATCCGGCGATCTCCGCCGCGCCGGTCATCACACCGCGCATCACCCGGCTGGAAATGCCGTGCATGATCACCAGCCGGTCGCCCGAATCCTGGCTGGTCGCGTCGAGCCAGCCGCCGACTCGCGCGGTGATCTCATGATAGAGTTCGCCATCTGGCGCGGAGATCAGCAACCCGGAGGCGCGGTCGAACAGCGGCCCGACTTCGGCAATGACATCGGTATAATAGCGCCCGCCCCAGCCGCCCATGCCGATCTCGACCAGGCGCGGATCGGTCTGCGCGCCATGCCAGTCGAGTTCGAGATGCTCGGCGATTACCGCCAGAGTCTGCAGCGCGCGGCCGGTTGGCGAGGCCCATAAGGTCAGCGCCGGTTTAGCGCCAAGTTCCGCCCGGAGCGCCCGGCCCATTTCATCCGCCTGGGCGAAGCCGGCGCGGGTCAGCGGCGTATGCGGATGATCGCCCTGCATTCTTTGTGCGGCGTTGAACACGGTTTCGCCGTGCCGCGCGATGAAGTCCCGGCCGAGTCTCCTCGTGGGTCGATCTGCCTTGGAAGCCATGCCTCGCCATTCAACCCCGTGTGGCGCAAAAGCAACGGTTTTCCTTGTTTATCTGAGGTTCATGCAACTTCGGACGAGGCCGCCTATTTGAGCATCCCCGTCCGAGTTTTGGGGGCGGGAACGACCAATGGAGTATGGTTATGCGCAAGTTTCTTCTCACCGCCGCCGCCAGCGCACTGGCGCTGGGTATCGCCGCCCCCGCATTCGCGCAGGACGCCCCCGCCGATGTCACCTTCACCGGCCCGCGCGTCGGCGTGATCCTCGGCTATGACAAGCTTCAGCCCGGTAGCGGACCCAATTCGGACATCGACAGCGACCGCAAGGCCGACGGCCTCGTCTATGGTGGCGACATCGGTTACGACGTTGCACTCGGCAGCCTGGTTGTCGGCGCCGAAGGCGAAGTGACCGGATCGACCTCGAAGGTCAGCAACAGCCCGCTCGACGCAGCGGCGCTGGGCTATGGCCGGGTCAAGTCGGGTCGCGACCTTTATGCCGGCGTGCGCGTCGGTTTCCTCGCCGCACCGAGCACGCTGATCTATGCCAAGGGCGGTTATACCAATGCCCGGCTCGACCTGACCGCAAGCGACGGCACGACCGAAACAGGCCAGCATTTCAACCTTGACGGCTATCGCCTTGGTGCCGGTGTCGAGCAGTCGATCGGCAGCAACACCTATGCGAAGGTCGAGTATCGCTACTCGAATTACGGCAATGCGCGATTCGAATATGCGAATGGCGCAAACAGCAATAATTTCGATGTCGATACCGACCGGCATCAGATCGCGGTCGGCGTCGGCTACCGCTTCTGAGGCGAACGCCCGTTTAGCGTGTAAAATGGGGGTCGGGGCGCTTGCTCCGGCCCCTTTTATCGTTAAGGAAAGGAGACGGCTAATTGCCCCCGGCTGATGACGCTCGGTGGGAAGGAAATTGGGCGGCGGCCCGGGGGATTTACGATGAAGGCGACGATCGAACGCGCGACTCTGTTAAAGGGCCTAAGCCACGTCCAGTCAGTGGTCGAGCGGCGCAACACCATTCCGATCCTGTCGAACGTGCTGATCGAGGCGACGGCCGAGGGTGGCCTCAAGCTGATGGCAACCGATCTCGACTTGCAAATCAATGAAACCGTGGCGGCCGCCGTCGACCAGCCCGGCGCGACCACCGTGTCGGCGCACACCTTGTTCGACATCGCGCGCAAGCTGCCCGAAGGTAGCCAAGTCAGCCTCGCCGCGGCCGAGGGCAAGCTGACGATCATGGCGGGCCGCGCCAAGTTCCAGCTGGGTACTCTACCGCGCGACGATTTCCCGGTGATCGCGGAAGGCGAACTGCCGGTCAGCTTCGAACTGCCCGCCGAAACGCTGAAGCAGATCATCGACAAGACGCGCTTCGCGATCTCGACCGAAGAAACGCGTTATTATCTCAACGGCATTTTCTGGCACGTGTCGGATGATCCGCTGCCGGTGCTCAAGGCCGCCGCGACCGATGGTCACCGGCTCGCCCGCGTGACAATGCCGCGCCCCGACGGCGCCGAGGGCATGCCCGACGTGATCATCCCGCGTAAATGCATTGCCGAACTGCGTAAACTGCTCGAGGAAATCGACGGCTCGGTCGGTGTGTCGCTTTCGCCGACCAAGATTCGCTTCGACCTCGGTCAGGCGCTGCTGACCTCCAAGCTGATCGACGGTACCTTCCCCGATTACAGCCGCGTAATTCCGACCGGCAACGACAAGATCCTCAAGATCGATCCACGCAGCTTCGAGGAAGGCGTCGACCGCGTCTCGACCATCGCGACGGAAAAGACCCGTGCGGTGAAGATGGCACTCGACCGCGACAAGATCACCTTGTCGGTGACCAGCCCCGAAAACGGTACCGCAGCGGAAGAGGTGCCGGGCGAATATGCTTCGATGGGCTTCGAGATCGGCTTCAACAGCCGTTATCTGCTCGACATTCTCGGTCAGCTGCATGGCGACACGATCGAGGTCCACCTTGCCGATGCCGCCGCCCCGACGCTGATTCGCGAGAATGACAAGTCTTCGGCACTCTACGTCCTGATGCCGATGCGGGTCTGACGCGCACAATATCGGTCAGCGCAACCGGCGCTCGATGATCAGCTGGCGTGGACGATTGAGATAGGGAAACAGCCGCGGCTCGGAAAGCGTTGTCACGCGCTGCCACTGATAGCGATCGCGCGTCACAGTTCCCGGGCTGGATGGCACGCGCACGCGCACCTCACCGACCGCAGGAGTCCGGGCGCTGACCTGATGGCGCACGCTGGCGAGAATGGCGGGAAAGGCCAACCGCTCGGCTTCCTTGCGTTCGAAATGCAGGATCGTGTCGGGGTGCCGTTCAAGCCAGGGCAGGATCACTCGCGCGTCGCGCTGCCGATCGGGCGCGAACAGGATGGTGATCACGCCGCCAAACAACACCAGGCCGACAAAGATGCCCTGCAAGCGCCGCGTCCATATGGTCCGCAGCGGCTGCCCGGCCAGTAACGCGACGGCGATCGTCGCCGCATAGACCGCGAACAGATAATAGCGCGGCTGCGGACGCAAGGTCAGCGCCCAGGTGACGACAAGATAAGAAATGGTCGCGACCGCGAGCAACGTCGGCATCGCACGCGCGGCGAGCGTCCCGGAAAGTGGCCGGGTGGGCCGCGCCAATGCCAGCACGGCCCAGGCGATGAACACCAGCCCGAAGCGCGGATCGGCAAAGAAGTTGAGTAGCGGGTCGATCGCCCAATGCAGCCTGACCGGCCCGCTCGGCAGCCAGCGCGACGCCAGATCGGGATTGAGGAACGCGCGGCCATGATAGACGCCGCCGCGCAGGTGATCGCTATAGATGCCGATATGCGATTCATCGACATGCAGGCGATAGAGCAGATCGCCGGTATGCGACCATAGCCACAACGTGTCGAACGCAATGAGCGGCAGGAATCCCGCTGCGAACCATAAGGCTCCGAACGGCCGGGCATGGCCCCGCGCCCAGGCGAAGGCGTACAGCGCCAGCATGCCGACCGCAGTTTCCCGCGTCAGCGTCGCCAGCGCGAGCGCCGCGCCCGACCCGAGCAGTAACGCGCCGCTCCATCGTTTCCCCTTGCGCGCCTCCCAGAACAACCAAAGCGACACGGCGCCGAAGGTCAGTTCCAGCATCTCCGGAAAGCAGCTTGTCGCCATTTCGTGCAGGATGGGAGAGGTCAGCGCGAGCGCCACCCACAGCAGCGCGGCTCGCGGCCCGGCAGTGCGCGCCAGCATCGCGCTGGTCACCGCCACCAACAGGTCGGCATAGAGCCGAGGAACAAGTTGCAGCGAGGCAATCGAAATGCCGAACGCCTTGAACGACGCGACGATCGACAACACCAATGGATGGCGCAACGACCAATGCGTTGTGCCGGCATGCGGCCCCTGAATCAGCCATGCCAGCGCCGCTTCGAGATAGCGCTGGTCGTCGGTCGTGCCGCCGAAATAATTGGTCACCCGCACCCGGAACGACAGATCAGCCAACACGAACGCGGTAAGAGCAAGAACTGCGAGATAGGGCAGTCGCGTGACCCGGGAATTGGAAGGCGTCAGCTTGATTTCCAGCTTTGGACCGGTGGCGGTCGGACCACCCGTACATTTTTTCCTGCTCTTGGCTAGGCTTGGCCAAGCGCTTCGCTTCTTGACAGCCAAGTCACCCAGACTTATTGACACTGCTGTCAGTAAGGATCGAATCGATGGCAAAGCTTCCTCCCTTTCCCGGTACTTCCGGCCGTCGCGACTGGCGCACCGCGTTCGATGCGATCCGCAAGCTGCTCTCCAATGGAGACGACACCACGCAGGTTTTCCGCATCATGCGCGCGCTGAACGTCGGCAATGCGCCGATGAACTATGCCAAGCTGATCGCGACTGCGCAGGGTGGGCGGATCGCGTACGACCAAGTCGAACTGGCGCAGCGTTTCACCGACAAGGCATTCGTCGCGAGCTTCGCGCCGGGCACAGTCGGCGCGGCCTATCGCGATTTTCTCGAGGCCACGGGCTATTCGGCCGATGGCCTGGCCGAGATCAGCAAGATCAACAATGAAGAGGACATGCTCCACCCCTATGCCTGGTTCGGGCGGCGGGTGCGCGACACGCATGACATCTGGCACGTGCTGACTGGCTACAAGGCCGATGAGAGCCTGGGCGAAGCGGCTTTGGTCGCCTTCTCCTATGCCCAGGTTGGCGGGCTCGGCTGGGCGTTTATCGGCGCGGCGGCCGCGCTCAAGAGCCTGAGGGTCACTGGCGGCACGTTGTTCGCCCGGGCGGTGTGGGAAGGCTATCGCAACGGCCGCAAGGCGAAATGGATTTCCGGCGAGGATTATTTGCAGCTACTGCATGAACCGCTCGACACGGCGCGTGCGCGGCTCAGCATCGCCACGCCGATTGTCTATCTGCACGCGCAGAAGGAACTTGGCGCCGAAATGGCGTCCTATCTCAGTGCGCGCCGTGAAGAGACCAAGACAGTGCCCGAGAAGCTCGCCGCCTAAATGTCGGTTTAGGCAGGGTGTCCGCACCCCGCGCAAACAATCCGGTCAGTCGCGCTCGGGCACCGGCACATTAAAGCCGTTGAGCGTCATCGATACCAGTCCATAAAGCCCGACAAGATAGATCAGTTCGTTCGCTCCGTGCTGACCGAAGGTCGCGACGGCGAGCCGGTAGCAGGGCTCGGGCAACACGCCGCCATTGACCAACGCGAAAGCGACATCATAGGCGACGCTTTCGGTATCGCTGAGATCGACCGGCTTGATATTGGCGCAGAGTTCGGACAGCCGCCTGGCCGGCATCTTCTCGCGTTCGGCGACCGCGATATGCGCGTAAATCTCGTACGCCGCGTCGAAATGCGCGCCGGTGACCAGGATCGCGATCTGACGCGCGCCATCCGGCAAGGTCGCCTGCATCGACATCGCCTTGGTCAGATCCCACACCGCCTTGCCGATCACCGGTTCGTGCAGCCACGGATTCCACGGCCCGATCAGCGCGCCATTCGCGTCGATCGTCTTGAAATCGTTGAAATTGGACGCGATTCCGGCCCTCATATCCTCATATAATGGTTTCTGTGCATCGGTCAGGTCGGCGGGCGGGATGAGCGGCAGGCGCATGAAATCTCCGGCGGTTGCGATGGTGGCGAATCGCGATTCCTGCGCGATGAGGCCGCAGCGGTTGAGGTGAGCTTTCGTTCCATCGCGACCGTTTGCGAAAATCGCACTCGCGATTGCGTTTCGCGCTAAGGCGTTCGCGCTCATGCTCGCTCGCCTCGTCCTGACCGATTTTCGCAACCATGCCGACGCCGTGATCGCGCCGGGGCCGGGCTTTGTCGTGCTGACCGGCGAGAATGGCGCGGGCAAGACCAATATATTGGAAGCGGTCTCGCTGCTCGCGCCCGGGCGCGGACTGCGGCGGGCGGCGCTCGGAGAGATGGCGCGACAGGGCGGCCCGGGCGGATTTGGCGTGGCAGCCTCACTGCTATCCGCCCGCATGGTAGAGGATGAGGCGATCCAGATCGCCACCGGCACACAGGTCTCCGCCCCAGAACGCCGCATCGTGCGCATCCAGGGTGCGCCGGTCGCCGCGACCGCATTGTCGGAATGGCTCAGCGTGCTGTGGCTGACCCCGGCGATGGACCGGCTGTTCGTCGAGCCGGCGAGCGAAAGGCGGCGTTTCCTCGACCGGCTGACGCTCGCGCTCAATCCCGCCCATGCGGTGCACAGCAATCGCTACGAGGCGGCGATGCGCGCACGCAACCGGCTGCTCGCCGATGACCTGCCGCCCGATCCTGACTGGCTGACCGCGCTCGAAGCGCAGATGGCGGAGCATGGCGCGGCAATCGACCTGGCACGGCGCGAGGCGGTCGACCTGCTCGCCGACGCACTGACCGAGCAGCCCGAAGGCCCCTTCGCCCGGGCGGGACTGACGCTGGATGGCTGGACCGGCGGCGGCGACACACTCGCGGTCGATCTCGCACGCGGCCGATCGCGCGACATGGCGGCGGCGCGTGCGCTGGTCGGTCCGCACCGCACCGACCTGGCCGTAACTCATTTGGGCAAGCGCCAGGCGGCGGCGCTTTGCTCGACCGGCGAGCAAAAGGCGCTGCTGCTCGGGCTGATCCTTGCCCATGCCGATCTCGTCGCCGCGCGCACTGGCCATGCGCCGATCCTGTTGCTCGACGAGGTCGCGGCACATCTCGATCCGAGCCGCCGCGCCGCCTTGTTTGCACGACTGACTGGCAAGGGGCAGGTGTGGATGACCGGCACCGAAGACGGTTTGTTCTCCGCGCTCGGCGGCGACGCTTTTCGCCTGACTCTGCCGACTTCCGCCTGCTGAACTCAGCCTGTCGAGGCAACTCAGACGATGTTCAAGCGTCTCATGGCACCTGAGCTGTATCGGCGGGGGCCGAGGAGACGAATGATGAGCAAGTTTAACAAGCCGATCTTCCCTATCGCGGCAGCCGCCTTCGCGCTTCTGGCAAGCGCCGGCCCCGCCGCCGCACAGGACCGCTGGGACTGGGGCGGTGGCCGCCACGGCACCCGCGAATATCGCCTGATCGGGGCTGGCGTGCCGATCCTTTATCCGGAACTGCGCGCAACCAATCGCGGCCGCGCTTTCGTTATGCGGAATTTCGATTTTAACCGCGATGGCCGGGTCAATCCGCGCGAGGCACGGGCCGCCAATCGCGCCTTTGCCGGTGTCGCCGGCCCGCGCCGCGATCGTTTCGACTGGGACAGCCGCGATCATGTCGTGGCGGTCGAGGAACGCGGCGGGCATTGGGATCGCGGCGCAATGCGGAGTTATGGTTTCCGCCAGACCGCGCGCGGCGCAACCCTGCGCCTGCAAGAGGATGTACTTTTCAAGACCGACAGCGCGGTGCTGCGCCCCGGTGCGATCGACAAGCTGCGCCCGCTCGCCGATTATCTGCGATCGGAACGCGGCGTGCGCGTTACGATCGACGGTTATACCGATTCGCGCGGTACCGATGCGCACAACCAGGCATTGTCCGAACGCCGCGCCGACAGCGTCCGCGCCGCGTTCGACGAGATGGGTGTGACCCGCGCGCGCTTCGCGGTCGTGGGACATGGCGAGGGCGATCCGGTCGCGACCAACGCAACGGCGGCTGGCATGCGCCAGAACCGTCGTGTCGAGGTGACCCTGCTTGGCCAACGTGCCGATCGTTTCAGCAGTATCGATTGAGTAAGCGGAGCGCCGTTCGCCCTTCGCGGGCGGGCGGTGCAACAATCGACCGCGGCGGATGATGTAGCGGAACTTCGTTACCACGAAGTTCGTTACGTCGCCGTATCCGAATTTAAGGAGAAGAATCATGCGTAACTATTCAATGATGACGCGCGCATTGTGCGTTTCGGCGCTATTGTTATCATCCGCGACGCCCGCTTTTGCGCGCGGCAAGTCCGATCGCGCGCACGAGGCGATCGCCGCGGCCAAGGCAAAGGTCGACGCGGCGAACAAGCTGGGCGCGTCGGGCGAAGTGCCCCGGCTGCAGGCCCAGGCCCAGGCCGCATTGCGCAGCGCGGAGGAGGATCTCGCCGCCAAGCGCAAGGACGAGGCGATCGCCGGGGCCAATCGCGCTTCCGAGCTCGCCGATACGGCGATCGGCCTTTCCGAGCGTAATCGCAACGAAGCGGCGAATGCCGAGCGCGCTGCGGCATCCGATGCGCAACAGGAGGCCGCGGCCGCCAATGCCCGCGCCCAGGCCGCGCAACAGGATGCCAATGCCGCCGCCGCCGATGCGGCCGCCGCGCGCGCCACGCCACCACCTGCTCCGATCGTGATCGCGCCGCCGGCCCCCGCGCCGACCACGACGACGATCACGACCGAGACGGTAAAGTCCGCGGCGCCAGCGACCGTGACGCGTAAGAGAGTCGCGGTGCGCAAGCCCGTGCGTCGCGTCGTGAAACGGTCGAGCACCCCGGCACGCACCGCCGAGAAAACCACGACAACGGTGACAACCAAGAGCGAATAAAAAGCTTCGAAACTCGCTCTTCGGCGAACTTTCAAACAGACTCCACGGCCCGCGACCGCGCATCCCCCGGGTGCCGGGCGCGGGCCGCCATTTTGCTTCCGTTTCCGAGTGTGAATCCCTATATGCTCGGTATGGCTGAAGACCCCAACACGAACGACTATGGCGCAGACTCGATCAAGGTCCTGAAGGGCCTCGATGCGGTGCGCAAACGCCCCGGCATGTATATCGGTGATACCGATGACGGCTCCGGCCTCCACCACATGGTGTTCGAGGTCAGCGACAATGCGATCGACGAGGCGCTGGCCGGGCATTGCGACCGGATCGACATCACGCTCAATGCCGATGGATCGGTGTCGGTCGAAGACAATGGCCGCGGCATCCCGACCGGCATCCACACCGAGGAAGGCGTGTCGGCGGCCGAGGTCATCATGACCCAGCTCCATGCCGGCGGTAAGTTCGAGAATACCTCCGACGACAATGCGTACAAGGTGTCCGGCGGACTGCACGGCGTCGGCGTCTCGGTGGTCAATGCGCTCAGCGAATGGCTCGACCTGACAATCTGGCGCGACAATGAAGAGCATTATATGCGCTTCGCCTTCGGTGATGCGGTCGCACCGCTCAAGATCGTCGGTCCCGCGCCCAAGACTGCTACTGGCGTCAAGAAGGGCACCAAGGTCACCTTCTTCCCCTCGCCCGCCACCTTCAAGATCACCGAATTCGACTTCGAGAAGCTCGAGCATCGCTATCGCGAGCTCGCTTTCCTCAATTCGGGCGTGCGGCTGTTCCTCAACGATGCGCGGCACGAGGAATTGAAAGCGGTCGAGCTCTATTACGAGGGCGGCATCGCCGCGTTCGTGAAATATCTCGACCGCAACAAGATCCCGCTGATGCCCGATCCGGTGGCGATCAGCGGCACGCGCGACGATGTCACGATCGACGTCGCGCTGGAGTGGAACGACAGCTATTACGAGAACGTCCTCGCGTTCACCAACAACATCCCGCAGCGCGACGGCGGCACGCATATGGCCGCATTCCGCGCGGCGATGACGCGCACGCTGAACAATTATGCCGAAAAATCGGGCCTCCTGAAAAAGGAAAAGGTCACGCTGACCGGCGACGATATGCGCGAAGGGCTGACCGCGATCGTCTCGGTCAAGCTGCCCGATCCGAAGTTCAGCAGCCAGACCAAGGACAAGCTCGTCTCGTCCGAAGTGCGCCAACCGCTCGAAAGCCTGATGGCGGACAAGCTTGCCGAATGGCTCGAGGAGAATCCAGCGCACGGCAAGGCGATCGTCGCCAAGATCATCGACGCCGCCGCCGCGCGCGAAGCCGCCAAAAAGGCGCGCGAGCTGACCCGGCGCAAGGGCGTGATGGATATCGCCTCACTGCCCGGCAAGCTTGCCGATTGCCAGGAACGCGATCCGGCCAAGTCCGAACTGTTCCTGGTCGAGGGTGATTCCGCAGGCGGATCGGCGAAGCAGGGCCGCGACCGGCATTTCCAGGCGATCCTGCCGTTGCGCGGCAAGATTCTCAACGTCGAGCGCGCACGTTTCGACCGGATGCTGTCGAGCCGCGAAATCGGCACTTTGATCCAGGCTATGGGCACCGGCATTGGCCGCGACGATTTCAAGATCGAGAAGCTGCGTTACCACAAGATCGTCATCATGACCGACGCAGACGTGGACGGCGCGCATATCCGCACGCTGCTGCTGACCTTCTTCTATCGCCAGATGCCGGAGATCATCACCGGCGGGTATCTCTACATCGCGCAGCCGCCGCTCTACAAAGCGACGCGCGGGCGTAGCGAAGTGTATCTGAAGGACGACAACGCGCTTGACGAATATCTGGTCGAGAATGGCGTTGCCGGTACCCTGCTCGAAGGCGCCGCCGGCGGCGCGCGTTCGGGCGCCGACCTGCGCAGCCTGGTCGATCATGCCCGGCGCATGCGCACGCTGATGCGCTATGTCCCGCGGCGGTACGACCCGACGATCGTCGAGGCTTTGGCGATGGGGAGTGCGCTCGACCCCAATGCCAGCCGCGCCGAGCGCGTGGCGCGGGTCGCCGGGGTGACGACCGGCCTGATCGCCGCCGATCCCGAGGCGCGTTGGACCGCGGTGCTGACCGAAGAGGGCGGCATCCATTTCGAACGAGCCTGGCGCGGTGTGACCGACCACCACATCATCGAAGCCGCGTTTCTCGTCTCGGCCGAGGCACGCAAGCTCCATGCACTGGCGCTCGAGCAGGCGGAATCTTTCACGCAGACCGCCAAGCTGATCTCGACCAGGGCGGCAAGCGCCGCCCAGGCCGAAGCGGATGCGGCGAGTGAGGCGGAAGACGAGGATGCACCGATCGCGGTCGGCAAGGGCGAGACGATGGTCGCGCGGCCGAGCCAGTTGCTCGATGCGGTGCTCGCGGCGGGCCGCAAGGGCCTGGCGATCTCGCGCTACAAGGGTCTGGGCGAGATGAACGCCGAGCAATTGTGGGAAACCACGCTCGACCCGCAGAACCGCTCACTGCTTCGCGTCGAGGTCGACCAGGCCGATGTTGCGGACGAGATATTCACCCGCTTGATGGGCGATGTGGTCGAACCGCGCCGCGAGTTCATCCAGGAGAATGCGCTCAGCGTCGCCAATCTCGACGTCTGAGGCGTGATACGAAACCGCGCCGGCGGCGGGTTTCGTATCGGCGGGCGGGCCGTTCGGCATCATGCAAGCTTTCCGATGGACGCGTGCCCGCAAGCGCCTATCATCGCACCGTAACGAACGCCGTATAACGACGGCGCGACCATATGGCAGGAGAGCGGTGATGAAGGCAGTGATGTTTGCAGGGCTGGCGCTGGCCGGGTTGATCGTTGCCGGTGCCGGAATGACCGGGATCGAGGCCAGGACGCCGATCGCTCCTTTGTCGGTGGCGGGCGCCGATACCGGCAGCGCGGTCATTGCCAAGGCGCTGGCCGATCCGGCGCGCGCCGATCAGGCCGGCGACGATGCGCGCCGCAAGGCCGCAGCAGTGCTGGCCTTTTCCGGTGTCAGGCCGGGCGATCGCGTGATCGATTTCTTTCCGGGATCGGGATATTGGACACGCATCTTCACTGGCGTCGTCGGACCTGACGGTCATGTTCTCGCATTATGGCCAGCGGCGGCGGCAGGCTATGCCGAAAAGCAGCTCCCGGCGCTGAAGGGACGCAACCTCACCAATGTCACCGCCGAGCTGCAGACCGCGCCACTGCCGACGGTCGAGGCGCCGGTCGATCTGTTCTGGACCGTGCAGAATTATCACGACATTCCCAATGGCGGCCGCGGCGAAGCAGGGTTGGCGGCATTCAACGCGGCGGTATTCAAGACACTCAAACCTGGCGGCGTCTATGTCGTCATCGACCATGCGGATGCCGCGGGGAGCGGTTTGAACGGCACCGAGACGCTGCACCGTATCGATCCGGCAGTGGTCAAGAGCCAGGTGCTGGCGGCCGGCTTTACCTTTGAAGGCAGTTCGGACGCGCTCGCCAATCCGACCGACGATCACAAAACGAAGGTCTTCTACCCCGCGATCCGGGGCAAGACCGACCAGTTCGTCTTCAGGTTCCGCAAGCCGCACTGATCGACCAGGGGGAGGCATCCATCATGAAACAGTCGATCGTCATGGCCGCGCTCGCGGCCGGCACGCTCGCAGCGTGCGGTCCGGCCGCGACGCCGGAGCCGGCGGCCAACAGCCTCGCTCCAGCGGCGCAGAGCGGCGCACTACCCGCCAATATCGCCGCGGCGACCGCCGATCCGGCACGCGGCGATATGCGCACCACCGATGCGACGCGGCACGGGCCCGAGATTCTCGCCTTTGCCGGGGTCAAAAGCGGCGACAAGGTGATCGACCTGATTCCCGGCGGCGGATACTGGACCAGATTGTTCGCCAAATCTGTTGGTCCGTCGGGCCATGTCTATGGCATCTGGCCGCAGCCCTATGCCGCCGAAGCGCGCACCAATGTGCTCGATTATCAGAAGCTCACTGGTTCGACCGACTTCGCCAATGTCAGTGCGTCGACCCAGCCGGCGACCACATTACAGGCGGCAGAGCCGGTCGATCTGGTCTTCACCGCGCAGAATTATCACGACTATCCCGACAAATTCATGGGGTCGATCGATCCGGCAGTGTTCAACAAGCAGGTGCTCGCGGCCCTGAAACCGGGTGGTACTTTCCTGATCATCGACCATGTCGCGCAAGCGGGATCGGCGATGCGCGATACCGATACGCTGCACCGGATTGACCCGGCAACGGTCAAGTCACAGCTCACCGCCGCCGGCTTCGAGTTCGTCGGCGAAAGCGCGTTGCTCGCCAACCCGGCCGACGATCACCGTTTGCCGGTGTTCGACAAGACGGTGCGCGGCAAGACCGACCAGTTCATCTACAAGTTCCGCAAGCCGGGCTGAATTGGATCAGTTGAGTGCGCCACGCAATGTTGCACGCACTCCGGTATGAGCGGCGTCGTACTCGACAATCGTCTGCAGGCTCTGCGCCATCGCTCGAATCAGCTTGGTGCCCAGGCCGGTACCGCGCGCGGGTGCGTTCTCGGCCATGCCGACGCCGTCATCCTCGACCGCAAGGACGAAATGCTCGGCATCGGCCTGGCTCAACGCGATCCGCACTTCGCCAGGGCGACCGACGGGATATGCGTATTTGCATGCGTTGGTGACCAACTCGGTGACGATCACGCCGAGCGACACGGCGCGATCAGTCTTCATCCGGATCGGATCGGCGGCCAGCGACAAGGTCAGCGGCGCTGCGTTGCTCGACCAGGTTTCGCCCAGCTCCTCAATGAGCGCACCAAGATATTCCTGCATGTCGACGCTCTCGACATCGTTCGAGGTATAAAGACGCCGATGGACCTGGGCGATCGCGGCGATGCGACGCTGCGTGTCCTCCAGCGCATCGCGCGCGCCGCCATCATCGAGCGCGCCGGCCTGTAGTCGCACCATCGCCGAGACGAGCTGGAGGCTGTTGGCGACGCGGTGATTGACCTCGCTAAGCAATGTTTCGAGCCGTGCATTGCTCGCGCGCAATTGCTCCTCCGCGGCGCGCTTGTCGCGCTCCAGCGCCGCACGTGCGAGCACCTGGTCGAACGCGGCGGTGAGCAGGTCGAAGAAATCGCTGCCGACGGTCTTCACGACATAATCGGCGGCGCCGGCCTTGAGCGCGGCGACGGCGATGCGGCCCTCTTCCGATCCCGTGACATAGACGACGGGGGGTGACGCCGGGAGCGAACGAAGCTTCTTCAGCGTCTCCAGCCCATCCATGCCGGGCATATAATGGTCGACCGCGATCAGGTCGAAATCCTGTGTGCCAACCAGCGCCAATCCCTCGACCCCACCCTCGGCGAGCGTGACGGCATAGCCACGGCGCGTCAGCGACTTCGCCGCCAGCGTACGCAAGCCGGCGTCGTCGTCGATATAAAGGACTTTGATCGGCACGGTCGGAGTCAAGCCTGACCCTCGATGTCAGGCACCTGAATGACCGAGAGGAACAGGCCGAGCTGCCGGATCGCCTGGGCGAAGCTTTCGTAATTGACCGGCTTGGTGATGTAGACGTTGCAACCCAGATCGTAGCAGCGCTGGATCTCGACCTTGTCGTCGGTGGTGGTGAGGACAACGACCGGCGTGCGCTTCAACGCGGGCTCGCTCTTGATCTTGGCGAGGATGTCGGTCCCGCTCATATCAGGCAGATTGAGGTCGAGCAGCACCAGCGCGGGGCCGTTGAGCGCCGGGCCGTTCGCGTCGTTGAACAGATAGTGCAGCGCGCTGGTGCCATCGGTGAAATGGGTGATATCGTTAAGGATGCCAGCGCGGCGGATGTTCTTTTCGATCAGACGGGCATGGCCTTCGTCATCCTCGATCATCACAATGCTGACGGAGCGATGGTCGTTCATTTGCGGTTATCCTGTGCTTCGGAAAGGGTGGCGGGCAGCATCAGCCGGAACGTCGCACCTTTACCAAGTTCCGAGCTGACGTCGATAATGCCGCCGAGACGATAGGCCAGGGCGCGGACATGAGCGAGGCCGATGCCTTCGCCCGGCTGGTCCTGGTGGCCGGAGCGGCGAAACAGATCAAACACGCGCTGATGGTCGCCCGGCGCGATGCCGCGGCCATTATCCTCGATCTCATAGGTCACGCGCGGCCCGCTGCGCGACCCGCGTACGATAATTCTGCCGGGGCGGTCCGGCTGAAGATATTTGACCGCATTCTCGATCAAATTGGAGAAGATCTGCTCGATCGCCAGCCGATCGCTGACCAGGCCGGGCAATTCCCCCTCGACGATCAATGTCGCATTGCGATCGTCGATCATATGCTTGATCGTCGCGCCGATCGTCTCGACCTGCGCATTCATGTCGATCGGCTGGGGCGCGATCACGCGGCGCCCCTCGCGCGACAATTTCAGGATCGCGTTGATCAGCCGGTCCATCTTCTGCGTCGAGGCACGGATGAAACCGATTGCCTCGGGCAGATCCTCTCGCGCCGCCAGCCGCGCCTCTTCGGTGACGATATCCGGTGCGGATTCCTCGGCGCGGTCGATCAGTTCGGTGATCGCCACGGTCGCGGCATCGAGTTCAGCGGTGAAGCCCATCACGTTGACCAACGGGCTGCGCAGGTCATGGCTGACAATATAGGCGAAGCGCTGAATCTCCTCGTTGGCGCGCGAGAGATCGGCGGTGCGCTCGGCGACCAGTCCCTCGAGCGAATCGGCAAAATCACGCAACACATCGCGCGAAGCACCAAGGTCACGCGTATAGCGCAATACGGTCAACACCGAGGCGATGGCCACCAGCAGCAGCAATACGCCAGCGATGATCAAGGTGCCGTAAAATTTCCGCACGCTAGCGCGTTGTTCGGCATCGCGAATGGTCAGCAACCGGCGCTCCTCATTGCCCATCGCGGTGCCGAGATCGCGAATGCCGCGCATTCGGCGCGCTCCGGTTTCGTCGGCAAAGATTCGAAACGCCTCCGCCTGCCGACCGCCACCGACCAGCGCGATCGTCCGATCGCGCTGGTCCATCAACTCCGCCGCCAGCCGTTTGAGCCGGGCGATATTCGCCCGTTGACGCGGATTGTCCGCCGCAAGCGTGGCGATCTTGTTCAGCGCGGGGGACAGCTTCGCCGCGTTCGACCGGTAGGTATCGAGATAGACCGGCTGCGCGGTGAGCAGATAACCGCGCCGCGCCGTTTCGCCTTGTTCGAGAACGATGCTCGCCTGATTAATCGCGATCTCCACCTCGTAAGTGTGATTGACCGCTTCGGTGTGCGCCTGGTTGCGGGTCGTGGTGCGATAGGCGCCGAACCCGGCGGCGAGCAGGCTGAGAAAGCCGATCACCATGAACGCGATCAATGCCCGTCCGACCCAGGCCTCCCGGAACCCGAGCCGTCTAACGAGCGTGCGCAACATCTCACCGCATTATGACCGATAAGAACCAAAGACCAGCATCTCTATCTTGACCTCGATCAATCCTGGAAAAGCGTGCCTTGGGGTTTGTCGCGGCCGACGATCCCGCCGCCACGACGCCGCGCCAGTTCGGTCTCCGCGGTGAAGCGCACATCGATATCGCGGTCGCCGAGGAAGATGGCGAGCGAATCGTCGCTGATTTCGCGCCAGTCCTTGCCGCGATCCGGCCCCTGCCGGACACTCGGCAACAGACCGGGCAGATTGGACCATTCGACCAGCTGGGCCACACCGACTTCGTTGAGCATGTCGCGGAGGTGGAAGGCGGTGACATAGGAATCGGGGAAGGCACGGTGCGCGGGCAGGCCGCGCTCATGGATCATCCCCTCGGGCTTGCGCCAGTAACGCAGCATCTGGTTCGAAAAGCTTGGGCTGTCGGGCCAAAGCCGCAGCGCGCATTTCCAGGTGCAGATCCATTGCGCATTATGAGTCAGCGCGGGCGTGCAGAATTTCATCTCATAGTCTGCGCGGTGTGCGGCGAGCGCGATCCGGCGCGGCCAGGGATCGAGCACCGGCCGCGCGACATCATGCCAGAAAGGCGCATCGGCAACCTGTTCGTCGAGGATGTGATGGATTGCCTGGGTCAGCGGCGGGATCGACCGCCCCGGATTGACGAAGCGAGCGCCGCCCTCGCCCTGCAGTTCCCAGCGGGCATCGGCACCGAGCGCGACATCCTGCCAGCCGATCTCGCACACACCGTGCGCAGGCGGCGCCTGGCCGGTGGTTTCGAGGTCGACAACGCGGATGATCTGGGGAGGCGGCGGAGGCATTGCGTTCTAGGTGGCGGTTGCCGGGGCGAAATGCGAGTCACTTCTTCCTTGCTAAGCCCCTCCCTTTCGAAGGCGGGGCTTAGCAAGGATCAGTGCCCCGCCTGTTCCCCGCGCACCAATCCGCTCTCGGCAAGCTGCGCGTCGATCATCGCGAGCAGCCGGCCAAGCGCGGCCTGGTCTTTCGCTTCGGCGCGAGCGACGAGCACGTCCTGTGTGTTCGACGCACGCAGCAGCCACCAGCCATCGGGCGTATTGACCCGCGCACCGTCGGTGCGGTTCACATCGGCGCCTGCGCTTTCAAGCCGGTTCAACACTTCCTCGACCACCGCGAACTTGCGGCTCTCATCGACCTGAAAGCGCATCTCCGGCGTGTTGACCAAAGCCGGCATCGCGCCCCTGATCTCCGTCATCGACTTGCCGATCATGTGCACCGCGCGGATCAACCGGACGGCGGCATATTGCGCGTCGTCGAACCCATAATAATCATGCGCGAAGAAGATATGTCCGCTCATCTCGCCGGCGAGCGGTGCATGCGTTTCCTTCATCTTGGTCTTGATCAGGCTGTGGCCGGTCTTCCACATCAGCGGCTCGCCACCCAGCTCCCTCACCCGGTCGAACAATGCCTGCGACGCCTTCACATCGGCGATGATCGTCGCCCCAGGCAGTTCCTTGAGTACCGGTTCGGCCAGGATCGACAAGAGTTGATCGCCCCAGATGACCCGGCCCTGACCGTCGATCGCGCCGATGCGGTCGCCATCGCCGTCAAAGGCAAGGCCAAAATCGAGTTGCTTCTCAGCAACCAGCTTTTTCAGATCGGCGAGATTCTTCTCCTCGGTCGGATCAGGATGGTGATTGGGGAAAGTGCCGTCGACATCCGTGAACAGCAAATGATGTTCGCCGGGCAGCAGCTTGGTCAGCTTCTCGATCACCGGGCCCGACGCGCCATTGCCGGCGTCCCAGCCGATCCGGTACGCACCACCGGCATAACCGGCGAGCAGACGGCCGACATAGTCATCGACGATATCGACTTCGGTGACCACGCCTTCACCCTCTTCCCAGTCGCCGGTTCCGGCCAGCTTGGCCAGGTCCTGAATGTCGGCGCCAAAGAAGGGCAGATGCTGAAGCACCATCTTGAAGCCGTTATAATCGCCCGGATTATGGCTACCGGTGATCTGGATGCCGCCATCCACTTCCAGGATCGCCTCGGCATAATAAAGCTGCGGCGTCGGGCCCATACCGGTGCGCACGACATCGACACCCGATGCGGTCAGCCCGGCGATAAGCGCGGCCTCGAGCTCAGGCGACGAGGTCCGCCCGTCATACCCGACCGCGACGCGCGTACCGCCGGCGCGTCGCACACGCGTCGCGAAACCCCGCCCGATCGCGGCCGCGTCGGCCGGACCCAAGCTTTTTCCGACGATGCCGCGAATGTCATATTCGCGCAGAGATGTGGGATCGAAAACATGGGTCATTCGAAGAAACTCCGTGGATGTAATTCAGTCGCCCAATCTTCCGCGAGCCGGAAAGTTCAACGGCGCCGTAACAACACGTCGCGCGCGGCGTTGACCCGACGCGTCAGTTCGGCGGAACCGCCATGATCCGGATGGACGGCGTTGATCAAGCGGCGATGCGCGGCGCGGATTTCGGTCTCACTTGCCTCCGCTGGCACGCCCAACACCTCGCGCGCCGCTATATCATCGCCATTCGGCGGCTCCGGCCGAATTCGCCGGTGCGTCCTTTTCGGGCCCTGCCACAGGTACCAGCCAGTATAAGCAACCAGCACAGCGACAATTATTTTGAAGATCATGACCGCGGGCTCAAGCGAACAACGGCAAGACAGGTTCGGGCAAAGCGAGCGCGCCCATCATCTCACGCAGTTCCTGGCGTGCGGCGACATGGGCAAGACCCATTTCACCGAATTCGCGCGCGTCGAGCATGGTCAGGCCCTTGGGGAAGAGCTCGCGATAGATAACGCGCTCGCCAAGGCCCGGGATGATGCGGAAGCCGACTCGCTTCGCCAGCTGATCGAGCGCCTCCGACACGCGCCGCATGTTGCGTGCCTCGATATGCTGGACGCGGTTGCGCAGCACGACCCAGTCGATGGTCGATCCATCGGCCTTGGCGCGTGCCTTGCGCGCATCCCAGATCAGTTCGGCATAGAAGCTTGGACGGGTCACCTTGTAGGTCACCGGATCAACCTGCCCGATCAGGTCGAAATCGACGAAGCTGTCGTTCATCGGCGTGACCAGCGTATCCGCGCGCTGCGCCGAGAGGCGCGCAAAGCGGTCGTCGCGACCGGGTGTGTCGATGACCAGGAAGTCGCAATCGCGGGTGAGCGACTCATACACCTCCTCGAAGCGCGTCAGGCTTTCGCCATCGTGCGTCGCATGGCGAGGAATCGGTAGTTCGCGGTCGGTTCGTTTCGATGTCTCGGCGCGATTGTCGAGATACCGTCCCATGGTGCGCTGGCGATGATCGAGGTCGAACGCAGCAACCCGCGCGCCGCGCGCTTCCAGCGCGATCGCGACGTGCACCGCGGTCGTCGATTTCCCCGTGCCGCCCTTTTCATTGGCGAACACGATAATGTGCGGTTTCCGCACCTGTGGCTTTTGCGCAACCGTCGACAAAGTCTGTTACATCCCCTGGTTGCTAGGCTGGACCGCGCCTCATAGAAGGCCCGACCGTCCATATCGCCTGTCCATATCGAAGGCCCGACCAGCGTGCAAACCATCCGTCAGACCGAGTCCCTGCGTGAGGCAGTCGCGTCATATCGCGCGGAAGGTGCGCGGGTCGCGCTGGTGCCGACGATGGGCGCGCTGCACGCGGGACATATCGCGCTGATCGAGGCGGCGAAGCGGCCGGGCACGCGAGTGATCGCGTCGATCTTCGTCAATCCCAGGCAGTTCGGCGCTGGCGAGGACCTGTCGCGCTACCCGCGCAAGGAAGCCGCCGATACACGCATGCTGAAAGAGGCGGGCTGCGACCTGCTCTGGGTGCCGCCGGTCGAGGCAATGTACCCGGACGGGTTCGCCACCAACATCTCGGTTGCCGGAGTCAGTGACGGGCTCGACGGCGCAACGAGGCCGGGACATTTCGACGGCGTCGCGACCGTCGTCACCAAGCTGTTCAACCAGGTCCGTCCCGACATCGCCTATTTCGGCGAGAAGGATTTCCAGCAACTCGCGGTGATCCGCCGCATGGTGATCGACTTGGATATGGATATCGAAATCATCGGCGTGCCGACGCAGCGCGAGGATGACGGCCTCGCGCTGTCGTCGCGCAACGTCTATCTCGACGAGGAACAGCGCGCCCGTGCCGTGGCGCTGCCGCGTGCGCTCGGCGTGGCTGCGAGGGCGATCGGCCGCGGCGACGATCCGGAGACCACGCTGGAGGCCATGCGCGACGCCTTGGGCGCAGCGGGCTTCGAGGTTGATTATGTCGAGTTGGTCGATGCCGTGACGCTTGCGCCTGGCGGTGAGCCAATGCAGCCCCGACGTCTGCTTGCCGCCGCACGGATCGGCACGACGCGGCTGATCGACAACCTCGCGATCGACCCGATCGAGGCCGGCGAATAAACAGCCCTAACGCTCGTTAACCATTTGTTGACCCCGGACCGGCAAGGTCGCCCCGGTAGAAATGGTTAATGGGGGTTAAATGACATGGGCAGCAGCCTGAAAAGCGCACAGTTCCTGATCGAGAGCCGGCTCGCCGATGCGGCGCGCGGTGATGCGGATGCGTGCTATGATCTCGGCATGGTCTATTCGAGCGGCGCGGCCGGGATCGATATCGACCTGATCGAGGCACATAAATGGTTCAACCTTGCCGCGGTCGCGGGCAGCGAGGCGGCGCAGCTCTGCCGCAGCGAGATATCCGAGGATATGACTGCGCGCGAAATCTCCGTCGCACAAAAGTCCGCGCGCGCCTGGCTACAGATGACGACCGCTCGCGCCGCCTGAGATAGCCTTGCTCTTCGATCGGGCGTAACATCGTCTCCGTAAGATATACGGAGAGAACGATGCACCTGACGATCACCGCACTGACCGCGGTCGCGCTTGCGCTGTTGCTGGTCATCCTGTCGGTCGCCACGATCCGCATGCGCATGAAACACCGCGCATCGTTCGGCGACGCCGGTCAGCACAGCCTGACCTCCGCCATCCGCGCGCATGGCAACCTCACCGAATATGCACCGATCGGGCTGATCCTGATTGCGCTGCTCGAAGTCAACGACGCCAGCCACGCCCCCCTGGGCATCGTCGCGGCGGCCTTTGTCGCCTGCCGACTGCTCAATGCGATCGGGCTGTTCAACCCGCCCGGACCACCGACCGCGACCCGGTCGATCGGCATCGTCGGCACGTTGCTGATCCTGGTCGGGCTGGCAATCTGGCTGTTCATCCAAGTGCATTTGCCGTTGCTCGGCTGACCCCTCAACCGGCGAGCGACAATTCCATATCGACGCGGTGCATGCCGGGGCCCCAGCCATTATCGATCCGGCCGAGTTGGCGCGCACCGAAGCGCGCAAAGAAGGGCGCGGAATGCTGGCTCGCCGCGATATCGAGTATCACCGCGTCCAGGCCGAGCGCCCGCTCCTTCGCGGCGGTCATCATCGCCCCGCCAATGCCCCCGCCCTGCATCGCCGGATCGACCAGGATCCAGTTGAGATGCGCCCGACCGGTCGGGCCCGGGACGACGGCAAATCCGGCGGCGAGATCGGCGCCACATTCGACGACCGCGTAAAGACCGGCACTCTCGTCGAGATACCGCGTAAAATCCGCGCGTTCATTGACCGCGAAAAAGGCCGGCGTGTTGGCGTCGAAGATCGCCAGCATGCGATCGCGATCGGTTCCCACGTAACGCCGGATACTCGGCGTCATTCGGCCGCCACCGCCGCTTTCGTTTTTTTCGCTGGCGCCTTTTTGGCCGGAGCCTTTTTCGCCCCCGCTTTGGCCGGCGCTTTTTTGACCGGCGCTTTCTTCTTGCTCTTCTTCGACGGCCCCGCAGCCGCTCGCGCGTCGAGCAATTGCGCCGCTTCTTCGAGCGTCAGCGCATCCTTCTCGACCGACTTGGGTAAGGTCGCATTGGTTTCGCCGTCGGTAACATAGGGGCCATAACGCCCTTCCATCAGCTTGATCTCCGCTTCGGTTCGCGGGTGCTTGCCGAGTATCTTGAGTGGCGCCTGGCTCCCGCGCTGCGGACGCCCGCCGCCGGCCGCCGCCTCGGCGAGCTTGACCACCGCCGCATTCATGCCGGTTTCGAACACATCCAGGGTCGATGTCAGCCGGGCATATTTGCCGGCATGGGCGAGATAGGGCCCGTAACGCCCGATCGACGCGGTGATCGGCTCACCGCTTTCTGGATGCGTGCCGACGGTGCGCGGCAGGCTGAGCAGTTTCAACGCCCATTCCAGGTCGAGTTCGGGAATATCCTTGGGGATCGAAGCGCGCTTCGCGTCCTTGCCTTCACCGAGCTGGATATAAGGACCGAAACGTCCCGCCTTGCGCTCGACCGGCAGGTTGGTTTCAGGATCGACGCCCATCGTCTCCGGACCGGCATCGCCGCCCTCATCGCCGCCACCCTGGCCGAAGCGGCGGGTATATTTGCATTCAGGATAGTTCGAACAGGCAACAAACGCGCCGAACTTGCCGCCACGCAGCGCAAGCCGTCCCTCGCCGCAATTGGGGCAAAGCCGCGGATCGCCGCCATCGGCCTTGGCCGGGAAGAGATAGGGTTCGAGGAACAGGTCGAGCGCCGCGGTCACCTCAGACGGCTTCTGTTCCATTACCTCGGTCGTGCGCGGCTTGAAGTCCTTCCAGAATGCCTCGAGCACCGATTGCCATTGTGCGCGGCCACCCGACACCTCGTCGAGCTCATCCTCGAGCTCGGCGGTAAAGTCGTAACCGACATATTTCTCGAAGAATCGTTCGAGGAATGCCGTCACCAGCCGCCCGCTTTCTTCGGCGAAGAAGCGGTTCTTCTCGACCCGCACATAGGCGCGGTCCTTCAGCGTCTTGATGATCGAGGCATAGGTCGAGGGGCGGCCGATGCCCAGTTCCTCGAGCCGCTTGACCAGCGACGCTTCGGAGAAGCGTGGCGGCGGTTGCGTGAAATGCTGTTCGGCGGTGACGCTCTTCTTGGCCGGCGCATCGCCCTCGCGCATGCGCGGCAGGCGGCGGCTTTCCTCGTCGGCGCTGTCGTCCGAGCCTTCCTCGTACAGTGCGAGATAACCGGGGAAGAGCACGACCTGCCCGGTCGCGCGCAGGCCGGTCTGGCCCGAGCCGTCGAGCAGTTCGACCGTGGTGCGTTCCATTCTCGCAGAAGCCATCTGGCTGGCGAGCGCGCGCTTCCAGATCAGGTCGTAAAGCCGCGCATGATCGCCGCCACCCATCTTGTCCTTGCCGAAGTCGGTCGGGCGGATCGCCTCATGCGCTTCCTGCGCATTCTTGGCCTTGGTCTGATACTGGCGCGGGCTGTCGGGCACATAGCTCGCATCGTAGCGATCGGCGACGGCCTTGCGCGCGGCGGAGATAGCCGAGCTGTCCATCTGCACACCGTCGGTACGCATATAGGTGATCGCGCCGTCTTCGTAGAGCCCTTGCGCTATGCGCATCGTATGATCGGCAGAGAAGCCGAGCTTGCGCGATGCCTCCTGCTGCAAGGTCGATGTGGTGAAGGGTGGCGGCGGATTGCGCGTGGCCGGCTTGACCTCGACCGAGTCGACGCTGAAACGGCCTTCCTCGACCGCTTTCTTGGCGCGTAGCGCGGTGCCTTCCTCGCCGATCGACAGCCGGTCGAGCTTTTTGCCTTCGAAGGTGACGAGGCGCGCCTGAAATGGGGTGCCGTCCTGCTCCATGTCGGCGGCGACCGACCAATATTCTTGGGGCCGAAACGCTTCGATCTCGCGTTCGCGCTGGACGATCAGACGCAGCGCGACCGACTGGACGCGACCCGCCGACTTGGCCCCCGGCAGTTTGCGCCATAGCACCGGCGACAGCGTGAAGCCGACCAGATAGTCGAGCGCTCGGCGCGCACGATAGGCGTCGATCAGGTCGGTATCGAGCTCGCGTGGATGTTTCATCGCCTCGGTCACCGTCGCCTTGGTGATCGCGTTGAAAGTGACGCGCTGCACGTCCTTGGGCAGCACCTTGCGGTTGCGCAGCACTTCCTGGACGTGCCACGAAATCGCTTCGCCTTCGCGATCGGGATCGGTCGCGAGGATCAGGCGGTCGGCGGTCTTCGCCAGATCGGTGATCGCCTTGAGCTGCTTGGCCTTGTCAGCGTAGTTTTCCCATTCCATCGCAAACCCGTCATCGGGATTCACCGAGCCGTCCTTGGGCGGCAGATCGCGGACATGGCCGTAGCTCGCGAGAACGCGATAATCGGAGCCCAGATATTTCTCGATGGTTTTCGCCTTGGCAGGCGATTCTACGATGACAAGCTGCATGGAGTTTCGATGTGTCCTTACGTGTACGCGCGAGGGTGGAAAGGTTCGGGGCGGCCCGTCAAGTGGCATTGCCTTGATACCCGTCAGCTTTTGTTAGGGAATGTGGTCGCAATGATGTGAGTGCGGCGGGACAAATTTCAATCGGGTCGCGGTGGAATGGTCGATTACGAAACCCTCATGCAGGAGCATGACGCATTGGTCGCGCTGGCTGCCCGCCTGGCGAATGCGGTCGATTCGACCAGCGTCGTTCCCATTCCGGCGGTCGCGGCGCGCGATGCGCTGTCCGATGCGCTGATCCGCCATCTCCATACCGAGGACAGCATGATCTACCCCCTGCTGATGGGCGGCAAGGATGCTTCGGCAGCAGCGGCAGCGCATGATTTCGTCGCCGAGTTCAAGGACCTGATCGGCGACTGGACGACCTATATGGGGGCATGGCCAGAAACGCGGATCGCAGCCGAGTGGCCCGCCTTCACATCCGTCACGCTCGACCTGATACGTCGACTGAGCGGTCGCGTCAGGCGCGAGAACGAACTGCTTTACCCGCTCGCGCTCGCCGCGGCGCATATTCCATTGCGGGCAAGACCAGAAAGCTGAGCGACGAAAGAGCAGCGGCGGGATCGCGTATTCCGGCTCAGCGCTCGGCGGCCGCTGGCTCCTCGATCACCCATTCATGATCTTCCTCGATGATGGCCCGCAATGGCTTGCCGCGCCCATCGCGACTCGGCGAGAAGCGGAAGCGCTCTTCGATCAATCGGCAAGTGGTTTCATCCAGCGCACGATTGCCGCTCGATCGGGTGACGAGGCAATCTGTGACGCGGCCATTAGTCTCCACGGCATAGCTCACCGACACCATGCCGCCGACGCCGCCGGTATCGGTCAGAGTCGGGTTATCCGAATATTTGAGCCGGCCGCTTCGTTTGCGGGGCGGCGTATCCCGGCCGCCATCGCCTTCACCGTAACGGCCGTTTCCAGTGCCGTTCCCCACGCCGCCGCTGCCGGTGCCGGGGCCAGGGACAGTCGCTGCCCCGGCGGACGGATCGTTACCGATGCCCGCGACCGGTGCGGCGACCACCGGCGGTGGCACGGTGAGCGGCACGATCGGCGTCGGCGCAACGATCTCGGTGGCTTTCGCGCGCAGGTTAGGCGGCGATGACGCACCCTCTGCCTTGGCCGATTTGACCGCATTGGGGATGATCTTCTCGGGCGGCGGCGGCGATGCTGGGGGAGCGATCCGGAATAGCGTGAGACCGTCGATCAGCCGGTTCGGCGCGTGCACCGCGAGGCCAGTGATCAGGATATAGCCAAGCACGACCTGCACGACGACCGCGGCGATCGCGCCCTTGATCCGATTCGGCATGGTCGACAGGTCAGCGGTCATGATTGCGATTTGCACCCTCGGCGGCATCCGATTGAATCACCATGGCAATCATATGAACAGCCGCCTCATGCATAACGACTGCGATTTGCTGGCTGTTCCGGCGATCGGCACGAACCGACATTCGGATCGTCAGAAGATAGATTGCGCCGCCCCGCGTCAGGTCAAATTCGCGTAGCTGCGGGAAACGCTGCGGTGATATGTTTTTTGACGGGCTCTGCGGGAAGCTGCGGGAATTTCGACGCGGCGGCACGGGAATTTTACAGGTGCTTTGCGGGATAATCGGGAAATGGCGGAAGCAAATGTCATGGTCGGCCCAATGCAAATGGTGCGCCGAACGGGCGACCGTCCAGAAGCGCGGTGCGCGCGCCGGAAAAGGGGCTTGGCGACGTGCGAGGCCGATTTGAATCGCGCGCCTAGCGCAGGCTGACCCGCCCGGCGGCATGGCGATCAAGCCGCCCGGCCAGTTCCAGTTCCAGCAGCACCGTCTGCACAATGGCCGGAGCCAGTCCCGATTGGCGGATCAATTCATCGACCGCCACCGGCACCGGCCCAAGCAGCGACGTCAACGCATGGCGATCGGCTCCGCTCGCATCCTCGGGCGGCGGCCCGGCAAAATATGCACCGGGCGAGCGCACCATGCGCGCGTCGATCGGACGGATCGTCTCGAGCACATCGGCGGCGGACTGAATGAGAATGGCGCCATCGCGGATCAGGGCGTTACACCCCTGCGCACGCGGATCGAGCGGCGAGCCCGGCACCGCCATCACTTCACGGCCCTGTTCACCCGCCAGCCGCGCGGTGATCAGCGAGCCGGACCTTGGTGCGGCCTCGACCACCACTGTGCCCACCGCAAGCCCGGCAATGATGCGGTTGCGATAGGGAAAATGGCGCGCCCGTGGTTCGGTGCCGGGTGGCTGTTCGGCGATCAGCAAGCCTTCGCTCGCGATCCGTTCCTGCAGTGCCGCGTTTTCGGGCGGGTAGGCGATGTCGATGCCGCCGGCGATCACGGCGATCGTGCCGCCCTCCAGCGCGCCGATATGGGCGGCGGTATCGACGCCTCGCGCCAGCCCCGACACGACCGCAATGCCTTCATCGGCAAGTTGATAAGCCAGCTGTCGTGCAAAACGGCAAGCGGCGGCGGACGCGTTGCGCGCGCCGACCATCGCCACCGCGCTGCGCGCCAGCAGCGCCATGTTGCCGCGTACCATCATCGCCGGCGGCGCATCATCGATCTCGGCAAGCAGGACCGGATAATCGACATCGTCGATGAACAAATGCCGTGCGCCGAGCTTCGCCGCCATCGCCAGTTCACGCTCCGCGACCGACCGGTCCGCCACGACCGGCGTACGACCGCCGCCCCGCGCGGCAATATCCGGCAACGCATCGATCGCGGCGGCGGCATCGCCGAAGCGCGCGATGAGCTGGCGATAGGTGATCGGGCCGACCTGCGCGGTGCGAATCAGGCGGAGACGAGCGATCGCCGCTTCTCCTCCTCCCCCCGCAGGTTCAGCCACTCTTGTTGCCGATCCGGGGTTCGGTTCCGTCGAGCAGCCGGTCGATATTGGTGCGGTGTTTCCACAGCACCAGCAGCGCCAGCGCGAGCAGCAGCAGCACAAGGTCGAATTGCGAGAACAGCGCCACGCTGACCGGCGCGCTGACCGCCGCCGCCATTCCGGCGAGCGACGAAATGCGCAACGCGGCGAGCAGGCCGAGCCAGACGCCGGCAAAGACGAGGGCGCTTGGCCAGTGCAGCGCAAGGATGATACCCATCATCGTCGCCACGCCCTTGCCGCCGCGGAATTTGAGCCAGACCGGATAAAGATGCCCAAGAAAGGCGGCCGCCGCCGCGAGGACGCCAAGTTCGGGGCCATGGCCCGGAAAGAGATATTCGCACAGCAGCACCGCCGCCCAGCCCTTTGCGCCATCGAGCAGCATCGTCGCCACTGCCAGCCCCTTGCGCCCGGTGCGCAACACGTTGGTCGCGCCGATGCTGCCCGACCCGATCGTGCGCAGATCGCCGGCCCCGGCCAGCCGCGTCAGGATCACCCCGAACGGGATCGAGCCAAGCAGATAGCCCAGCGCCAGCGCGCCCGCCGGCGCCACCCATAGATATTCAGTCGGCACGTCGTCCCCCTTTTGTTCGGGTATAGCCGACACCGGCCACGACGCCAACATCTCCATCATGCTGGCCTTGCTCCGGCGACTAGTGTCCAGACCCTTGTCACGTTAAGCGGCGAGCATGACAGACACGCGACCGATCCTGTTCTTCGATTCCGGCGTCGGCGGCCTGTCGGTGCTTGGGCCGACGCGCGCGCTGCTGCCCACCGCACCGTTCGTCTATGTCGCCGATTCAGCCGGTTTCCCCTATGGTACCAAGAGCGAGGAAGAGATCGCCGCGCGCGTGCCCGCCCTGCTCGGGCGGCTTGCCGAACGATATCGCCCGCGCCTGATCGTCATTGCGTGCAACACCGCGTCGACCATCGCGCTGGCGGCGGTGCGCGCCGCGCTCGACCTGCCGATCGTCGGCACCGTGCCGGCGATCAAACCCGCCGCCGCGATCAGCGTGACGCGCGCGATCGGCATACTTGGCACCAACGCGACGGTGCGCCAGCCCTATGTCGACGACCTCACCGCGCGATTCGCCAGCGATTGCCTGGTACTGCGCCACGGATCGGCCGAACTGGTCGAAATGGTCGAGGCAAAGCTGCGCGGCACGGCGACCGATCCGGCGCGCTATGCCGCGGTGCTCGACGGGCTGCTGAGCCAACCGGGTGGCGAGCGGATCGACACCATCGTCAACGCCTGCACCCATTTCCCGTTGGTCGAGACCGAACTTGCCGCCGCCGCGCCACGGCCGATCCGCTTAGTCGATGGCAGCGCGGGCATCGCCCGGCGCGTCGCTGCGCTGACCCAGGGGCAGGACTGGCCCGACGACGCGGGCGGGGGCCGTGCCGTATTCACCCGCGACGGTCCCGACATCGCCGTGCTGGCGACGGCGCTCGCGCGCTATGGTCTGAACCGGCTCGAGGCTCTTTAGGGTCGCGACCAAGCGATCACTGGCACTGCGCTGGCTTTACCGAAAGCGATCGATGGAACCGCGATCCAGCGGCACGCATGAGGGGAGCGGTTCTGGCTGACGATTTCCAGGGTACGTCGCCGTCGCAATCGGCCTTGCGCGATCATGCCGCGCTGTTCATGGTCTATGATCTTGGCGATGCAGGCGTTCGCGGGACGATCCCGAGCGGCTCGATCTCGGCGTCAACGATCGCGGCGATGGCCTGATCGAGATCGGCCTGCTCGTCGCGTGGCTCGACCCTATGGTGCGGGATGACGCGATGCGGGCCCAGATTACGGGCGAAAAAGCCGCCTCGTGCCCAGCTGGCAGCCGATTTGCGATCCGATAGCGCTAAATCGGCTCAATCCGATCACGCTGATCGTGGAAAGTCGCTGGAATTCCGCGCCGGGGCGCGCTAGGGCGCGCTCATGGAAGCGGACGGAAAGTCGCTGCGGGGAGTCGACTACTCGCGCATCTTCACCCAGGCGATTGATCGCCTGCACGTCGAAGGACGCTATCGCGTCTTCATCGACATCCTGCGCAACAAAGGCGCGTTCCCCAACGCACGCTGTTTCGCCGGCCATAACGGGCCGAAGCCGATCACCGTCTGGTGTTCGAACGACTATCTCGCCATGGGCCAGCATCCCAACGTGATCGCGGCGATGGAAGAGGCGCTGCACGATGTCGGCGCAGGGTCGGGCGGCACGCGCAATATCGGCGGCAACACGCATTACCATGTCGACCTTGAGGCCGAACTTGCCGACCTGCACGGCAAGGAAGGCGCATTGCTGTTCACTTCGGGCTATGTTTCGAACGAGGCGACGCTCGCGACGCTGGCCAAGATTCTGCCCGGCTGCATCATCTTCTCCGATGAGATGAACCATGCCTCGATGATCGCGGGTATCCGCAATTCAGGCTGCGAGAAGCATGTCTTCCGCCACAACGACCTTGAGCATCTCGAGGAATTGCTCGCTGCGGTCGATCCGGCCGCGCCGAAGCTGATCGCGTTCGAGAGTGTCTATTCGATGGAGGGCGATATCGCCCCGATCGCCGCGATCTGCGACCTGGCCGACAAATACAACGCGCTGACCTACCTCGACGAGGTCCATGCGGTCGGCATGTACGGCGCGCGCGGCGGCGGCATTTCGGAGCGCGACGGCGTCGCCGACCGGTTGACGATCATCGAAGGTACGCTGGGCAAGGCGTTCGGCGTGATGGGCGGTTACATCACCGCCGACCAGACGATCATCGATGTGATCCGCAGCTATGCGCCGGGTTTCATTTTCACCACGAGCCTGTCGCCGGTGCTGGTGTCGGGCGCGCTGGCCAGCGTCCGCCATTTAAAGGCGTCGTGCGTCGAACGCGAAGGGCAACAGGCCGCCGCGACGATGCTTAAGGCGATGTTCGCCAAGGCCGGCTTGCCGGTAATGAATTCGAACACGCACATCGTGCCGCTGATGGTCGGCGATCCGGTCAAGGCGAAGAAGATCAGCGACATCCTGCTCGCCGAATACGGCGTCTATGTTCAACCGATCAACTATCCGACCGTGCCGCGCGGCACCGAGCGGCTGCGCTTTACGCCCGGCCCGGCACATGACGAGGTCATGATGCGCGATCTGACCGGCGCGCTGGTCGAGATCTGGAGCCGGCTGGAGTTGCGCAAGGCCGCCTGACCATGCCGACCCGCAACGCAGACGATTGGGTGATCGCCACCGGCATGGCCGGCGGCAAGCGCACCATCATCCGTGCCCTGTCCGAGATACTATCCACATTGGAACGCGGCGACCGCACGATCCTGATCCTGGTCACCTGGACCTATGACGACAGTGCGACCGGCATGCCCGATTCGGCGACGCTGGAGATGATCGATGATTTCGAAGCGGCGATCTTCGCCTCGATCGATCAGGATGATTGGGCGACCGAGGCGGCAGCGATCACCGGCAATGGCGCCAAGCAATGGCGGTTCTACTCAGCCGACGAGAATGACTTCGTCGCCCGTTTCAGCGCCGCGCTCGATGGACATCCGGTCTATCCGATCGAGCTGGAGGCGATCACCGATCCGGAATGGCAGGCGCTACGCGAACTGCACCCCGCCTGAGCGCAGAACCCTATTCCCCGAAACTGCCGGCGCGATAGAGCAGGGTGATCGCCACGCGCCGGTTGCGCGGGTCCAACGCGTTGGCGACGATCATCGGCTCGCGGTCGGCCACGCCCTCGATCCGGTTGAAGCGATTTTCGGCTATGCCGCCGGACGCCAGCCGCCGGCGCGTCGCTTCGGCGCGGCTCGACGAGAGCATCCAGTTGTTCATCGCCAACGGGTCGCCATAGGGCAGGCTATCGGTATGGCCGCGGATCATGATCGGGTTTTCCATCGAGCCGATCGATTCGGCGATCAGTCCGATCAGCTTCGACGCTTCGGGTTCGAGCGCGGTCGTGCCGAGCGAGAACATCGAATAATCGGCATCGTCGAGCAGGTCGATGCGCATTCCGTCACGCGTGCGCATGAAGCGGACATGTTTGCCGAGTTTGGATAGTTTGGGGCTGGCGGCCATTTCCTGCATGACGCGCTTGCGCATCGTCTCGAAATTCTTCTGATCCTCAAGGCCAAGCGCCATCTTGTTCTTCATCGAACCCTTTTGCCCGGTGCCGACCTGGGTCCCGCCGGTCGCCTCCACCGGCACGGTCATTGACCGCGTGCCCGTCTGCTGCGCCTTGTGCGGGTAATTGTCCTTGTCGGTGATCGACGAGCCACCGAACATGCCGTTCGAGCCGGCACTATTCTGTTTCAGCTCGATCAGGGTCGGCGCGAAATAATCGGCCAAAGCCTTGCGCTGCTTCTCGGTGGTCGCGCCGAGCAGCCACATGAGCAGGAAGAACGCCATCATCGCGGTCACGAAATCGGCATAGGCGACCTTCCAGGCGCCGCCATGATGACCGCCATGACCCTCGATATAGATCTTCTTGTAGATGATCTTGGGTGGCTGGTTCGAGCCGTGCGGCGCGCGGGCAGCCACTATCTGGTCCCTTCGGGACTGCGAAGCCATACCGACATTTAGCGCCCTCTCAGGCCGTCGAATACTTCGGCAAAGCCAGGCTGGTTGCTGTGCGCGATACCCGAGCGCGCCGCCTCGATCACCAACGGCTGCGGATGACCGTGGAGCGACGCGATGATGATCTGCTTGACGACATGATAGATCGCGCCGTCGGCGTCGATCACCTGCTGCAGCCGGTTGGCGAGTGGCGAGACGATGCCATAGGCAAGCAGCACGCCCATGAAGGTGCCGACCAGCGCCGAGCCGATCATCGCACCGAGGATTGCCGGCGGCTGGTCGATCGAACCCATCGTCTTGACCACGCCGAGCACCGCCGCGACGATACCGAGCGCGGGCAGCGCATCGGCCAAAGTCGCGAGCGTGCCCTGTGGCCCTTGTACCTCGTGATGATGAGTCTTGATCATGTTATCCATGACCTCTTCGACCGCATGCACGTCGAGCGTGCCGGACGAGACGACGACGAGGCGCAAAGTATCGGCGATCAGATTGACCAGCATATGATCGGTAAGCAGGCGCGGATATTCGGCAAAGATCGCCGATGATTTCGGATCCTCGACATGTGGTTCGAGCGCAATCGGCCCTTCCGTACGGAGCATCTTCATCAGCTTCGACACGAGAAAGATCGTGTCGAGATAATCCTGTTTCTTGTATTTCGGGCCCTTGAAGATCTTGCTGAAACTGCTGCCCAGCGCCTTCAATTCCTTGCCCGAATTGCCAATGATCAGCGCGCCGACCGCAGCGCCGCCGATGATCAGCATCTCGTGCGGGATCGCTTCCATGACCGGGCCGAGCGCCCCGCCGGTGATCGCGAAGCCGCCGAAGATCATCACCAGAAGGACGACGAGGCCGATTACCGGAAACATGTGTGTGAAACTTCCCCCAAGGACCGGCTCGAAATGGCCCGCCGAGACGGAACCTCGCGACTATGGTTAACCTGACTTCGTAGCCAATCGGTTAACCAGAGCGTTTGTTTTTTGAAGAGATCAAGAAAGATAATTGAACAATGACAGCGAGCTGAGCTTGGTGAAGCTCGCCTGGGTCGCTGACAGGACGGTCATCGTCTTCTGCAATTCGGTGATTGCGGCGGTGAGGTCGGTATCCTCGATTCCCTGCCGCGTAATCTCCCGCGTCGTGCCGACATCCTTGAGGCGCTGCGCCTCCAGATCCATCCGTGCGCCGCGTGCGCCGACCGAGCCGCGTGCCTGGGTGACCTGCGCCAGCGCCGCCTTCAAGCCATCACCGGCCGCGGTGTTCGCCGCCGTGCTGCCACCCGCGTCGAGCGAATCGGCAAAGTTGCTGAGCAGGGCGAACATATCGGTCGTGCCGGCCGCCGTTTCGATTCCGCCGAACAGGCGCGCCGCGCTGTCGGTTGCCTGAACCGAATTGCCGTCGCCGATCGGAATTGCCGAGGGCTCGCCGGTACCGACGAAACTGACCGTGCCGTTGCTCGCGACCGATACCGCGCTGTCGCCGCTCGATGCACCGAACAGGGGCTGACCGCGCAGGTCCTTGCTGTTGGCCACGCCGACGATATCGTCGAGAATCGCGCGAACCTGCCCCGCGAGCACCTTGCGATTGTCATCGGACAGTGTCGCGCCGCCGGCCTGGATGACCAGTTCCTGCGCGCGCTGAAGCTGTGTTTCGACCGACGAGAGCGCGCTGTCCGACTGTTCGAGCAAGCTTTGTGCGAGGCCGACATTGGACGCATAGGCGGTATCGTTCGCCGCGCCGATCTTGAGCGCGGCGAGCTGGCGATAACCGACCGCATCGTCGGACGGTGCCTGGAGCTTCTTCTCGGTCGAAATCTGCGTCTGCAACCGATCGGCCTTTTGCGACAGCTTGGCCATCAGGCTGGTCGACCGGTCATAGAGCTGGCTGGTGCTGATCTGCATGGCTGAACTCACTGAATGCTAAGGATCGATTGCAGCGTCTCGCGCGCAACCTGGATGACACGGGCCGATGCCTGATAGGCCTGCTGGAAGCGCAGCAGATCAACTGCCTCGCTGTCGATATTGACGCCCGACACGGCGTCACGCGCGGCGACCGCGCCGTCGCGGATCGAGGACTGCGCCTCGGCCACGGTGCGGCGACCGGCCAAAGTCGCGGCGTTGCTCGCGACCAGTGCGGTGGTCTTGCCTTCGAAGCCGCCCGAATTGCGTACCGCTTCGAGCGCGGCGAGATTGCTGTTATCGCGCGTGCCGCCCCCGACCGACGCGGCGGCGATCGCGCGCGGATCGGTCAGCGACACGCTGATCTCGGTCGCTTGCGCGCCGACGCTGAACAGCGCCGCGCCAGCATTGCCGTTAAGGTCGCGTCCGCCGGCCTGGACGGTGTTGACGCCGGCGACGAACTGGGTGGCGATCGCATCGACCTGTTCGCGCGCATTGACAACGCGTTGCGCACCGTCGGCGATGCCGGCGAGCACCCCACCCTGCGGCGAGATGGCGACAGTGACGCCGTTGCTCTGCAAGGTGAAGGACGCCGCGCCGTCTTCGTTTCGGTCATAGCTGACATGACCGGACTGATTGCCGGCGACGAACACCGGGCCGCTCGCGCCGCCAAGGTGCACCGTTGCGCGACCGGTCGTGTCGATCGTTGCCGAGATGTCGCTGATCGCGCTCATCTGTTCGAGCAACTGGTCGCGCTGATCGGCAAGCTGCGCCGCATTGGCGGTGCCCGGCGACGCGCGGCCGAGACCGTCATTGACCTTGGCCAGTGCCGCACCGAGCTGATCGAGGCTCTTCACCGCATTGTCGGCGGTCGCATCGAGATCGGCGGCAATCGAATCGAGCGCCCGACCGGTGCCGGCGAACGCGTTGGCGACCGAAGTCGCGGATTCGAGCATCGCGGTGCGCGGCGTGGTCGCCGACGGATCCGCGGCAACGGTCTTGGCCGAATTGAAAAAGCCGGTCAGCCGGTCGGACAATTGGTTGCCAGTCAGCGCGTTCTCGATCCGGTCGAGCCAGGTGATGCCAGTTTCGGTGCGCGACAGATCGGCGCTGGCCGAACGGACATCGGCGGCGCGAAACATGTCGGCAGAGCGGTTGACGCCAGAGACCAGCACGCCGCCGCCATTGGAGACGTCGCGCTGGAACACGCTGCCGCCGGCTGCGCTGATCTCGTTCATCGTCGATGTACGGCGCGCGTAACCGGGTGTCGCGGCATTGGCGATATTGTCGGAAACGGTGGTCAGCGCGCTCTGATACGCGCGTACCCCGCTGGCGCCGATGCCGAGCAGGTCGCTCATGGCGTCGTCGCCCCGCTAGTCGCCGCCTTTTCCGCGGCTGCGGTCTTTTCGGCGTCCGCCTGCGATTTGGCGAGGAAATCGACCATCGCCTTGCCGATACCGAGCGGCGCGCTGTCGGCCATGGACTGCGCGATCTTCTGATCCTGCATGTCGCGGAACGTGTCGAGCCCCTTGCTCTCGAACAATTCGCTGGCGAGGTGCGCCTGACGCATCGATTTCAGCATCATGCCGGTGAACACCGCCTCGAACTGCTTGCCAGCCTTTTCGAGATTGCCGCGCGACGACAGCCGGCTCGTGTCGAGCGAGATGCCGCTGGTCGGGGCCACAGGAGTGGGAAGGGAGCTGCTCACAGCACGATCAATTCGGCTTTTAGCGCGCCCGCTTCCTTGAGCGCCTCGAGGATCGCGACCAGATCGGCCGGCGATGCGCCGATCGCGTTGACCGCCTTCACCACATCGGCGAGCTTCGGGCCCGGCTCGATCAGGAACATCGGGCGACGTTCCTCCTCGACGCCGACGCCGCTTTTCTGTTCTTTGGCGGTCTGGCCCTGGCTGAACGGTTCGGGCTGAACGACACGTTCCTGTTCATCGATGCGCACCGTGAGCTTGCCATGCGTGACCGCAGCGCGACCGACGCGGACCGCGGAATTGATCACGACGGTGCCGGTGCGCGCATTGACGATCACCTTGGCCGAAGGCTCGGCCGAGACGACATCGAGATTTTCGATCGTGCTCATCAGGGTGGCGCGGATATCGCCGCCGACCGGCGCGCGGACCGAGACCGATACGGCGTCGATTGCCTGGGCCGAGCCCATGCCTAGACGGCCGTTGATTGCGGCCGCGACATTCTGCGCGGTGGTAAAATCGGCGCGCTGCAAATTGAAAGTCAGAACCGGGGCGTTCTCGAAGCCGGTCTGCACCGCGCGTTCGACCGTCGCCCCCTCCGGGATGCGCCCGGCCGAGGGCACGTTAACGACGATACTCGAGCCATCCTTACCCTCGGCACCAAGACCGCCGACCGCGAGATTGCCCTGCGCCATCGCATAGATCTGTCCGTCCGCGCCGAGCATCGGTGTCAGGATCAGGCTGCCACCGCGCAAACTCTTGGCCTTGCCGATCGATGCGACGGTGATGTCGAGCCGCTGGCCGGGCTTTGCGAAAGCGGGCAGGTCGGCGGTGATCAGCACAACCGCCGCGTTCTTCATCCCCGGATTGGCATTGGCCGGCAGCTGCAGGCCGAAGCGCGACGCGACCGCCTTCAGCGACTGCACAGTATATTCGAGATTGTCGTCGCCCGTGCCCGGCAGCCCGACCACGATGCCGTAACCCGTTAGCTGGTTCGAGCGGATACCTTGAAAACCGCCCAGATCCTTGATCCGGTCGGCACTTGCGGGCGTCGCGACCAGCAGGGCGGCGAACGCAGCGATAAGGATGCGGAACATGGGCGAGACTTTCATCATCAGAACGGGCTGATCACGGAGAAGAAGCGGCTGAACCAGCCCTGACGGCTGGCGCGGGCGACATCGCCCTTGCCGGTGTAAGCGATCTGCGCGTCGGCGACGCGGGTCGAGGGGACGCGATTATAGGCGTCGACATCGGCCATGCGCACGATACCGCGGATCTGGACGAATTCGTCGCCGCGGTTGAGCGTGACGCGTTTCTGCCCTTTCACCATCATCGTACCGTTGGGGAACACCTCGGACACGGTCACGCTGACTTCGCCCGACAAGGTGTTGGACTGGTCGGTGCTGCCGGTACCGGTAAAATTGCGCTTGCCACTGATCGACGCATCGGTCTGATTGAACAGGTTGAGCGCACCGGTGGTCGGCGGGGTCAAGCTGGCGCCCCCGCCCGAATCGAGTTTCGAGCTCGCCGATTTCGAGGCGATCGTGCGCTCCACCAGGACGATGGTCAGCGGGTCGCCGACGCGGCGCGCGCGCCAGCCCTCATAGAGCGCGGCATAGCCGTCCGACGCCTGGAAGATCGATCCGTTCGCGGGCGCCGACACCGCCGGAGGCGGCGCCGGCATCGTCGCGGAGAAATCGACCTGCGGCTTCTTGCTGCCGAACAAACGTGCGTCGGCGGACGACGGTACGCAGGTTACGGTGACGAGCGCGGCGGCGGAAATGAGGGAAAGTCTGGTCATGGCGTTAACCATCACAGATTTTGGTTAACATATTTCAACATGTCGTCGGTCGCGGAGATCATTTTCGAATTGACCTCATACGCGCGCTGCGTCTCGATCATGTCGACCAGCTCCTCGACGACGTTGACGTTCGACGCTTCGAGCATGCCCTGGCGGATATTGCCGCGGCCATCGAGGCCGGCAACGCCGAGATTGACCGCACCGCTCGCGGCGGTCTCAGTGAGATAGTTGTCGCCCTGCGCGAGCAGGCCTGCCCCATTGGGGAAAGTCGCGATCTGAATCTGGCCGAGCTCGCTCGCTTCGGTCTGGCCAGTGATCGTCGCCGATACCGTGCCGTCGGTACCGACGGTGATCGAGGTGGCGCCTTCGGGCACGGTGATGCCGGGCATAACCTGATACCCTTCCGAGGTGACCATCATGCCTTCGGGCGAGCGCGAGAAATTGCCCGCCCGGGTATAACCGAGCGTGCCGCCCGGCATCTGGACCTGAAAATAACCGTCGCCGTCGAGCGCCAGATCGAGCGCATTGCCCGTGGTCTGCATCGCGCCTTGGGTGTCGATCCGTGCCGTGCCCTGGATGCGTACGCCAGTGCCGAGATTGAGGCCGACGGCGTATTTGGTTTCAGAGGTACTCGCCGTGCCCGGCGTAGTGACGGTCTGGTAAGCGAGTGTTTCGAACGCCGCGCGGTCACGTTTGTACCCGGTGGTATTCACGTTCGCGAGGTTGTTCGAGATCACGCGCATCCGCATGTCCTGGGCGTCGAGCCCGGTGCGGGCGATGTGCATGGCTGCGCTGGTCATGTCTTTCGATTCCTTATAAAGGCATCCGCATCAGCGATGCGGCGCTTGCGTCCATGTCCTTGGCTTCCTTCATCAGGTTGGCCTGGACCTCATAGGCGCGCTGGTTCTCGATCATATCGACCAGCGCCTGGGTCATGTTGACGTTCGATCCCTCGAGGGCGCCGGACGTCAGCTTTCCCTCCATGTCCTCGGGCAGCACACCGCCCCCCTTCACATGGAGCAGATTGTCGAGTCCCTTGACGGTCTGCGACCCCTTGGTGCTGACCATCTTGAGCTTGTCGATCACCTGCGGATTGTTGGCGTCGCCGCCGATCGGCACGATCGAGATCGTCCCGTCCGAGGCGATCGTCATCGACTGATAGGGCGGTACAGTGATCGGGCCGCCCGACCCCATCACCGGAAAACCGTCACCGGTTTCGAGCACGCCGGTCGGCGCAACCTGAAGATCGCCGCGCCGCGTATAGGCTTCGCTGCCATCGGGTGCCTGGACCGTCAGCCAGGATTCCCCGGTGACGGCGATGTCGAGCGGACGTCCGGTCTGCATCACCGTGCCGGCGCGCCGATCGGCATCGACAACCGATTCGGATGCCGAGGTGCGGGTCTCGAAGCCCGAACCCTTGACCGACAGCCGGTCGAACACGACGCGATCGGAGCGGAACCCGATCGTCGAGGCGTTCGCGATGTTGTTGGCGATCGACGCCTGCGACGCCATATGCGCCTTGAGGCCCGAGGCCGCGGTATAGACCAGCTTGTCCATTCAGATGCCCTTTGTCCGCCTAGGATCAGTTGCGGATGTTGAAGATCGTCTGCGAGATCTGGTTGGCGGTATCGAGCGCCTTGGCATTCGCCTGGAAATTGCGCTGTGCTGCGATCAGGCCGACCAGTTCTTCGGTGACGTCAACATTCGATCCTTCGATCGTGCCCGACATCATCGATCCGTAGCCGCTGTCGTTGGCGGCACCGAGCTTGGCCTCGCCGGAGATACCGCTGGCCGACCAATAGCTGTTACCGTTCTGACGCAGGCCAGCCGGATTGTCGAAATTGGCAAGTGCGACCTTGCCGAGCGCTACCGTGTCCCCGTTCGAGAAGCTGGCCGAGACCAGGCCGGATTTGTCGACCGTGACACCCGACAATTCGCCGACCGTCGCGCCGTCCTGAGTGCGGCCCTCGACCATGAACGCACTTGCCTTCTGTGTGGTGCCGGCCGGATCGAAGGTAAGCGATTGCGCCGCGCCGCCCGTGCTGGGCGTGAACGGGTCATAGCTGATCGGCGTGGTCGGCGCGGTCATCGTGCCGGATGCGTCGAAGGTGACGGTCGTCGGCGCGGCCGATCCGCCGACTGTCAGCGGCTGACTGCCGACATAGCTATGGACCGACCAGCTGGTCTCCGATTCACGCACATAATAGTTGGTGAGGGTCATCGCCTTGCCGGCCGAGTCGTAAATCGTCGTCGCGGTCGAGTTGTTGTAAGTCGATGCGTTGAGCGGATCGAACGTGCCGGTCGGAATCTGCGCGCTCGAATAAAGGTTCACGTCGAGCGTGACCTTCGACGTCGCGACGGGCGTGCCGCTCGTCTCGGGCAGGCGCAGGTTGATCAGGCCGTCATTGCCGGTCGCGGTGACATTGCCGTCGGCATCGACCGGATAGACCTGCAGTGCGCTGTTCTGTGCATCGACGACATTATGGGTCACCGGATCGACCTGAAAGCTGCCGTTGCGGGTATAGGCGACCGCGGAATTGATGCCGTTGGTCTTGACCGCGAAAAAGCCGTCGCCGCTGATCGCGAGATCGAGCGACGAACCGGTCGTCTTCAGATTGCCCTCGGTGAACAGCTGGCGGTTGCCCTTAACGACAGTGCCCGAGCCAACCATCTTGGTCGGATCGGTGCTGAGGTTCGACGCGATCACATCGGCGAAATCGGTCCGGCTGCGCTTAAAGCCGTTGGTCGCGACGTTGGCGAGGTTGTGCGAGATGGTCGACATCTCGGTCTGTGCCGCCTGCAGGCCGCTGAGCGAAGTGTAGAAGGACATGGGAATTGCTCCTGGTTTAAGTCGATCAGCCGATCTGGCGAACGGCAGTGATTGGAACCTGGCCGATGCCGGGCAGGGTGAGAACGGGCACGCCCGAGGCAGGCATCGAGACTGCGGCGACCGGCGCCCAGACCAGCGTGCGGCTGACCACCTCGGCATTGTCCTTGGCGGCGGTGACGACGACCTTGAACGGGCCGCTGCCGGCATCCACGCCGGCGTCGGTCTTGCCGTCCCAGTCGAATCCGACGGTGCCCTTGCTCTGCGGGCCGAGCTGCATGGTCTTCAGTACCTGGCCATCGGCGGACTGGATCGAGACATTGACCTGAGTCGCGTCGCCATCGAGCTCGACCGCGCCGGCGATGCCGCCGGCGGAGCGGCCGAATGCGACATTGCCCTCGGTCAGCACGGTGCGGCCGACATAGGCGAGCGCGTCACTCTGGCTGGTACCCGCGAGCTTGTCGGAAATCGCCTTCAGCGTCGAATTCATCTCGCTGATCCCGGCGACCGACGAGAATTGCGCCATCTGGGCGACCATCTGCGTGTTGTCGACCGGGGCGAACGGATCCTGGTTCTTGAGCTGGGCGGTCATCAGCTTGAGGAAATCGCTTTGCCCAAGCTGACCGGACGCCGATGATGCAGCGGGTGTCTGGCTGTTGGTCGTGCGATTGATGCCGAGATTGTTCAGCGTGGTATCGAAACTGCTCATGATCAGCGGCCCAGCTTGAGGGTATCGAGGATCAGCGACTTTGCCGTCTGCATCACCTCGACATTGTTTTGGTAACCGCGCGCCGTCTCCATCATGTCGACCAGCTCGCGTGTTTCATCGACCGCGCTTTCCCAGACATTGCCGTCCTTGTCGGCCATCGGGTGCGACGGATCATAGCGTTTGGTGGGGGCTTCCCCGGCATTGACGATGCTCTCGACATTGACCGTCGCGAGCCCCGTCGCCTTGTCATATTCGGTGCGGAACACCGGCTTGATCGTGCGATAGGCGCCAGCCTCGCTCGATGCGATCGACCCGGCATTGGCCAGGTTCGACGCGGTGGTGTTCATGCGCGTGAGCTGCGCCGACATCGCCTTGCCGGCGACCTGGAAAATAGTGAGCGGGTTATCGGACATGGCTTATTCTCCCCTCAGCGCGCGCGTGATCGTGCTGATGCGTCCGTTCAGGAACGAGAGTGTCGTCTGATACTGGATCGCGTTTTCGGCGAAGGCGGTCTGCTCGGTCGACAGTTCGACGGTGTTGCCGTCGAGCGATGGCGACATCGGATTGCGATACCGAACCGCCGCATCCATCCCGTTGGCGGAGAGTCCCCCCGGACCCTCCGCCGCCTGGAGCGCAACCTGGAAGTCCAGATCCTTCGCCTTGAAACCCGGCGTGGACGCGTTTGCGATGTTCGAGGCGAGCAGCCCCATGCGTTGCGAACGCACCTGGAGCGCTGCTCCATGAACCCCGAAAAGATTGTTCTCGTCCACCGTATCGGTCTCCGCACCTTGTTGTGCGCGGAAAGCTAAGCAATGGCCGTGCCAACCGGCCGTTGACGGACCGATGACGGCCCAATGGCATTCAGACGGCAGATCGGGCGGCAACACTTTGCCGGTCGGCGGCAATAATTGCCGCCGGTTCCGACCCGGTGGCTAGGCGCGGCACGTCGTCAGCGAACTGGCCCGTCCCTTGCAGTAACCGCGCCGATGACATCCGCAGCCACATTCGCCCACATGCTGGGCCCTTTCCTCGATCCCGCCGCGATCGCCATTGTCGGTGGCGGGACGTTGCTCGCCGTCATGCTGCGCACATCGCTGCGCGACCTGGCCGGGGCGATGGCCGCGCTGAGCAGCCTGCCGCGCCGCCGTTTCGATGCCACGCCACTGATCGACCAGATCGCGGCGCTCGGCCGGATCGCCCGCCGCCACGGCGTGATGGCACTGGACCGGTCGGTGATCGCCGATCCCGATGTCGCCGCTGCCGTCGCCGCGATCGTCGATGGCCAGGGGCCGGAAGACATCGCGGAGATCATCCAGCATTGCCGCCGCGCGCGGACCGAGCGTCAGCTCGCTGCGGTCGAGGTATGGAACGGTGCAGCGGAGATCGCGCCGGCGATGGGCATGATCGGTACGCTGATCGGCCTGGTCGCGATGTTCACCCGGATGACCGACACGAACGCGATCGGCGCGGCGATGGCGATCGCGCTGCTCGCGACTCTATATGGCGCGATCCTCGCCAATCTGTTCGCCGCGCCGATCGCCGCGCGGCTCAAACGTCGTGCCCGGATTGAAGCGTTCGAACGGACACGGCTGGAAGCGCCGCTGGTCGCGCTCGCCACGCGCGAACGCCCGCGCGGCATGGAACGGCCCGTGATTGCCGAACTGGCTGGCGTCGCATGACGATCGAGGATTTCCCCGAAGATGTGCCGGGCCGCCCGGCCTGGCTGATGACACTCGCCGATCTGGCCCTGCTGCTCGTCGGTTTCTTCGTGTTCGTACAGGCGGCGCAACATCTCGATCAGAACGCGCTTGCCAAGGGTATCCGCGAAGGTTTCGGCGCACCGGCCAGCACGATCGTCGTGCCAATCGAGCCGATGCCGGTCGCGGCCGCCGCGATGCTCAATTTCGCGCCGGGTTCGGCGGCATTGCCGTCATCCCCCGCCGGCCTGGTCGCGTGGGCGCGCGAAGCGACCCGCGATCCGCGCGTCACTCTTAAGATCAGCGGCGGCACCGATGGCTCCGCGACCGATGTCGATGCCGGCACCGGCAGCGGCGCCGTACTCGCCGCCGACCGCGCCCGCGCGGTTGCCGCCGAGCTCGCGCGCGGTAAGGCGGTCGCGCCGGGTCGCATGACCATTGTCAATACAATCACCGCCAATCGCCGATCCGTCGTCGTAACGATCGGCTTCGAAGGCGATCGCACCGGCAACCGGCAATGATCGGCCGCCCGGCAACCATATCCTGCTGTTCTGGAGACAAGACCATGTTCCGTCCCTTCCTTGCCGTATTGCTGCCCGCGCTCGCGATCGCGACACCGGCCAGCGCCGCGCCCTTTCAGGATACGGTCTCGCTCGACCGGGCGGTCGCCGGCTTTACCGCGCGCGGAATCGGCGACGAGGGCGGTGCGCGCAGCGTCGTCGATGCGCGATTGAAGCTCGCGCAGTGTGCGACGCTTGCCCTGTCGTGGCGTTCCGAAGCGCATGACGCGGTGGTCGTCACGTGCACCGGTCCGGAATGGCGCATCTTCGTGCCGGTTCGTTTCACGCCGACCGAACCGCGAAAGGCCACCCCGCAGACCGTCGCGGCGATGATCCCGGCGCCCAAGGTCGATCCGGTGATCAGGCGCGGCGACCCCGTGACGATCGAGGCCGGATCGCCTGGCTTCTCGATCACCCGCGAAGGTATCGCGGCGGGCGACGCGGCCCCGGGCGGGCGCTTTTTGGTCAAGATAGATGGCGGTCGGGCACCGGTCCAGGCGGTGGCGGTTGCCGGCGGACGCGCCACCCTGCCCGGATGGGCGGAGTAATCGCCCTTCACGAATACGCCGAATAATTTTTGTAAAGGTTTGCGCAATGCTGTCGTTTATCCCTGTGTGGCATGACCCGGAAAGGGGCGAACATGGTGGATCCTCTTGGCGCAAAGCCTGTCCAGACCGGCGATCGCGGCATTGCCCCGATCGCGCGCGTCGTGGCGCCGGCGGTGGTGCAGAAGCCGATCGCACCGGAAGCGGAAATGGTCAGCCAGTCCTCGCTCGCCAACGCTGCGAAGGAATTCTCCGCCAAACCGCCAATCGACCACGAGCGCATCGCGAAGATCCGTACGGCGATCGAGGAAGGGACTTTCCCGATCTATCCCGCGCAGATCGCCGACCGGCTGATCGCGTTGAAGTACGAATGGACCGGCCATGACAAGGCGTGACGCCCTGATCAGCGTGATCGATTCGCTGCACACCGAGATCGCCGCGCTGAAGGCCAATGATATCGAGGCGCTGGAGCGCGCGACCCAGGTAAAGCTTGCCGGGATCGACACGATCGCGTCGATGGGCACCGCGCCGGTCGGCCCGGAGCTGCGCGAACTCGCCGAAGAGGCCAACCGCCTCAACGAGACTTGTCGCATCTATGTGAACCTGATGGCGGCAAATGTTCGCCGCCGCCTGCAAACTCTGACCGGCGATGCCGGTGCAGGTTACCGGCCCAGCGGCGGGATCGCCGCCTACGCGTAAGGACAGCATGTCCCGCCGTCCGCCGGCGCTCGCTAAAATACAGAAATGGCACGGTCCTTGCTGATGTTTCCCTGAATAAGGGCAATCAGCCGAGGACCGATGAGTTTCAATCCGTTCGCCATCACCGGGAAAAATTCTGGCACGTCGGTCCAGTCGGCGATCGCATTCGCGAGCCAGAAAACCGGGGTCGATTTCAATTACCTGATGGGTCAGGCGCAACTGGAAAGCGGCATGCGCGCCGATGCGCGCGCCGGCACCTCCAGCGCGTCGGGACTTTACCAGTTCATCGACCAGAGCTGGCTGCGCGTGATGAAGCAGCATGGTACCGAACATGGTCTCGGCTGGGCCGCCGACAGCATCAGAACGACGAGCAGCGGCAAGATGACGGTCAGCGACCCGGTCATGCGCCGCGCGATCCTCAACCTGCGCAACGATCCACAAACCGCATCGCTGATGGCGGCCGAGCACGCCTCGGACAACAAGGACGCGATCGAGGGCGCGCTGGGCCGCAACGCCACCGGCACCGACCTTTACATGGCGCACTTTCTGGGACTCGGCGGCGCGCGGCAATTCCTTGGTGCGATGGAGGCCAACCCCAGCCGCAGCGGCGCGAACATGTTTCCCGCAGCTGCGCGCGCCAACCGCAACGTCTTCTACGCGTCGAACGGCCAGCCGCGATCGCTCGAGCAGATCTATAGCCGCTTCGCCGCCAAGCTCGACAAGGGTGCCGGCATTGCGACCGGCGCCGCCGGATCGAGCGCTGCCAGGAACAGTTTCGCTATCAACCCGGTGACGATGGCCTCCGCCGCGATCGAGATCGACGGTGCCACCGTCATTCCCGGGACAGGCGAGAGCAGCGGCAATGCCGGTGCCTGGGCCAAGGCGACGCTCGACCAGATCAACGGGAGCCGGCGCCAGACGCAGACCGCAAGCGTGATGCGCCCGACACCGACCACCGCAAGGCTCGCCTATATGATGCTCGCGAGCCTGGGAGCTTAACGCATGGCAATTGCTCTCAAGTCGCGCGGCGTGTTGCCGCTCCTGCGCAGCTCCGCTCTGCCACTGGCGACGTTGCTGCTCGTCATACTGATGGTCGTGCCGATCCCGACCTTCCTGCTCGACGTGTTCTTCATCATGAACATCGCGATCAGTCTCGCGGTGCTGATGGTCGCGCTCAACGCACAGAAGCCGCTCGATTTCTCGGCTTTTCCGACCGTATTGCTGTTCGCGACGCTGTTCCGGCTCGGCCTCAACGTCGCCTCGACCCGGGTCGTGCTTGGTCACGGTCATGAAGGCGAAGCGGCTGCCGGCCATGTGATCGAGGCTTTCGGCACCTTCGTCATCGGCGGCGATTATATCGTCGGACTGTTCGTCTTCTCGATCCTGGTCATCATCAACATGATCGTCGTCACCAAGGGTGCGGGCCGCGTGTCGGAAGTCTCCGCGCGGTTCACCCTCGACGCGCTGCCGGGCAAACAGATGGCGATCGACGCCGATCTCAACGCCGGCCTGATCACTCCGGAAGAAGCCAAGGCGCGCCGGGTCGAAGTATCGACCGAGGCCGATTTCTACGGTTCGATGGACGGTTCGTCCAAATTCGTGAAGGGCGACGCGGTCGCCGGCCTGCTCATCCTGTTCGCCAATATCGCCGGCGGCCTGATCCTCGGGCCGGTCAGCCACGGCATGTCGATCGGCGATGCGGCGCAGACCTATGTGCTGCTTGCGATCGGCGATGCGCTGGTTGCGCAGCTGCCCTCGCTGATCCTGTCGATCGCTGCTGCGGCGATCGTCACCCGGGTCACCTCGAGCCAGGATCTGGCCGGCCAGATCGGCAGCCAGTTCGCCTCCGCGCGCACCTGGACGCCGGTCGCCATCATCCTTGCCCTGCTCGGCATCATGCCCGGCATGCCACATTTCATCATCTTGCCCGCCGCAGGCATTGCCGGGTTCGCCGCCTGGAAGCTCAATCAGCAGGCCAAGCGCCCCGCGCCGGTCGAGATTGTCGCCGCCGAACCGGTCGACCAGTCAAAGATTACCTGGAACGAAGTGTCCGACGACATGCAGATCGTGCTCGACATCGGCTATGGCCTTGTCCCGCTGGTCGATGAGCGGCGCGGCAGCCCGTTGATGGGCCGCATCACCGGCGTGCGCCGCCAGCTATCGAAAGAACTCGGCTTCGTCGTGCCGCAGGTGCGCGTGCGCGACGACATCAACCTGCCGCCCTTCGCCTATCGCATTAATGTCGGCGGCGTCACCGTCGGCGAAGACAGCGTCTCGCCTGACGAAATGCTCGCGCTCGACACCGGCCAGGCGGTCGGCACGTTGAACGGTAAGCGCGCCAAGGATCCGACCTTCGGCCTAGACGCAGTGTGGATCGCACAGGGCGATGCCGATGCCGCAACCGGCGCCGGTTATCTCGTGGTCGATCCCGGCACCGTGGTCGCGACGCATCTCAACCATCAGCTCGGCGCGCATGCATCCGAACTGCTCGGCCCCGACGAGGTGCAGAATTTGCTCGACGGGTTGAAGGATCGCGCCGCCAATCTGGTTGCCGCCCTGTCACCCAACCCCTTGCCGCTGACCACGCTCACCCAGGTGTTGCGCGGCCTGCTGGCGGAGAATGTGCCGTTGAAGGAATTCCGCCGCATCGCCGCCGCGATCGCCGTCGCCGCGCAGAAATCGCCCGATGCCGACGAAATCATCGAGATGATCCGCCCCGAACTGGGCGGCCTGATCATCCAGAAACTGTGCGGCGTGCGCGAACCGCTGCGCGTGATGACGCTCGAAGGTCAACTCGAAGGGCTGCTCGGTCAGGCCGTACGGTCGGATCCGTCGCGCCGCCACACGATCGAGCCCGATCTCGGCCGGCGTATCGTCGACGCGTTGCAGCGTGCCGCCGCACCGCTGATCGCCGACGCCAAGCCGTTCGCCCTGGTCGTCCAGCCGGCGATCCGGGTCGCGATCCGCAAGCTGGTCCGCACTATATTGCCCGATACGCCGGTGATGAGCTTCTTCGAGGTGCCGGAGGAAAAAGCCGTCGAAGTGGTCGCCGTGATCGGCGCACCCGAGGCCTTGGCAGCAGGGGCGGCGGCATGAGCGCGCATCCCTTCCCCGCCGCCTTCGCCGACGCCGCACCTTTGGTCTATGGCCGCGGCGGCGCCGCGCCCGATCTCGACAGACTCGCACGCAAGCATCTGCCTTTGGTCCGGCGCATCGCCTGGCATGTCCATGGCAGCATGAGCAGCCTGGTCGAGGTGGAGGATCTGATCCAGATCGGCATGGTCGCGTTGGTCGAGGCCGTCGGCGCCTTCGAGGATCGCGGCCAGGTGACGTTCGAGCAATATCTCGTCACGCGCGTGCGCGGGTCGATGATCGACGAATTGCGCCGTCAGGCGACATTGACGCGCGGCGCGATGCAGCGCCGCCGCGCATTCAACGAATCGATCAAGGCGCTGACCGCGGAGACCGGCCAGGCACCGACCGAAACAGCCATTGCGGAGAAGCTGGGCGTGACGATCGAGAAGCTCAGGATCGACTATGCGACCGCCGAGCCGGTGCGCTTCGAGCCGATCGACGACATCTACAGCGACGACAAACCATGGTTCGCGAGCGACGATCCCGATGCGTTCGAACAGCTTGCCGAGGCCGATCTGCGCGAGACGCTGATCGCGGCGATTTCAGCACTGCCCGAACGCGAGGCACAGGTGGTCCAGCTTTATTATGTCGAGGAACTCAATCTCGAGGAGATCGGCATGGTGCTCGGCGTCGGTGCCGCGCGAATCTGCCAGATCAAGAAATCGGCGCACGACCGGTTGAAGAAGATGCTCGCCAGAAAAATGTGAGGCCCGGCGTCAGCGCGGCAGCGCCTCATCGCCGAGACGTTCGACGAGATAGTCTATGAACACCCTCACCCGGGCCGGCATCGTCGCTCCACCGACGAACAGCGCGTGGATCGGCTCGCGGTCGCCCGGATTGAACGCGTCGAGGATGCTCACCAGCCGCCCCGCCGCGATATCCTCCGTTACGTGAAACGTGCCGACGCGCGCGATACCGATCCCGTCACGCGCCAGTTGAGCGACCGTTTCGCCATTATTGGCCTCGATATTGCCGGTCACGGCGAGTTCGCGCGTGCCGCGATTGTCGCGAAATGGCCACCCCGCCTGATGACGACGGAAATTGAAACCGATGCAATTATGCGCCAGCAGATCGTCAGGCCGCTGCGGCGTGCCGCGGCGCACGAGATAGGCGGGCGATGCGACGACCGATCGGCCGCTGTCGCCAAGGCGGCGCGCGGTCAGGCTCGAATCGGCCAGCGGCCCGATGCGGATCGCAACATCCGCACGCTCCTCCAGCAAGTCGATCACCGTATCGGTCAGGCTGATGTCGATGACGATGTCGGGATAACGTACGAGAAAATCGCCGAGTAGCGGAACGACCGCGATCCGACCATGCGCCAGCGTTGCGCTGACGCGTAACCGTCCGCGTGGTGCGCCGCGGTCGGCGGCGACACGTTCGGCATCGTCGAGATCGCGCAGGATGCGCTGCGCGGCACGATGATATGCCTCACCCTCACTGGTTAGGGCGAGCGCGCGCGTGGTGCGCACGAAAAGGCGGATGCCCAGTCGCGCTTCGAGCTTGGTCACGGTGCGGCTGACCGCCGATGGCGTGAGGTCGAGCGCGCGCGCCGCCGCCGAGAAACTGCCGCGCGCGACGACCTCTGCGACGACTTCCATTTCCCCGGTTCGATCGATCCAGTCGCGCGCCATTTGTGCGTTTCACTCACAGATGCTTGTCGGTTAGCCAAGCTACAGCTTTAATCGCAGGACGACCATATGCACCGACTCGCAGGGAGTCGTTCCATATGAAGATCAATCCACCCATTCTCGCGCTGGCCGTTGGCGCCTTCGGTATCGGGGTAACGGAGTTCGCCCCGATGGGCCTGTTACCGATCATGGCGACCGATCTGGGCGTCTCGATCCCGACCGCAGGCCTGCTGGTCAGTGCCTATGCACTGGGCGTGCTGCTCTGTGCGCCGCTGATGACGCTGACCACCGCGCGGGTGCCGCGCAAGACGTTGCTGATCGCGCTGATGGGCATCTTCACGATCGGCAATCTGCTGTCGGCGCTGTCCGGAGGTTACGCAATGCTGATGGTCGCGCGAATCATCACGTCGATGACGCATGGCGCATTCTTCGGTGTGGGGTCGATCGTCGCGGCAAGCGTAGTGCCGGCCAACAAGCGTGCCGGCGCGGTCGCGGCGATGTTCATGGGCCTGACCATCGCCAATGTCGCCGGCGTGCCGGCCGCGTCCTGGATCGGCGAAGTGGCCGGATGGCGCGCAGCGTTCTTCGGCATTGCCGGCCTGGGCGTCCTGGCGATGGTCGCACTGTGGCTCGCTGTGCCTTATGCAAAGGTAACGGAGACCGCGGATATGCGCGCCGAGCTGCGTGTTCTCAAGCGGCCGCAAGTACTCACCGCGCTCGCCTTGACCGTGATCGGGTCGGGCGCGATGTTCACCGTGTTCACCTATATCGCGCCGATCCTGCGCGAAGAGACGCATGCCTCGGTCGCCTTCATTACCGCCATGCTTGCGACCTATGGCATCGGGCTGACTGTCGGCAACTGGCTCGGCGGGCGTTATGCCGACCGCTCGATCGACGGCACGTTGATTGCCGTGCTTGCCGCACTGACCGGCCTGCTGCTGCTGTTTGCCGTGACGATGCATTGGCCGATACCCGCCGCGCTGTCGATCTTTGCCTGGGGCGTGGCGACCTTCGCGCTGGTGCCGCCGTTACAGATGCGCGTGATGGCCGCCGCATCGGATGCGCCCAATTTGGCCAGTGCGATGAATATCGGCGCGTTCAACCTCGGCAATGCACTCGGCGCGGCGATCGGTGGCGCGGTGATCAGCCTGGGTCTGGGTTATGTCGCCGTGTCGATCGCCGGCGCGATCGTCGCCGGATCAGCGCTTGCCCTGGCACTGGCGACGAAAGGGCAGGACATCGCTGCCGAGCCGGTCGTCTGCGCGACCTGAGGATGCCAAAAACCCCGGCGGTCTTGCGACCACCGGGGTTTTCAGTTGCCCGACCCCTTGGGGAGCAGAGCCCGGTCGGCGCCGACACCCTATAGGGGGGCGGTGCCGGCGCCGTAGCCGTTGACTTAACGCAGCAGCGACAGAACGCCCTGCTGGCTCTGGTTCGCCTGTGCGAGCATCGCGGTCGATGCCTGGCTCAGGATCTGCGCCTTGGCGAGGTTGGTCGTTTCAGCCGAGAAGTCGGCGTCTTCGATCCGGCTGCGCGCGTCGGTCAGGTTCGTTACGTTCGAGGTCAGGTTGTTGACGACCGACTGCAGGCGGTTCTGCGACGCACCGAGCGATGCACGCTTGGTCGACACCACACCGAGCGCCGTATCGACGGTCGCAAGCGCCGCGTCGGCACCGGTCGAAGTACCGACGGTCACCGAAGCAACGCCTGTCAGCGTGACGGCAGTCAGCGCGAGGTCGACAGTGTCGCCCGAGTTCGCACCGGTCTGGATCGAAACCGTACCCGAGGTGCCGGCAGAACCGTCGAACAGCTTGACGCCGTTGAACTCGGTATTCGAGATGATGTCGGCGATCTGCGTGCTCAGCTCGGTGACTTCGGTCTGCAGGTTGGTGCGATCGTCATCCGAATAGGTGCCCGAAGCCGACTGAACCGCGAGTTCACGAACGCGCTGCAGCATGTTGGTGACTTCGCCGAGCGCGCCTTCAGCCGTCTGCGCCATCGACATGCCGTCGTTGGCGTTGCGCACGGCCTGGTTCATGCCGCGGATCTGCGACGTCATCGACGAAGCGATAGCGAGGCCGGCCGCATCGTCCTTGGCCGAGTTGATACGCTTGCCGGTCGACAGGCGCTCGATGCTCATCTGCAGGTTCATGTTGGCCGCAGTCGAAGCGTTCGAAGCACGCAACGAACCGATATTGGTTCCGATAACAGTCATGTCAAAATCTCCATTATGACTCTGACGATCCCCGCCGCCCCCAAGCGGAGGGCTGAGCCGTCAAGCCATAGAACGACCGACCAGCGGCCGGATTAAGCACTTTTGCAAACCATCATCGAAAATCATTTTCCGCGCCCCGCCCCGGCAGCCATCGAGCCCTGACGCCTCGCACGGGAGCGCGCTCGCGCGTGTGAGGGCGTGACGTGCGCCCGGAAATATTTTGCCGGGCGGCAACGTGTTTAACGTGTCGTTTACCATCGCCACCGCATGTCTCCTTCCCTCGAAGGGGGAAATCCATGCGTTCCATCGTTCCGTCAGCTGCAGTGCTCCGGCAGAAATATGCCCTGGTATCGTCGTTGCGCTCACAAGGCTTCACGGTGCGGTCGTTCGAGGATGGCCGACCGCAGCCCGGCGACCTGTTCCTCGTTGCAGAAGGTGAAGTCCCGCCCGCTCCGGCGCGCACGGTGATCATCGGCGACCAGGGCCGCCATGTCAGTCCCTCGCGCGACGGCAGCCCGGCACGCATCGCCTTCTCCTCCGAAGACGCCGCCGTCGGCAACGGCTTCGTCCGCGCGCTCGTTGCCGGGCCTGAAACGCCGACCGCCGCCGATCCCGAGAGCCTCGCCCTTTATGCCCTCGCCGAACGCGTCGCTGCCGCCGACATCACCGTGCTGATCAACGGACCGACCGGCACCGGCAAGGAAGTGCTCGCGCGGCACATCCATTTGTCATCCGACCGCCGCGATGGCCCGTTCATCGCAATCAACTGTGCGGCGCTGCCCGAAACGATGCTCGAGGCATTGCTGTTCGGTCACCAAAAGGGTGCATTCACCGGCGCGTCCTCGGGCGGCGAAGGTTTTTTCCGCGCCGCCAATGGCGGTACGCTTCTGCTCGACGAGATTGCCGAGATGCCGATCCAGCTCCAGGCCAAGTTGCTCCGCGCACTGCAGGAGCGTGAGGTCGTGCCGATCGGTGCCTCGACCCCGCAAGCGATCGACGTCCGCGTCATCGCCTGCGCCAACCGCGACCTGCAGACCGAAGTCGCCGAGGGCCGCTTCCGCGCCGATCTCTATTATCGCCTGTCGGTCTTCCCGCTTCACACCAAACCGCTCAACGAACGCCGTCAGGACATTCCCGCGCTCGCCGCGACGATGATCCTGCGCCATGCCGGCAACCGCGTTTCGGTGCCCTGGCCCGATGCCACGGCGATCGACGCGCTGGTTCACCATGACTGGCCTGGCAATGTGCGCGAACTCGAAAACGTCATCCAGCGCGCGTTGCTGTTCGCGGCCGGCGACACGATCGGCCCCGAGCATATCGTATTCGACCGCGCGCCGACGCCGCTTGCCGCCAACGACCAGCCGGTGGCCACCCCGACCACCCTGGGCAACATCGTCCAGATGCATGAATTCCAGGCGATCCGCGACACGCTCGCCGCATGCGGTGGCAGTCGGATCGAGACGGCAAAGCGGCTCGGCATTTCGGAGCGCACCTTGCGTTATCGCCTCGCCAAGGCGCGCGAACAGGGTGAGGACATCACGCGCCATCATAACCAGGCGGCATCGGCATGAGCGCGATCAATAGTGTCGGCGGCGCGACTGGCGTCGATCGGGTGATGGCGCTTCGCGCCCAGATTCTCGAACGCAATCAGGCGCTACAACGCGCCAACACCTCGGCGGGCGCCACTACCGGCGTGACCGAGACGAAGCCGACCAGCTTCGCCGCGACGATGGAAGACGCGCTGAAAAGCGTCAACCAGGGCCAGGCCAAGGCCGGCGAATTGTCCGCCGCATACGAACGCGGTGAAACGATCGACATCGCCAAGGTGATGCTCGCCCGTCAACAAGCTTCGGTCGGCTTCGAGGCGACCCTGCAGGTCCGCAACAAACTCCTGTCCGCCTATAAGGACATTATGAGCATGCCGGTATAAACCATGAGCAACGCCCTCACCCCGCAATCGAATTCGCCCCTTCCGGAGCGTTTCGCCAATCCGCTGCAGCAGATCTCCGGCCTGCTCGCCCAACCCGCGGTGCGCCGCAGCCTGCCGATGATTCTGATGGTCGGCCTGATCGCCGCCGCCGCGCTGGCATGGATGACCTTCAGCGCAGCGCCGCAGAAAACCTTGTTCGCGCAGCTCAGCGACGCCGACAAGGGTTCGGTGACGCAAGCGCTCGACCAGGCCAATATCGCCAGCCGCATCGATAGCGGATCGGGCGCACTGACCGTCGACGAGGACGATTATTCCCGTGCGCGCATCCTGCTCGCCGGGCAGGGCCTGCCCAAAGCGACGCCGGGCGGTTACGCGATCCTCGATCAACTGCCGATGGGCGTCAGCCGCGCGGTCGAAGGCGAACGCCTGCGCCAGGCGCGCGAAACCGAACTCGCCCGGTCGATCGAGGAAATCGATTCCGTCGCGGAGGCGCGCGTGCATCTCGCCACGCCCGAGGCATCGGTGTTCATCCGCGACAATGCCGCACCGTCGGCTTCGGTCATCCTCAAACTTCAGGTCGGACGCAGCCTGGCCGATTCGCAGGTCTCCTCGATTATCAACCTCGTGGCTTCATCGGTGCCGGGAATGAAGTCCGACTCGGTAACGATCGTCGATCAGATGGGCGGACTGCTGACCAAGGGGGCCAATCAAAGCGCGTCAGGCATTGCCAGCGACGAACGCATCGCCTTCCAGCGCCGCGTCGAGGACAAATATCGTGCGCAGGTCGTGCAGCTGCTCACGCCGCTGCTCGGCGCGGGCAACTTCACCACCGAAATCCAGGCCGATGTCGACCTCAACGAAACCCAGGCGACGCGCGAAAGCTATGACAAGCAGGGCGCATTGCGCGCCGAACAGGGTAATTGGACCGGCAATCAAAAGGGCGATTCCGCTCAACCCGGCGGCATTCCCGGTGCGCTGTCCAACACCCCCGCTCCGCCATCCACGGTTTCATCGCCAGCCGCCGACGCAGCAGCTGCTGCCGCTGCGGCCAAACCGGGCGCCACGCCCGGCGCGCCCGCTGCCGAGCAGCCGACGAAGCAGAGCGATCAGTTCGCCCGAGCCTATGATCTGGGCAAGGAAGTGTCGGTCAGCCGCACCGCGCCCGGCGCGATCACCCGACTATCGGTTGCCGTGCTGCTCCGCGACCCGGAAGCCGGCAAGCCGCGCAGCCCGGTCGAGATTCAGCAGATCACCCAACTCGTCCAGACCGCCGTCGGCTTCAGCCAGGGGCGTGGCGACCAGGTGACGGTGATCAGCCGCAAGTTCGCCGGGGCCGCGACGATAGACGACAAGCAACCCTGGTATGATGCCGGATGGCTGCCCGTGGTCGCACGCAACGTCACCGCGATCGTCATCGCGCTGCTCGTCCTCATCCTCGGGGTCCGTCCGCTCTCTCGTGCGCTGATGAAGAAGCGCGATGACGCCTCCCCTCGCCTCGCTCTGGGTCGCGATCTGGGCGGTGCCAGCAACCCGGGCCAGCCGCAAATGGGCTCGTCGGTGAGCATCGACGCGATTGATAGCGCACAGAATTACGACGACCGCATCGGCATGGTGCGCGGCTTCACCCGCGACAACCCGGCCCGCGCCGCGCTCGCCGTCAGGGATATGATCAAGTCATGACCGCGCCTTTTCGCAACTATACCGGCGTGGAACGCGCCGCGGTGCTGATGATGCTGGTCGGCGAGGAAGAAGCCGCCGCAATCCTGCAGAAGCTCGACCCCGAAGAGGTCCGTCAGCTCGGCAAGGCGATGTTCGCCGTCGCCGATGTCAGCGAGAGCGAAGTCGAATTCGTGCTCGACGATTTCGTCGGCAAGGCGCGCGAGCGCACCGGCATCACTTTCGATCCGCGCCCACAGATCGAGGCCGTGATGACCCGCGCGCTGGGCCAGGAAAAGGCCGACAGCGTACTCTCCCGGATCATCCCGACCGAGGATGCCTGCCAGATCGACTTGCTCGACTGGCTCGACGCCAGCGAGATCGCCGGGATGATTGAAAAGGAGCATCCGCAGATCGCCGCCGTGCTGATCGCCAATCTCGATCCGACGGTCGGGGCGCAGGTGCTCGAATTACTGCCCGACGCGGTGCAGCCCGACATTCTTCACCGCATCGCGCGGCTCGGGCCGATCACGCCCGAGGCGATCGAGACGCTGACCACCATGCTCGCCGGGCGCGTCGGCGCGACCAAGCAATCCGCCGGCCTGACGCTGGGCGGAACGCGCGATGCCGCCAAGATCCTGTCGAGCGGCCGCAAGGCGACCGAGCAGCGGGTCATGCCCAAATTGTTCAAGATCGACCGCGAGGTAGCCAAGGCAATCGAAGAGGCGATGTTCGTGTTCGACAATCTGCTCGAGCTCGACGACAAGAATCTGGGCACGCTGATCCGAAACATCGACGGCGACATCCTGACCCGCGCCCTGAAGGGCGTCGACGAAAGCGTTCGCGGTCGCTTCCTCGGTTGCATGTCGAGCCGCGCCGCCGACGGCATCCGCGACGAGATGGAAGCACGTGGCCCGATGAAGCTCAGCGAAGTGCTTGAGGCGCAGAAGGTAATCATCCAGATCGCGCGCAACCTCGCCAAAGACGGCACGATCATGATGGGCGGCGGCGAGGACGATTATGTCTGATTTCGCTCCAGGTTTCTCGGCCCGTCACGATGCCGCGGCACAAATACTGCACCAGGCCTTCTCGTTGCCCGACGAAGGGTTCGCGCCGTCGGATCTGCGCGCCCGCGCCAAACCATCGGGTCCGGTGTCCTTCTCGCCGCAGGTCAGTCCGAAGCATTTCGAACCGGCCGATCCCAATTCCAACCCGACCGAAGGATGGGACCCGTTCGATACGGGCACGCCATCCGGGTTCATCGACCCGATCGAAAGCGCCCATGCCAACGGCTTTGCCGAGGGCGTTGCCGCCACGCTTGCCGAGATCAGCGAATCGGGCGAACGCGACCGCACGCTGCTCGCCGAGCTTGCTGCGGCGCTGCGTGCCGACGACCGGCTCGACCGGGAACGCATGGCGCGCCAGTTGCGTCAGACCGTGCTTTTCCTCGTCTCCAAACTGGTCGGCGAGGTCGGCATCGCGCCTGACATCCTTGCCGGCCGCGTCGATGCCGCCGCCGACATCCTCGCCGACAGCGCCGAATCGGCGATGCTGCGGGTCAACCCCGACGATGTCGCGCTGCTCGAGGGCAAATTGCCCCGGGCCGTGTTCGCGGTCGGCGACGCCGCCGTCGCGCGCGGCGGTTTCGTGCTCGAATCCGCCTCGACCATTATCGAGGACGGACCCGAACTGTGGCTCGAACAGCTCGCGCTCGCGATCGACCGTGTCGCCGTACCTCCCCAATGACCCTGCCAGAATGAAACGGCCCGCATGTTGAACCGCTTCACGTCCGACTATCTCGAATCATTGGGTGTCCCGGACTTCGCGCCGGCGCCCAAGGTGTCGGGACGCCTTGCTTCGTTCGATGGTCTGCTGATGGAGGCGATCGGCCTGCAATTGCCGGTCGGCACCGTGTGTCAGGTCGGCGCGAAAGGCGCGGGCGTCGAGGCCGAAGTGATCGGTTTCCGCAATGGCCGCACCTTGTTGATGAATCTCGGTGGCCCCGCGCCGCTGCTGCCGCAAGCGCCGGTGCGGCCGATCGGCCCTCCGGGAGAGGCCGAGGTCGGCGCGGCATTGCTCGGCCGCGTGGTCGATGGCGCGGGCAAACCGATCGACGGTCTCGGCCCGATTCGCGGCGCCGGGCGCTGGCCGATCGGCGGCAAACTGCAAAGCCCGCTCGATCGCGGCCGTGTGCTGCAACCGATGGATGTCGGGGTGCGCGCGATCAATGGTCTGCTGACCATCGGCCAAGGCCAGCGCATCGGCATCATGGCGGGATCGGGCGTCGGCAAATCGGTGCTGCTCGGCATGATCGTGCGCGCCGCGCAAGCCGATGTGATCGTCATCGGCCTGATCGGCGAGCGCAGCCGCGAAGTCTCCGACTTTCTCGAGACCAAGATTGCGGGCGAAGCGCGTGCGCGTTCGGTCGTGGTCGCGGTCCCGGCCAATCATTCCCCCGTGCTGCGCATCCGCGGTGCGCTGCGCACCCATGCCATAGCCGAGGCCTTCCGCGCAGAAGGCAAGAAGGTGCTGCTGATCATGGACAGTCTGACGCGCGTCGCGCATGCCGGCCGAGAAATTGGCCTGGCGCTCGGCGAGCCGGCCAGCGCGCGCGGTTATCCGCCCAGCGCGATCGCCATGCTGCCCAATCTGATCGAACGCGCCGGCACCTGCGTGTCGAGCGGCGGATCGATCACCGCCATCTATACCGTGCTCGCCGACGGCGATGACGGCAACGACCCGGTGGTCGATTCGGCCCGCTCGATCCTCGACGGCCATATCGTCCTGTCGCGCCAGCTCGCCGAGCGCGGCGTCTATCCCGCGATCGATATCGGCCCCTCGGTCAGCCGGGTGATGACCGATATCGTCGGCAAACCGCACGCCAATGCTGCGCGAGTGTTGCGCCGGCATCTCGCGACTTATGAGGAGAATCGCGATCTCGTACTGATGGGCGCGTATCGCTCCGGCGCGGATCCGGCGATCGATGCCGCGATCGCCTGCCACCCGGCAGTCATGGAGTATATCCGCCAGGATCCCGACGAGACCGTTTCGCTGAACGATGCGACCGAGGAACTGGTCGGCGTGTTCGGTCCGGCCTGAAATGGCGCATGCGCGCAAACTCGACCGCATCCTGCGCGTCCGTACCCTGCAACTCGGACTAGTACGCGCGGAGGAGGCGCGCGCCAATGAACGCGTCGCCAGCGAGACATCGCTGAAGAATCGAATCGCCCAACTCGCCGAGGGCATCGCGCCGGCACCGAGCGGCGGTCACGCTTTTTCGATGATCGCCGCGGCACATTTCCGCGACCGGCTGCAGCAATCGGCGGAAGCGGCGGAGGCCCGGCTGCGTGTCGCCGAACAGGGCGTCGAACGCGCCGCCAACGCGTCGCGCGAAGCCAAGCGCGACCAGAGCGCAATCGAGAAGCTGCTTGCCCGTGCCGACGCGGAAGCGGCGATCAAGGCGATCCGCGCGATGGAGAGCGCACCTTCGGTCAGGAAGATCCGGCACGATCCTTGCTGACTGCCCGGTGGCGATAGTCGCCGACCGGGATGAATAGATGATCGAATTTTCGACAGCATTGGCAAGGGCGACTGAAAAAGCGCCGAATAGCGCTGCATCCGGCGGTGATCGCGCGCAGTTCGCCACGACCCTGGCCGACTTCCTCGATGCGGGAGAGCCCGCCCCACCCGATACCCCGTCATTGCCGGGACGCCCGACCAAGCGGCAGGATATTGCCGGGGGCGGCGAAGCCTTGCCCGACGACGCCGATAGCGAGACCGATCCGACGCTGATCTGGATGCCGATTGCCCTGCCGCAGCCGGCGCCGGTGATGCGAGTCATCCCTGTGCCCGGCATGGCGTTGAAAGGCGTGATCGAATCGACACTGCCCGGCGGTCCCGCCCTGCTTCCGCCGACACCCGGTGCAACCGACCCGCTCTCGACGGTCCCCGACCGTGTGGCTCCGACCGATGCGCCGAAAATCGACGTGTGCCGACTGCTTCCGGTCGAGGGTAAGCCTGCCCCGACCAAGACGCCGATCCAGCGCGTCATCACCGTCGACAAGACTGCGGTCATGGATGACATCCAGGCAACAACGGCTAAGCAGGCCGCACCACAGCCGGCCCCGGCCGCGACCGCTCCGGTCACGCAGCCGGCCGTCCAGGCGTTCGCCGCCGCGATCCTCGCCACTGCCAGCCATCGCGAGCGGCGCGACAGCGATGATCGGTCCGCCGCCGGTGCGGCGATGGCGTCCGCGCTCTCCGCCGTCGCCGAAACCGCTCTCAAGCCGATCGTTCAGGCGACCGGCGACTTACAGCGTGCAGCCCTTGACCTGCGTCAGGACACCGGCCTGCAGGCGATGATCGATCGCATCGAAGTGCTGCGCGACGATGCCGATTCGCGCGACACGCGGATCCGGCTCGTGCCCGACGCGCTCGGCGCGGTCGATATCGCGGTCCGCAAGGACGGCGACCGGCTGCACGTCCATTTCGCCGCCGAGAGCGCGGCGACCCGCGCCCTGCTGACCGAAGCACAACCGCGCCTTGCCGAACTGGCCGAAGCACGCGGCGTGCGCATCGCCCAGTCGACCGTCGACGGCAGCGGCCACGGCCCCGGTCGCCAGCCGCATCAGCAGGCTTCGGCCCAGTCGGTCGCGCCCGTCTCCGTGACACGCGCGACCGAAACCGAACACACCACCGAACATCGCATCGCCTGAATTGAAGGAAACGAATGATGAGCGACATCGTAGAAGACGTGAAAGCGCCCAAGAAGAAGGGCGGATTGATAAAAAAGCTGATGATCGGCGTCGGCCTGCTCGTGCTGGTCGGCGGCGGCGTCGGTGCCGGACTCTATGCCTCGGGCGCCGGCCTGTTCGGCGGCGCACACGCCGAAAGCGGGGCGGCCGGCCCCAAGCTGGTCGCGAAGAGCGACCAGAAGCGCGCATCGGAAGCCGGCGGCGAAGGTCATGGCGAGGAAGCGGCGGGCGAAAGCGGCGGCAAACCGACCCCAAAGGGATCGGGCGGCGACAAGTTCGCATCCAATTATTATGCGATGGAAAAGGAGTTCACCTCCAACCTCCAGGACAGCGTGCATTTCGTCCAGGTCGGCATCGCCATCTCGACACCCTATGACGACACGGTCATCGACAATCTCAAAACCAACGAGATCGCCGTACGCTCGGCGATCCTCATGGCGCTTGGCGATACGTCCGAGGAACAGGTCTTCACGGTCGACGGAAAGATCCAGCTGCAGCGCAAACTGGCCAAGGCGATCAACGACACGCTCAAGGAAAAAGAAGGTTTTGGCGGCGTTGGTAACGTCTACTTTACCAATTTTGTTGTTCAGTGAACATCGATGGTTAACGATACTTCACCAAACGCTTCGGATCGGCGGGAACGGCCCCGCCAGCAGGCTGAAAACGCCACGCTGGGGGCCGCGAACATCAATCCGTTCGGCGACCTGCACACGCTGCAGCATCTGTCTGCGCGCCTAGCGCGGTCGCTGCGCGGCGTGTTCGAACCGTTGCTGCGTCGTGAAGTCCGCACCTTTGCCGAACCCCTGGTGGTACAGCGCTTCGCCGATTATCGCGCCGAGCGTCCGGATGGCCTGACCGCCTGGTTGCCGCTAGGCATGACGCCGGCCGCCGGCAATGCGGTCGCGGTGCTCGACGGACGTTTCGTGCTCGAAGTGCTCGACCTGTTCTTCGGCGGCACCGGCACAACGCCGCACGAACTGCCCGCCGAATTCAGCCCGAGCGCCGAGGCGATGATCGCACGGCTCGGCATGCTGCTCGCGGCCCCGCTCAAGGCGGCATGGGAGCCGCTGGCGCGAATCGAATTCGTACCCGGCCATGTCGAGGCCAATCCGGCGCTGATCCAGGGCCTGGACGGTGACGATCCGGTCGTCGTGACCCGTTTCGGCATCGCCGCGGGCTCATCCAAGCCGGTGTTCCTCGACCTTCTCTATCCCGTGGCGGCACTCAAGCCGCATACGCCGTCGCTGACCGGCAAGGTGCACGCCAAGACCGCGGCACCCGACCCCGCCTGGCGTACCGGCCTGACCCGCGCCGTGATGGGCGTGAAATTCCCGATCCGCTCGGTCCTGGCCGAGCCGATGGTCTCGCTCAACTTGCTGATGGATCTGAAACCCGGCGACGTCATCCCGATCAGCTTCGGCGCGGAAGTGCCGGTGATGGTCGGCGGCGACCGGCTCGGCTTCGGTACCGTCGGCACATCGAACGGCAAGGCCGCGATCAAGCTCAATTCGATCACCCGTGAACTCGAGGATTTCCAATGAACGACATGACCGGCGGATTCCCGGTCGACGCCTCGCTCGCAGCCAATTTCCGGCTGCTGCAGGATGTCGACGTCAAGCTGACGGTGGAGATCGGCTCGACCCAGCTGACCCTTCGCGAGCTGCTCGCGCTCGGCGAATCGAGCGTCATCGAGCTCGACCGCCAAGCCAATGAGTTGCTCGACGTGTTCGTCAACGGCACGCTGATCGGCCGTGGCGAAGTGGTCACGGTCGGCGACCGTTTCGGCGTGCGCATGACCGAGCTGGTCAGCCCTGAGAAGCGGACCTGACCGGCCATGATGTGGTCCTATATCCTGAAGCTCGTTGTCCTGCTGCCGCTCGTCTGTGGCCTGATGATCGGTTGCCTCTATCTGTGGCGCAAGCTTGAGTCGCGCATGCCGGGCCAGCCCGCCAATCGCATGCTCAAGGTGCAGGAGACGATGATGATTTCCCCCGGGCTGCGCATGGCGGTGCTCGAATTCGAGGGGCGCAAGCTGCTCGTCTCGGTCGGCCGCGGCGGCGTCAACCTGATCGACAAGATCGAACCGAAATGAGCGTTCCCCAGCTTCGTCGCGTCCGCGAGGACGGCCCGACACTGTTCCGTGGCGCGCAGCCGAAGCGTGCCGGAATGGCTGGCAAATTGTTGCTGGTGATCTTCGGCATCATCGTCGCGCTGGTCATTGCGCATCCCGCCTTCGCCCAGGCCGTGCCGCCGGTGACTCCGCCCACCGCCCCTAATGTGGGCGACGGAATCGACCGTGCGATCGGCGAACTCGGTGGCGGCGACGCGCCGATGGCGCTGTCGTTGCAAGTCCTCATCATCATGGGCCTGTTGTCGATCCTGCCCGGGATCTTGCTGATGATGACCAGCTTCACGCGGATCATCATCGTGCTGGCGATCCTGCGCCAGGCGCTTGGCCTGCAACAAACCCCGCCCAACCAGGTGCTGATCGGCCTGTCGCTGTTCCTCAGCTTCTTCATCATGGCGCCGGTGATCAACACCATGAACACCACCGCGATCCAGCCCTATTCGGAGGGAAAGATCGGCGCGACCAAGATGATCAAGACCGCCGGCGTCCCGCTGCACGCGTTCATGGTCAAGCAGACCCGCGTCAAGGACATCACGATGTTCTCGACCATCGCCAAGAGCGGTCCTTACGCCAAGCCGGAAGACGTGCCCTTCTCCGTCCTGCTACCGTCATTCGTCACCAGCGAATTGAAGACCGCGTTCCAGATCGGCTTCCTGATCTTCCTGCCCTTCATCGTCATCGACCTGGTCGTCGCGACCGTGTTGATGTCGCTCGGCATGATGATGCTGTCGCCGACGATCATCTCCCTGCCCTTCAAGCTGCTGCTGTTCGTGCTCGTCGATGGATGGGCGCTGACGATGGGGTCGCTTGCCAACAGTTTCGTGAGTTAGCGACGATGATCCGCATGGAACAGCCGTTCGCCCTGAGCTCGTCGAAGGGTAAGCGCATAGGCTTCGACAAGCTCAGCCCGAACGGGGTTCGTCGCTGATGGACGCGCAATATTTCCTCACCGTCGCCAATGAGACGATGTGGGTGCTGGCGCTCGCCGCCGCACCGATCCTGATCCCGGCGCTGCTCGCCGGGCTGATCCTCGGCATGATCCAGGCGGCAACGTCGATCAACGAGCAGACCCTGTCGTTCGTGCCCAAGCTGATCGTCGTCGCAATCTCGATCATGGTGTTCGGCAGCCTGATCCTCGGGCTGCTGAGCGACTTCACGGTCGGCATCTTCGAACGGATTCCGGATCTGGTTCGGTGACAATTTTTCGTTCTTCCCCCCTCCCCTTGGGGGTTGCGAAGCAATGGGAGGGTGAGGGGGCCGCACTATTGTTGCGCACCTCACTCCCCCTCATCCGACCTCGCTTCGCTCGACCACCTTCTTCCACAGGGGGAGAAGGACTTTGAGCGTCCTGGGCTTCGGCCTCTCGATCGAGCCTCAGCTCTGGGCCCTGGCCTTCGTCATGGTGCGGATCGGTGCGGCGTTCATCGCCGCGCCGGTGTTCGGCGCCGTGTCGGTGCCGGTGACGGTGCGCGTCACTTTGTCGGCGGCGATTGGTTTCCTGGTCATTGCCGCCCACCCGATCGTACCGCCGGCGCAGGTCTTTTCCGCCGCGACCGTGCTCGCCATCGCCGCCGAGGCACTGGTCGGACTCGCCATCGGCTTCGTGCTGCAGATCGCCTTTGCAGCGCCGATGCTTGCCAGCGAAGTGATCGGCATTTCGATGGGCATCGGTTTCGCGAGCGCGATCGACCCGCAGAATGGCCGCTCAAGCCCTGCGCTCGGCCAGTTCTTCTCGATCATGCTCACCTTGCTGTTCCTGTCGGTCAACGGGCACCTCGTGCTCGTCGAGATGATCGTGAAAAGTTATGACGTGTTGCCGGTCGGCGCGGCCTGGCTCAGCGTGGACAAGCTCAAGGGTATCGCCTTTTTCGGCGGCTACACTTTCCTCGCCGGTCTGCTGCTCGCATTGCCGGTCGGCTTCCTGCTGCTCTGTCTCAATCTCGTCGTCGGCATGCTGTCGCGTTCGGCGCCGGCGCTCAACCTGTTCGCGGTCGGCCTGCCCGCCAGCCTCGCGGTCGGCGTCATCGCACTGGCGATCGCCTTCCCGGCGATGGGCGACTACATGCTGGTGATCATCCGTGAAGCGCTCGCCGCGACCCAGAATCTGGTGCTCGGCTGATGGCTGAGGAATTCGGCGACAAGACAGAAGCCCCAACAGCCAAGCGCAAACGCGACGCTGTTGAACAGGGCGACATACTTCGCTCGCGCGAATTCGCGACCGCTTTGGTGGTGATGGCCGGCTGTGGCTGGCTCGCCATGTTCGGCCCCTCGCTGGTTGCCGCGTGCAAGGCGGTGATGACCTCAAGTTTCCAGTTCGGGCGCGGCGATGTCGACGATTTCGAACCGTTCCGCCCCATCCTGGCCTCGGGCTGGAAGCTGGCGCCCTCGATGATCTCGCTGTTCGTGATCACGCTTGGGGCGGCGATCCTCAGCCAACTCGGGCTCGGCTCGCTGCGCTTCAATGGCGGCTTGCTCGCGCCCAAAGGCAGCCGGATCAATCCGGCATCGGGACTGAAGCGGATTTTCGGCCCGCAAGGCTGGATCGAGCTCGGCAAGTCGCTGCTCAAGATCGTGCTGCTCGGATCGATCGGCACCTACATGCTGTGGTCGTCTTCGAAGATGATGGTCGGCCTGGTCTCGTCCGACGTCGAGGTCGCGACCGGTGCGCTCGGCGGCACGCTGATGGGCATCTTGTTCGCCATGGCGGCAGGGCTGCTGATCATCGCCGGGATCGACGTGCCGATCCAGCTGATCCGCCTGTTGAACAAGCTGCGCATGACCAAACAGGCGGTCAAGGACGAGCATAAGGAAAGCGAAGGTTCGCCCGAATCCAAGGGCGCGATCCGCCAGCGTCAACGCGACATGATGCGGCGCGGCACGCGCAAGGCCGTCGCCGAGGCGCATGTCGTGCTGACCAACCCGACGCATTTCGCGGTCGCGCTGCGTTACGACCGCGACAATGATCAGGTGCCGGTCGTCGTCGCCAAGGGTCGCGGCGCGATGGCGCTGGCGATCCGCGAGATCGCCGCCGAGAACAAGGTGCCGGTGCTCGAATATCCCGCCATCGCCCGTGCGGTCTATTACACCAGCCGCGAGGGGCAGGAGGTCCGTGACGACCTGTATCTCGCCATCGCGACGATCCTCGCTTTCGTGTTCGGCATCAACGTCGCCGCCGGCGGCAGTGCCCCTGCATTCGCCCCACCCGTCGCGGTGCCACCAACCGCGCGTTTCGACGAAAACGGGGTCAATCAGAGCTAAAGAATCCGCGCCGACGGTCGATCTTAAAGGTGAGCGAAAAGGAATATCATGACCGCATCGATCACATCCACGCTCGGCGCCGGTTCGGGCATCGATATCCCGGCGCTGGTGTCATCGCTGGTCGAGGCGCAATTCGCCAACAAGACCAGGCAGCTCACCGACAAGTCGGAGACGCTGACCAGGCAGATCTCGGGCGTTTCCACCTTGAAGAGCGGGATCACCGGCTTCTCCTCGGCGCTCGCCAGCCTGGTCAAGGGCGGCAGCCTGGCGACCGCGCCGACCAGCTCCAACGCCAATATCCTCAACGTCAGCGGCCTGTCCGGCGCAAAGCTTGCCGGCCTTTCGGCGACGATCGAGGTGCGGCAACTCGCTGGTGCGCAGGCTGCGACCAGCGCGCCGGTCGCCGATCCGATCGCTTCGGCGGGCCTTGGCAGCTTCACCCTGACCTTCGGTGCCGCAACCGTCATCGACGGCGCGATGACCGGCTTCACCGCCGGCGCCACCACACCCGTCGATATCCCGATCACCACGGGCAATTCGGGCCTGACCGGCATCGCCCGGTCGATAAACGCCGCCAATGCCGGGGTCACCGCGACGGTGCTGACCGACGCCAACGGATCGCGGCTGAGTATCAAGGGCCCGACCGGCGAGGACAAGGCCTTCACCCTGACCGCGACCGAGGATCCCGCCGCGCCCGGCCTGTCGAACCTGAATATCGGCCCCGGCAGCAGCACGACGATCGGTACCGTCGCCAAGGATGCGATCGTCGCGGTCGATGGCGTCGCGCTGAAACGATCGAGCAACAGCATCAGCGACCTGATCACCGGCGTGAAGATCGATCTGGTCAGCGCGCAAGTCGGCACCATTGTCACGCTCGGCACCAGCGCGCCGGCCAGCGCCCTGTCGCAGGCAGTCAGCGATTTCGTCGAGACCTTCAACCAGCTGAACGCGATGATCACCGAACAGACCGACCCGGTCAGCGGCGGATTGAGAGGCGACACGGCGGCGACCACGCTGCAACGCTCGCTGCGTCAATTGACGCTGACCCCGCTGCTCACCGATGCTGCGGACGGCGTGCCGACGACGCTGGCCGAGATCGGCGTGCGGACCAATCGTGACGGCACGCTGTCGCTCGATACGGCGCGGCTCGGCGCGGCCCTGGTGAAATGGCCCGAAACGGTCGAGGCGATGTTCGCCGACGGCAAGGGCGCAGCGGGCAAGGGTATATCGGGCGCGCTGAGCGCGATTTCCGATACTGCGATCAGCACCAAGGTCGGGCTTGGCGCCAGCGCCGCGCGCTACACCAAGGCGCAGGCCGATCTGAGCGAGGATCAGGCCGACGTCACCGACGCCGAGGCGACGATGAGCAAACGGCTGACCGCGCAATATGCCGCGATGGACGCGCGCGTCGCGGCCTATAAATCGACTCTCACCTTCGTCCAGCAGCAGGTCGATGCCTGGAACAGCAACAATTGATGTACGCCACCGCACTGGGGCGTGACCCGGAAGCCACTTATCGCCAGATCGACATTGCAGGACGCACCGCGGAGGCCGATGGGCCGGCGCTCGTGCAATTGCTCTATGAAGAACTGATCCGCGCGCTCGGCGCCGCCGCCTGGGCAGCGGAGAACCGCCAGTTCCGCATGAAGAGCGAGAAAGTCACCCGCGCCACGGCGATCCTCTTCGCGCTCGAGGCGGGGCTCGACTTCGAATCCGGCGGCACCGTCGCCCCGGCGCTTGCCCAGCTTTACGGCAGCGCGCGGCGCACCGTCGTCGAGGCCAGTATCGGCCATGATCCGGCACCGTTCCGCGAGATCGCCGCCAGCCTGTCGGAGATCGCCCAGGCTTGGCGGGAAGCCCGCGCCGCTTGACCATTGGGCCTGATCATCGGGTTTGATCATTGGGCCGGATCGTTTCGGCCATGTTAACCAAATAATGACCGCCGCCCGATAGGCTCGACTGATCATCAGCGAAACGGGTCGATCATGGAGCTATTCGAACAACCGGCGGCATCGCGAAACGGCCCGCTGCGCACGATCCTCGCGGTTGACGACAGTCGCACCAATCTCGGCGTGATCGGCCGGCGCCTCTCGCATCTCGGTTATCTGACCGCGCTCAGCGACAATGGCGCCGACGCGCTCGACTTGATCGCGGCGCGCGGGTTCGACCTGGTCCTGCTCGACATGGTCATGCCGCGCATGTCGGGCATCACCGTGCTGCACGAGATTCGCGGCAATCCCGAAACCGCCGACTTGCCGGTGATCATGCTGACCGGTCGCAGCGACCCGGCGGCGGCGGTCGAGGCGCTTGCGGCTGGCGCCGACGATCATGTCGCCAAACCCTTTGCCTTCGAAGTCCTTGCCGCACGCATTGAGCGCACCCTGGCGCGCGCGCGGAGGATCAACGACTTGAAGCGCTCCAATGCCACACTCGACGCACGGATCGCCTCGCGCGCGATGGAACTGGGCGAAGCACGCTCCGAACTCGCCGAAACGCGCGCCGACCGGATGCGTCTGATCGCGTCGATCCGCGCACTCAATGACGAAGTTGAACGGCTGAGCCTGGGCGTCTAGCGTCTTTGCGACTTACGTCGATTCGGTGCCAACCCAAAGGCTGCGGAGGGCGGTACCGTCTAAACCGGAAAGGCTCTAACCGGCCAGATTCAGATCGACCGACAGCCCTTCTCCGGGATCCGCTGGCGGGGCATCGCATTCGATCCGTGCCGCATCCGCCCGCACGCGATCGAGGATCGCGGCCGGAACATCGGCGCGATGATAGACCCGATCAGCAAGCGCCAGCGCCCTTGCCTGACGCAGCGTCAGATCGTCGGCATCGGGCGACGTCAGCGCGATCTCGACCAGCATGCTTCGGCTCGCATCGTTGCTGGCCTCGATCCACGCATCGACCGCCCCTTCCGTCGCACGAAACGGATCGAGCGCGCCGCCTTCGGCAAATGCGCCGCCCAACGCGCGGCGGCGATCGCCCGAATCGGGATAGCGCCGCCGGATCGCCCCGCGACCGGCGGACAGCGCCGTCGCCAACACGCCCAAGGTCGCGGGGAGCGCCGTCTCCAGCCGTTGACGCAGCGCTGCCGCAAGTCCTGCCGATGCACCGCCAGTACCGATCGCGATCAGCACCGGATCGCGGTCGACGATCGCCGGCAGGGTGAAGTCGCACAAATCGGGTCGGTCGACCGCATTGATCAGGATATTCCGCGCCCTCAGCCGCCCGACCGCTGCTCTCGCATCATCGTCGTCCTCGATCGCGACGATCGCCAGCACCGCTTCGGCATTCTCGTCGCAGACCATCGCCCCGGCGCGTTCGAGCAAGCGCCGCTTCGCGTCCGCCGCCTCGCCCTTGCCGAGCAGGATCACCGGCCGGCCCGCCAGCCGCACGAACAGCGGCAGGCTGTGCCAGCTCATCCCGCGACCTTGTCGGCTCTGAGCCAGTCAGGCAGGCGTTCGGCGGCGAGGATCGTCTCAGGCTGGATACGATCGGCAACTACCGCGAAGCGGTCGCCATCGACCAGTACCTCGGGCACCAGCGCGCGGCTGTTATAGGTGCTCGCCATGGTCGCGCCATATGCCCCGGCGCTGCGGAACACCGCCAGATCGCCCGAATGGACCGCGTCGATGTCACGTCCCATCGCGAATGTGTCGCCGCTTTCGCACACCGGCCCGGCGATATTGGCGGTCATGCGCTTGCCGTCGGGGCGTACTGCAGCGAAATCATGCCACGCGTCATAGAGCGCGGGCCGAGCAAGGTCGTTCATCGCCGCATCGACGATGACATAGGGATTGATCGCGCCGGGCTTGACCCAGATCACCTTGGTCAGCAGCACGCCGGCATTGGCGACGATCAGCCGGCCGGGCTCGAACATCAGCTCGACATCCCAATCCTTCGTCACCCGCGCGACCATCGCGCCATAATCGGCCGCGCTCGGCGGCACATCGCCGTCCTTGTACACGACACCAAGACCTCCACCGAGATCGACCCGGGTGATGAAATGGCCGAACTTGCGCAGTTCCGCGATCAGCGCGCCGATCCGCGTATAGGCCGCCTCGAGCGGGGCAAGGTCGAGCAACTGGCTGCCGATATGGATCGCGATGCCGTGCAGGCTAAGCCCATCGAGTTCCGCTAGACGGCCATACATCTCGACCGCCTGGTCGATCGGCACACCGAATTTGTTCTCCTTGCGCCCGGTGGAGATCTTGGCATGCGTGCCGGCATCGACGTCGGGATTGACGCGCAAGGTGGCTGGCGCGCGCAGCCCGCGTGCATGTGCCAGCGCAGCAAGCACTTCGCCCTCTTCTTCGAGTTCGAGATTGAACTGGCCGATCCCGGCATCGAGCGCGGCGGTCATTTCTTCGCGCGTCTTGCCGACGCCCGAAAAGACGATGTCCTTCGCCGGCATGCCCCCGGCCAGCGCGCGCATCATCTCGCCACCCGAGACGACGTCGGCACCATAGCCCTCATTGGCGAGCACGCGCAGCACGGCAAGGTTGGGATTGGCCTTGATTGCATAGGCGAGATGGATGCGGGTCACGCCCGCGCCGGTCAGCCCCTCGCGAAATGCGCGCGCATGGCGCTGGAACGCGGCGGTCGAATAGACATAGACCGGCGTGCCGACCGCAGCGGCGATGGTCGAGAGCGCCACGCCCTCGGCATGGAGCGCGCCGTTCACCGGCGTAAAATTATCCATCGGTGAAACCGTCAATTCGAGGGAGGAAGGTCGAATTCGTCGCTGCGCCGCTCATCCGAGCTCTTCAGCAAGTCGTCACTGCGTTCGGGTCGCGCCTGGTTGTTCGACTGCAACAACTGTTTGGCTGTCGGGGTCGCTTTGGCGCCGTAAGGCGCGACGGGCAGTTTCTCGCCCGGCGCGGGCTTGAGCCCGGCCGCCGCACCGCATCCGGCCAGCGCCAGCGCGATCGGCACGACAGCGTATTTCGCGGCATTCTTCGCAGCATTTCTCACTGACCGTCTCCCTCTCGCGCCGCCGCTATCGCCGCCCGTACTCGCGACGGTGCAGTGCCGCCAAAGCTCGTCCGGCTGGCAACCGATGCATCGACGCTCAATACGTCATACACGCTCGCGTCGATCCGCGCATCGATCGCCTGCAGATCGGCGACCGATAATTTGTCGAGCGCCACGCCCAATTCTTCAGCCCGCTTCACAGCACTTCCGGTAATGTGGTGTGCCTCGCGGAACGGCACGCCGGCTTCGCGCACCAGCCAGTCGGCCAGATCGGTCGCGGTCGAGAAACCTGCCTCCGCCGCCGCGCGCATGCGATCGGTGCGGAAGGTCGCGCTGTCGACCATGCCAGTCATCGCCGCGATCGACAGTCCGAGCAGGTCATGCGCTTCGAACACCGGCGGCTTGTCGTCCTGCATATCCTTCGAATAGGCGAGCGGCAGGCCTTTCATGGTGATCATCAGCGCGGTCAGGCAACCGATGATCCGCCCCGAATGGCCGCGCACCAGCTCGGCCGCGTCGGGATTGCGCTTTTGCGGCATGATCGACGAACCCGTGGACCATTGATCGGACAGTGAGACGAAACCAAAAGGCTGTGACGCCCACAGGATGAATTCCTCGGCGAGCCGTGACAGATGCAATGCGCATTGCGCGGTAGCGGTGAGATATTCGATCGCGAAGTCGCGGTCGCTGACCCCGTCGAGCGAATTGCGCATCGGCCCATCGAAGCCGAGCGCCGCCGCCGTCGCCTCACGGTCGATCGGGAACCCCGTTCCCGCCAGCGCCGCCGAGCCGAGCGGCGAGCGGTTGAGCCGCGACCGCGCATCGGCAAAGCGGCTGCGGTCGCGCGCGATCATCTCGTGATAGGCCATCAGATGATGACCGAGCGTCACCGGTTGCGCGCTTTGCAAATGGGTAAAGCCGGGCATGACGCTGTCGGCATGCTCTGTGGCACGGTTCAGCAGTGCCTGCTGGAACGCGACCAGCGCCGCGCCGGCCTGATCGAGCGCATCGCGCACCCAGAGCCGGAAATCTGTCGCGACCTGGTCATTGCGCGAACGCGCGGTATGCAACCTGCCCGCGACCGGGCCGATCGCTGCGGCGAGCTTCGCTTCGGTCTGCATATGGATGTCTTCGAGCGTCAGATCCTCGGCCACGCCGTTTGCTTCGTAGTCCGCCGCGACCTGGTCGAGCCCGGCCGAAATCGCCGCCGCATCCTCGGCCGAAACGATGCCCTGCGCGCCCAGCATCGCGACATGCGCCTTGGATCCCGCGACATCCTGGCGCCACAGCCGCTTGTCGAATGGGATCGAGGCATTTATCTCGCGCATCACTGCTGCCGGGCCCTCGGCAAAACGCCCGCCCCACATTGCATTGGAATCATCAATGTCGCTGCGCTCGACGATCATCTGTCTCCTGAGTGTCGGCCTGATGGCCGGCGGTTGCGATAGGCAAGACTCGGGCTCGGAGCAAGCGAACGCCGTAACGGCAACAAACGCGCAGCAGGAATCGAGCGCCGCGCGAACGACAAGCGGGTCGAAGGAAAGCGAAAAGGTCATGGTCGACACGATCGGCACGCTCGATCGCAGCCATAAGGGCGAGGCGGCGCCCGCCGTGAAATTCCAGACCCCGACCGGCACCACGACCTCGATCGCCGATTTCACCGGCAAGCCGCTGCTGCTCAATCTATGGGCGACCTGGTGCGCACCGTGCGTCGCCGAGATGCCGACGCTCGATGCGGTCGCCGGGCGGATGACAGTGATCGCGGCGAGCCAGGATTTGGACGGCGCGGCCAAGGTGGCGCCGTTCTTCGCCAAGGCAGGGCTGAAGAATCTCAAACCCTATCTCGACCCGAACGTGGCGCTCAGCACCACCTATCAGGCGAGCCTGCCGACCAGCATATTATATGATTCGTCAGGCAAGGAAGTGTGGCGCATGGTCGGTGGGATGGACTGGACCACCGAAACCGCGAAGGAATTGCTGGGCGAGGCGAATTAGCGGCAGATATCAGCGTCAGTTTCGGCAAGGGAGCGATTGTCAGTCGCCGATCAGATGCAGCGCGATCGAGCGTCGATGCGGCCGGCGGCGATGCTCGAACAGATAGATGCCCTGCCAGGTGCCGAGCATCAATTCTCCGGCGATCAGCGGGATCGATAGCTGAGACTGAGTCAGCGCCGCGCGGATATGCGCGGGCATGTCGTCCGGTCCCTCATCGTCATGGCGATAAAGCGTCCGATCTTCCGGCACGAGGCGCGCGAAAAAATCTTCCAGATCGGAGCGGACCTCGGGGGCGGCGTTTTCCTGAATCAGCAGCGATGCCGATGTGTGACGGCAGAAAAGCGTCAGCAGCCCGTGATCCATCTCCTGCGCGCCGACCCAGTCCGTCACCTGCCGGCTCAGCTCGACCAGGCCGATCCCTGCCGTCCTCGTCTCTATGATCGACGTCGCCTGGCGCATCGTCAGTCTCCCGATTAATGCCCGTTATCGCGACGCGCAGCGGTCGAGTCAGTGAAATTTACTGGCTGGTCAGATGCAGCGCGGCGGCGGCACCGAGAAGTTCGAGGTCCGAGCCATTGACCAATGTGACCGGGACATCGCCAAGTTGTCGGCGGAACGCGTCTTTCGCCTCGATCCGGCTGCGAAAACCGGTATCGGTCAACTCCCCGGCCAGCGAGCGTATGATCGGCCCGGTCAGGAACACACCCTCCCACGCGCCGAACGCCAGGACCACATCGCCGATGAACGCGCCGAGATAACCGGCGACCATTTTCGCCACGGCGGCCGAGACCGGGTCGCGGCCGATCGAGCGCGTGACCTCTTCCGGCGTCGCGACGCTTTTGCCATTCTCGGCAAGTGCTGCATAGGCGTTGACCAATCCGCTCGCGCTCAACAAGGTCTCGGCGCTCCACGGGCCCTTGCCGCGCATGAAGGCGGCAAATTTCTGTTCGTTCGCATTGGCTGGCGTAAACCCCATATGCCCGGCTTCGCTCTGCACGGCGGTCAGGCGGCCATCTGCCCCCGTGATCAGCGCGGCGACGCCAAGGCCGGTGCCGACGCTGACGATGAGATAATTGCCGCCCGGCTGAACCGGCTTGGTCGCGCGCAATCCGATCGCCCGGAAGGAAGCTGAGCCCATTGTCGTCAAAGCCAGCGCACTGGCCGCGCATTCGTTCAGCGCCCGGGGGCGCACGCGCAACACCGCCTCCACTCCGGAGAGGGAGATATACCAGCGGCTGCCGGTGAGATTGATAAGGTCGCCCCGCGCCGAACCCGCGATGGCAAGCACGCTCGGTATCGGTTTGTCGCGCAGCCCGACCTGATCCAGATAGGAGAGCAGCGCACTGGTGAAAGTCGAATGATCGGCTGTGTTGTAGCTTTGCACGTTGCGCAGGCCGTTGCCCGGCTCGCCACCCGTCAAGGCGAAGCGCACTGCATGTCGCCCCACATCGGCGACCAGGCCAATCTCATCGACTTTCATCGTCTCTCCTGTCGCCCATTTGTTGATATGGGTCGCCGGCCATTGGCTATCATGAAGAAACGATCGCAGATACTTATTTTCGCGTATGATCTCAGTGGCTAACCCGCGCAGGGTCTATTCCGGACTGGCTATCGCGCGGCATGAGGTCCGGCACAACGGCAACGCGCGGCACGGGATCGACCCATAAATCAAAGGAAAGCTGGATGCCCCGTGAGGATTCGAACCTCAATTAACGGAGTCAGAGTCCGTAGTCTTACCTTTAGACGACGGGGCAACAGCGGGCCGCGAGATAGGCGTAGCCCTCTGGGCTGTCAACCGACGCGGTGGCCCCGGGGTCCGCTCGCTTGCCGCTACTGTCATGCTGCGCTAGCATCCCGGTCAACCACCGAACGGACGCATCTCGCGTCCGCGACGGGCAGAACAGAATGGTGAGTGTGAACGGCATGGGGGATCAGTCGCCCAGAATGCCGTACCGGCAGGAGAATCCTGCCCGTCCGGCGCCGAGTCCTGGCAAGGGACCCGCGAACAAGGCCCAGGGAGGCCCGCGTGCGCGCTGGCCGGAGGCGCGCCATTATGCGGCGCTCGACCTTGGCACCAATAATTGCCGGCTGCTGATCGCGCGGCCCCAGGGTGACGGCTTTGCCGTGATCGACGCCTTTTCGCGCATCGTGCGGCTCGGCGAGGGTCTCGCCGCGACCGGGCGGCTGAGCGATGCGGCGATCGACCGCACGCTGTCCGCGCTGAAGGTCTGCGCCGACAAGCTCAAACGCCGCAACGTCACGCTGGCCCGCTCGGTCGCGACCGAGGCATGCCGTCGCGCCGAGAACGGACCCGACTTCATCGCCCGCGCCTATGCCGAGACAGGCATCCATCTGGACATCATCTCGGCCGAGGAGGAAGCGCGTCTGGCGGTGCTCGGCTGCCATGTGCTGCTCGAGCCAGGCGATGGCCCCGCTTTGATTTTCGACATTGGCGGCGGATCGACCGAGCTGGTGCTGGTCGATACGCGACCAGTCGTGCCCAAGGTGCTCGACTGGCACAGCGCGCCCTGGGGCGTCGTCTCGCTGACCGAACATGCCGGCCAAGCTGTCGGCGCGGAAGGGCGACTCGCGCTTTATGCACGAATGCGGGCGCTGATCGCGGAGAGTTTTGCCGAGTTCGCCAGCCGGTTGCCGCGTGATCTCGACGGACCACGGCTGCTCGGCACTTCGGGCACGGTGACGACTCTGGCCAGCGTCCATCTCGGCCTGTCGCACTATGACCGGTCGCAGGTCGATGGCCTGATCGTGCCGGCTGCATCAATGCGCCGGATCAGCGCCGATCTGTCGCGGATGGATCTGAACGAGCGGGCCACCCTGCCGTGCATCGGCACCGAGCGCGCCGACCTGGTCGTGGCCGGATGCGCGATACTAGAGACGATCATGGATCTATGGCCGGCCGAACGGCTTGGCGTCGCCGATCGCGGCATTCGCGAAGGCATATTGCGCCGCCTGATGCGGGGAGACCGGTTGTGAGTAAAGATGGGGGCGGCTTGCGCGTCCGGGTCAAGACCGCGCGCAAGCGCACGCCGCAATCGACGCGCTGGCTCGAACGGCAATTGAACGATCCGTACGTCAAGCGCGCCAAGGCCGACGGTTATCGCAGCCGCGCGGCGTACAAGCTGATCGAGCTCGATGAGCGCTTCAACTTCATCAAGGGCAAACGGCGCGTCGTCGATCTCGGCATCGCGCCGGGCGGATGGAGTCAGGTAGTCGGGCGGCAGAATCCCAAGGCGGCGATCGTCGGCATCGATCTGTTGCCGGTCGATCCGATCGACAATGTCGTCATCCTGCTAATGGACTTCATGAACGATGCCGCGCCGGCGAAGCTGATCGAAGAACTGGGCGGTGCGCCCGATCTCGTCCTGTCGGATATGGCGGCCAACACCGTCGGCCATCCGCAGACCGATGCGCTGCGCACGATGGCGCTGGTGGAGGCGGCACTGGCCTTTGCGATCGAAACGCTGGAACCGAATGGCGCGTTCATCGGCAAGGTGTTTGCGGGCGGCGCGGATGCCGCGCTCGTCGCCGAGATGAAGCGCAACTTCGCCACGGTAAAGCACGCCAAACCGCCGGCGAGCCGCAAGGGGTCCTCGGAATGGTATGTCGTTGCGCAGGGCTTCAAGGGACGGCGGGACAAGGTCGAAGACGAGTAGCGACCGCCGGCCTGCGGCCCCGGCCTTGCCGAAGAGCAGGTCAATAAAATGCCTCGCCCGCCTCGCACCTCAAATATGCGACAATCCGGTGTCCCATATCTCTGCGCTCCGGAGATATGTCACACATAGGGTGTGACATATCTCCCGCCCCAGTCGCCCGCGCGATTCAAGCGCTGTTCAAAGCCCGCTATCACAGCAGATATGGAAACGCGCCGAACGGCATGTCTGCGGTCCACGCCGGACACAAAAAAGCCCGGGATTTTCGTCCCGGGCTCTTTGTTCGTGAGAAACCGATCGGGGCTCAGCCCTCGTAATCGGCGCCCAGATTCTGGTTGCGCGGCGGCGCGGCGGCGGTGAGGCGGAGCGCCTCGGCCGATGCGGCGATGCTGCCGACGGCATCCGCCTCGTCCTCGTCATCGACCTGGACGCGTTGCAGACCCGAAATCACCGCCTCTTCGAGATGCGGCGGCTTGACGGTTTCCTCGGCAATCTCGCGCAGCGCGACGACCGGGTTCTTATCACGATCGCGATCGATCGTGAGGTCGGCACCACCCGAAATCTGGCGTGCACGCTGGGCGGCAAATAGAACCAGATCGAACCGGTTGGAAATCTTGTCGACGCAATCTTCGACAGTGACGCGCGCCATGAATGGCTTTCCTTCGTTACGACGATGAGATGAAGCGCCGCGATCTAGGGCGCGACCTTCGAAGAGTCAAGGAATCCAGCTTGCCCGCACCGCATCGGACCGCCATCACCGAACCGATGATCGACCCGCCCGCCCAGCCGAGCTTCACCGTGGAGGGCAATCGCCTGACCATGCTCGATACCGGACCAAGACGGATCGAGGCGCTGATCGCGCTGATCGATGGCGCTCAACGCACTCTGCGGATGCTCTATTACATCTATGTCGACGACGAAGCGGGCACGCGCGTACGCCAGGCGCTAATCGCCGCGGCAGGACGCGGGGTCGCGGTCTCGCTGATCGTCGACGGGCTGGGCAGCGAACAGGCCGCCCAGCGCCATTTCTTCGAACCGTTCGACGCGGCGGGCGTCGCGGTGTGCCGATTCGTGCCGCGCTGGGGGCGGCGCTATCTGTTGCGCAATCACCAGAAGCTCGCGCTGGCGGATGCCGAATTGCTCGATCGCGCGCGCGTCATCATCGGCGGCTTCAATATCCAGGATAGTTATTTCGGCACGCCGGCCGAACAGGCGTGGCGCGACCTGGGACTGCTGGTCGAAGGGCCGGCGGCGACCCGGCTCGCGGGATATTTCGACGCATTGTCGCGCTGGGCGAAGAAGCCCAAGGGGTCGATGCGATCGCTGCGCCACATGCTCGACACCTGGAGCGAGCCGCACGGCACCGCACGCTGGCTGCTTGGCGGGCCGACGCGGCAGCTCTCGCCCTGGGCGCGCACGGTCAAGCGCGACATGCGCACCGCAGCGCGGTTCGACCTCATCGCGGGTTACTTCGCGCCCAACCCGGCGATGCTCACCCGGCTCGACCGGGTCGGCAAACGTGGTCGGGTGCGTATCGTGTTGCCGTCGAAGAACGATCATGGCGCATCGATCTGGGCGTCGCGCTTCACTTATGCCGGGTTGCTGCGCAAGCGCGTGCAAATCTACGAATATCTGACCACCAAGCTGCACACCAAGCTCTTCGTGATCGATGATGTAGCCTATGTCGGGTCGGCCAATTTCGACATCCGCAGCATGTTCCTCAATCTGGAAATCATGCTGCGGATCGACGACCCTGCCTTCGCCGCGCACGCCCGCGCCTATGTCGAGGGCGAGATCGCCGAATCCGAGGCGATCACGCCGGCACTGTACAAGATCCGCACCACGCCATGGCGAAGGGTGAAACAGGCCGCGGCCTATTTCGTGATGGCGGTGCTCGATTATAACGTGACGCGACGGCTGAACTTCGGTCCCGATAGACGCTAGTTTTACGGGCCTGCCGGGAGGGGAGCGGGCCGGCACCGCCTGCGCAGCCAAAACGCCGTTAGGCGTCGCTGCGCGGTTTGAAGTCGAGGCTGAGCGAGTTCATGCAGTAACGCAGTCCGGTCGGCGGCGGCCCATCGGGAAAGACATGGCCAAGATGGCCGTCGCATTTCGAACAGCGCGCCTCGATCCGCGTCATGCCATGGCTGACGTCACGATGTTCGGTGACATTCTCCGCGGCGATCGGCTGGGTGAAGCTCGGCCAGCCCGAACCCGAATCATATTTATCGACGCTATCGAAAAGGGGCGTCGCGCATCCCGCACAGCGATACACGCCGTCGGCCTTGTTGTTATTGTAGCGGCCCGAAAAAGCGGGCTCTGTCCCTGCCTCGCGCAGGACATGATATTGCTCGGGAGACAGTTTTTTGCGCCATTCGGCTTCGGACAGGGTCAGATGATCCATCAGGTAAACCTTAAATCAGGGGAAACGATGCGCCCGCGCGATTATGCCCGATCCGGGTAAGTCGCGCGACAATCTCGATCAAAAATGGTGCGGCGCGCGCGATCGGCAAGACCGCGTGGGCGATACGCGGCGATTCGGCACCATCGCGGATCAATCCAGCCAGGCCGATCGGGCGGGACAGGTCGCGTGCAAGCCGCTGCTGAAACGCAGTCGCGGCTGGCGCGCCACCGGCCACATAGGCGCCGGCCGCTCGAATGCCGCTGGCAATCGCAATGCCCATACCTTCCCCGGCAAGTGACGGTATGACGCCAGCCTGATCGCCGAGCCGGAACAACCCCGCCTGACCCAGCTTTGCGCGCCAGCCATAGGGAACATTGGCGACCGCATCGATCGGACCACCCGGCACACGCCAGGCCAGCCGCTCGCCGAGGCGCGGCAGTTCGCGGCCGAGCGCTTCGAGCAGCTTTTCCGGATCGCCCGCCTCGGTCAGCCGCGACCGATGCACCGCCATGCACAGATTGGCCGTGCCGTCTTCCTGCAGCACGATCCCGGCATAACCACGGTCGAACAGATGGAGTTCGATCGCGTCGCCGATCATCCGGTCGAGCGCCGGCGATGGCCCGAGCCGGACGCGCAGACCCAGCGTCGGATCCTTGCCGCGCGCCGATTCGGGGCGGGCGAGCCCGCGAATGTCGTGCTTGCCGCTGGCCAGGAACAGCGCGTCGGTCGCTATCTCCGTGCCATCAGCAAGTCGCGCGGCGCGACTTTCGATCGTCTTGACCGTGATGCCACGCTCGATCGATGCACCCGCCGCCTCGGCACGGGCCAGCAACAGCGTGTCGAGATGGTGGCGCGACACGGCATGCGCCGGACGCGGCAGCAGTGCTTCGACGACCTTATCGCCAGCGAGCAAGCGGACCCGCGTAACCCGGGCCGGGCCGAGCGCTTGCGGGTCGATGCCGAGACTGGCGAGCGAATCGAGTGTGCGCCAGCTCAGGAAGCCGCCGCACAGCGCATCACCCGTATCGCGGCTACGCTCGATCAGCAGATGCGGCATACCTGCGCGTGCGAGGACGATCGCGGCACTCGCCCCTGCCGGCCCGCCGCCGACGATCAGCGCAGGCGCTCGACGCATAACCTGAAGGGAAAGACGCGTTTGACCCGCGCATCGGTGATGCCAGCTTCGGCGAGGATTGGCCGCCATTCGGCCGGCCGATAGGAGCGTGCGATCGAGAGCTGGCCATCGTGCCGCACGATCGGATGCCACCGCGCCAATGTCGCCAGGATCGGGAAACCCCGATACGCGAAGCCGTGGCGGTGGAGGTCGTTGACCTGCCAGCCCTTCGCCGCCTTCGCCTCCATGAAGCGCAGGAAGCCAATCAGCTGGCCGTGCGTCATATGGTGCGCGACGAGGCTGCTGATCACGAAGTCCCAGCCCTCCGCATGATCCGCATAGTCGCCGGTGACATATTCGATATCCATGCCGTCGGGAGTATGCGCTCGCGCTGCGAGCGCGCTGCGCGGATTGAGATCGACTCCGACCAGCTCGGCAGCGATACCGCTCCGCTGCGCCCAGCGCGCGATCCGGCGAAGCATGTCGCCGTCGCCGAAACCGACATCGAGCAAGCGGAAGCGGGTTATGCCGCACACGCCGCGCTTGAGGAAGTCGAGCGTCGGGCGCGCCGCCATCGTCACGACATTGACCCGGGCGAGATCGCCGACGACATCGGCATAGATGCCGGCGTCGAGATCCTCGGCGTCCATCAGTTCCTCGGCCTGAGCGCGGACAGCGAGGCTCATGCCGCGCTCCTGAAACCGAAACCCTCGGCGGCAAGGCCGGGGCCGAAGGCCAGCGCGACCCCATCGGCGACTGGGGGGCCGCCAAGCAGCCGGGCGAGTACGAACATCAAGGTCGCCGACGACATGTTGCCATTGTCGGCAAGCACGCCACGCGACGCGGTCAGCGCCCGCGGCGGCAGATGCAGCGCGCCTTCGACCGCATCGAGAATCGAACGACCGCCGGCATGGACAGCCCAGCCGTCGATCCCGGCCGGATCGCGACCGCCGGTCGCTGCCTGCGCAAAGACCGGATCGGCAAGGCCGGCGGCGATTCGCGCCGGCACTTCGCCCGACAAATGCATCGCGAAACCGCGATCGGTGATGTCCCAGCGGATCAGGCCTTCCGAATCGGGTAAGGTGGTCGCGAACGGCTCTCCGATGACGAAACCACCCGGCTCCCCGGTGACCAGCGCGGCCGCCGCGCCATCGCCGAACTGGAGCATCGCAAGCAGCGGCTCGATCTCCGCCACATCCTGCAGATGCAGCGTCGACAGTTCGACGCACAGCACCAGCACGCGTGCGGCGGGATCGGAGCGGACAATATGGCGCGCGGTGCGCAACGCCGCGACCGCAGCGTAACAGCCCATGAAACCGATCAGCAGCCGCTCGACCGAGGGCGACAGGCCGATCCGCCGCGCAACGATCTGATCGATGCCGGGCGCGACGAAACCGGTGCAGCTGGCCACCACGAAATGTGTAATGTCGTTGAGTTTTTCGCGAGCGCCCAGCGCTTCGATCGCGGCGATGCCGAGTGCGGGTGCGGCATCGGCATAGATCGCCATCCGCGCCGCGGTGCCGGGCAGGATCGCATCGGCATAGAAACCATCGGCATCGACCGGCGATCCACCCTCGCCGGTCGGTGGCAGGATCGACCAGCGATGCCCGATCGCCGAGCGCGAGGCCATGCGATCGAACAGCTTGGCGACGCGCGGATCGGCCAACCGCTCACGCGCCCAAGCGATGAAAGCGTGATGGATATCATGGCTCGGAACAGCGGTGCCGATCGCGTTGAGATAGGCGGAAACGGGCAATGATCGGGGCAGGGACAAGGGCGGGGCGGCTTTCAGCAGCGCGGCCGTGTGCCGTGCATGAGTTGCATAACGCTACTGTAAGCTTCGTGTTCAATCGCGGCAATCCAAGGAACGCAGAGCTATCGGGACGGAATTGCGTGGCGCGAATCCTCGATCAGGCAATGATCGTAAGATATCGCGCATTGGCTGCCCGGTCGCAGCGAAAGTGCCGACGCATCGCGTCGTCCGGCAACTCGGGGCATTCGGCCTATTCCGAAACGTCCCCATTCATGACGGTTTGTAGTGAGTGGTGCGGCCGAGAAGACTCGAACTTCCACGGGCTTTCGCCCACAACGACCTCAACGTTGCGCGTCTACCAGTTCCGCCACGGCCGCACGTGAAACACCGCCGGACAAGCCCGGCAGCTGGTAGGGGAGCGCCCCTAGCAAGCGCTTCGACAGATAGCAACCGGGGAACGCATCGCGGGTACCGCGCCATTCTGCGCGGCATATGCTTGTCGATGATCAGCGCGGGGTTGCTCCGGAGAAACTCAGCACCAGCTCCTTCGAATTGACCGGCACGTCGAGCTTGGCGCTGTTGAATTCGATCGAGCCGCGCGGCGGCAACACCGTCGCGTCGGGCCGGATCGTCCAGTTATAGACCAGCCGCCCCTGCGAGTCGCGCAGCTCCGCACGGATATCGGGCACCGACTGGCGCGTGTCGGTCGGGTTGACCACCTTGCCGCTGACCGCGAACAACTGGCTGCCGCTAAGCAGGTCGCGGCGGTCAGGTTTGTTCGCCACGAGCCTGAGCGGCGTCTCTGCCTCGGCCAGCGGGATGCCGAGCCGCGTGATGAGGCTCGGCGCATCGACATAGAGCAATATGCCGATCCCGATCAGCATGGCGACGCCGGCGCCCAGCGCGATCGCCGTCCACCGCCGTGCGGGGTTGCGCCGCGGGCGGAACGGCGCGCGGTGCGCGAAGGCGTCGTAATCATCGTCGTCGCCCGCATAAGCCGGGTCAGGCGCTATCTGTGGCGGGGGTGGCGACGGCGCGTAAGCCTGCGCGGCGGGCGCACTGGGCGGTTTGGGGGTCGGGTTGGGAAAGGGTTCGGCGTCCGATGGTTCGGGTTCCGCCTCGGCGAGGGCGACCAGGTCGAGCACCGCACCCGGCTGGAACCAGCTATGCTTGCAGCTGGCGCAGCGCACCGTTCTTCCGTCGGCCCCGATCGCAGAGTCGGGAACGAGGTATCGGGTACGGCATTCGGGGCATTCGAGGATCATGGCTGGACGCTTTACGGCCGCCGGATGACGCCCGGCTGGTGACCCAAAACTAAACACCCGATGACCCGCCATGGCAAGTCTTCTGGGGCCAGTCCTGCTCGTCCGGGGCGAGCCCTGCGCGCCATGCTTGATGCCGCGGGTGCGAACGTGCGATGGCGGGGGCGGGGCAAATCAAAGAGTGAGTGGGCGTGCGCCGGTAATGGCCAATATCGTGCAGTTCGAAAATGTGGGGCTGCGTTACGGCACGGGCCAGGAAACGCTGTCCGACGTCAGCTTCACGCTGTCGAGCGGCTCCTTTTATTTCCTCACCGGCGCATCCGGTGCGGGCAAGACATCATTGCTCAAGCTGCTTTATCTGGCGCAACGGCCGACGCGCGGGCTGATCCGGCTGTTCGGCGAGGATGCGGTGACCTTGCCACGCAAGCGTCTGCCCGGATTCCGCCGGCGCATCGGCGTGGTGTTCCAGGATTTCCGCCTGATCCCGCATCTGTCGGCTTATGACAATATCGCGCTTCCGCTACGCGTCTCGGGCGTGCCGGAGAGCGATGTCGAAGCGCCGGTGCGCGAAATGCTCGCCTGGGTCGGACTGTCCGATCGGGTCGAAGCCAAGCCGCGTACCATGTCCGGCGGCGAACAGCAGCGCGTCGCGATCGCCCGCGCGGTGATCGGCCGGCCGGAGATCCTCGTCGCCGACGAGCCGACCGGTAACGTCGACCCCGATATGGCCGAGCGGCTGTTGCATCTGTTCGAATCGCTCAACCGGCTCGGCACCACCGTGGTGGTCGCGACGCACGACTTCCATCTGCTCGGGCGGATTCCCGGCGCGCATATGATGCGGCTCGATAGCGGCCGCCTGCTCGACCCGACCGGCTCGCTGCGCTTCCCGCCGGTCGCCACCGGGGACGAGACGTGAGTGTCCGGCTGATCCCGTCGGCCGCCGATCGCCGCCTGCTCGACGAAAGCCGGGGCACGCGCGCGATGATGTGGATCATGGCGATCATGCTGTTCCTGACGGTGCTGGCCGGCGCGCTCGGCCTGGGCACGCGGTCGGCCGCCGATCTGCTCGACCGCCAGCTTGCCGGGCGGCTGACGGTACAGATCGTCGAGCCGGTCGAGCACATCCGCGACGCACAGTCCACCGCGGCGGTCGCCACGCTGCGCGGCTTGCCCGAAGTGAGCAAGGCGACCCTGGTCGATCGCGTCGAACTGGCGTCATTGCTTCGTCCCTGGCTCGGTCCGGACGGTGCCGATCCCGACTTGCCGATCCCGGCGATGATCGATGTCGATCTTGGCAGCAGCAGCGACGCCGCAGTCGCGCGAGTCACAGCAGCAGTGCAGGCGGCGGCACCGGCGGCGCGGGTCGATCGCCACGAAAGCTGGATGTCGCCGATCAGCAATTTCATGGCGATGGTCACCGGGCTTGCCGCAGCGCTGGTGCTGTTGATGGCGTTGGCGACCGCAGCGGTGGTCATCCTCGCCGCGCGCGCGGGTCTAGAAACGCACCGCGATACGATCCAGGTGTTGCATATGCTGGGGTCGACCGATGTTCAGGTCGCCCGGCTGTTTCAGCGGCGCATCGCGCTCGACACATTGCTCGGTGGCGTCATCGGCACAATGCTGGCCGGCGGCATGGTCGGGCTGATCGGCATACAGCTCGGCGCGCTCGGCTCGGATCTGCTCAGCGGGCTGACACTCGACCCAAGCGATTGGGCACTGCTTGCTTTATTGCCGTTCGGCTTTGCGTTGCTCGCGACCTTCGCGGCGCGGACCGCGGTGCTCGGCGTGCTGAGGAAAGTGCTTTGATCTGGCGCACATTATGCGTCGCGGCGATCCTGTGGCTGCTGGGCTTTGCGCTATTCATGCTCGCTTTGCCCAAGCCGCTCGACGATGTGAAGACCGACGCGATCGTCGTGCCGACCGGTGGCGCCGGAAGGATCGACCGTGGCCTGGTGTTGCTGAAGGCCAAGGCGGCCAAACGCATGCTGATCAGCGGCGTCGCGCCCGAGGTGCGGCCGGTCGAACTGGCGGTCGCGTACAAGAGCTCGTTAAAGCTGTTCGAATGCTGCATCGACCTGGGGCACGAGGCGGTCGACACGCGCTCCAACGCCGAAGAGACCGCGCGCTGGGTACGCGAGCATCACTACAAATCGGTGCGACTGGTGACGTCGGACTGGCACGTCGCACGTGCGCAACTCGAACTGGTCTATGCGCTGGGCGACGATGCCACGGTGGTCGGTGACGGCGTGCCGAGCAATCCGCGCTTCGCGCTGCTCATCGCCGAATATAACAAGTTGTTGCTGCGTCGCGTGGCGCTTTGGCTAGCGGCCCTGGGGATCGGAATCGGACAATGAACGGCCTGCGTACCCTGTTGTTCAGGCTGATCTTTTACACCGTGTCGGTGCCGATCGTGCTGGTCACACCGATCAGCGCGCTGTTCGGGCGGAAGGCGATCATTCGCAATACGCATTTCTGGACTCTCTTTCATCATTGGGCGACGCGCAACATCCTGGGCATCAACCAGAATATCGAGGGCCTCCAGTTTGGTGGCGGGCCAGTGATCTACGCCGCCAAACATCAGGCGGTGTATGAAACACTCGAGCTCGGCAGGATGCTCAAGACACCGGCGATCGTGATGAAGCAGGAGCTGGCGAGCATTCCCGTGTGGGGCTGGGCGGCACGACGTTATGGCGTCATCGTCGTCGATCGCGAGGCATCCGCAGGAGCGTTGCGCCGGATGCTGCGCGAGGCACGGGTTGCGCTGGCCGAGGGGCGGTCGATCCTGATCTTCCCCGAAGGCACACGGGTGCCGCCGGGCGAACAGCCGCCGCTGCGCGCGGGTTTTGCCGGGCTCTATCAGATGCTCAAGATTCCGGTCGTCCCGATCGCGATCGATTCCGGGCTGGTCTGGCCCAAAAATGGCCCGAAAAAGCCCGGCGTGGTCACATTCCTCTTCGGTGAGGTGATCCCGCCCGGCCTGCCGCGCGCGGAAGCCGAAGCGCGCGTCCATGCCGCGATCAATTCGCTGGATGTGCCGCAGCGCTGAATAGATCGACGATTTCGCTTAAGGCCCGGTGATGTCCGTCAATCGGACTGACGTCAGTCGTGGCTGCGCCCGAAATCGGGTGCGGGATCGTCCTGGCCCTGTTCGATGATGCCGCGCCGGATCGCCCGTGTGCGTTCGAAATGGTCGAACAGTTCGTCACCTTTGCCGAGCCGGATCGCGCGCTGCAGCGCGGTCAGGTCCTCGGAGAAGCGTTGCAGCATATCGAGCACCGCTTCGCGGTTGGACAGGAACACATCGCGCCACATCGTCGGGTCGGACGCGGCGATGCGCGTGAAGTCGCGGAAACCGCCGGCGGAATATTTGATCACCTCCGACTGCGTCACTTCCTCCAGGTCCGAGGCGGTGCCGACGATCGTGTAGGCGATCAGATGCGGCAAATGGCTGGTTACCGCGAGCACGCGGTCGTGATGATCGGGTGCCATCAATTCGATATCGGCGCCAAGCCGACGCCAGAATTCGGCGACACGTTCGACCGCGACCGGATCGGTGCCATCGATTGGCGTAATGATGCACCAGCGCTTGTGGAACAGCGTGGCGAAGCCCGCCTCGGGGCCACTGCGTTCGGTGCCCGCAACCGGATGCGCCGGCACGATCGTCGCGCCGGGCAATGCCTCACCGAGCGCACGCGCGACCTCCGCCTTGCACGACCCGACATCGCTGACGATCGCATCGGCGGGCAGATCGGCGGCGAAATCGGCGGCGGCGGCGCCCATCGCGCCGACCGGCACGCACAGGATCACCAGATCGGCATCGATCACCGCCGCGCCGGCAGTGTCGGCGATGTCGTCGCACAATTGCAGCGCGTCAGCCGTAGCGCGCACCCCCGGATCGGCATCATGCCCGGTCAGCCGTACCGTCGGCATGGTCTGACGCACCGCGCGCGCGATCGAGGAGCCGATCAGCCCCAATCCGATGATCGTGACGCGCGCGAACGGGAGCATCAGGCGCTCTTGTCGACCAGAGCGCGCAAAGCCGCAGCGACGCCGCGCGTCTCCTCTTCGGTGCCGATAGTGATGCGCAGGCCGTGCGGCAGGCCCTGTCCGGGCAACCAGCGCACGATATAGCCCGCGTCCATCAGCCCCTTGTACGCTACCTCTGCGGTCAGTGCCCCTTCGAACAGGACGAGGATGAAATTTGCCTTGGACGGCACGGCGCGAAGGCCGGCATTCCCCATCGACGCGATCTGATCCGCAAACCAGACACGCCAGATCGCGTTGTGCGAGCGGGTATGTTCGACGAAATCGCCATCGCCAACCGCCGCGACCGCGGCATGCTGGCCCGCAATTGTGATGTTGAAGGGCAGGCGGATGCGGTGCAGCGCCTCGACGATCGCAGCCGAGGCATAACCCCAACCGATCCGTTCGGCGGCCAGGCCGTGAATCTTCGAAAAGGTGCGCGTGACCAGCACATTGGGCGTGGTCGTCGCCAGCGCCATGCCCCCGTCTTCATCCTCGGGCGCGAGATATTCGGCATAGGCCTGGTCGATCACGAGCAAGACATCGCCGGGCAGGCTGGCATGGAGCCGCGCGATCTCGCTCGCCGGCGAATAGGTTCCAGTCGGGTTGTTGGGGTTGGCGATATAGACGATCCGGGTGCGATCCGTGACACAGGCGAGGATCGCGTCGACATCGGTCGCATAATCCTTGTCGGGTGCGATCACCGGCACCGCACCGACGCGGCGCGCGGCGATTTCATAGACCGAGAAGCCGTAATGGACGAAGATCACCTCGTCGCCCGGCCCCGCGAACGCGCCGGCCGCAAGATGAAGGATTTCGTCCGAACCGTTGCCATAGATCACGCGTAGCGGATCGAGACCGTGTTTCTCCGCCAGCGCCTCGCGCACGATCGCGCCACTGGCGTCGGGGTAACGCTCGAGCGAGGTCTTGGCCGCGGCGAACGCTTCGCGCGCCTTGGGTGAGGTGCCGAGCGGATTCTCGTTCGACGAGAGCTTGGCGACCTTGCGGCCGTCATCGGTGGTCGAGCGGCCAGGAATGTAAGGCGCGATCGCCATGATCCAGGGTTTGGGCATGGGTTTGAGATTTTGGGGTGCGGTCATGGCCGCGCGGCATAACGCGTGGCGGCGAATTGACAAGGATGCGGGCTGTTTTCGGGAGAAGGAGGTGTTCACAATTGCCAGCGAACTCGCTAGCGCGATCACCGTGTCCGACACCGATCAACGCTTCGGCCTTGCGCGCCATGTCACCCTGCCCGGGCCGCTGCGGCTCGATGGCGGCGGGCTGCTGTCGCCGGTCGATATCTCGTACGAAACCTATGGCAGTCTCGACGCCGATGGCGGCAATGCGATCCTGATCTGTCACGCGCTGACTGGCGATCAGCATGTCGCGAGCGATCATCCGATCACCGGCAAGCCAGGTTGGTGGGCGCGCATGGTTGGGCCGGGTAGCCCTGTCGACCCGGCACGCCATTTCATCGTCTGCGCCAATGTGCTGGGCAGCTGCATGGGATCGTCGGGGCCGGCGAGCGTCAATCCCGCAACCGGGGCGCCTTGGGGCATGGCGTTTCCGGTGATCACGATCCGCGACATGGTGCGCGCGCAGGCAATGCTGCTCGATCATCTCGGGGTCGGCGTGCTGCATGCCGTTGTCGGCGGGTCGATGGGCGGGATGCAAGCGCTGAGCTGGCCGGCGACCTTTCCCGAACGGGTCAAAGCAGTGGTGGTGATCGCATCGGCGGCACGCCATTCGGCGCAGAACATCGCCTTTCACGAGGTCGGTCGCCAGGCGATCATGGCCGATCCGAAATGGCGCGACGGCGAGTATTATAGCAGCGAGAATGGCGGGGGCGATCCACCCGCGGCGGGGCTCGCCGTGGCGCGCATGGCAGCGCACATCACATATTTGTCGGAAGCGGGACTGACCGAGAAATTCGGTCGGCGGCTGCAGGCTCGGCCCGACCGGCCCGATGGCGCAAAGTCGTTTGGCTTCGACGCGGATTTCCAGATCGAAAGCTATCTGCGCCACCAGGGAATCAGTTTCGTCGATCGCTTCGATGCCAATTCGTACCTCTATATCACGCGGGCGATGGATTATTTCGACCTGGCGGAGGAGCATGGCGGGCATCTCGCCAGCGCGTTCAAGGGGACGCGCGCGCGCTTTTGCCTGGTCAGCTTCGATACCGACTGGCTCTATCCGACGCGCGAGTCGCGCGCGATCGTACATGCGCTCAACGCCGCCGGCGCGCCGGTCAGCTTTGTCGAACTATCGAGCCCGTTCGGGCATGATGCATTCCTGCTTGAATCGCCCGAACTCAATCGGGTGGCCGATGGATTTTTGAGGGCCGGTGCGTGACCGCCAAATGACGCTTCGCCCCGACCTTGCGATCATCGCCGAGCATGTTGCGCAAGGCGCGCGTGTGCTCGATGTCGGCTGTGGCGACGGCGCGCTGATGGCGGCGCTGCGCGACACACGCGGGGTCGATGCGCGCGGCCTGGAGATCGTGCCGGGCAATGTTGCCGCCGCCGTGTCGCGCGGATTATCCGTGATCCAGGGCGATGCCGATATCGACCTGGCCGATTATCCCGATGCCAGTTTCGACTATGCGGTGCTCAGCCAGACCCTACAGACCGCCAAGCGGCCCGATGTCGTGCTCGATCATTTGTTGCGCATCGGGCGGCAGGCGTTCGTATCCTTCCCCAATTTCGCGCATTGGCGCGTGCGCACCTCGCTGATGTGGGGCGGGCGGATGCCGGTGACCCGGCTGCTGCCCGAACAATGGTTCGACACGCCCAATATCCATCATGTCACGATCGACGATTTTCGCGGCTTCCTGAAAGAGCGCGGAATCACGGTCGAAAACGCGTGGTTTCTGTCGGGCGACAAGCTGACGACATCGGCTGCAGCCAATTTCCTCGCCGAACATGCGGTCTTCCTGTTGAGAAATTGATCTCGATCAAGGAACTTAGCGGGTACTTCTCTGTTCTGAGCCTATCAAACGCTTTGGAACCGACCATTTAATGTCCGCAACCGCGCTTATTGTCGAAGACGAAATCTTCGTCGCTCTGGACCTGGAACGCATCCTCATAGATGCGGGCTATAAGGTGAAGGCGATCGCGGCGGACCGGCCTGGCGCGATCGAGGCGGCGGACGATTGCAGCTTCGCGCTAGTCGATATCAACCTGCGCGACGGCGCCACTGGCCCGGACCTCGCCCGAACGCTGGCGGCCGATTACGGTATCAAAGTGGTATTCGTGACCGCCAATCCGGGGCAGATCGCCAATCCAAGTGGCGCGCTGGGCTATGTGCGCAAACCGTTCAGCGAATCGGCAATCCTGGCGGCTGCGGCACTCGCTTGTGCGTCGGCGGAGGCGCAGATTGGCGCCAATGACGATTTTGTGTTGCTCGACGGCGCTACTGGCGCCGGCTGAACGCCGATTTCGGGATGCGCACATTGACGCGCAGCCCGGCCGGATCCCATGACCGGTCGATCCCGCCGCCCAATTGCCGCACGACACTCATTTCGATCAGTTGCGAACCGAAGCCGTTGCTGGCCGGCGGCGCCGTTACGGCGGGGCCACCGCATTCCAGCCAGTTCAGCAGCACCTGATCGCCGTCGATTGTACAATCGAGATCGATCCGGCCGAGGTCGTTCGACAGCGCGCCATATTTGGTCGCGTTGGTCGCCAGCTCATGAAACAGCAGGGCAAGTGGGGTGGCTGAGCGATCGTCGATCTCGACATCGGCGCCGGTGATCGCGACGCGATTACCTTCGATCGGCTGGTAGGGCCGGAACAGTTCGTCGAGCAGGCCGTGCAGGCTAGTCTGCGCCAGCGCCGGACGCGACTGGGCGCTGTGCGGGCGGACGAAATCATGCGCACGGCCGAGCGCCGTCACGCGTGAGCGCAGATCGTCGGCGATCGGTGAGAAACCCGGGTTCATCCGGGCGGCGAAACTGATCAGGCCCGAGATCACCGCAAAGATGTTCTTGATTCGGTGGCTCAGTTCCTGCGCGATGATCTCGCGCTCCTCGCTCGATTCCTTTTGCTCATGGATGTCGGTGCAGGTGCCGAACCAACGCGTGATCGCGCCCGCTTCATCACGAATCGGCAGCGCGCGACCCAGCGTCCAGCGAAAGACACCGTCGTTGCGACGCAGGCGGTATTCGATCTGATAGGGCTCCCCGGTATCGAGCGAGCGCTTCCAGCTGGTCCAGGCACGCTCCTGATCGTCGGGATGGAACATACCGTTCCATTCCACGCCGTCGGTCGAGCCCTCCGGCATGCCGGTGAATTCGTACCAGCGCGCATTATAATAGTCGTGATAACCGTCAGGCAGGGTCGACCAGACCATCTGCGGCATCGAATCGGCGAGGACGCGGAAGCGGTTATGGCTTTCCGATAAAGCGCGGTGATTGGCATTTTCGGTGTCGCGCCACACCGCCGCGTCGCGACTGTCGTTGAGCCGCGCCATCACCGACCCGGCCAGCGTCCTCAGTCCCTGATGCTGCAATGGCGTCAGCCCCGCACGCGGTACCGAATCGATCACACAGAGCGAGCCGAGCCGGGTGCCGTCATCCGCGATCAGCGGCGCACCGGCATAGAAGCGGATATTGGGCTCGCCGGTGACCAGCACGTTATCTGCGAAGCGCGGATCGCGCGTCGCATCGGGCACGACCATGACGTCATCGCCGAGCATCGCGAACGCGCAGAAAGAGGTTTCGCGCGGCGTCTCGCTCGCCTCCAGTCCGGTCCGCGCCAGGAAGGTCTGGCGCCGCTCCTCCACCAGGCTGACCAGCGCGATCGGCGCGTCGCATAAGGCGGCGGCGAAATCGGTGATCGATTTAAGCCCCGAATCGTCGCGCAGAGATTCGATATCGTGTTCGGCCAATGCCGCAGTGCGGGCCGATTCGTCGATGCGCCAGCCGCTCGTGGCCGGCGTATCGGTGGATGTGAGGTCAATCATGCGATCAAGACAACGCCCATCAGCCGTTTCGGGTTCAAAACCGCCGGCTCAAGGCAATTCGTCATCAAAACGGTACATCATCGTCAAGATCGTCCGAGAAACTGCCCCGGCTCGCGCCGCCCGTCGATCCACCGCCGCGGTTGCCGCCCCCGCCGTCATAGCCGCCGCCCGAACCGCCGCCAAAGTCGTTGCCGCCACCGAAATCGTCACGCGCGCCACCACCGCCACCCGTGCCGCCACCGCCACCGGGCGCACCATCGAGCATGGTCAGAACGCTGTTGAAGCCCTGCAGCACGATCTCGGTCGAATATTTATCCTGGCCCTGCGCGTCCTGCCATTTGCGAGTCTTCAGCGCGCCTTCGATATAGACTTTCGACCCCTTGCGCAGATAACGCTCCGCGACATTGGCCAGGCCTTCGTTGAAGATCGCCACCGAATGCCATTCGGTCGCTTCCTTGCGCTCGCCGGTATTCTTGTCCTTCCATGTGTCGGACGTGGCGATGCGCAGATTCACCACCTTGCCGCCGTTCTGGAAGCTCTTGCTTTCGGGGTCGCGCCCGAGATTGCCGACGATGATGACCTTGTTGACGCTGCCCGCCATAACTTCTTCCTACAATCCGAGTCCAATGGCGGCCCAATAGGTCGCCCCTGCAGCGATGTAGGCGAGCGCGAACAAATAGCCAACCATGAAGGCAGGCCATTTCCATCCATTGGTCTCGCGCCTTGTGACGGCGATGGTCGAGATGCATTGCGGCGCAAACACGAACCACATCAGGAAGGCGAGCGCCGTCGGCAGGGTCCAGCGGCCGCGCAGATTCTCCGACAGCTTGCCCTGGCCGGCCGCGTCTTCGGGATTGTCAATTGCATAGACCGTCGCCATCGCACCGACCGCCGCCTCGCGTGCGGCCATCGCAGGCAGCAGGGATAGCGCGATGTCGTGATTGAAGCCGATCGGCGCGACGACCACCTCGATCCCGCTGGCGATTCGGCCGGCGATCGAATATTCGCTTTGGCGCTGCCCCGCCGGCGCGACCGGATAGCTCGCCAGCACCCAGAGCAAGGCAACGGTCATCGCGATTGTCGTGCCGGCGCGTTTCAGGAAGATCAGCGCCCGGCTCCACAGCCCGAGCGCGACATCGCCCAGGCGGGGCCATTGATATTTCGGCATTTCCATCATGAAACCCGACGACGGACCCTTGGTCACCGTGCGGCGCAGGGCGAGCGCCGCGAAGAACGCCCCGACAACGCCGAGCACATAAAGGCCAAGCATCACCAGCCCCTGCAGCCCGACAAAAGGTAGCAGGCGCGTATTGGGGATCAGCGCGCCGATCACCAAAGTATAGACCGGCAGACGCGCGGAGCAGGTCATCAGCGGCGCGATCAGGATCGTGGTCAGCCGGTCCTTCTCATCGTCGATCGAGCGCGTCGCCATGATCCCGGGCACCGCGCAGGCGAAGGAGGAGAGCAAGGGGATGAAGGCGCGTCCTGAAAGGCCGACACTGGCCATCAGCCGGTCCATCATGAATGCCGCGCGGACCATGTAACCGCTCGCCTCGAGCACCAGGATGAACGTGAACAGGATCAGGATTTGCGGCAGGAACACGATCACCGCGCCGACCCCGGCAATGACGCCATCGCTCAGGAAAGAACGAATCCCGGCAATGACGCCATCGCCCAGCATCGATCGGACAACGGCCGGTACCGGCGCGACGCCGACGCCGCTCTCGATCCAGGCGAACAGCGATTCGATCCAGCCGATCGGGGTTTCCGACCAGGCGAACACTGCCTGGAACATGATGAACAGGATCGCCATCAACAGGATCGGACCAGCCACCGGATGCAGCGCGACCGCGTCGAGCATATGAGTCCAGCGCCGCACCGCAGTTTCGGAAATGGTCGAGGCGGCGGCAATGCTGCGCGCACGACGCTGCAGGGTGACGATGTCCTCGCCGACATGGCCTTCGCTCGAACGCAGTCGCAGCGCGGCGCCCGACCCGATCACTCCGGTCAGCGCGGATTTGAGCTCATCGAGCCCGCGCCGGCGCACCGCCACGGTCGGGATTACCGGCACGCCGAGCTCGGCCGAAAGCTTGGCGGCATCGAGTGTCAGCCCGTCGCGCAGGGCCAGGTCGATCATGTTGAGCGCGACCACAACCGGCAGGCCAAGCGCAATCAGCTGCAACGCGAAGCGCAAGTGATTGTCGAGATTGGCGGCATCGACGACGATGACGATCGCATCGGGCAACCGTTCGCCGATCTGAGTTCCCGTCACCACATCGCGCGTCACGCGTTCATCCGGGCTTGAGGGATCAAGGCTGTAGGCGCCGGGCAGGTCGACCAGTTCCACCGGTCGGCCATCGGCAAGCGCGAGCTTTCCCGAATGGCGTTCGACCGTGACGCCGGGATAATTGCCGACCTTTTGTCGCGCGCCGGTTAGCGCGTTGAACAATGCGCTCTTGCCGGCATTGGGATTACCGACCAGCGCCACCAATGGGATCGACGTCATTTATCCAGCGACAGGGGCAACATGGATCGTACCGGCCACGGCCCGGCGCAGCGCCACCGTCATCCGGCCGATCCGGCACGCCATCGGCCCCTGACCGAGTGGCGAGCGGTGCAGCACTTCGATCCCGACGCCCTCGTCGAAGCCGAGTTCGCGCAGGCGCCGCGCCTCGGGAATGCTCAGACCCTGCCAGTTGATTCCCGCGACGGTCGCGCGCTGACCGCGCGGTAGCGACTCGAGACTGATTGGAATGATGGTGGTGACGGCGTCCATGATGCGACTGATTATCAATAACTGTTGGCGGACGCCAGCGGAATCACACCACCGGATAACGCAGCCGGCCAACAAAGCGCGACAGGCTCGGCATATTCTCGGTTCGCGACAGGAACCCGGCCTTGGCCTTTTCGAAGCGCATGATGCCGTCAATGCGGCGCGACAGGAAAGCGCTGGTATCGACATGGCCGACGCTCGCATCATCGAGGAACACGGTCAGGGTCGTGGCATAGACGCCGGCGAGGATCGTGCGCTTGGTATAATGATTGTAATCTGTCGCGGTGTCGCCCGCGGCGCGCCACATCACATCTGCGGCGCGCCAGCCGAGCTTCGCCCCGCGCACGAGATTCTGTGGCAGGCTGAGGATCGCCAGCGCGCGGCGCAGCGCATCGCGATTGTGGGCGGTGGCGGCAAGGCGCGCCTCGACCAGACCAGCGATCTTCGCGCGAACCTTCATTGTCGCCAGCGTCTCGGGCGGCAGCGCAGCGAGCATCGCGCGATCGACGCTGGTGAACCAAGCATCGATCATGTCGACCGGGCCGTCGGAAAAGGCGAGCAACGCGATATCACGATCAACTCCGGCCGCATCGGCAGCCGCATCGCGCGCGGCATCGCCCCAACCGTCGAACGCGGCGTTGGCGGCGATCAACGGCGCGAGCACATCGCGTATTTCGTCCAGCGTCGGATCCTGTGGCAGCGCATCGGTCATCGCGGCGTCTCCTCCGGAGCGAGTTCCTCGGGTATCAATCTAGGCTCCATCCCGTCGGACGCAAGCACCGCCGGACGGGGCGAGCGCCGCACCAGCACCAGCGCGATCGCCACCAACACCGCGCCAACCCAGTCGGCCGTGCCGAGCCGCTCATTATAAACCACCCAGCCGACCGTCGCGGCAACGACTGGTTGGGTGAGCAGGCCAAGGCCGACGACGAGCGGCGAGAGCTGGCCTAGCGCATAGATCATCAGCCCCTGGCCGAACACCTGGCTGGCCAGCGCGAGCCCGATCAGCGGTGTCCAGTCGCTGGGCAGGATCCGCTCACCCAAAACCCAGGCAAAGGCCAGTAGCGGCAGCATGCCGGCGATCGTCGCCAGCGCCAGCGCGGGCAGCGGCGACATGATATCGCGCGCGCGCGCCATGCAGATGAAATAGAGCGTGTAGAGGATGCCGGCGAACAGGCAAAGCAGGTCGCCGATCAGGTTGCGCGGATTGAGGCTGTAGGACTGGCCCATCAGCAGCATCGCGCCGATCGCGGCGAGGATCAGCGCAATGCCCTGCATTCGAGTCGGCCAGGCGCGCAAGACCAGGAAACCATAGATCGGGAAGATCAATGTCGCGACATTACCAAACAGCGTCGCGTTGGCGAGCGTGGTGCGCAGGATACCGATATGCCAGCTCGCCAGGTCGGCAGCAAAGCTGATCCCGGCAATGGCCATCATCAACCATAGTCCCTTGCCCAGGCCAACCGGCCGCCAACCACCGGCAAATGCCGCAGCCAACAACAACGGCGCGGCGAGCGTCACGCGCCAGAATCCGGCAGCGACCGGCCCAGTATCGGCGAGGCGCACGAACCACGGCCCGAAAGCGAGCAGAATATTGGCGGCGATCAATGCCGCGAATGCCAGGCGGTGTGGCGCGTGAGTTGCGTTGGTATCAGCCATACTAGTTTTTCTTGGGGTTAGAGAGGTGCAGGGCGCGCCTTAGCCCCCTATCTGTGCGTAGTCAGGTAGCAAAAGGAAACGTAATGCCGATCAAATCCGGGCCCAGTCTGTTCGACCCGATCCAGCTTGGCGCGATCCATTCCCCCAACCGCATCCTCATGGCTCCTCTGACGCGCGGCCGTGCAAACAAGGACGCGGTCCCGACCGATTTGATGGTCGAATATTACACGCAACGCGCCAGCGCGGGCGTGATCATCACCGAAGCGACCGGGATCAGCCGCGAGGGTCTGGGCTGGCCGTTCGCGCCAGGTTTATGGGCCGACGAGCAGGTCGAGGCGTGGAAGCCGGTGACCGACTCGGTCCATGCCGCCGGCGGGCGCATCATCGTGCAGATGTGGCATATGGGCCGTCAGGTTCATTCGTCCGTGATCGGCGGCCAGCCGGTATCGTCCTCCGCCACCGCCACCGCCGGCCAGGCGCATACCTATGAGGGCAAGCAGGATTTCGAAACCGCGCGGCCGCTGCAGATCGACGAGATTCCGCGGCTGTTGAACGATTATGAACTGGCGACGCGCAACGCGCTCGCCGCCGGGTTCGACGGCGTGCAGATCCATGGCGCGAACGGCTATCTGCTCGATCAATTCCTGCGCGACAACGCCAATTTCCGCGACGACATCTATGGCGGCAGCATCGAGAATCGCGTCCGCCTGATGCGCGAAGTCGTCGAGCGCGTCGCCTCGGTCGCGGGCGCCGACCGCACCTCGATCCGCCTTTCCCCCAATGGCGAATCACAGGGTGTCGACGACAGCAGCCCGGACAAATTGTTCACCACTGCGGCCAGGGCGCTCGACGAGATCGGCATCGCTTTCCTCGAACTGCGCGAGCCCGGCCCGGACGGAACATTCGGCCGCACCGACATACCCAAGCTGTCGCCCGCGATCCGCCAGGTGTTCAGCGGACCGCTGGTGCTCAATTCCGACTATACGACCGTCGCAGAGGCGCAGGCAGTGATCGATGCGGGTACGGCGGATGCGATCGCGTTCGGCCGCACCTTCCTCGCCAATCCAGACCTGCCTGAGCGCTTGCGCGAGGGTGCCGAGCTCAACCCGTCAAACCCGCGCACCTGGTATAGCCAGGGGCCCGAGGGTTATACCGACTATCCCGCGCTGGAAGGCGTCGCGGCGGCATAAGCGTGCGTCCGGTTCGTGTCGTTCAGTCGAGCGGCACGAACCGCAGCGGCAACCCGTCCTTGGGCCGGGGAATCGGCCAGGCCTGCCATTCGTCACCCGATCCCGCATCGAGCTCGATGCGGTAACGGCTGAGCAATTGCGCCATCAAGATGCGGATCTGCATCGTCGCGAAGTGCAGCCCCAGGCACATATGTGCGCCGCCGCCGAACGGCACCCAGGCATATTTGTGCCGGCCCTTGCTCGCCTCCGGCGTGAAGCGCAGCGGATCGAAAGCGGTCGGATCGGGCCAGAGTTCGGGCATCTGATGGGTGTAGGCGATATTGACACCGATGAAGGTGCCGGCAGGAATGTCGTAACCGCCAAAGCTGAAACCCTTTAACGCCCGCCTCGGCAATGACGGAACCGGCGGGATCAGCCGCAGCGCTTCCTTGAAGGCATAATCGGTCAGGACCAACCGCTCGAGCTGTCCGGTCGGCACGCCGCCGCCATCATTGAGGCCGATCGAGACGATCTCCTCGCGCAGCTGGGTCTGCCAGTCGACATGGCGGCCAAGCAGCATGACCAAACTCGTTGCCGACGAGGTGATCGTATCGTGCGCGGCCATCATCAGGAAGTTCATATGATCGATGATCGCGGCATCGCTGAGCGGCGCGCCGTCATCATCGATCGCACGGCAGAATTGCGAAAAGAAATCCTGGCCGCCTTCTCCTTTGGCTCCGCTCGCGCGCCGTTTGGGGATTTCGCGCGCAAACATTTCCGCGAGATATTCGCGCGCCTTGACGCCCTTGCGCATCATCGTGCCGGGCAGCGGAATGCGCACCGGGGCGATCGTCGCCTGAACCTCATCGACGAACGCCTGGTTTATTCGGTCGGCTTCCTCGCCGAGCGGCATGCCGAGAAAGGCATCGGCAGCGAGATCGAGCGTCAACGCCTTGATCGCGTCGTAGAAATTGATCGGCTTGTTGGCCCATCCACTGACCTGAGCCGCGATGCCGGCATTCAGGCTCTCGGCATAATGGCGCATCGGTTCGGGTTTGAACGCGACCGACAATATCTTGCGGTCGGCACGGTGCTTCTCGAAATCCATCAGCATCAGCCCGCGCGGAAAAAGCAGGTTGAGCATCGGCCCCCAGCCCTGTTCCGACGAGAATATCCTCTCGCGATCGAACAGCACCAGTTCGTTCGCCTCGGGCCCGAGCAGCACGAGGTTGGGCCCGCCGAAACTGTTGTTGCGATAGACTTTACCATAGGTGGTCGCCATGCGCTTGCCGAAGCCGACCGGGTCCTTGAGCAGGCGCAGCGTGTTGCCGATAAAGGGCAGGCCGTTCTCACCTGGAATCGTGCTCAGCGCATTCGATTTCGGCCGGGGTAGCCAGTGCGGATTGGCCTTGAAACTATGCGCATACGCCATGCCGATCTCCTTACTTACATCAGTATAAGTAAGGACGGGGGCAATTGAAAGTCAGGGTTGGGCGGCTTCGTGCTCGATCCGGTCGAGCCAAGCGGTGACGGCCTTGCGCACGCCTTTTCGTATCGCGGGGTTGAGCAGGACGAACGGAGCGGCGAGGAACCAGGGGTTGTCGATCACGACCAGCACAAAGGCGAACGATGCGACCACCATGCCGATCTTCACACGCCCGAGCGTCTGCATGCTGGCCGCGTCGAACTTGATCGTGCGCGGCGCGCGATCATCGTAAAAAGGGTGGGTGGTTACCTCCGCGCTCCCGTCGAAACGGGTTTGTTTCGGAAGCGCTAGTTTCGGAAGCCCCAGTTTCGGGGGCGCGGCGGGCAGTAGCGGCACGGTTCTAGACGGCGGTGAAACCGGGGAGTGTTCCGGCCTGCCACCATCGGCCCAGGTGTCGATCACGAAGAGTCGGCGATCCTTCTCGATCACCCGGTAACGGGATGTCGGCACCCCGTTCATCTCAGCTGGCCCCGGCCGAACGTCGCGCACCCCACGCCGTCGCGCTCTGCCCCCAATTGTCGACCGGGTCGGCTTCGAATGGCGGCGGCAGGCGGGTTGGGCCGCGATTGATGCCGCCAAGCCTGCGCGCAAGCGCGATCGATGGCGCATTGTCGGGGTCGATCGAATGCATCACATCGTCCCAGCGCAGCACATCGACCGCATAGTCGATTGCCGCGGTCGCCGCCTCGAACGCAAGGCCCTTGCCTGCAAATTCGGGCAGCACGCCCCACCCGACCTCAGTGCCCGGCCAGCCCTCCGGTTGCCAGGGACCGGCGCGCCCGATCCAGCGCCCGCTGTCGCGCTCGACCAGCGAGAACATCGAAAAGCCGCGAATCGACCAGGCGCCGGCCATCGCGCACAGCCCGCGCCAGGCGAGGCTGCGCGGCTGCACGCCGCCGAGAAACCGCATCGCCGTCTCGTCGGCGTGGAAACGTGCCCAATCCTCGAAATCCTCCGCGGCGACCGGCCGCAGGATCAGGCGTTCGGTGAACAGCACGGGCAGCGCCATCAGCCGAAGCGGCCCTTCAACTCGAACATGGCGATCGCTGCCTTGGCCGCCTCGCCACCCTTGTCTTTTTCGGCAGGGCGCGCACGCGCGAGCGCCTGCGCCTCGTTCTCGACGGTCAGGATGCCGTTACCGATCGCGACACCGTCCATCGACAGGGCCATCAGCCCGCGCGCACTTTCGCCCGCGACGATCTCGAAATGATAGGTCTCGCCGCGAATCACGACGCCGAGCGCGACAAAGCCGTCATAGGCACCGCTGTCCGCGGCCAGGGCCACGGCACCGGGAATCTCCAGCGCGCCGGGTACGGTAATTGTCTCATGACTGTGTCCAGCCGCCTCGATCGCGCCACGGGCGCCCGCGATCAGCAGGTCGTTGAGATGGTCGTAGAATCGTGCCTCGACGATCAGGAATTTTGCCACGTCTAGTCCTTGGGAAGTCCGGAATGGGATAGTGCGCCGCCTTGATAACGCGGGTCGTCGCTGATGTCGCGTATCGCCCATATCGGCGGATGCAAAGCACGCAGACCGTCGTCGTCGGGCCATTCGATCTCCGCGAGTTCAAGCGGCGCCAGCGATCCAAGAAACTGATCGACGCCGAACATGTTTGCACCCGCGGCCACCTTATAACGACGCTTGGTCAGCGAGGCGCCCGGGAGACGGTCGAACACCGCGAATTCGGCTTCGGTCAGATAGGCCGTGATGATCGGACGGGCGAGAGGATCGGCGGCATCGTATTTCTTGGTGAGCTTGAGCGACGATGCACCAGTCGCACTGTCGGTCATACGGCGCAGCCGCAAACGGGTGTCTGTGATGTACCGGTCTTCGATCAGCGTGAAGCGCTGCGCCGCAAGATCCGGTCGAGTTGCGGAATCGACCAGCCAACGGCGCTCACGCTCGATAAGGGCATATTTGGGATCGCTGGCTTCATCGATCCCGGAGCGCATTATTCGCCTCCGGTACCGGGAATTGCACGCTCGCCGACGATCGACAGACCATAACCGTCGAGCCCGACCAGAGTATGGTGCGTGTTGGTCAGCAACACCATGTCCTGCACGCCAAGTTCGGCGAGAATCTGCGCGCCGACGCCATAGTCGCGCAGTTCCTCGATCTCCGGCGCGCCCGCGCCCTTACCTTCGCCGCGCAGCTTGATGAAGCGTGACAGGCTGTCTTTCATCGGCCGATTGATCACCACGATCACACCCGACCCGGCTTCCGCGATCATTTCCATCGATCGCGACAACAGACCCGACCGCTCCGACATCTCCCCGAACATATCGACGAAATAGGATGCGGTATGCATCCGCACCAGCGTCGGAGCGTCGGGATCGATATAGCCCTTCACCAGCGCGATAGTCTCATCACCGCTGGCCTTGTTGAAGAAGGTCATCGCACGCCAGTCGCCACCCCATTTGCTCTCGAAAACCATTTCCGCGCGCTTTTCGACCAGATGGTCGTGCTTGCGGCGATAGGCGATCAGGTCACGGATCGTGCCCATTTTGAGATTATGCAGCCGGGCGAAGGCGACGAGGTCGTCCATCCGCGCCATGGTGCCGTCGTCCTTCATGATCTCGCAGATCACGCCCGACGGGTTGAGCCCGGCCAGCCGCGCGACATCGACAGCCGCCTCGGTATGGCCGGCACGGACCAGCACGCCGCCATCGCGCGCGACCAGCGGGAAGACATGGCCGGGTGTGACGATGTCCTCCTTGCCCTTGCCCGCGTCGATTGCGACCGAGATGGTGCGCGCACGATCGGCGGCGGAAATGCCCGTGGTCACGCCCTCGCGCGCCTCGATCGAGGTGGTGAAGGCGGTTTCGTGCCGCGTGCCATTGGCACGGCTCATCAGCTCGAGACCGAGCGCATCGACCCGCGTCTTGGTCATCGACAAACAGATCAAGCCGCGGCCGTGAGTCGCCATGAAATTGATCGCATCGGGCGTCGCCATCTGCGCCGGGATGATCAGATCGCCCTCATTCTCGCGGTCTTCGTCATCGACCAGGATGAACATGCGTCCGTTGCGCGCCTCGTCGATGATCTCCTCGATCGAAACCAACGCCGGCGTGTCGTCATTCGAGAAGATGAAGGTCTCTAGCTTGCGCAGCGTATCGGCGGTCGGGTTCCAGTCGGGCTGGTCGAGATCGCGCAGCGTGTTGGCGTGAAGCCCCGCCGCACGGGCGAGGCCAGAACGCGACATGCCGCCGTCAGTGACGAGGCCGCGCAGTTTTTCGATTAATTGGGTGCTCATGATCCAACTTAATCACATTGAAATGTGATCGTCAATCGAGAAATCACATTGCCGTGATCGCAGGCGATCAGGTTGGAAGCAGCTGCCGCATCCGGCCGAGATAGCGCGCCAGCACATCGATCTCGATATTGATCGCATGGCCGACCGCAAGCGCACCGAAAGTGGTCACCGCGGCGGTATGTGGAATGATATTGACGCCGATCGTGACGCTGCCATCACTATCCTCCACCTCATTGACGGTGAGCGACACGCCGTCGAGCGTGACCGATCCCTTGGCAGCTACGAACGGCGCGATGTCGGGCCCGGCGGCGATGCGGATCCGTTTGGATCCCCCTTCGTCGGCGATCGACACGACCTCACCGATGCCGTCGACATGACCGGTGACGATATGGCCGCCCAACTCCTCGCCCAGCTTCAGCGCGCGTTCCAGATTGAGCCGCCGCCCCTCGGTCCATTGGCCTTGCGCGGTGCGGCTGATCGTTTCGGCCGATACGTCGGCCGCGAACCAGCCGGGCGTGCCGCTGGCGGACTTGTCGACCACCGTCAGGCACACGCCGGAGCATGAGATCGACGCACCGAGATCGACCGTATCCATGTCGTAAGCGGTCGCGATGCGTAGGCGCATATCGCCCCGCATCTCGATCGCTATGATCGTGCCGATATCGGTTATGATGCCAGTGAACATTCAGACGGGCTCCGCGACGCACTTGTCGATCTGGCGCTCGTAGACTTCGAGCCGGTCGCTGCCAAGCATGCGGCTGTCTTCGAGCCGCCACCGGCCGTGCGCGTCGGCCAGATCGCCGAGGCTGATATCGGGCAGGGTGCGGCCACCGCCGACGATGATCGGAGCACGGTAGAGCAGCAGACGATCGACCAGGTCGGCGGAGAGGAAGGCAGCGGCGGTTTGCGCGCCGCCCTCGACGAGCAAGTGGTCGACGCCCGACAGTAGGGCAATCTGTTCGGGCGCGGCGATATGCTCCCAGCCATCTTCCGGTGTGGCCGACAGCAGCACACGGCGCGGGCTGCGCTGTTCCAGTCCGGCCAGGCGGACGTCGAGCGCTGGTGAATCGGCTTGCCGGGTGCCGCGGCCGACCAGCATCGCCTCGTGCCGCGAGCGCTCGAGATGGACGTGAGCGCGCGCCTCGGGACCGGTGATCCATTGGCTTGATCCGTCAGCCAGCGCGGCCGCGCCGTCGAGCGACAGCGCCAGTTTCAACGTCACAAGCGGCCGGCCAAGCGCCTGACGCAACAGGAATCCAGCAATCGAACGCCGTGCCTCGACCGCGCGGAGACCATCGGTGACCGCGATTCCGGCATCCCTCAGCCTGGCCATGCCAAGGCCGTCAGTGCGCGGATCGGGGTCGCGGAGCGCGATCACGACGCGCGCCACGCCCGCCGCGATCAGCGAATCGGCGCATGCCGGTCCGCGCGGCGAGGCATGCGCACAGGGTTCCAGCGTAACGTAACAGGTCGCGCCGCGAGCGCTTTCGCCGGCTGCCGCCAGCGCGATCGCCTCGGCATGGGGACGGCCGCCGGGCCGGGTCCAGCCGCGCCCGACGACGCGTCCGTCATTAACGATGATACAGCCGACATTGGGATTGGGGGCGGTACGACCGCGACCGCGCTCGGCGAGGGCGAGCGTGGCGCCCATCCAGCGAAAATCGGCTCGTGTGGTCCCGCTCAGATGCCGATCTTTTCGAGCTTGTCGTTCAACCGCTTGAATTCCTGTTGGGTCTTTACGCGTTGCGCCTCTTCATCGGCGCGGCGCTTGGCCTCGATCGGGCCGTCGATCTTCTGTTGCGCGCGGATCTCCGCATCGGTGCGCGATGCCGGCCATTGCTGAACATAGATGATGTTGGGCTGATAAACCCGCTCTTCATGGCTATCGATCGTGAAGCCGACCAGGATCGTGCCGAACAGTGCAACCGACAGCAGCAGGAAACCCAGTTCGTGCGGCCGGCGCTCACGCAGGAAGCCGCGCAGGTCGGTGAATGCGCGGAAAATGTTGAAATGACGAAGGACCTTCATGAGCGCAAAGATAGGCGCGCGCGGGCGGCGATGCCAGCCCCGCGCGCCTGACTCATTCAACCATCCTCATCGAGCCGGAAGCTGACGCTCAGGATCTGCCAAGATTCCTGCGGGACGCCGTCTCGCGCGGCCGGCTTGAAGCGCCATTTGTTCAGCGCCTGGCGTTCGGTCACCTCGAAAAAGGCGTCGCTCGCCGCGCTGACCTTCTCGACCTGCTTCACCCGGCCATCGGTGCCGATCAGCACGCGAACCACGACGCGCCCTTCATTGCCCGCGCGCCGCTCTGCCGCCGGATAGGTCGGCTGAAACGCATTGGCGTATCTCGAGTCGCGCGTCGCGTCGGTCAAGGTCGGCAAGCGGATCGGTTCGACGATCGTACCCATGCCACCCGTCCCGGGCGGTGCGATCGGGTCGATCGTCGTCTTGGTGACGAAGTCGGTCGTCGCGGCGCCAGTCAGAACGACTGGATCGGGCGCCACTATTTGGTCTCGGGGGGTCGGCCGGATTTGTTTCGGCTCGACCTTGGGGTCGACCTTCGGCTTGATCGGCTCAAGGGGCGGCGGCGGCGGAATTGGGATATTGGTTGTCGTGAGGACAGTCTCGATCTTCTTCGTTATCTCCGGCGCCGAGAAAATCAGCGCGGCGAGGATCGCGCCGTTCAATCCGATTGCGACACTGAGCGAACCGGGCTTGATCCCGGTCTTGCCATATCGATCCGCGTACATTGGCCGTCTCCATCATCTCCTTGAGGGGCACCAACCGGTCTGCTGCCGGATTATTGAGCGATGATACATCATCACTAATTGGATGCAAGGATATAATATTACCTGCCAGACGACCGTTATTTGATAAGGCGCTCCACGCTGCGCTCGCGGCCGATCAGCGGCATCAGGGCGGCCATATCGGGGCCATGATCGCGCCCGGTCAGTGCGCGGCGCAACGGCAGGAACAGGGTTTTGCCGCCGCGTCCGCTTGATGCTTTCAGCGCGGAGGTCAGCGCGTGCCAGGGGTCGGCGCTCCAGTCGAGATCGGCCGCGATTCGCGCCGCATCGGCCAGAAACTCGCGATCGGCGGCGTCGACGATCGAATCGATCGGCCCCTCGATCACGTGCCACCAATCGGCCGAGTCGGCGACGATCGCGAGATTGGGGCGCACCGCTTCCCATTCCGCGCGGCCCATGCCGGCCGGCAGGCGATCGGCGACGGTGTCGAAATCCAGGCCATGGACGAGGCGCGTGTTGAGCGCGGCGAGCTCGGCATCATCGAAGCGTGCCGGCGCGCGGCCGAAGCGGGCGAAATCGAAGCTCTCGATCAAGGGTGCCATGTCGCCGATCGGCTCGACCGGATCGCTGGTCCCCAACCGCGCGAGCAAGGCGCGGATCGCTTGGGGCTCGATACCCTTTTCGCGGAACGAGTTGACGCCGAGCGAGCCGAGGCGCTTGGACAATTTGCCCTCGCTGCCGACCAGCAGCGCCTCATGCGCGAAGGCGGGCGGGATTGCGCCCATCGCGGCAAACATCTGCAATTGCAGCGCGGTGTTCGACACATGGTCCTCACCACGCACGACATGGGTGACACCCATATCCGCATCGTCGATCGCCGAGGGCAGCATATAGAGCCAGGATCCGTCGGCGCGGCGGATCACCGGGTCGCTCATCGTCGCGGCATCGAAACGCTGATGACCACGAATGATATCGTCCCATTCGATCGGTGTCGAATGATCGAGCTTGAAGCGCCAATGCGGCCGGACGCCATCGGCCTCGAGCGCGGCGCGATCACTATCGCTCAGCGCCAACGCGGCGCGATCGTAGATCGGCGGCAGGCCGCGCCCGGCGGCGATCTTGCGTTTCAGGTCGAGTTCCTGCGCGGTTTCATAGGCAGGATAGAGATGACCGGCGTCACGCAACGCCGCGAAGCGTGCTTCATACAACGCGAAGCGCGCCGATTGCCGCTCCTCGCCATCGCGCGCGAGGCCGAGCCAGTCGAGATCGGCACGGATCGCGGTGACGAACGCCTCTTCGCTGCGCTCGGCATCGGTATCGTCGATGCGCAGCCAGAATTGCCCGCCATTCTTCTGCGCCCACAGCCAATTGTGGAGCGCGGTGCGAATATTGCCGACGTGCAGGTTTCCGGTCGGGCTGGGGGCGAAACGGGTGATCACGGTCATGCACAGCGCCTTAGCCGCGCACGCCGCGCCGTGCCAGCTTGTGCATTTGGCCGTCACGAAATCGTCACGCCCCTTTCGTCATGCGCAAGTGCTGGCTAAGAGCCGCTTCATCGGGGTCGCGGGAGTTCGTCGAGATGAAATTATTGACCGGCAATTCGAATCTGCCCCTGGCGCGCGATGTCGCGGCCTATCTCGAGATTCCGCTGACCGAGGCGAGCGTGCGGCGCTTCGCCGACGAGGAAGTGTTCGTCGAAATTCATGAGAATGTCCGCGGCGAGGACGTGTTCGTGCTGCAATCGACCGGTTATCCGGCGAACGACAATCTGATGGAATTGCTGATCTGCATCGATGCGCTGAAGCGCGCATCGGCCAAGCGGATCACCGCTGTGGTGCCCTATTTCGGCTATGCCCGGCAGGACCGGAAACCAGGACCGCGCACGCCGATCTCAGCCAAGCTGGTGGCCAATCTGATCACCGTGGCGGGCGCCGACCGGGTGCTGTCGATCGACCTTCACGCCGGACAGATTCAGGGTTTCTTCGATATCCCGACCGACAATCTCTATGGCGCGCCGGTCATGTCGGCGGATATTCTGACGCGCTTCGGTGACAAGAACATCATGATCGTGTCGCCCGATGTCGGCGGCGTGGTGCGTGCCCGCGCATTGGCCAAGCGATTGAACAACGCGCCGCTGGCGATCGTCGACAAGCGCCGCGAGCGTGCCGGCGAATCGGAGGTGATGAACATCATCGGTGAAGTCGAGGGCCGCTTCTGCATCCTGATCGACGATATCGTCGATTCGGCCGGCACATTGTGCAATGCCGCCGCCGCGCTGAAGGAAGCGGGCGCCGAGGGTGTCGTCGCTTATGTCACGCACGGCGTGCTGTCGGGCGGCGCGGTCGCACGGGTCGAAGGATCCGAGCTGGAGGAACTGGTGATCACCGATTCGATCGGCAGCCATGAGGTGATCAAGGACGCCAAGCGCATCCGCCATCTGACCATCGCGCCACTTCTCGGCGAGGCGATAAAGCGGATTGCCGATGAAAGTTCGGTGTCGTCGCTGTTCGATTGATCGCGCACCCCCTTCCCTACCTCCGCTCGAACAGAATTCAGCTAAGCGCATCCCAGATGAGCTTGGCGCCGACGAGCATCATCAGCACATAGATCGCGGCATAGAAGCGGTCAGGCGCGATACAGCGCACGAGCCAGACACCGGCCAGCGTCGAAGCGATGGCCACCGGTAACAGCATCGCAGCGGCCATGAGATTATCGTGGCTGAACTGGCCAAGCGCCCAATAGGCCGGCACCTTCGCCCAGTTGACGATGGCGAAAAAGATCGCGGTGGTGCCGACCAGCACGTCGCGTTCGAGCCGGCGCGGCAGGACCCAGACCTGGAACGGTGGCTGGCCGGCATGGGCGATTTGGCTGGTGAAGCCCGAGGCGATTCCGCACAGCGCCCCGACCCAACCGGGCGAGCGCGACGAGGCACGGAACATGCCGCCGCGTTCGGCCCAGAGGCGGTACCCGCCGAACAGCAGCGAGATCACGCCGACCAGACCGAGTACCGCATCGGCCGATACCTGCGCGGCGAAAAAATAGCCGAGCAATATGCCAAGCGCTGCGCCGGGTAGCATCCAGACGAGCACGTAGCGATCCCATGTCTTGCGGAACGCCCAGACACCGACCACGTCCTGCACGATCAGGATCGGCAACAGGATTGCCGCGGCGCGCACCGGCGAAATCGCCAGCGCCATCATCGGCAAGGACAGCGCGCCCATGCCCGCAAACCCGCCCTTGGACAGGCCGAGCAGAATGACGGCTGGCACCGCGAGCGCGAAAAACAGCGGCGATTCGGTCAATCGACGGGGACGGCGTCCGGCCGTGGAACGGGCGCGCGGACACCGGCATGCGAGCGGCGCTTGAGTTCGGTCTTCAGCGTCTCTGGTTTTGGCGCCCAGAGGAAACCGAAGCTGACCGTGCCGGCCTTGGTCTCGACGACATGGTGCAATCGATGCGCCTGGATGATGCGCTTCATATAAGATGATCTGGGCAGATACCGCGTTGCGATGCGGCGGTGGACGATAACGTCGTGGAAGCCGAAATAGATCGCACCATAACCGGCGATGCCGGCGCCGATCCAGATGAAGCCCGGCCACCAGCCGAGTTGCGCGCCACCGAGCAGAAGCACGAAGGACGGCACTGCGAAAATCACCGCATAGAGATCGTTCAGCTCCCAATTACCGGCGCGCGCGCGGTGATGGCTTTCGTGCAGGAACCAGCCGAATCCATGCATCACCCAGCGATGCGCGACATAGGCGACGAGCTCCATCGCGAGGATCGTCGCGAAAAACAGCGGCAGGCCGATTGTCCAGTGCATGGCACGCGATATAGCGGGCGGATGGGCTTATTGCGAGGTGAAGCTGTGCGCGACTCCACATTCAGATCCGGGTTACAATCCAGTAAGGGGGTGGGGGCGGCGCTGGGCCTGATGCTCGCCCTCTCTGCGTGTTCGAGCCCCGAGATGCTTACTCGTAACGGCCTGATCAATGCCGGCGTGCCGCAACCGGTCGCCGGCTGCATGGCAGGACGGATGGTCGACCGGCTCTCGCTGCTGCAGCTACGCCGCCTGTCGGGACTGGGCAAAGCCAAGGCGTCGCGCGACCTCGACCAGTTCCTCTACCGCGTCCGCTCGCTCAATGACCCGCAGATCCTTCGCGTGACGACCAGTTCGGCGGCGCTTTGTGCCGCCGGGCTCGGCGGCTGAGCCAAGACGACTTGCGTCCATCCCAAGGGGTGGATTCACTTGACGCGCTGTGCTTAAGGCCCCTTGCAACATCGATTTTCCTGAAGAGGCGCCCGCCCCCATGAACATCCACGAATATCAGGCCAAGGAATTGCTCGCCAAGTTCGGCGTCCCCGTACCGGCAGGCTTTGCCGCGCTGACCGTCGACGAGGCGGTCGCCGCCGCCGCGAAGCTGCCCGGGCCACTCTATGTCGTGAAGGCGCAAATCCATGCCGGTGGACGCGGCAAGGGCAAGTTCAAGGAACTCGGTCCCGACGCCAAGGGCGGCGTGCGGCTGGCCAAGACCGCTGACGAGGTTCGCGCCGCGGCGGCCGACATGCTCGGCAACACGCTGGTGACGATCCAGACCGGCGAGCATGGCAAGCAGGTCAATCGCCTGTACATCACCGACGGCGTCGACATCGCCAAGGAATTCTACCTCGCGCTGCTGGTCAACCGCGCGTCGGGCCGTATCTCGATGGTCGTGTCGACCGAGGGCGGCATGGACATCGAAACCGTCGCGCACGACACGCCGGAAAAGATCCAGACCTTCGACATCGATCCCGCGACCGGCTTCATGCCGCATCACGGCCGCGCCGTCGCCAATGCACTTGGCCTTGAGGGCGACCTCGCCAAGCAGGCCGCATCGACTGCTTCCAAGCTGTACGATGCGTTCCTCGGCACCGATGCCGAGCAAATCGAGATCAACCCGCTTGCCGTCACCGATGACGGGCAGCTGCTGGTGCTTGACGCCAAGGTCGCTTTCGACGGCAATGCGATGTTCCGCCACCCCGACCTGATGACGCTGCGCGACGAAAGCGAAGAAGATCCGGCCGAGCTCGAAGCGTCGAAGTACGACCTCGCTTACATCAAGCTCGACGGCGATATCGGCTGCATGGTCAATGGTGCCGGCCTCGCCATGGCGACGATGGACATCATCAAGCTCAACGGCATGTTCCCGGCCAACTTCCTCGACGTCGGCGGCGGCGCTTCAAAGGAGAAGGTGACCGCGGCGTTCAAGATCATCCTCGCCGATCCGGCGGTGAAGGGCATCCTGGTCAACATCTTCGGCGGCATCATGAAGTGCGATATCATCGCCGACGGCATCGTCGCGGCGGCGAAGGAAGTGAACCTTTCGGTACCGCTGGTGGTTCGCCTGGAAGGGACCAATGTCGAAGAGGGCAAGCGCATCCTCTCGACCTCGGGCCTGGCGATCGTTCCCGCCAATGATCTCGGCGACGCGGCACGCAAGATCGTCGCTGAAGTCAAAGCTGCTGCCTGAGCTGTTTCTCCCCAGGAACGCATTAGGTCACACGGAGAAGATGCAATGAAGGTGCTGGTGCCGGTCAAGCGGGTGCTTGATTACAATGTGAAGCCCCGCGTGAAGGCGGACGGGACGGGCGTCGATCTGGCGAACGTGAAGATGAGCATGAACCCGTTCGACGAGATCGCGGTCGAGGAAGCCATCCGTCTGAAAGACAAGGGTGTCACAGAGATCGTCGTCGTGTCGATCGGCGAGCAGAAGGCGCAGGAAACGCTGCGCACGGCGCTGGCCATGGGTGCCGACCGCGCGATCCTGATCGTCTCGGAAGAGAGGGTCGAGCCGCTGGGCGTGGCCAAGCTGCTCGCCAAGATCGTCGAGGAAGAGAAGCCCGATCTGGTCATTCTCGGCAAGCAGGCGATCGACGACGACAACAACCAGACCGGGCAGATGCTCGCCGGCCTGCTCGGCGTCGGCCAGGCGACGTTCGCCTCGAAGGTCGAGCTCGCATCGGACAGCGTCACCGTGACGCGCGAAGTCGATGGCGGTTCGGAGACCGAGAAGCTCTCGTTGCCCGCGATCATCACCACCGATTTGCGTCTCAACGAGCCGCGCTATGCGTCGCTGCCCAACATCATGAAGGCCAAATCCAAGCCGATGGCGCAGAAGACCCCGGCCGATTACGGCGTCGATGTGAGCCCGCGCCTGACTACGCTGAAAGTGGTCGAGCCGGCCAAGCGCACCGCCGGCGTCAAGGTTGCCGATGTCGATGAGCTGGTGGCTAAACTCAAGGCGATGGGAGTCGCGAAATGAAGACGCTCGTCTGGGTCGAACATGACGGCAAGGTCGTCAAGGACGCCACGCTCGCCGTGGTCACCGCCGCGTCGCAACTTGGCGAAGTGCATTTGCTCGTCGCAGGGCAAGGCGTGGACGGCGTCGCCGCCGAAGCCGCCAAGATCGCCGGCGTGGGCAAGGTGCATGTCGCCGATGACGCGGCCTATGCGCATGCGCTGGCCGAAAATGTCGCGCCGTTGGTCGTCGCGCTGATGGCCGATCATGACGCGTTCCTCGTCCCCGCGACGTCGAACGGCAAGAACATCGCGCCGCGCGTCGCCGCGTTGCTCGACGTGATGCAGATCAGCGACATCCTGTCGGTCGAGAGCGAAGATACGTTCACGCGCCCGATTTATGCCGGCAACGCGATCGCCACGGTGCAGTCGAAGGACACGAAGAAGGTCATTTCGGTGCGCGGTACCGCGTTCGAAAAGGCTGCGACCTCGGGCGGATCGGGCACAATCGAGAAGGTCGCATCGACCGGTGATGCCGGCAAGTCGACCTATGTCGGCAGCGAGATCGCCAAGTCGGAGCGTCCAGAACTCACCTCGGCGAAGATCATCGTCTCAGGTGGCCGCGCGCTGCAGAATGCGGAAAACTTTCACTCGATCATCGAACCGCTCGCCGACAAGCTTGGCGCCGGCGTCGGCGCATCGCGCGCCGCGGTCGATGCGGGTTATGTCCCGAACGACTATCAGGTCGGCCAGACCGGCAAGATTGTCGCCCCCGAAGTCTATATCGCGATCGGTATTTCCGGTGCGATCCAGCATCTCGCGGGGATGAAGGATTCGAAGACGATCATCGCGATCAACAAGGACGAGGACGCCCCGATCTTCCAGGTCGCGGACATCGGACTGGTCGGCGATCTGTTCAAGATCGTGCCGGAGCTGACCGAAAAGCTCTGATCCTTGAATCTCACGCTCGAACAAGATGGGGCGGTGCGGTGTGGTCGCGCCGCCCTTTCGAGTCTTGTCGCGCTCGATGCCTTGGCCGATCGCCAGCCACCGGACCGTGCCGGGATCAGGCTACAGGGTGTTGACGCGCTCGCGCCGTTACTGGCGAGCGAGGGCCCACTCGGCGCGCTGACCGTACAATATCTGGGCGCCGGGTGCCGGCCGGTTCGAGCGATCCTGTTCGACAAGACCGAAGCGACCAACTGGGCATTGGGCTGGCATCAGGATCGCACGATCGTGGTGCGCGAACGCCGTGAAACGCCGGGGTTCGGGCCATGGACGGTCAAGGCCGGGATGACCCATGTCGCGCCGCCGGCCGAACTGCTCGCCGGCATGGTGACGATGCGCGTGCATCTCGATGCCGTCCCCGCCGACAATGCCCCGCTGCTGATCGCGCCGGGGTCGCACCGGCTCGGCCGGATCGCCGAACCGGAGATCGATGCGGTGGTCGAACGATGCGGCACCATCGCCTGCCTCGCCCAGCGCGGCGATGTGTGGCTCTACGCGACGCTGATCCTGCATGCGTCGGAGGTGGCCGCCAGACCGAGGCGGCGCCGCGTGCTGCAGATCGATTTCGCCGCGGGCGACCTGCCCGGCGCGCTCGAATGGTTCGGACTCTAAGGCCGCAACTGCGAGGCCTTGCGCTCGTCGCTCTGTGGCAATGCTGTCTCGACGATAGGAAAGAGCAAGCCGGTTCAGGTCCAGCGAGGAATGAAAGACCAGATACTGTGCCTTGGTTGAATCGTCACCGACGCCATAGGGACGAGCGCCGAGATATGTCACACCGGCAGTGTAACATATCTCGCGCTGCCGCTTGGGGTGACTTCTGATATTTTGCCTATATATGAGATACTTAATCCAGTGACTGGCGACTTTGGGCAACACCAGGACTCAAGGAGATATGGCACATCGAGCGAACCCTGATCAGGCTCGGAGCGCCAGATGTCTCTTTATCCCATACCGATATGGCTTCGCCCAAGCGATCGCCCTCAGCTAATGGATCGGGCGCGATTCGGCGAGCAATGGCGATCTGCGCACGGTAGATTCGGAGCGCGCCATATTCGCCGGTATGATCGGCGCGCACGATAGCGATCAGTGTCCGATCATGCGCTTCGCGTATCAGAAGCCATCGAGCAAGCTCTTCACGTTCGCGCCCAACGCATCGACCGCATAGCCGCCCTCCATCGCGATGACCGTCGGCCAGCCGCAGGCGGCGATGTCGCGTGCGAGCATCGCATAATCGCCGGTGGTCAACTTGAACGCCGAGATCGGATCGCCTTCCCAGGTGTCCGCACCGAAGCTGACCACCAGAAGGTCGGGACCGAAGCGCGCAATCGCCTCCAGCGCCGTGGCTTGTGCATCTCGAAAAAGACCGAGCGCCGCGCCCTGCGGTAGTGGCAGATTGAGCGTGGTGCCCTGTCCATCGTCTTCGCCGATTTCATCGGCATGGCCCCAGAAAAACGGATAATCGGTCGCCGGGTCGGCGTGGATCGAAGCATAGAAGACATCGCCACGATCCCAGAAAATGTCCTGTGTGCCATTGCCGTGGTGATAATCGATATCGAGGATCGCGACGCGCCTGGCCCCCGCATCGCGCGCGGTCTGGGCAGCGATTGCGGCTGTGTTGAGGTAACAATAGCCGCCGAGATAATCCGCACCGGCATGATGGCCGGGTGGGCGGCACAGCGCGAACGCCACGCGATCGCCGCCGAGCACGGCGTGAGTCGCAGAGAGCACGCTCTGCGCACTCCAATACGCCGCGCCCCAGGTGTCGGCGGTCAGCGGGGTGGAGGCATCCAGGCTATATTGCCCGGCCAACGCATCGATGCGGTCGAGCTTCAACGGACGCCGGCCGACGATCGGCCAGATATAACCCATCACGTCGCCGGGACGACCGACCGCGGCCCAGCGTTCGGGCGCGGTTTTCAGGAAATCGACATAACCGGCGTCATGGACTGCGAGGATCGGCGCGTCGCCATGATCGGCGGGCAATTCGAGGCCGGGCAGCACCGCACGAATCGCTTCGGCGCGAACGGGCGTCTCCGCATAATCGATGAACCCGCCATTGTGCAGCTCCTTGCGCGGTGCATGAGCCAGTTGGCGGGGGTCGAAGAATGCTCGAATCATATCGCCCCATCCGCCTTTGGCGTGGGTGCCGCGAAGCGCAACACGAGGAAGCCGGCCACCGCCGACAGGATCGATCCGACGAGCACGCCGATCTTGACCTTGTCGATCAGCACCGCTTCGCCGGGGAAGGCAAGACCACCGATGAACAGACTCATGGTGAAGCCGATCCCGGCGAGCAGGGCCACGCCATAGAGTTGCGCCCAGCTTGTGCCCATAGGCCGCTGCGCGATCTTCAATCGCTCGGCCAAGGCGATACCGCCGAGGATACCGACCTGCTTCCCGAGAAACAGGCCCGCCGTTACGCCGATCACCAGCGGCTCGGCCAGGACCGATAGCGCCATGCCACCAAGTGCGACCCCGGCATTAGCAAAGCCGAACACAGGCACAATGACGAACGCGACCCATGGGCTGAGAGCGTGTTCGAGTCGGTGGAGCGGCGAATGCACATCGTCCGGCGCGCCGGGGCTCGGCGTGATCGGAATAAAAGCGGCGGCGAGGACCCCGGCAACGGTCGCATGCACGCCCGACAACAGGATCAGCCACCAGAGCAAAGCGGCAGCGGCGAGATATGGCGTGAGCGCGCGGATGCCGTGCCGACTCATCGCCGCCATGATCGCAAGCACTCCGGCGGCGGCGGCCAGCGCACCGAGATCCAGGCCATGGCTATAGGCAACCGCGATGATCGCGACCGCGCCCATGTCATCGACGATCGCGACGGTGGTCAGGAACAGCTTCAGCGCGGGCGACACACGCGGGCCGAGCAATGCCATCACCCCGATCGCGAATGCGATATCGGTCGCCGCCGGGATTGCCCAGCCGGGGCGGAGCGCCACGTCACCCCAAGTGATTACAAGATAGATCAGCGCGGGCACAATCATGCCCGCCGCCGCCGCGACGATCGGCAAGCGCCGCCGCGCCGGACTGGCGAGCCGGCCGTCGATCAGCTCGCGCTTGATCTCCAAACCGACGAGCAGGAAAAACAGCGCCATCAATCCGTCGTTGATCCACAAATGCACCGTCATGGCACCGAGCGCGGGCGCGATTATCGGGCCGGTTTCGAGATGCAGAAAGTGGAAATAGGCTGTGGCGAGCGGCGAATTTGCCGCAATCATCGCCAGCATCGCGGCGGCGATCAACACGATGCCGCCCGCCGCCTCATCTTTCAGGAACGTGCTCAACGCGGATTGCTTGCGAGAATTAGCCATAAGCCACCCTAGCCGCCGCGCCCGGCATGGCAATCACAGCAATTTCAGCTGATCCTCATCGACCTCTTCATGTCCAGCCTCGCCGCCGAGCGCCCAACGGCCAATGACTTCATGCCGCGTCTGGCCGAGATGACTGTGGATCAGCACGAATTCGCGCACGTCCCATTCGACCGGCGCGATCCGTTCGCTGAACGACCGACCCTGCCAGTAGCCGAGCGTGGTATGCGGGCTGAAGCGATAGCCGCGCCGTTCGGCGATTCCCGCAGCTTGCCGGCGACGCACGATCCGCTCGCGAAGCGCATACAACCCACCGATACGGTGGCGTGGCCGCAGCGCGATCGATCGCGGACTGCCGACGGCGAGATCGAAGCGTGCCTGAAACGCGCCATATGCCACCGCGTCGCCGATCTTCCTCATGCGCTGCTCGAGCGCCTCCACCTCCTCGATATCGTCGACGATATCGACGGTGACATGGACATGTTCCGGCCGCAGCACGCGACCGTCATTGCCGAACCAATGCGCCGCATTGGTCATCTGCCGCGCGAGCGTCAGCGGCGGACGGATCGCGAAGAAAAGCCGGTGTGTAGGAGCGTTGGACATTATCATCTCCGAGTCGGTGGCGAGGATAATGTTCCTTATATGTTCCGTGCGCTTGCGTCGAATCGGAATTCTAACGCACGAATGCGTCGGCGATCAACTTTCTTGTATTTTCAATGCCATAAAGAGCAATAAAGCTGCCCATGCGCGGGCCTTGTTCGGCGCCGAGTAACGTCTCGTAAAGCGCCTTGAACCAGTCGCGCAGATTGTCGAATCCGGCGGTCTTGCCAATCTCATAGACGATGTTCTGGATGTCCTCGGCACTTGCGCCCGCAGGCAGCGCGGCCAGATCGGCATCGAGCCGTTCGAGCGCGGCGGCCTCGACACCCTCGGGCTTGCGCCTTTTGAGCGTCGGGGTGACGAAATCGCGCCCATAAGCGAGCGCACGGTCGATCAGCCGGTCGAGTTCGGGATAACGCGCCGCGTCCGCATCCTTCACATAATTGCCGAGATAGCCCCAGACCTGTTCCTTGGTCGCGTCGCCCATCACGCTGACCAGGTTGAGCAGCAGGCCGAAAGTGACCGGCAATTCGCCCGTCGGCAGCTTGCCGTCATGGATATGATGCACCGGGTTGCCGAGCCGTTCCTTCAGTTCCTGCCCGGCATAATTGCCACGGAACTGCCAGTAATCGTCGACCGCACGCGGGATCACGCCCATGTGCAGCGTCTTGGCCTTTTTCGGCTCGCGATAGATGTAGAAGGCGAGGCTTTCCTCCGGACCATAGGTCAGCCAGTCATCGATGCTGAGCCCGTTGCCCTTCGACTTGGAGATCTTCTCGCCCTTTTCGTCGAGGAACATCTCGTAGTTGAAGCCCTCGGGCGGGCGGCCGCCGAGGACGCGAGTAATCTTCGACGATTGCACGACCGAATCGATCAGATCCTTGCCCGCCATTTCGTAATCGACGCCGAGCGCGACCCAGCGCATCGCCCAATCGACTTTCCATTGCAGCTTGGCCAGGCCGCCCAGGATCGATTGTTCGATCCGCTCGCCATCATCCATGAAGGCGATCGTACCGGACTCGGCGTCGATCACCTCGACCGGCACCTGCAGCACGATCCCGCTCTTCGGGCTGATCGGCAGCACTGGCGAATAGGTCGCCTGGCGATCGGCGCGAAGCGTCGGCAGCATCACGTCAAGGATTGCCTGGAAATGGCGCAGCACCGATTTCAGCACGTCGTCGAAGCGGCCGCTGGTGTAATATTCAGTCGACGAGACGAAGTCGTAATCGAAGCCGTAGCGGTCGAGAAAATCGCGCAGGATCGCGTTGTTATGCGCGGCGAAGCTTTCATGCGTGCCGAACGGATCTGGGATGCGGGTGAGCGGCTTGCCGAGATATTCGGTCAGCATCGCCTTGTTCGGCACATTGTCGGGCACTTTGCGCAAGCCGTCCATGTCATCCGAAAAAGCGATCAGCCTGGTCGGCGTGTCGGACAGCGCGTGAAACGCATTGCGCACCATCGTCGTGCGCAGCACTTCGTTGAACGTGCCGATATGCGGCAGGCCCGAAGGGCCATAGCCGGTTTCGAACAACACCGGACCTGTCGGCTTGCCGTTCGGGTAGCGTTTGAGCAGCTTGCGCGCCTCTTCATAAGGCCAAGCCTTGGATTCCATGGCGGCGGTGCGCAATTCACTCACTTGCTGTTGCCCTTTCGTTCCGGCCGCGCCACTACCTCACGCGAATGGCCGCGTCTTTGCCCTATCCCGCCCTCCACGCAAGCCATAGCGGCATCTGGATCGCCACGGCCGATGGCACGCGCCAGGTCGGGCGCGGCGAAGCCATCCGCATTGCCGCCGACACGCCGGTGATTGTGCTCAATGCCGTGCTGGCCGGACAGCGACTCGGCTATGCCGATCTGTCGGGGCTCGATCTGCTCGAATTATTCGCTTTCATGTGTCCGGCACGCTTCATGGTGCCCACGCCGCGCGGGCTGGGCCGGGTCACCGGGCTCGACGTGCCGGTACGCGACGACGAGATCGCGGCGTTCCTGTTGCGCGCGGCCGAGGCGATGCTGGCGATTCCCCAGGGGGAGTGGCCCGAGCGTGAGGGCGCCTGGACCAGCGCGCAATCGCTTGCCCGGCTACGCTGGCCCTGGGCGCCAGTGGTTGCCGAGCATATCAAGATGCCCGAACAGCATGAGCGCTGGCTGTTCTCGCGCCTGCCCGAATGGTCGGAGGGCGCGCCGCGCGCCGCGCCGCGCACCATCTCGATCGGCGCGGCGGAGACGCAGGAGCGGCTGACGCAATTGACCGGCAGCGCCGCCGAGCAGCGGCCTGGCCAGCGCGCCTATGCCGAGGCGGCAATCGAAGCATTCGAACCGCGCATGGTACGCGACGCACCGAACATGGTGCTGGCCGAGGCGGGGACCGGCATCGGCAAGACGCTCGGCTATCTCGCGCCCGCCTCACTGTGGGCGGAAAAGGCGGGCGGGGCGGTGTGGGTGTCGACCTTCACCAAGGCACTGCAGCGGCAATTGGCACATGAAACGGTGCGGCTCTACCCGCAGGCCGAAATACGCAGGGCCAAGGTCGTGACGCGCAAGGGGCGCGAGAATTATGTCTGCCTGCTTAATCTGGAAGACGCGCTGCAGGGCGGATTCGCCGGGCGGGCGGCTGTCCTGGCGCAGCTGGTCGCGCGCTGGGCAGGCTATACCGCCGACGGCGATATGGTCGGCGGCGACCTGCCCGGCTGGCTGCCGACCCTGTTCCGGCGCAACGGGCCGACCGCGCTGACCGACCGGCGCGGCGAGTGCGTCTATGCCGGTTGCCCGCATTACCGGAAATGCTTCATCGAGCGCGCGGCGAGGAACAGCGCGGAGGCGGATATCGTCATCGCCAACCATGCACTGGTGATGGTCAATGCCGCGCGCGGGCGCGAAACGACGAGCCGCCCGACCCGCTACGTGTTCGACGAGGGGCATCATATCTTCGATGCGGCCGACGCGATGTTTTCGACCGCGCTGACCGGCCAGGAGACGATCGAGCTCCGCCGTTGGGTGCTCGGCCCCGAATCGGGATCGCGCGGACGGCGGCGCGGCCTCGCCGCGCGGCTCTCCGATGTCGCCAGCTATGACGAGCAGGGCGCGCGGGCGATCGGCGATGCGGTGATCGCGGCGCAGGGGCTGGCGGCAGATGGCTGGCTGCAGCGGCTGAGCGAGGGGGCGCCGTTCGGACCGATCGAAGCGCTGCTCGCGGCGGTCCGCGGGCTGACCTACGCACGCGCCGAGACCGCCAAACAACTTGGCGGCGACGCCGGCTATGGCCTGGAGACCGAACTTGCCGAACCCGATGCAGCACTGATCGAGGCGGCTGGTCCGGCCGCACATGCGCTCGACGCGCTGGTCCGGCCTTTGGTTGCGCTCGGGCGGCGGCTCGAAGCGGTGCTGGCCGAAGCACCCGACTGGCTCGACAGCCAGGCGCGGGCGCGGGTCGAGGGGGCCGTGGCCTCGCTCGGCTGGCGCGCCGAGACGGTTGCGGCATGGCTGTCGCTGCTCGCGCGAATCGGCGGCCCGGCCAGCCCCGACTTCGTCGACTGGCTCGCGGTCGACCGGATCGAGGGGCGCGACTATGATGTCGGGCTGCATCGCCATTGGCTCGACCCGAGCAAACCCTTTGCCGAAACCGTATTGAAACAGGCACATGGCGCGCTGGTCACCTCGGCAACACTGCGCGGCGGCGGCGGCTGGGAGGTGGCGGAGGCGCGCACCGGTGCGCATCACCTGGTCAAGCCGGCAGCGCATTTCGAGGCGGTCAGCCCGTTCGATTATGCGTCGCAGGCCGAAGTGTTGATCGTCACCGATGTGAAGCGCGGCGATACTGGCGCGCTCGCCAATGCCTATGCGCGGCTGATGTCGGCGGCAGGCGGAGGGACTTTGGGCCTGTTCACCGCGATTCGGCGGCTGCGAGCAGTGCATGCGCGAATCGCCGACAGGCTGGCGCGTGATGGGCTCTCGTTGCTCGCCCAGCATGTCGATCCGATCGATACCGGAACCCTGGTCGATATCTTTCGCGACGATGCCTCCGCGTCTTTGCTCGGCACCGATGCTTTGCGCGACGGGGTCGATGTGCCGGGGCGGTCGCTGCGGCTGGTGGTGATGGAGGGCGTGCCCTGGCCCAAGCCGACCGTGCTCCATGCCGCGCGGCGGCTGGCTGGCGGCGGCAGCGCCTATGACGACCGCATCGTGCGGGCGCGGCTGGCACAGGCGTTCGGACGGCTGATCCGGCGCGCCGACGATCATGGCGTGTTCGTGCTGCTTTCCGCTGCAATGCCGTCGCGCTTGCTCGCCGCCTTTCCCCCGGGCGTGCCGATCGCCCGCGTCACCCTCGACGAAGCGGTGGCGCGCGTCGCACGTCTTCCTTCCGTCATCGAAAGTGGGCATGAGGCCCGCGAAGACCCCAGTAAAAGTGGGGTCGAGGGATTGGGGACGCGACGGGCGCCATGAAGACATTGACGCTGCTCCGCCACGCAAAATCGGGCTGGGACGATCCCGTCTCGCGCGATTTCGATCGTCCGCTCAACGGCAAGGGCAAGCGCGCGGCGGCGATGGTCGGGCGGCACATGAAATCGCTCGGCCTGGCCTTCGACCATGTCATCGCATCGCCGGCGGTGCGTGTGATCGAGACGCTGGATGAGGTTTCGACCGGCTATGGCGAGGCTTTGGCCCCCGCCTGGGACCGGCGGATCTACCTCGCCTCGGCGGTGACCTTGCTCGACGTCATCCACGACCTGCCCGAAACCGCCGAGCATGTGCTGTTCGCCGGGCATAATCCGGGACTCGAGGATCTGGTGCTGATGCTCGTTCCCGATACGCTGGCCGAGCCGCTGCGTGACGAGGTCGAGCAGAAATATCCGACCGCGACGATCGCCGAGCTGCGCTTCGAATCGGGCAATTGGTCGGATGTGGCAGCAGGAACCGCGCGGCTTGCCCGGTTCATCCGGCCCCGCGACCTCGATCCGGCACTGGGTCCGGACGAGGACTAGAGTTGGGGCGATCGACTCTATTTCTCCCCGCCCTTTATGGAGGGGAGAACAACAAGGTCATGACCTCGCCTAGTCCCGGCCCTTTTCCAACAGCCCCTTCAATCCGGCGAGCGCACCAAGCGGCTTTACCTCGTCTTCGCTGATCACGCCCGCCGCGCGCAGTGCCGCCGCCGCGCGCGGCCCGCGCGGGAAGGGGTCGAGCGCGAGCGCCATGGTTTCCGCTGCCGCCTCGCCCAGGTCGATCGCCGATCCGGCATAGAACATCGTATCGAGCGCATCCTCGGAGAGTTCGATTTCTTCCTCGTCGATCGCAGTGTCAGCGACGAAGCGCAACGCGACAGCTTCTTCCACTTTCATGGGCAGCGGGTCATCGGTCACCGAACAGGCTTGTACGACCGCTGCCGATATATGGCCGCGCGCGACGATGCCCGCGGCTTCGATGCGGACCTTGAACTCGCCCTGGAGCCGGTCGATCGCCACCAGCCCGAAACGGGCCGCCAGCGCGACACGTTCGGCAGCGCTCGCGACGATCGAAACGCTGCGTTCACCCGCGCCGAACGTATCGATTCGTTCGGGCCGCGAGAATTCGGGGGCGCTCACGGTAATTGCCCCGCAATCACCGCATCGGTGCCGAACGAACCGAGTTCGGCATCGAAGGCGAGCAGCGAGTCGCGTACATGGCCGACCGCCAAAGCGCCCGGATCGACTCCGCGATACAGGTTGCGGAGCAGCGCGGGACTCAAATCGCCGGCCGCAAGTGCGTCGCGATATGCGCCGATGCGCCCGCCAAACATGCTCATCATCTTGCCGATATGCTTGCCGACCACGACGTCGCCGATGCCGAGCTCGCGCAATTGACCGTCCATATCGTCGACGAAGCGCTCGGTCATCGCGGCGCTGGTTGCGGCACCGGCCGGGTCCTTTTCCAGCCGCAGCACGACGAACGACAGAATCGCAGCAATCATGTCGAAGCGGCCATCGACCGTGTCGGGCACCTGTCCGTCGAGATACCAATGCGGTGCGCGGGCATGCGTCACCACCGCATTATAAAGCGGCAGCGCGTCTTCGCTTTGGCGCCCGAACATCTTCGCCATCCAGCCCATCTGCGCTCCACTTTTCCCTGCGCCCTTGTTTGGCCGCGAAGCTCGGCATATTGAGACGATCGGCCCGCGATGCAATGCGCATCTCGGCGTGTCTGGTTTCGTGTGCGTAATGCCCCCTGGGAGAGTTTGATGAGCCTCACCACTGCCCGATTGATGAGGGGCCGATTGATGATGGGCCGATTGATGATGGGTGCCGTCCTCGGCCTCGCGACCCTGGCGGCAAGCGCCTGCACGCCGCTTCGGTCGCATCAGGGGTATATCATCGATGCCGATCTGGTGAATTCGGTCCAGCCGGGCGTCGATAACCGCCAGTCGGTATTGCAGACGCTGGGCAAGCCGAGCTTCACCAGCCAATTCAACCAGGGCGACTGGTATTATGTCGCGCGCGACACGCGCAACCTGGCGTTCAACAATCCCAAGGTCGTCTCGCAGATCACGCTGCGCGTGGCGTTCGACCAGAATGGCACGGTAACCGGCGTCAGTCGCGGCGGCATGGAGCAGATCGCCTCGATCAGCCCATCGGGTGAGAAAACGCCGACGCTGGGCCGGAAGCGCGGTTTGTTCGACGAACTGTTCGGCAATATTGGCACGGTCGGTGCGGTCGGCGGCCAGCCCGGCGGCGGTGGCAGCCGCGACGAACCGTAAAACCCTTTCGATTTCCTGACTGAGACGTTCCCGCTCCATTCAGCGCGCCCTTGCGAAAAGGGCGCATGACGGCCTCCCCTCCGATGCCGTCGAATGAGAATGGAGTGAGAATCATGCGTAAACTGATCATCACGGCATTGATGGCCGCAGTGGCCATCCCCGCCGTCGCCATCCCGACCGCCGCCAGCGCGCAATCGCAGCGCGAAGTGCGCCGCGACCGCCAGGACCTGCGCCAGGAGCAGCGCGAGTTGAACCAGGCGCGGCGCAGCGGCGATCGCAACGACATTCGCGACGAACGCCGCGACGTCCGCGGCGCCCGCCAGGAATTGCGTGAGGATATTCGTGATCGCAATCACGCCTGGGGCCGCAACGACTGGCGCGGTTATCGCGATAATAATCGCTCAATTTACGCCCGTGGCCATTGGCGAGCGCCGTTCCGCTATTCCGCATTCCGCCCCGGCATCCGCATCGCGCCGCGCTATTTCGGATCGCGCTACTACATCGCCGATCCGTGGCGCTATCGCCTGCCGCTGGCCGGTCGCAACCAGCGCTGGGTGCGTCACTATAACGACGTGATCCTGGTCGATGCGCGGCGCGGGATCGTGGTCGACGTGATCCGCAACTTCTACAGGTAAACGGATAATCCGGCCGGTAGTTTGAACCCGCCGGATTTCCACTATCGAAAAGTCCGGGCCGCGAATGCGTCATGACGCGTTCGCGGCCCGAATTTCGTCGGGACGATCAGCGGATCGTGAAGATGATCTGGTCGACCACCCTGCCGCCGACATCGACCAGGCTGAGCCGATGCTGTCCCGGCCCCGCCAGCATCAGCGGCCGGGAATCGGCCGCGCCGAGATCGCGCTTGTCGAGCCGCAGCCGGTGGGCGGCAACCTCACCCGACACGCCGACCGCGAGCCGTTGCCGGGCGGGCGGAATATCCGGGTCGATCGCATAGACGCTGCCCGACACCGGATTGACGATGCGCGGACGCCGTGCCCCTTCGGGAGCGGCGGCAATCTGCGTCTGCGCCGTGCCGGCGAGGAAATATTCAAGGCGCGGCTGTTCGATCCCCCCGGTGAAGCGGATCGCGTGTTCCTCGATCCCCGCGGGGCGTTTCGGCCGCACGCCGGCGCGAGCCGCATGGAGCGCGAGCATCAGATCGCGCCACACCGGCGCCGCACCGCTGGTGCCGGACACCGCGCGCATCGGATCGCCCTCTAGATTGCCGACCCACACCGCGACGGTAAAGCGATCGGAAAAGCCGATGCACCAATTGTCTCGCATTGCCTTCGACGTGCCGGTCTTGACCGCCGCCCAGAAGGGCAGGCGCAGCGCGCTGTCGAGGCCGAACGTGCCGGCGCGCGCATTGGCGTCGGCGATCATGTCCGACACCAGCCAGGCAGCCTGTGGCGTGGTGACGGCGCGAGCCGGCGGGCGCGGATCGTCCATGGTCAGCCGCAACGGCGTCCAGCGACCACCATTGGCCAGCGCGCGATAAGCGTCGGCCTGTTCGAGCAAGGTTACCTCGGCCGAGCCGAGCGCCAGGCTGAAACCGTAATATTCCCCGCCCTCGGTCATACCGCGATAGCCGGTGTCCCAGAGCCGGTCGCGAAACGGCTCGACCCCGACCAGCAGCAAGGTGCGCACCGCCGGCACGTTGAGCGAGCCGGCCAATGCGCTGCGTGCCGAGACGGGGCCCTTGAAGCCGCGATCGTAATTCTGCGGCACATAAAGACCCGATGCGGTGTCGAGCTGAACCGGCGAATCGTCGAGGATCGAGGCAGGCGTCAGATAACCTTTCTCGATCGCCTGGGCGTAGAGGAACGGCTTGAGGGTCGAGCCGGCCTGCCGGTAGCTCGACGCGCCGTCGACGGCGGGTGCGGTCGAGGCGCCGCCGATCCCCCCGACATAAGCAAGCACGTCACCACTGGCATTGTCGACCACCACCACCGCACCGTCGCGTGCGCGGCTGCCGCCCAGGCCCTGAAGCTGGCGACGCAGCGCGATCGTGGCGATACGCTGCAGCCGCGCGTCGAGCGTCGTCTTCACGCGCAAGCCGGCCTTGGTGAGCAATCGCTGACTGAGATGCGGCGCGAGGCCGGGATCGAGCGCGAGACTGCGCGCCGGGCCGAGCATCGACGCTGCCTCACCGGGGAAACGCGAACAATCACGCTCGTGCGACCCCATAGTTTTAGACATCGCGCAGGCACGGCGCGCGACGAGACGCGGATCGGCCTGCGGGTTGGGCAACAGCGCGGCGAGCATCAGCGCATCGTCGCGTCCCAGCGTTTCGGGCGTCTTGCCAAACAGACCGAGCGCCGCCGCGCCAACCCCTTGCGCCTCGCCGCGGAAACCGGCGAGGTTGAGATAGGCTTCGAGGATCTGATCCTTGCTCCATGCTCCGTCGATCGCCCAGCCGGCGCGGATCTGGCGCAATTTGTCCAGCGTGCCGCGCGACCCGGGACTAGCAAGATCGGGGGCGAGGAAACCGGCAACCTGCATCGAGATGGTGCTCGCGCCGCGGTGGCGCTTACCGCGAATCCGGTCACGCAAGGCGCCGAGCAGCGCCAGGGTGTCGACCCCGCCATGGCTGAAGAAGCGCCGATCCTCGGCCGCAATCAATGTGTCTCGCGTGACCGGCGAAACCTTATCGAGCGGCGTCCAGGCAAGGCGCCGCGCGGCGAAATCGACCCGTGCCGAATCGATCAGCACGCCATGACGGTCGTACAGCCACGCTTCGGATGGATGCCAGTTGGCGCGAACCTGCGTATAGCCGGGCAGGGGCGGGGGTTGAGTGGCGTAGTCGGCGGCGGCGAACAGGGTGATAAACGCCACCATGCCGGTGAGCGTCAGACCCCTCTTGCTCGACAACGCGCCCCAAATTCGTTCGGGCTGAGCCTGTCGAAGCCCCGTCCTGCCCTTCGTCCAAAGACTGAGAAAGCGGGAGCGGCCCATCGAAAGGCTCAGGGCGAACGGGCGTTGAGGCGCCGGGTCAGGCACACCTCACCGTTGCACCACGGTCACCGGCGCGTTGGGCAGCGCGGCACGGATCGCTGGCGAGTACATCGCCTCGACCCGCGTCGGCGGCATGCTGAACCGTCCCGCGCCGTTGAGACGCATGGTGTAGCCGATGGTGAACGACCCGCGCGGCACCCAGGCGAAATAACCGCGCCATGAGTCGCGACGCCGCTCGACATAGCTTGGCTGCACGCCGTCGCCGCCGCTTACCTCACCGAGCATCGACGACTGGCCGCCGAGATTGCCAACGATCGTCGCGCCCGCCGGGATCGGATCGTTGACCACCACCCAGTTGCGTTCGGCAGATGCCTCGACGCTGATCGTCACCTTGACCACGTCGCCGCGCGTCAGCGTGCCGGGCGCGCGCGCCTGCACCACCTCGGTTTTCTTGGTCATCTTGTAGCCGGCGTTGAGCGGCTGGGTCAGCGGCACTGCGGCCGAGACCGAGACCATCGCCCATGGCCCGGCCTCGCCGCTCTGCGCCAGGCGCAGCGGCGACGCGACGGCGGGGAGCGGGAAGGATGCTACGCGCAAATCGACCGCGAGCGGCCAGGCCTTGCTGATCGTCTGCGTGCCCAGCGATAATGTCGTCGACCCGGTGATCGCGCTGGCCGGATAGAGCGCCGCGAACTTGCGCGCGGCGATCGTGCCCCAGGCATTGGCGGTGGTCGTATCCCAATGGCCGCGCAGCTGGCGCAGCGAGACGCCAACCATCATCTTCGGCGCGTCGTCCTGCCAGCCGGGGCGGCCGAGCGTGGCGATGACCGACTTGATCGACGCTTCGTCGCCCGACGACATCAGCCACCACGGCGCATTGCTCTGGTCGGAGAGGTCGAGCCGCGTCCCTTCATAGACCAGGCGCGTGCGCAGTACCGCTTCGGCATCCGCCTTGAGCGACGCCGCATTTGCGATCCCCGGGATGCGGTCGAGCGCGACGAGATAGTCAGCCAGCGTGCTGGTCGGCATCTCGTTCGGCGCGATACCCATCTGCCCGAGCATGGCGGGTGTCGCCGCATTCTGGCGCGCCAGCGCGGTCAGCGCGGCGACGCGCTGCAGCCGGACATCGCCATATTGTTCGTGGCGCAGGCGCCCGTCGATCACCGCCTTCATCGCTTCGATCATCCGCGTACGCGGCGCTTCGGGGATGGGCAGGCCGGCTTCACCGGCGAGCGACATGACATAGGCGGTCAGCGCCTCCGAGCCCGCCAGGTTTTCCGACGGCCAGTAACGCAGCAGGCCGTCCGAGGCCTGATAAGTCGGGATCTCACCCGCCAGTCGGGTCCATGCGCCGCCGTCGCCAAGCGCGACCGCGCGCGACAGACGCTGTTCGAAGCAATCATAGGGGTAAGCCGCCATGAAAGTGCGGACCCCCTGCAATGGCGGCTGAAGGGTATCGTCGAGACGGATGTCGACCGCGCCGCGACCCGGCAGCGCCCCGGCCGGCGGGGCGATCTGGATCGAGGTCGCCGTGCCGACACGGGCCAAAGTCGCCGCCCAAATTTCGACCGGTATCGCGGGAATCACATCTTGCGATACGGTAATCTGGTCGAGCGCTTTTCCGCCTTCCGCCTTGGCTTTCACCTGCCAGCGCAGCGCGGCGATATTCTCCGGTGCGGTCAGGTTCCACGCGATCGGTGCCGCGCCGCCCGCCGGAATGGTGACGGTAAGCGGGCGCCCTTGCGCGACGCGCGGCGTCACATCGACCGTCGCGGTGACCTTCATCGGCTTGTTCGAGCCGTTGCGTAGCGTGAAGGCGGCGGCATAATAATCGCCCGAGCGCACCAGGGTCGGCATGCCGGCATAGATCGACAAATCCTGCGCGGTGCGGACACTGGCCATGCCGGTCCCGAACAATTGCGCACCATCGGTGGCGATCGCGACGAGCTTGAACGAGGTCAGCGCGTCGGACAGTACCACAGGAACCCGCGCGCGGCCCTGCGCATCAAGCGCGACACGGCCCTTCCACAACAGCACCGGCTGGAAATTCTCGCGGTTGAGACCCGACAGGTCGCCACCGCCGCCACCGCCGGCCTCGACCGCCTTGCGGCCGTAATGGCGCTTGCCGACAACCTGCATCTGCGCGGTCGAGGTGAGCACCGCCAAAGGCCGTTCACCCATCATCGCGGTGAGCACGTCCCAGCTGTCATTGGGCGCGAGTTGCAGCAACGCCTCATCGACCGCCACGAACGCGACATCGGCGCTCCCCGCCGGTTTGCCGTCGGGCGTCCTGACCTGGACATCGACTTGCGCAGTGTCGCGCGCGGCATAGCGTTCCTTGTCGGCCTTGACCGCGACCTGCAGTTTGTGCGCGTCCCAACCAACCTTCACCTTGGCTATGCCGAGGCGATAGGCGGGCTTGGCGAGATCGACCAGGGCAGTCGGTTCCTGGCCCTCGGGCGGGCCGCTGGCGAGACCGAGACTCTGCGCGATGCCGTTGACCCAGCTCCAGAACCCGCTCTGTACCCGGCCACGCACCACCATGACCGACACGAACACGTCGGGGGCGTAGCTGCCCGGCATCTTCACCTCGACCACGGGATCCTTGCCCGACAGGGTCGTCACGAAGCTCGACAGCACGCCTTCACGCTCGACCGTGACCAAAGCAGTCGCCTCGCGGAATGGCATTCGCACCTGGAAACGGGCGGTCTCGCCGGCCTTGTAGCTGGTCCGTTCGGGGACGATGTCCATGCGGTCGCCATTATCGCCGCCGAACCACCAATCCTCATCACCCGCGAGCCATACCGACCGCGTCGCGCGCGCGACATTACCGTTGGCATCGCTCGTCGTCGCAACGGCATAGACCTCACCCGAGACACCGGGATCGATCGCGCATTGCGCAAGCCCCTGCGCATCGGTCGTCGCGCCGCAGGTGGCGGACAGCTTCTCGGTGCGCATCTGATTGTCATAGGCGTAGAAGCCGCCGATCAGCCGGCGCCGCGCGGTCAGCACCTTGCGGCTGTACAGCGCGACCGAGATAGTTTGGTTTGCGATCGGCTTGTTCGACGTATCGAGCGCGACGAAGCGCAGCCGCAAATCGTCCTGCTTCATCAGCCAGCCATCGCTCTTGATGCCGAGCTGCACCGCCGAGGAATAGATCGGGATACGCTTCGAGGCGGTCAGCACCTCGCCATTGGCATCCTGATAGTCCATCTCGACCAGCATGTCGGCGCCGTTCTCCAGCGTCTGCGGCACCTCGATCGTGGTGCGCGAGGTGCCGTCACCGCCGAGCGTCGCGGGCAATGTCTGGGTCGGCGGAAAGGGAGTCGATTCCTCCTCGCCGTCACCGTTCAGCGGCTTCACGCCTTCCTTGATGTCGGTGCCGCCAAAGCTATAGCCTTCATAGCCTTCGGGGTTGACGGTGCGTCCGAACCAGCCAACCCGCATATCGACCGCCAGGTTCGACGCGCCGCCGCCCGAAAGATACCCGACAAACAGATCGAGCGGCATCGTCTTGGGCCGGATCGACGCTTCCTTCGGCCCGGTCACACTCGCACGCATCGTCGGCAGCTTGTACTCGTCGACCTTGAACGATTGCCCGGTGTAGATCGTACGATCTCCATTGATCACCTGCAGGTCGTAATCACCCATCGGCGCGCCTTGCGGCGCGGCCCATTCGGTCTCTCCAATGCCACCCGCGTCGATCGTCAGCGGCAGATCGAACTGCGTATCGGACCCACGATGAGACAGGCGCAGCGTGCCGGTAAAGGCCGGGGTCATGGCAAAGCCGTCGCCCAGCGGCTTGCGCACGATATGCTTCATATGGATCGTCTCGCCCTGACGGACGAGCGCACGATCGAACACGGTGTGGAGGATTTCGCTCTTGGCCTCATAACCATAGGGCAGATCGAAGTCGTACGGCCGGATGCCCTGGCCCCATTCAGTCAGGGTGAAGCTGAAATCGTCACCGGCGCGTGCCGAGACCATCAGCGGACCCATCGAATTATTCTCGCATGAGCCATAGGTCTGCGGTTCGGGCAGGCCGGCAGGCACGAGCAGCCCACCCGCCTTGTCGGTCACGCCCCGCGCGAGCAGCCTGCCGGTACAGCTGTCCGAAATGCGCACTTCGGCATCGGGCATCGGTTTACCGGTGTCGAGCTGGGTCACCCAGGCAAGGCTGCGTTCGCGACCCCATTTGAAATGCACCGCCATGTTGGTGACCAGAGCGGCACTGGCGACATAACGCGGCGCTTTGCGCCCGAGCAGTGCCTGGCCGAGCACCGGGCTGGCCAGTTCGACGACATAGAATCCGGGTTTGGTCAGGTTGATCCCAACGACCTCGAAATCCTTGCCCTTGCCGGGCAGCGGGACCTTCAGCGCGGTCGCGGAACCACCGGCGAGGATCGGTGTGGCACCGGTATTGTTGATGCGGATCGTTTCCTTGCCGCGCTTCACTTCTTCCGATTCATAGTCGTCGGCCTTGTCGACGATGCGAAGCCAATTGGCGATCTGTCCGTCCGAGGCATCGACGCGCAGCGATTGTCCGGCGATGGCGAGATTGCTGCCCTGGAGCGATTCCTCGACGTTGCGCACGGTGACCGGCAGGACGCCGCCTTCCTTCGCTTCGAGGATGCCGAACGGCGCGGCGAACTTCACCAGCGGCGGCGCCTCGTCGAAGCGGATGTCGAGCGGGAAGCGCTCGGCATTGGCGAGCACGCGGCCGCTCTCGTCCTTGATTCCCGCCGGGATGGTCAGCTTGGCAGTGGTTACGGCGGGCAACGGGCTGGCGAAGCTGATGTCGCTGATCGTCGCCTTTTTCTTGTCGTCGTCATCGAACACCGGCTTGATCGTCTTGCCGTCGGCGGTGGTGATGCTGATCTGCTGCGCCGCGCTCATCGCGATCGGCGCGGTGAAGCGAACATAGGCCTTTTCGACCGGCGAGCAGCCCGCCTGGGCGTTGACGCGGCTGCATTCGAAACGCGCGGTGAAGGGTTTGCGCACCGTATAGTCGAAGCGCTGGTCCGCTCCGGCAAGCTTGCCGCCCACTCCGGCGATGTTCGCGCCCCACATCAGCGCGACATCGCGGCCCGGCGGCAGCGGACGGCGGCATTTGAGCGCAGTGACGCCTTCATAGGCCTTGGCGCGATCAGCGGCGGAGGCCGGCACGACGGCGGGCAGCCCGGCATTCTCAAGGAAGCTGCGCACGTTCCAATTGTCGGTGCCCATCTCGCCGAGCAATTTGCCCGGCAGATCGGCGGGCAGGACGTCGACCGGAATCTTCTCGCCAATGCCCTCGACCGAGCAATAGGCGCTCGCCCCGACCGAGGCGGCGGTCGCGGGGAGATTGGCGGCGACCAGGAAGGTCTGGTCCTCCTCAATCTCGCCATCATATTGCGCGGGCAGCACGGCACGCGCGACCGGGCCGCCACTATCGACCTTGAAGCTTTGCTGGCCGGTCACGGCATAACCCGACACGCTTTTCAACGCAGCTTTGAGCTTGAATTCGCACACTGTCCCGCCCGGCAGCGAGCTCTTGAATTCATGCACGAAGGTCTGCGGATCGACCCAGCGACCTTCGCCCTCGACCGGGCAGGTCACGTCGAACGGCCCCGTCGCGCGTGGATCGCCGAGCGCGACCATCGGCTGGCTGAAGCGGGCAGTGAAACGCTCGATCGCGCCGCTGCCAATGCCGGGGGTGGCGAGAATGACCTGCGGGCTGTTGTCGCCGAGAGCCGCGACGGGCGCGAGCGCCAGTCCCAGAAGAGTGAGGCGAATTGCCAGCTTCATCGAACGCTCCCCTGAACCGACGAAAAGGCTAATGCTTTCAACAGGGGCGAGTCCAGTACCGATTTCCGGCTGGCGGCGCTTCCGCCTCGTCCACGAACAGGTTAGTCACTGGCGGCAATGGACCTGTACCTGCCCATCGCCAACCTGTCGGTCAACGCGCTTGTCATCGTTCTGCTCGGTGGTGGCGTTGGCATATTGTCGGGTATGTTCGGGGTCGGCGGCGGGTTTCTGACCACGCCGTTGCTGATCGTCTATGGCATCCCGCCGACCGTCGCGGCAGCGTCGGCCGCGAGCCAGGTGACCGGCGCCAGCGTTTCCGGCGTGTTCGCGCATGTCCGGCGCAAGGGTGTCGATTTCAAGATGGGCGGGGTGTTGGTGGCAGGCGGCGTGGTCGGGTCTTTCGCTGGCGCTGGCATCTTCCGACTGCTCCAGGCGAGCGGCCAGATCGATACCGTGATCGCGGTGATCTATGTCCTGATGCTGGGATCGATCGGGGGGCTGATGGGGCATGAATCGCTCCGGGCGATCCGCGTGACGCGCGGCGCCACGCCGCCAAAGCCGCGCAAGCGCCGTCACCATCCGCTGGTCGCCTCACTGCCGGGGCGCACGCGCTTCTACGCCTCGGGGCTTTACATCTCGCCACTCGCGCCGCTGCTGCTCGGTTTCTTCACCGGCATATTGACGATCCTGCTCGGGGTCGGCGGCGGTTTCATCCTGGTGCCGGCGATGCTTTATCTGCTCGGCATGGGTACGCAGGTCGTGGTCGGCACATCATTGTTCCAGACATTGTTCGTCACCGCTGCGGCAACGATGGTCCATGCGACGACGACCAAGGCGGTCGATATCGTGCTCGCCGCTCTGCTGCTGCTCGGATCGGTGGTCGGCGCGCAGATCGGTGCGCGCTTCGCCAGCCGGGTGAAGCCCGAATATCTCCGCCTCGCGCTCGCGGTGATCGTGCTGCTCGTCGCGATCCGCATCGGCATTGGGCTGGGCTGGCGTCCCGACGAAATCTATTCGGTCGAGCCGTCGTGAAGCGGCTGGTGCTCATCCTCCTCGCGCCCTTGTTGATGGCGCAGGCCAAACCGGTCTTGGTCCCCGATGTGTCACAGCGTAATATCGAGATCGCCTATTCCTTCACCGGCGCCGAACTGCTGCTGTTCGGGGCGATTCTCTATCCCGGCGGGCGCCTGCCCGGGGTCGAAAAGCCGACCGATGTCGTCGTCGTCGTAAAAGGGCCGGTACAGTCGATCCTCGTGCGCGAGAAGGAGAAGGTCGCCGGTATCTGGGTCAATGCCGCGCGGCTGCGCTATCGTTCGGCACCCAGTTTCTACGCGATCATCTCCTCCAAGCCGGTCGATCAGCTGGTCGACGACCGCACCCGCGCAATCTACGAGCTCGGACTCGACAGCTTGCAATTGTCGCCGGCGAGCAGCGCGCCGCCAGAGGAGCAGAATCGCTTCGCCGATGGCCTGGTCGACCTCAAGCGGCGCTCGGGACTCTATTATGAAGCGCCGCGCGCGGTGGAGATCACCGACGGCGTGCTCTACCGCGCCCGCGTCGTCGTACCGGCACGCGTGCCAGTCGGGCGATTCACTGCGGAAACCTTCCTGATCCGCGACGGCCGCGTGCTGGCTGCGGCAACGCGCGATATCGATATCCGCAAATCGGGCTTCGAACGCTTCGTCGCGCGCGCCGCGGACAATCATTCGATCGCCTATGGTCTGGTCGCGGTCGCGCTTTCGGTGATCTTCGGCTGGACCGCCGGCTATGTCGCGCGACGCATTTGATTTGTGGGCCGGCGCCGGCCCACTAGACAAACCCGTCCCGCAACACCCAATCTTTACGAGTTTGCGCCATAGCTCCGTGGGTTAACCCCGGGGGATATCCCAGATGACGGAAATGTTGGGCGGCCAGGCTTTCGACAAGGCAGCGCCCGCAACGGCGGCGGCGGTGATGCCCGGCGCCTCAGGCGACGCGATCGGCGTCGTGATCGAGATCGCCGGATCGAGCAGTCAGGTGGTGCTCGACGCACGTGCGCTCGAATTGTTCGCGGACAGCCCGGACCCGGTCGTCGCCGGCGCCGGATCGGTCGGCAGCCAGATCAAGATGCGCGTCGGCGGTACCTGGCTGATCGCCAATATCCGCTCATTGCGCATGGTCGATGGCCATACGGACCGTATCGCCGCGCAGGTCGACTTTCTCGGCGAGGGCGATGAGGAAAAGCTGACCGGCAAACTTTACAAGTTCCGCCGCGGCGTGACGCGGTATCCGGTGCCCGGCACGCTGGTCTTTCCGGTTTCGACCGCCGATTTAAAACAGGTCTACGCCGCCGACGACCGCGCCTTTATCGAAATCGGCACGGTCTATCCGACGCGCGACATCCGCGCCTCGCTGTATATCGATGCCATGCTCGGCAAGCATTTCGCGCTGCTCGGATCGACCGGTACCGGCAAATCGACCAGCGCCGCACTGATCCTGCACCGGATCTGCGAACTGGCGCCGCAGGGCCATATCGTGATGGTCGATCCGCACGGCGAATATGCCGCCGCGTTCAAGACCAACGGCGCGATCTTCGACGTGTCGAACTTGCAGATGCCGTACTGGCTGATGAATTTCGAGGAACATTGCGAAGTGTTCCTGACGACGTCGGGATCGGAGCGTCAGATCGATGGCGACATCCTCGCCAAATGTCTGTTGATGGCACGCGCCAAGGGGCGATTGGGGCAAGAGATCACCAAGCTGACGGTCGATGCGCCGATTCCCTATCTGCTCAGCGACCTGACCAATCTGATCAGCCTGGAAATGGGCAAGATGGATCGCGCCGGCGATACCGCGCCCTATCTGCGGCTCAAGACCAAGATCGACGAGATCAAGGCCGACCCGCGCTATGGCTTCATGTTTTCGGGCATGCTCGTCGCCGACACGATGGCGAATTTCATCGAGCGCATCTTTCGCCTGCCCGGCGGCGGCAAGCCGATATCGATCATCGACGTTTCCGGCGTGCCGTCGGACATCACGTCCGTGGTGGTCGCTGTGCTCAGCCGCATGGTGTTCGACTTCGCGATCTGGTCGCGCAACGAACCACAGCGCCCGATCCTGTTGGTGTGCGAGGAGGCGCATCGCTACATCCCGAACGAGCGCAACGCCGACAGTTCTTCGGTTGGCCGCATCCTGAGCCGGATCGCCAAAGAAGGCCGTAAGTACGGCGTATCGCTCGGCCTGATCACACAGCGGCCATCCGATTTGGCCGAAGGCGTGTTGTCGCAGTGCGGCACGATCATCTCGATGCGCCTGAACAACGATCGCGATCAAGCCTTTGTGCGCGCGGCGATGCCCGAAGGCGCGCGCGGGTTCCTTGATTCGATTCCCGCGCTGCGCAACCGTGAATGCATCATCTGCGGCGAAGGCGTCGCGATCCCGATCCGCGTGTCGTTCGACGGGCTGGAAGAGAGCAAGCGCCCTGCCTCCGATGACCCGCTTTTCTCCGACCTGTGGCGTGAAGTCGGTTCTGAGGATCAGATCATCGCGCGCACGATCAAACGCTGGCGTTCGCAGGGACGGTAAAGGCTCGCTGCTCAACCTAAATCGCCCGTCATTTCCGGCGAACGCGGGAATCCCGCTTCCTTCCTTCTTTCAACGCACACCAACGAGCGGCATGAAAAACACGAAGCAGGGGGAGCGGGCCCCTCGCTTTCGCGATGGTGTCGGCCAGCTATATTATCCGGAAAACCTTCTTGCCTTAGCGTCCGCCAGGACGGACCGACATCAGCGCCGCGACACGCGCCTTGAATGCCCTGAGCGTTGCGCCCGAAAGCTGCGCCATGGTCGTGAACGAGACCGATCGCGGATTGATCGCGACGCCATTCTTCCACAATTCATAATGGAGATGCGGTCCGGTCGACATACCGGTCGAGCCGACATAGCCAATCACCTGGCCGCGCGCGACGCGGGTGCCGGCGCGCACTGCGATGCGGCTCATATGACCATAGCCGGTGGCCATGCCGCCGCCATGGATCAGCTTGACGAAATTGCCATAACCACCGTTACGCCCGGCCAGCGCGACCACACCGTCCATCGCGGCATAGATCGGCGAGCCATAGGCGGCGGCGATATCAAGCCCCTTGTGCATCCGTGCGGTGTGCAGGATCGGGTGGATGCGGATGCCGAAGTTCGAGGTCAGGCGGCCGGCGACGGGCATGCCCATCGTGCCGCGGCGTTCGCCGACGCCGTTGGCCTCGAACCATTGCTCGCGCCCTTCGCTACCCCATTTGACCAACTGGATTTTCTTGCGGCCCTGATCGAGGCCGGCGAACATGAGTTCGCCGAGCTGGACCTCTCCAGTCGCGGCGCGCGCCTGGCCCAGCACGAAATCGAATTTATCGGCCGAACTGACATCGCGGCCGATCGAGATGCGCGACGCGATCGCCTTGATATAGGCCTCGACCGCCTTGGCCGGGGCGCCGGCGGCGCGCGCGGACCGATACAGGCTCGATCCGACCAGACCCTGAATACGCAACGGCGTATGATCGATCGCAATCGGCTGACGCGTCATGCTGAGTGCGTTGCCGGACCGGCTGACCGAGAGCTTGAGATCGAATTTGGCGCGGAACGCGAGTTGCTCGAGCGGCCGTGCGACTGTCCGGTCGGGACGGCGGCCCAGCGTCATGTCGATCCGCGTACCGGGTTTGATGTCGTCCAGCGCCACCGCATTCGACACCAATGCGGCGACTTCGGCGGAGTCACTCTTCGACACGCCAGCGCGTTCGAGCATGCGGCCGAAATTGTCACCCTGGCCCAATGTCGTGGTCAGGTCCTGCCGCGGGCGTTCGGGCTGTTCGGCAAGCGGTGCGACCAGATCGTTCGCGGCCATGTGTCGACCGGTCGCCGCGCCCCAGGCGAGTGGCGCGATCGATTGCGCGCGCGCCTCGTCCCATTCGCTGCCCGACAATGCGGGCGCGACATCGCCAAGGATGGACCGGTCGAAACCGGGTGAGAGAAAACAGGTCACGGCGATCAGCCCGGCGCAGGTCGCGGCACCACGCCACCAGTCGGCGGAGCCGATCCGCGCGCCGAGATCGGGCGCCCAGTCGATCTGCGCAATGCCGGTGCGGAGCTTGTCGAGCGGAGAAGGAGCGGCCGGCACATACGCGGCACGACCGAACGAGAGTGTCGCCGTGCCACCCGCCTGGTCCAACCCATGATCGCTGCGTAAGAACAAGGCGACTGATCCCCAAGTCACTCGTCGCCGTCACCCCCGGCATGGGTGGGATGACTGTGACGCCAAAATACTAAAGTCAAATTAAGGAATGTTCCGCACTTGGAACTCTACGGTCAGCCGTTATGCTGTTGCGACGAAACGAGATTCTTTAACGGAACTCCTAACCAAATTAAGTGCTTGGCCCCGAATTTAACCGGAGCGGGTTGCGCGTTCACCGCGCCACGCCGATGTTGTGTTCGCCATGAGCCGCGCCGATCCCGACTTGACAGTCACCGCCGTGCTGGGCCCGACCAACACCGGCAAGACGCACCTCGCGGTCGAGCGCATGTGCGGCCATTCGAGCGGCATGATCGGCTTTCCGCTCCGTCTGCTCGCGCGCGAAGTTTACGACCGGGTGGTCAAGCTGAAAGGCGAAGGCCGTGTCGCGCTGATCACCGGCGAAGAAAAAATCGTGCCGAAGGACGCACGCTGGTTCCTGTGCACCGCCGAAAGCATGCCGCTCGATCGCGACCTTGCCTTTGTCGGAATCGATGAGGCGCAACTTGGCGCGGATGCCGAGCGTGGCCATGTCTTTACCGACCGGTTGTTGCGCGCGCGGGGTCGCGAGGAGACGATGATCCTTGGCTCCGAAGCGCTTCGCCCCATGCTCAAAGCACTGGTGCCGGAAGCGGATATCCAGAATCGACCGCGTTTTTCTACACTCAGCTATGCCGGGGCGAGGAAGATTTCGCGCTTGCCCAAACGATCCGCGATCGTCGCGTTCAGTGCCGAGGAAGTCTATGCCGTGGCCGAGATGCTGCGGCGTCTGCGCGGGGGCGCGGCGGTGGTGATGGGTGCGCTCTCGCCGCGCACGCGCAATGCACAGGTCGCGATGTTTCAGGCCGGCGAGGTCGATTATCTCGTCGCCACCGACGCGATCGGCATGGGGCTGAACATGGATGTAGCGCATGTCGCCTTTGCCAGCCTCAACAAGTTCGACGGCCATCGCCAGCGCCGCCTGACCGTTGCCGAGATGGCGCAGATCGCCGGTCGCGCCGGGCGGCATCAGCGCGACGGCACCTTCGGCGCACTGGTCGAGCAAGGGCCGGGCGCGTTCACACCCGAAGAAGTGCTGGCGATCGAGGAGCATCGTTTCCCGCGGCTCGATTTCCTCTATTGGCGCGACGGCGAGCCCGACATGGCGAGCATCGACGACCTGATCGCCACACTCGAAGCGCGGCCCGACAGCCGCGTACTGCGCGCCGCGCCCGAAGCGGTCGATCTCGCTGTGCTCAAGCGGCTCGCCGGAGAGGGGTGGGTGCGCGAACGCGTCCGGTCCCCTGCGATGGTCGCGCGGCTGTGGGCGGCGTGCGGCCTGCCCGATTTCCGCAAGCTCGGCGTCGATCCGCATGCGCGTTTCGTCGGGCGCGTGTTCGGCCATCTCAGCGAAGGGTCGGGCCATATCCCGCATCAATGGTTCGCCGACGAGATCGCGCGGCTCGACACGGTCGCCGGCGATGTCGAGACGCTGGCCGGGCGGATCGCGGCGGCGCGGAGTTGGGCCTATATCGCCAATCGCCCCGACTGGCTGGCCGATCCGATGCATTGGGCGGCCCGCGCCGCCGAAGTCGAAGAACGGCTGTCGGACGCGCTTCACCGCGGCCTGACGCAGCGTTTCGTCGACAAGCGCACGACCATGTTGCTGCGCCAGATCGGTGCCGACCCGCGCGCGCTGCCCGTGGTGATCGGTGAGCAGGGCGAGGTTATGGTCGAGGATCACCTGATCGGGCGGCTGGACGGATTCCGCTTCATCGTCGCGCCCGATGCTGGCCATAGCGACAAAAGGCTTTTACTCGCCGCCGCCGAGCGCAGACTGGGCGACGAACGGGCACGGCGTAGCGCCGCGCTTGTGGCGGCCGAGGATTCCGCGCTGGCGCTGACGGTCGACACGGGCGCGATACCCATGCTCGCATGGAATGGGCTGCCAGTCGCGACATTGACCGCCGGTGCCTCACTGGTCAGTCCGCGCTTGAAGCTCGACAGGTCGCTCGACTGTCTCGATGTCGCGGTGCGCACAAAGATCGTCGCACGGCTCGATCGCTGGATCGCCAGCCAGACCATGCAGCGCCTTCCCGCCCTGGTCGCACTCGATGCCGCAGCGCGCGACGCCGCCGCCAGCCCGGCGCTCCGCGCGGTTGCGGCGGCCCTGGTCGATCGCGGCGGTCTTGCCGCGCGGATCGATCTGCACGTCGCGGTCGATGGGCTCGATCAACCGGCGCGCAAGCGGTTGCGTGCGATCGGCGTGACGATCGGCGCGCTCGATTTATTCGATCCGCGCCTGCTCAAGCCTGGCGCCGCGCGCTGGCGGCGCGCGCTGCTCTCCGCGCAGACCGGTACGCCGATCGTCGAGGGTCCGCCCGATGGTGCGACTGTGCTGGCGCGCGGCACGCCCGGCGCGACACTCGACGCCGGTTTCCGCCAGATCGCCACTCAGGCGGCGCGCGTCGACCTGGTCGAACGTATCGCCCGTAGCGCGCATGACGCGCGCGCCGGACGGCGCCCATTCGCGCCCGACCCCGCGCTCGCCATCTCGATCGGCCTGGCACCTGCTACGCTGGAGCGATTGATGGCGGGCCTCGGCTTTCGCACCGCGCCGCCGGAGAATGATCGCCCGCGCTGGATCTGGCGCGGCCAGGCGCGCGCCAAGGCGACGCCACCACCGCGCGACAACGCCTTTTCGGCGCTCGCCGATCTTGCATTGTTCCGCGGCTGAGCTTCGTGGCTGACGGCACGACAATGCGGCTCGATCGCTTCCTGTGGTTCGCGCGCCTGGCCAGGACGCGCAGTGCGGCACAGGCAATCGCCACCAACAACCGCTTGCGCATCGATGGCCGGCCGATCGATCGCGCCCATGCCGCTGTGCGTGTCGGCAATGTCCTGACGTTCCTGAGCAACGCTGCGGTACGGGTGGTCCGGATCGAGGCGTTACCACCACGCCGTGGCCCGGCGCCCGAAGCGAGAGCATGTTATACCGAACTCACTGAGAGTTTGTTTGAGAATGCGCCATAGGCAGGCGGCACCGCCATGGAATTCGCTCTTTCGCGAATTCTCAAACAAATTTGCGAACGTCTCGCAGCAAGCCGGACCCGATTGACGAGGCCGGACTCGGCGCATAGCAGAAGCGGGTTCGCTGCCTGTTGGGGCCTATACGGGATACCGCCATGACCTACGTCGTCACCGACGCCTGCATCAAGTGCAAGTATATGGACTGTGTCGAGGTGTGCCCCGTCGACTGTTTCTATGAAGGCGAGAACATGCTCGTCATCAACCCGAGCGAATGCATCGATTGCGGCGTGTGCGAACCCGAATGCCCGGCAGAGGCAATCCTGCCCGATACCGAATCCGGGCTCGAGCAATGGATGGAGCTCAACAACACCTTCTCGGCGCAATGGCCCAATGTCACGCGCAAGAACGACCAGACCCCGGCGGATGCCGACGAGCACAAGGGTGAAGAGGGTAAATTCGACAAGTTCTTCTCGCCCGAACCCGGTGCGGGGGACTAATCGGCCACCGATGCTGCCCGATCTGGGCAGGTTTCAGCGTTAACAGCCCGCGTCTAGCGACGTTTAGCTGGTAATTTTATTACGACTCTGTTAAACAGGCGGAGACGGAAGGCACGGTTGCGCGTTCTTCCGATCTGGAGACGTACTGAAATCAACATTCCCCATCGCGCGTATCCGGCACCGCTGCCGTCGCGCTTCTCCGGGGCATCGGTCCACAGAAAGGCTCAACGGAATGGCTGCCAAGGCGCTGTCCTTCGACGTCGGCGATTATGTCGTTTATCCCAAGCACGGCGTCGGCCGTGTCATCGAACTGCAGCGGCAGGAAATCGCCGGCATGCAGCTCGAACTCTATGTGCTGCGCTTCGAGAAAGAACGCATGACGTTGCGCGTGCCCACCAACAAGGCTGAATCGGTCGGGATGCGCAAGCTCTCTTCCGACAAGACGCTGCGCGAGGCGCTCGACACTCTGACCGGCAAGCCGCGCGTCAAGCGCACCATGTGGTCGCGCCGTGCGCAGGAATATGAAGCCAAGATCAATTCGGGCGACCTGGTGTCGATCGCCGAAGTGGTCCGCGACCTGTTCCGCGCCGACGATCAGCCCGAGCAAAGCTATTCGGAGCGTCAGATCTTCGAAGGCGCGACCAGCCGCCTCGCGCGCGAACTCGCCGCAATGGAGCAGGTCGATGAGCCGACCGCACAGGAAAAGATCCTCGAGATCCTGCGCAAGGCTGCCGCAATCCATAACAAGGACAAGATTCCCGCCTGATCGGGATTCTGACCGGATAAGGAAGGGCGGCCAGCGATGGTCGCCCTTTTTATTTGCCCGTTTATTATTTGCATCGCATCGATCAGTGTGTTATTAAACCAACACACACTGGGAGAGTCTCGATGCGCCTTTTCACCCTGATCGCCGTCCTGCCGCTCGCGGCCTGTTCGTACGGCTCGAACGCCGCCGACAGCAAACCGGGCCTTCCGGGATCGGGCAGCGGCACGACACGCACCTTCGCCGTCACCGATTTCGACCAGGTCGACCTGCGCGGATCGGACGACATTGATATTCGCGTCGGTACCGGATTCTCTGTGCGGGCCGAGGGCGCCTCCGATGAGCTCGACAAGCTCAAGATCGAAAAAGACGGCAGCACGCTGAAGGTCGGCCGAATCAACGGCACCGGATTTAACTGGGGCGGCGGCAATCATAAAGGTGTGAAGGTCTTCGTGACCATGCCGAGAATCGCCCAAGCAGGCATTGCCGGGTCGGGCAATCTGTCGATCGACCGTGCTGAGGGCCAAAGCTTCACCGGCGAGACTGCCGGATCGGGTAATATGGCGGTTGCCGTACTGAACGTGCAGACCGGCAAATTCTCGATCGCCGGATCGGGCGATATGAGCTTGGCGGGCACCGCCAAGCACCTGTCGATGGAGATTGCCGGATCCGGCGACATCGACGCCGGCAGCGTCAAGGCCGAGGGCGCGAGCGTCTCGATCGCTGGATCGGGCAGCGCCAAGGCCGACGTGACCGGCCCCGCCGATGTGTCGGTGATGGGTTCGGGTGATGTCGATCTGGGGAAGGGCGCAAAATGCAAGACCAGCAAGATGGGATCGGGCGAGGTCCGCTGCGGCTGAATTTCGTTTGAAATGCGCTGACAGCCATTTCGAGCAATCCTGATATGCTTGGCAGCATGGCGGATCGGTGCGATGCAGGTCGCATGATCCGCCATACACTCGCCGCTACGCTCATCCTGCTGTCTGCCAGCGTGGCGACCTGCGCCGATGCCGCCGAGCGCAATTATTCGGTCGGCAGTTTCGACCGCGTCCGCATCGATGGCCCGTTCGACGTTCGGCTCGACACGGGCAAGGCGCCCGGCGCGCATGCCGATGCCGATGTCCGTACGCTCGACCAACTCGTCATCAGGGTCGAGGGCAGCACGCTGATCGTTCGGATCGGCAATGAAGGCTGGGGCGAAACGCCCGGGGCTGCACGCAAGGCCCCAATCGTCACATTGTCGACACCGATGCTGCGCGCCGCCAACGTCAATGCCGGCGCGCGGCTGACCGTCAACGGCATGAAAGGCCAGCGCGTCGATCTTTCGATCAACGGCTCTGGCGTGCTGGCCGTCTCCGGCATCGCGGCCGACCAGTTGAACGCGACGGTGATCGGCACCGGCAATATCACGCTGAACGGTCGCGCTGCGAAGACACGCCTGTTGACCAATGGCTCCGGGTCAATCGACGCCAGTGCGCTCGACGTCAGCGACCTGGTGGTGCGTCTCGACGGCACCGGCGAAACGCGAGCGTCCGCGCGTTATACCGCGTCGGTGACCACCACGGGGCTTGGAGCGGTAACCGTCACCGGCGACCCCGCCTGCACGGTCCGGGCGATCGCCGGAGGTCCGGTGACATGCGGCAAACTCAAACCGGCTAGATAAGGCCAAGCCCGGACAGCTTGCCCATCAATGCGGCGGGCATCACGTCGCCGGCCACTTCATCCACGCCGAGATCGACCGGCGCATCGGCGTCCTCGAGATAGCGCCAGCCCTGATGCGCGCGTTTCGGCCGCGCATGGGTGAGCACCAGCTTCGGATCAATATGGATCGCGACCTTGCCTCCTTCAGCGTCGCCGAAGTGCAGGATCGGCGATCGCGCCACGAGTTGATGCTTGATGATCCAGAACAGCGAACCCCCACCGATGATTTCCTCATGCCGTTTGGGCAGGTAGCGCGTCGTCAGAAACACCGGCCCCGTTTCGGCGCGCACGAGCAGCCGTTCGGCGAGGTGATCGAGGCTGGTCGCGCCGAACGCGACTTTGGTGAGGTGAAGCGGCATCTGCCCGAAATGGGTCGCCAGCGGCTAGCCGCCAAGCCCCCAGAGCGATGCAAGCCCGAGGAAACAGAAGAATCCCATCACATCAGTCATCATCGTCACGAACACCGCCGAGGACACCGCCGGATCGACCCCGGCGCGTTCGAGCCCGACCGGGATCAGCACACCTGACAGGCCGGCGACGAGATTGTTGATCACCATCGCCATGGCGATAACGATCGCGAGATCAGAGTTGCCGAAGATCAGCCAGGTGCCCATGCCGATCAAGATCCCAAGCATCGCGCCATTGGCGGCGGCGATGCGGAATTCGCGCAGGATCATGCGTGCGGTGTTGGAACTGGTCAGCTGATTGGTCGCCAGCGCGCGCACCACCACCGCCAAGGTCTGGGTGCCGGCATTGCCGCCCATGCCCGAGACGATCGGCATCAGCACCGCGAGCAGCGCGAATCTGGCGATTTCGCCCCGAAACGCCCCAACCACCGACGCCGCGAGCATCGCAGTGCCGAGATTGACCACCAGCCAGGTGATCCGGGTGCGCACGGTCAGCGCGATCGGTTCGTTGATGTCGCCTTCGCCGGCGCCCGACAGGCGCAGGATATCTTCGCCCGCTTCTTCGGAAATGATGTGGACGATGTCGTCGACCGTGATCATGCCGACCAGCCGTCCGCCCGCATCGACGACGGCGGCGGAGATAAGAGCATATTTCTGGAAGCGCAGCGCGACCTCTTCCTGGTCCATATCGACCTGGATCAGCGTCTGTTCGCGTTTCATCACATCGGCGATCGACACAGTGCGTGGGGTACGCAGGATCCATGACAGCTGACACGTGCCGGCTGGCTTGTGGCCGGGATCGACGACGAAGATTTCCCAGAAATCGGTGGTCAATTCCTCATGACCGCGCAGATAGTCGATCGCGTCGCCGACAGTCCAATGTTCGGGCACCGCGATCAGCTCGCGCTGCATCAATCGGCCGGCCGATTCCTCGGGATAGGACAGCGCCTCCTCGATCGCGGCGCGATCGTCAGGGTCGAGCGCGCGCAGCACGGCGCGCTGCTCGTCCTCCTCCATGTCCTCGATGATCGCGACGGCATCGTCGGTATCGAGTTCGGAAGCGATGTCGGCAACCTGGGTCGCACTGAGCGAATCGATCAGATCCTCACGGACATAATCGTTCATCTCGGCGAACACGTCGCCGTCGAGCAGGTCGGTGATCGACTTGGCCAGGTCGCCGCGACGTTCGTTCGGCGTCAGTTCGAACAGATCGGCGATATCCGCCGGATGGAGCGGTTCGACCAGCGCACGCGCGGCCTCGTCATTACCCGCCTCGACCGCGTCAAGCACCGCGCGCACGAATTCGGGCTTGAGCCGATCATCCTCGTCGAGCTGGCCGGTTTCGATTTCGCCTTCGGCTGGCGTCAGGTCGGTCTCACTCATCCTGGGACCTCCCTTGCCGAAATGGCGCGCCCGGTGCCGGGGGCGGTCTAACGTCCTGAGGCAATTATGCCAATCCGCGCAGACGGCCTTTGTCAGGCGACGAGCGAAAAACGAGCGGATAGGTGGATGACGGCTCACAAGCCGGTCGGGAGGGGTGTGACGCAACCCTCGCTCCTGCCAACCTCCCTTGTGGTCGGGCATGAGCGGCAACGCCTGATTTGCCAGTCGTGGCGTGGATCGCTACGGCGCGGGTTTCCCCTTTCAGGAGCCCGACATGGCCGACACCCCCGAAACCCTGACGCTGACGCTCGATAGCGGCACCGTGACGATCAAGCTCCGCCCCGACCTCGCGCCACAGCATGTCGCGCGCATTGTCGAGCTGGCCAATAACGGCTTCTACGACGGCGTCGTATTCCACCGCGTGATCCCCGGTTTCATGGCGCAGGGCGGCGATCCGACCGGCACCGGCATGCACGGATCCGACAAGCATCCCAATCTGCCCGCCGAATTCTCGAAGGAACCGCATGTCCGCGGTGTGGCGTCGATGGCCCGCGCGCAGAGCCCGAATTCGGCCAACAGCCAGTTCTTCATCTGCCTCGACGATGCCCGATTCCTCGACGGCCAATATACCGTGTGGGGCGAAGTGACCGACGGCATGGAGCATGTCGATGCACTGCCCAAGGGCGAGCCGCCGCGTAGCCCCGGCAAGATCGTGTCGATGCGCGCCGCATAACCGACCAACGGGCCGGTCGAGCGGCCGGCCCGCTACAATCTATTTTCCCGCGACCGCCTCGATCAGCCAGTCGTGGAACAGCTTGACCGGCCGCAGGCTCAGCGCGCGCGGCCGGCACACGAACCAGTAGCTGTATGGGCTTTCGACCTCGATATCGAACAACCTCACCAGCCGGTCGTCATGCGCGTCCTCGAAATGGCTTTCGTGCATGAAGGCGATGCCGAGACCTTGCGCCGCCGCCTCAAGCATCAGCGGTCCCGAATCGAAATGATCGATCGCCAGCGGCTCGAGATCTCCAAGGCCAGCCGCCTGGCGCCACGCGCTGAACGTGTCGGGCATGTCGCGGTGGACCAATGCGGTCAGCGACTTGATCTGCGCCGGATCGGTGATCGGATCGTCGCCCTCGATCAACGCGCGCGCGCCGATGACATAGACCGAATTGCGATCGAGCCGCTTGGCATAGAGTCCGGGATCGATGTCGCGCGCCAAGGCGATCACCGCATCGAGCCCGTCGCCGAGCCGCATCACACCATGTCCGGCGGTGTCGATATCGAGATGAAGTTCAGGATGCCTCGCCCGGAGTTCGCCGAGTTTCGGAAATAGTCGCTGCGATGCGAACAAGGGCATGATGCCGAGCCGGAGCCGCAGCACATCGCTGCCCCCCATCATCGATTCCACCGCGTCGGACAGGCTGTCGATCGTCGGGGCGATCTGGGCGAGCAGGCGTTCGCCATCGGCATTGAGCACCACCGCCTGGTGGCGGCGTTCGAACAACGGCTTGTCGATAAAACGCTCGAGCGCCTGGACACGCCGGCTGAGCGCGGGTGGCGACAACGCGAGCTCGGCGGAAGCTGCCTTGATCGACCCCAGCCGAGCCACCTGCACAAAGGCCTCGATTGCGGTCAGGGGCGGCAATCTACGCATGAAAGCTCTGCTTAATTGTGCGCTGCACCATATACCCTATCCTCGAAACCTTCCATTTCCCCTCTTGCCGTTATCACCAGTAGTTGCATGAAACGCAATCACCGTCTCTCTTTTCGCACTTGCACAATAAACTGCGGCAGCGCACAAAGCCGGTGCCTTTCAGGCATCCTCTCCTAAAACTTTCAAGGCCGATCCTTCGGGGTCGGCCCTTTTTTTGTCTTTTCAATATGTTGGCGTCTCAGACTGGACCCAACCATCCTCCCACTCTCGTATTGCCGGAACCCGCTCCCTATCTCACGCGCTGAACAGCCAAGTCTGGCGAGGGGAGTCTCATGACCGATAGCGAATCACCGGTCCACAAATTGCAGGTCGCCAATGCGCGACCGGAAGACAGCGGGCGCGGGCTCGCGCATATTCCGCGCGCGCTGATGGCGGCGCTCGGCCTAGCCGAGGGCGATGTGATCGAGATTGTCGGGAAGTCGACTACTCCGGCGCGCGCCGTTGCGCCGTATCAGGAGGATGAAGGGCTGGAGATCATCCGCATCGACGGCCTGCAGCGCGCTAACGCAGGCGCGGGCGCGGGCGATTTCGTCGAGGTGCGCAAGGTCGAATCCAAGGCGGCGACGCGTGTCGTCTTCGCACCGGCACAGCAGAATCTGCGACTGCAGGGGTCATCCAACGCGCTGAAGCGCACCTTTTTCGGCCGACCGCTGTGCCAGGGTGACGTCGTCGCGACCGCCGGCCAGCAACGCGTCGACAATATGCCGCCCGGCGTGCAGCAATTCCTCCGTGCGCCCGCTTATGCGCTGCAGGAAATCCGCCTCTCGGTGATTGCGACCACTCCCAAGGGCGTCGTGCATGTCGATGAGAATACCGAGATCGAGCTGCGCCCTGAATATGAGGAACCCAAGGAAGCGCGCCGTGCGGATGTCACCTATGACGATATCGGCGGCATGGGTCCGACGATCGACCAGTTGCGCGAAATGGTCGAATTGCCACTGCGCTATCCCGAACTGTTCCAGCGGCTCGGCGTCGATCCGCCCAAGGGCGTGTTGCTGCATGGGCCGCCCGGTACCGGTAAGACGCGGCTCGCACGCGCCGTCGCCAATGAAAGCGCTGCCGAATTCTTCCTGATCAACGGCCCCGAGATCATGGGATCGGCGTATGGCGAATCGGAAAGCAAGCTGCGCCAGGTGTTCGAGGAAGCGGCCAAGGCGTCGCCCTCTATCGTGTTCATCGACGAGATCGATTCGATCGCGCCAAAGCGCGGCCAGGTGTCAGGCGAGGCGGAAAAGCGCCTGGTCGCGCAGCTGCTGACGCTAATGGACGGACTCGAGGCGCGCACCAATGTCGTGGTGATTGCCGCGACCAACCGTCCCGAGGCGATCGACGAGGCTTTGCGCCGGCCCGGCCGGTTCGACCGCGAGATCGTCGTCGGCGTGCCCGACGAGCGGGGTCGCCGCGAGATCCTCGGCATCCACACGCGCGGCATGCCACTCGGCGACAAGGTCGATCTCGGCGAACTTGCGCGTACCACTTACGGCTTTGTCGGCGCTGATCTCGCCGCGCTCGCGCGCGAAGCCGCCATTGAGGCGGTGCGCAAGATCATGCCCCGGCTCAACCTGGCTGAAGGCACGATTCCGCCTGAGGTACTCGATACGCTTGCCGTCACGCGCGAGGATTTCCTCGATGCGCTCAAACGCGTCCAGCCAAGCGCGATGCGCGAGGTAATGGTCGAGGCGCCGCGCGTACGCTGGGAGGATGTCGGCGGGCTCGACAAGGCACAGATGCGCCTGAAGGAAGGGGTCGAGCTGCCGCTCAAGGACCCCGATGCGTTCCGTCGTCTCGGCATCCGCCCGGCCAAGGGCTTTCTGCTCTACGGGCCGCCCGGCACCGGCAAGACCCTGCTTGCCAAGGCGGTCGCGCGCGAGGCGGAGGCGAACTTCATCGCCACCAAATCGTCCGACCTGCTGAGCAAATGGTATGGCGAGAGCGAACAGCAGATCACCAAGCTGTTCAGCCGCGCGCGCCAGGTTGCGCCATGCGTGATCTTCTTCGACGAGCTCGATTCGCTGGTACCCGCACGCGGCGGCGGGATGGGCGAGCCGCAGGTCACCGAACGGGTGGTCAATACCATCCTGGCAGAGATGGACGGGCTGGAGGAACTGCAATCGGTCGTAGTGATCGGCGCGACCAACCGGCCCAATCTGATCGACCCGGCGCTGCTCCGCCCGGGCCGGTTCGACGAGCTGATCTATGTCGGTGTACCCGACAAGGACGGGCGCCGGCGCATCCTGGCTATCCAGACCGGCAAGATGCCGCTCGCCAGCAATGTCGATCTCGATTCGCTGGCCGAGCGGACCGACCGTTTCACCGGGGCCGATCTCGAGGATCTGGTGCGCCGCGCCGGCCTCGTTGCACTACGCCAGTCGCTCAGCGTTGCCGAAGTGACGATGGCGCATTTCGAGGAAGCGCTTGACGAATCTCGCGCCTCGGTCACCCCCGAGATGGAGCGCGATTATGAGCAGATGGCATCGCGGTTGAAGCAGGACGCGTCGGCATTGCAGCCGATCGGTTTCATCTCGCCCGGTCAGTTGCGGCCTCGTGGCCCGAAGGGAATTGATTGATCGACTTGTTGGAACCACATCAGGCGGAGACGGTGGCGGGCAACAGGAAGATCAATCCCGGAATCCTATTGGGCGTCGCCGCCTTTACGATCTGGGGATTGCTGCCCGCATTCCTGAAGCTGCTCAAGCCGCTGCCGGCGCCGGATATCCTGGCATATCGCGTCCTCTGGTCATTACTGTTGCTGGTCGTGCTGGCGGCAGCGTTGCGCCATGGACCAGCGCTGTTCAGGACCATTCGGACGCCGCGCCTGTTACTCGCACTCGCTGGGTCGGCGACGCTGATTGGTATCAACTGGCTCTGCTACATCGTGGCGGTGAATGGCGGCCATGTCGCCGACGCCAGTCTCGGCTATTTCATTAACCCGCTGGTCAATGTCGTGCTCGGCGTAGTGATCCTGCGCGAACGGCTCGGCCGGATCGAAGCGATCGCGGTGATGATCGCCACCGCAGCAGTGCTTTTTCTCGCCATCTGGCAAGGCGGGATACCGTTCATCCCGCTGACGCTCGCGTTCTCGTTCGGATTCTACGGCCTGATCCGCAAGATCACACCGGTAGACGCGATCGACGGCCTGCTGATTGAAACCGCGATCCTCACACCGTCGGCGCTGGCCTGGCTCCTGCTCGCCGGCACGGTGCTGACCGCCGATGGTCCGGGTGTGCCGCTACTCGTCGCCACCGGCGTCCTCACCGCACTGCCGCTGCTGCTATTCGCTGCGGCGGCGAAGCGCGTGCGCTATAGCGATCTGGGGCTGCTGCAATATATCGCGCCGACGCTCCAGCTGATATTGGCGGTGTTCGTTTATGGCGAGAAACTTCATGCGGCACAGATCGGCGCATTTGTGCTGATCTGGGCCGCGCTTGCCATTTACGCCCTTGGAGCGTCGATCGGTGCGCAGCGCAATGCGCTAACTGTGCCCGACTAATCGAGCAGATCCTCCAATGCAGGGCTCTTCAGGCTCTTCCAGGCATAAAGGATCAGGATCAGCAGCCCGGCGCTCGCGGTCAGATATGGCAGCGAATGTTGCGCCTCGTACAGGCCGACCCCGATCGACGGGCCAAGCACAAACGATGCGCCGTTGACCGAGGTGACCTTGCCCGCCACTGATCCCTGTGATTCCGGCCCGACCGCGAGCGACGATCCGGCGGTGAAACCGGGGCGGATGAAACCAAACCCGGCCGAGGCGATCGCATAGGCAAGCGCGATGCCGTAGAGCGAGGTGGCGATTCCGGTCATCGCGGTGCCGATCGCCGCAACCACCAGCCCGGCGAGCACCAGCCGGCGCGGCGTCAGATTGAGCAGCGGGATCAGGCCCCATTGCACCAGCAGGGACGACCCCGCGCCCATCATCAGCACCATGCCGGTCGGCTGCAACGCATCGATCGGCGCGACATTCAGCCGGTCGATCACCAGGAAACCGATCGCCTGACCGGTCATCGCCTGAGCATGACCCATTACCAAGCCCATGATCATCCAGGCGCGGATGCGCGGATCGGCGTAACCGACGCCCTGATCGTGGCTGTGCGTGGCAGCGGTGACGCTCGCGCCGCTCGCCTGCCCGCCAATCGAGGGATAGGCGTTTGCCGCCCCCCGAGCCTCGGAATTGGGCGTGCCGGGCTCCGCGATCAGGTCGTTGGGCAACATGCGGCGTACAGCGAGGAAGATGCACGCACCAAATGCAGCGCCGAAATAAGCCGGGCCGGCGAGCCCGATCTCGATCCCGCCGACATGGCCGAGCGTCAGATAGGGCGCAATCGCCGGCCCGAGGATCGTGCCGAGCCCGAAGGCCGATCCGAGCAGGGTCAACGCACGAGTGCGCTCCTCGCGCGTCGTGCGCCCGGCGACCAGCGCCTGCACCGCCGGCGGCGCCGCCGAGCCGAAGCTGCCATAGATAAGCCGGCCGAGGATGAAGGTCAGGAACGCCGCCGTGCCACCGATCCAGCCGTTGATCCCCGCCGTCAGTACGATTCCGCACAACAGCAGCGAAATGGTGAAGCCGCCGACACCAAGCAGGATCATCGCGCGTCGCCCGTGGCGATCGGACCGATTCGCCCAAAAGGGGGCGGACACCACCCACAGCAATGCCGATACGGAGAATGCGGCGGCGACCGCGCTGTCCGGCACCTTCAGAGAGCGGCCGAGCGCGGGCAGCACGGATTGCAGTGCGGTATTGCCCGCCGCGATCGTCAGCATGACGAGGAACAGCAGGATGAAGTCGCGATTGACCGGAGTCGCGGGCTTCATCGCCTCAGGCCTGGGCGGCGCAAAAACAGATTTGCACGATGGACGAGCCGGCGGGTCGCCAGCCTTTTCATCATATCCGTCCGGTCGTCGCGCATGTGCCTCGCTTAGGCGAATCGCGAGGTCGCGCAACCCCGGCAGCAGGCGAGAAGCAACCCGATCGCTTGAATGTTCGTTACAAGTTTGCGACGGGTGAAACCGAAACGTCTATTTCCCTTACGAACAGGACCATGATGCCAGCATCCACCGCCGCTCAACGCCGCCGGCGCCTTCGCGCCGCAGGCGTCCCCTCGCCCATGGGGATGTTCCTGAAAGGCTTTATCAAGCATCCGGTTATGGTGGGGGCAATCTTCCCCTCGTCCGGCAAGCTGGTGCGCAAAGTGCTCTCCCGAGTCGATTGGCAGAACACCAAATTGTTCGTTGAATATGGCCCCGGCGTCGGCACCTTCTGCGCGTCGGTGCTCGAAAAACTTGGTCCCGATGCAAGATATATCGCGATCGACACCAATCCCGATTTCGTCCGCTATCTGCGCCACGAAATCACCGACCCGCGGTTTACCGTAGTCAACGGCTCGGCCGCCGATGTGCGCCAAATCATCGCCGATCATGGTTTCGAGCAGGCCGATTTTGTCCTGTCGGGCTTGCCTTTCTCGACCCTGCCGACCGGCGTGGGCGATGCGATCGGCGCCGCGACCGCCGATGTGCTCCGTCCCGGTGGCGCCTTCCTGGTCTATCAATATTCGCCCAAATGCTATGATTTCATCGCACCCTATATTCCGCGCGTCGAGCACGCGATGGAATGGTGGAATCTGCCGCCGGCGCAGCTTTACTGGGCATGGAAGGACTAAGCTAATTCTCGTGGCCGCTTGTGAGCCACGGGATTAGCGCGTAATCTCCGGCAGCTTCATGGTCACCTCATCAAAGCCCAAATCGTCCAGACCATGGCGTCGCCGGCTCGTCCGCACGTTGCAGGTGTTCGGCGTGCTCGCTCTTCTTGGGCTGATCGCCCTTGTCATCGCGGTCTATGTCGCGCGAGCGCAGCTGCCGAGTTACGATGAGTTGAAATCCTCGCCCAACGGGCAGATGATCCGCGTCCACGCCGCCGATGGCACGGTTATCGTGTCGCTCGGGCCGAGCTATGGTGAATGGCTGCCGTACGAGAAGATCCCGGCGGTGATGCGCGACGCAATGGTCTCGGTCGAGGATCGCCGCTTCCGCTCGCATCCCGGCGTCGATCCGATCGGCGTACTACGCGCGGTCAAGCTCGCCTTCAACAATCGCGGCACCGACAAGCGACTGCAGGGCGCATCGACGATCACGCAGCAGGTCGCACGGACCATTTTCCTGTCGAACAAATATGATTTCGGCCGCAAGATTCGCGAGGCTATCCTGGCACTGGCGATCGAACGCAAGTTTACCAAGGACCAAATCCTCGAGCTCTATCTCAACAAGGTCTATTTCGGCGGCGGCGCTTACGGCATCGACGCCGCGTCGCGCCGGTTCTTCGGGCATGGCGCCGATACGCTGAACCTGAACGAAGCGGCGGTGGTTGCGGGTCTGGTCAAGGCGCCATCGCGCTATTCCCCGACCGCCGACGCAGAAGCGGCGATTGGCCGCGCCGGTGTGGTGATCAAGCTGATGCAGGAAACCGGCAAGCTCAGTGCCGCGGAGGCCGCGCAGGCCAATCCTTCGTCGGTCAAGCTCGCGCCCGAGCCCAAACAGAACAGCGTGCGCTATTTCACCGACTGGGCACTGCCCCAGCTCGAAGTGCTGATCGACGAAACGACCCGGCCGCTCGAAGTGTGGACCACGCTCGATCTCGGCATGCAGCGCGCGGCCGACACCTCGGTCCGCGCCAATGCGCCGAAGAATGCGCAAGGGGCGCTGGTATCGATCGATCGTGACGGCGCGGTGCGGGCGATGGTTGGCGGCACGGACTATGTCTCGTCCAACTATAACCGGGCAACTCAAGCGGTGCGTCAGCCAGGATCGGCGTTCAAGCTGTTCGTCTATCTCGCCGCGCTCGAGGCCGGCCACAAGCCCGAAGACACAATGGTCGACGAACCGGTCACGATCAAAGGCTGGAGCCCGCGCAACTCGTCGGGCGCGAATCGAGGCGCGATGACCCTGCGCACCGCCTTTGCCTATTCGGTCAATACGATCGCGGCGAAGCTCGGGCTTGAGGTCGGCTTCGGCACGATCGCCGACATGGCGCGCCGGTTCGGTATCTCCACCCCGGTCGACACCCATCCGGCGATGGTGCTCGGTACCTCCGATGTCCGCCTGATCGACATGACCCGGGCCTTTGCCAGCGTCGCCAACAAAGGCGTCGCGGTGACGCCCTATGGCATCACCAAGGTCACCGCGCAGGGCGTGACGATCTACGCGCAGGAAGTCGATCGCAGCCAGGTACTGGTTGCGCCCTATGTCGCCGCGCAGATGACCGACCTGCTGCAGACCGCGGTCAACACCGGCACCGGCAAAGCGGCACAAATCGGTCGTCCGGTTGCGGGCAAGACCGGCACGACATCATCGAACAAGGATGGCTGGTTCGTCGGTTTTTCGAGCGGGCTCACCACGGGTGTGTGGATGGGCCGCGACGACGCCAAGGTCGTGCCCGGCCTGCAGGGCGGCACCGCGCCGGCACGCGCCTTTGCCGGCTTCATGAAGGTGGCGGTGGCCAATCGCCCGGTCGAGCAATTCGATACCCAGGTCACGCTGCCCGAATGGCAGCTCGAGCCCGATGAGGAATCCTATTTCGGCGAGGCGGACAACAGCCTGTTCGTCGATCAGGACGGCAATCCGATCGAACCGGGCGCAGCGGTCGAGCCGTCCGTCGACGATCCGCAGGTCGATGTCGATGGACAGCCGGTGCCACCGACGAGCGACACCAATCCCCGACCGCCGGAAAGGCTTGATCAGGACTGGATCGACAAGGTTCTTGATCGCAACCAGCCACCGCCGCCGCGACCCAATTCGGTACCCAACCGGCCCGCCGCCGCGCTGCCGCCGGAAACGCCGCGCGAACGGCCTCAGGAAACCCGCCCGAACCAGTGAAGCGCCGCGCCGTTGGCCCGCAGCCAGGAACGTGATGCGGCCGGGTCACCTTCGGTCAAAGCGTTGGCGAGCGTGTGGAATTCAGGGCCGTGATTCATGTGGACACGATGCGCGACCTCATGCGCGACGGTCGAGCGACGCACGGAGGACGGCATCAGGATGAGCCGCCAGCTGTAGCGGATCACGCCGGTCGATGCGCAACTGCCCCAACGTGCGCGGGGATCACCGATCGATACACGGGTCACTGTCACGTCGGCGCGTGCGGCGAATTCGGCGGTTTCCGCGCTAAGCACTCGGAGCGCCTCGCGTTTCAGCCAGGTCTCGACCCGCCGCGACAAGGCGTCGAGCGGCCCGCCGCAGCGAAGCAATGGTCCAACGCGCGCGACACGGCGCGGCAGGAGCTCATGCCAGTCGATCGTCAGGATTTGATCGTCGAACGGTATCTCGGCGCCGGGCGCGAAGGGCCGCGCCTGCGGCAGTTTCGCGCGTTGTGCCTCGACCCAGCCGCGCTGTTCCTCGGCCCAGCGCAGCGCCGCTTTCAACGGTGCGCGCGGCGGCAAGGTCAGCCGTACCCGGCCGCTCGCCGGATCGACCGAAAGCTTGGCGCGCCGCGCGCGCGCGTTGCGGACGACTTCAACCGTTTCCGTCACAACCGCCGATCGACGATATGGTGCTCCAACTCACCGGCATCGACCTCTGAGATGGTCCAGCCGCGTACCGACTCGCCGGCACGGTGGACCGCATCGCGATCGCCACACACGAGATAATGCCAGCGTGGCAAAGGTTCGTTGTCGCGACGCAAGCGATAGGCGCAGGTATCGGGCAGCCAGTCGATCTCATGCACATTGTCGCGCGTCAGCCGGACGCATTCGCTGACGAATGCGTGACGGTGGCGATAGTTCGAGCATTGCGCGGTGGCGCGGTCGAGCAAACGACACGCGACATTGGTCGGGATCAGCTCGCCGGTTTCCTCATCCTCGAGCTTGTGGATGCAGCATTTGCCGCAGCCGTCGCACAACGCTTCCCATTGGCCGCGATCGAGCTTGTCGAGCGGCGTATCTTCCCAGAATGCCCCACTCATTCGACCAGGCTCACTTGACCCAGCGCTTGAGTTCGACCGCGATCGCCTCAGGCCTCCCTTCCTGCGGCAGGAGCGCGAGCGGCTTTCCATCGGGATCCATCAGATAGGCAACGCGCGAATGATCCATCAGATAACCACCGCCGGGCGCTGGATCACCTTTCTTGTAGTAGATCGCAAACGCCTTCGCGACCTTGGCGATGGCGTCCGCGCTGCCGGTCAGGCCGACCATGCGCGGATGGAAAGCGGACACGAATTGCTTGAGCACTTCGGGCGTATCGCGCTCGGGATCGACCGAGATGAAGATCGGGACGACCTTCGCGCCTAAAGCGGGGTCGCTCTTTTCCAATAGACGCAAGGCGGCGCCAAGATTCTGCACATCGACCGGGCAGACGTCGGGACAGAAAGTATAGCCGAAATAGACGATGCGGTATTTGCCCTTGAACGCGGTATCGCTGACCTGCCGGCCATCCTGATCGGTCAGCGTGAACGGGCCGCCGATCGCTGCGCCCTCGAGCGGCGCACGCGCCGGCACCGATGGGCCCGAACAGGCAGCGGGCAGCGCCGAGATGAGAAGCATGGCAAGCGTACGGGCGATCAGTTTCATGGCACGGTCAGCCATGATCTGTTAAGGCGGCACACGCAAGTTGGGTTGATTGTTCGTCGTGCGGTGCACACATGATCACGAAGATGATTTTAGGGGCCGGCACGAGATAATGACCGTTCGTTTGAAGCAGATCGCGCTGGCCACTGCCGCGCTCCTCATGACCACCGGAATCGCCCAGGCGCAGCAGCAATCGGAGAGCTACAAGTTCCTCGAGGCGGTGCGTGGCGGCAAGGGCACCGAGGTGCTTGAAATGCTCAACAAGCCGGGCAGTCGGATCATCAACACGCGCGATATCGGTACCAGGGAAGGCGCCTTGCACATTGTCGTCAAGCGTGGCGATTCGGTCTATCTGCGCTTCCTGCTGCAACAGAATGCCGACCCGAACCTGCGCGACGGCGAGGGCAATACAGCGATGCTGCTCGCAGTAAATGGCGGCCAGTCCGGATTGGTCGATATCCTGATCGAGGCCAAGGCAGATGTGAATCTGGGCAATTCGCGTGGCGAAACGCCATTGATTCGCGCCGTGCAGCGTCGCGATCTTGGCCTTGCCCGCACATTGCTCGCCGCGGGGGCCGATCCCGATCAGCCCGACCTGCTGGCCGGCATGTCGGCGCGCGACTATGCGCATGACGACAAACGCTCGACGGTGATGGCCAAGCTGATCGATGAAACCCCGAAAAAGACGCGCAAGGGCGTTTCGGGACCCAAGCTTTAACCGTCGCCCGGCCGGAACTCGGCTACCAGGTCGAAACGATCGCCGCGAAACAGCTGGCGCACATGAGTGACCGGCTCGCCGGCCTGCCAGGTCATCCGTTCGAGTTCGAGACAGGCCGCACGGGGCCGCAATGCCAGCGCGCGCGCCTCCACCGGCATCGCCTCCACTGCGCGGATACGATGGCGCGCGGCAGTCCAGGGTATGTGCGCAAGCAGCCAGGCGCCGGGCGCCTCATCGACAAAGTTCTGAGTGGCCGCTTCGGGGACGGTGCCGAGTGCGATGAGCCGGCGTTCGAGTGCGAACGGTTCGCCGCCGCTGAAATGCACACCCTCAATCAGCAATGCAGGCAGCGGGATCTCGCCGCCCTCACCATTGTTCACGTCACGATACACAATGCGCTGCCAGCGATACTCCTCGCCACGCGCTGCGATGATCTGCGCCAGATCAGGCACCGCAAGCACGGCCGAATGGACCTGCGGATGTGCAACGAAGGAGCCTGCCTTGCGCCGCCGCTCGATCAGGCCAGTTCGAGCGAGCGCGCCCAGCGCCTTGCCAACCGTCGCACGCGAGCAGCCATAGGTCACGACAAGCTCGTGTTCGAACGGGATCCGATCACCCGGACGCCACGCGCCCGAGTGAATCCGCGCCTCGATATCGGTGCGAATACGCTCGGCGACAGTCACGCCAAAAGACCTGCCACGGTTTGGCGATAACGCGCGGCCACCGCGCCGGCCGCAACATGCCGGCCCGCCTCGACGCATTTCCGTCCGCCACGCCAAACCGTCTCGATCGCGCCGTGCCGTGCGGCAAAGATCCAACGGTCGAGCAGGGTCTCGGTCGTGGCGCCGAACAAGGCAGGGTGGTCCATATCGAATGACACGATATCGGCCGAACCGCCGACGCACAGCCCTGCATCGACCCCCAGCGCCTGGGCCCCGCCCGATTGCGCCGCGCCGAACAGACGCTGGCCGACCGAGGGTTGGGCATCATCGGCGATCAGCGCCCGACGGCGATGCGACAGGCGCTGCGAATATTCGACCGCGCGGAGTTCGCTCGCGGCATCGACAAGAATGTTCGAATCGGTACCCACGCCGAAACGGCCGCCAGCGGCGAGATAACGCAGCGCGGGAAATATGCCGTCGCCGAGATTGGCTTCGGTCACCGGACACAGGCCGGCGACGGCACCGCTGGCGGCAAGCCGGTCGCATTCGGTATCGGTCAGATGAGTGGCGTGGATCAGGCACCAGCGCCGATCGACCGGCTGGTTGTCGAGCAGCCATTCGACCGGCCCCGCGCCGCTCCACGCCAGACACGCTTCGACCTCGCGCACCTGTTCCGCCGCATGGATATGAATTGGCCCCTGGCCGGCAAGCCCGACGAGCGCCTCCATCTCCTCGGGCGTGACGGCGCGCAATGAATGCGGCGCGATTCCTAAAATCATGTCGCCCGACAGCTTCGCCCGGCTTTGCTCGACCAGCCGTGCGAAGCCGTCGATATCGGACAGGAAGCGCCGCTGTCCGGATACCGCTTTGGCGCCGCCGAAATCGCCATGCGCGTAGAACACCGGCAACAAGGTCAGCCCGATCCCGCTGATGCCGGCCGCCGCCACGATTGCGCCGGCGGTCTCTGCCGGATCGGCATAACGGCCGCCGTCGACTTCATTGTGCAAATAATGGAATTCGCCGACCCGGGTGAAACCCGATTCGAGCATCTCGACATAAGCCTGTGCGGTGATCGCCGCGATATCATCGGGACCAAGGCGGTCGAGGAAGCGATACATCACCTCTCGCCAACTCCAGAAATCGTCATCAGGCCGGCCGCGCCGCTCCGACAGCCCGGCCATGCCGCGTTGGAAACCATGGCTGTGCACGTTGCACAGGCCTGGCACCCCAGTGCCATGGCAGTCGTCCGCGGCCAGCGCATCGGTGCTGGTCTCGATCGTGGTGATATGTCCAGCGACGATGCCGATGCGGACTCGATCGGCCCAGCCCTGCGGCAGCAATACATGCTCGAACCAAAGATGATGCATCGCGGCCTCCTGATTATTATGTCTAGACATAATAAATGTGGCGGGCAAGGATGGGGTCATGGAGCGACTCTGGATCAATGCCCGACTGGCGACGATGACCGGCGATGGTCTAGGCGTGATCGAAGACGGCATGGTCGGGTGCGAGCAGGGCCGGATCGCCTATGCGGGGCCGCGCGCCGACGGGCCGCAGGGCGCGGCGGAAGTGATCGACTGCGCCGGACGCTGGATCACCCCCGGTCTGATCGATTGTCATACACATCTCATCCATGCTGGCGACCGTGCCGGCGAATGGGCGATGCGGCTGGAAGGTGCGTCTTATGAGGAAATTGCGCGCGCTGGCGGCGGCATCCTGTCGACGATGCGCGCGACCCGCGCCGCGAGCGAAGCCGAGCTGGTCGAGATTGCCTTGCCCCGGCTCGATGCGCTGCTTGCCGAAGGTGTCACCACGATCGAGGTCAAATCGGGTTACGGTATGACTCTCGACGATGAATTGAAGATGCTGCGCGCCGCACATACGCTGGGCGACGAGCGCGCGGTCAGGGTGTCGGCGACCTTGCTCGGCGCGCATGCGCTGCCACCGGAATATGCCGGGCGGGCGGACGATTATATCGACCTGGTGTGCGACGCGATGATTCCGGCTTCGGTCGGCCTTGCCGATGCGGTCGATGCTTTTTGCGAGGGCATCGGCTTTTCGATCGAGCAATCCGGGCGAGTGCTTGCCGCCGCTCGCGCGGCCGGGCTCCAGGTCAAGTTGCATGCCGAGCAACTGTCCGCGCTGCACGGCGCCAGCCTCGCCGCCAGCCATGGCGCGCTGTCCGCCGACCATCTCGAATACGCCGAGGACAGCGACGTCCGCGCGATGGCGGCGGCGGGGACGGTCGCGGTACTGTTGCCCGGCGCTTATTATTTCATGCGCGAGACCAAGCTGCCGCCGATCGACATGTTTCGCGCGCACCTTGTCCCGATCGCGATCGCCACCGACTGCAACCCGGGTACTTCGCCCACGACGTCGCTGTTGCTGATGCTGAATATGGCATCGACAATGTTCCGCCTGACCGTGACGGAGGCGCTGCGCGGCGTCACCGTCAATGCCGCCGGTGCGCTCGGGCTGTCCGCACAGATCGGCACGCTCGAGGCGGGCAAAGCCTGCGACCTGGCGGTGTGGGACATCTCCGATCTGGCCGAGCTGGTCTACCGGATCGGCTTCAACCCCTTGTTTATGCGCGTGAAGGACGGCCGATGCTGATAACTCCGGGTGTCGTACCCTATGCCGACTGGCGCGCGCTTTATCTCGGTGCGAATCCAACCCTCGATCCCGCCAGTCGCAGCGGAATTGCCGACAGCGCCGCTGCGGTCGAACGCATCCTCGCCCGGGGCGAACCGGTTTATGGGATCAACACCGGCTTTGGAAAACTCGCCAGCGTGCGCATCGAGGCGTCGGACCTCGCCACTTTGCAGCGCAACATCGTACTGAGCCACGCCGCCGGTGTCGGTGCGCCGATGCCGGTGCCCATAGCCCGGCTGATGATCGCGCTGAAACTCGCTAGCCTGGCGCGCGGCGCATCGGGCGTGGCGCCGGCGACGGTGGAACTGCTCGAAGCGATGCTGGCCCATGACCTGGTCCCGGTGATCCCGGCCCAGGGATCGGTCGGCGCATCGGGCGATCTTGCCCCGCTTGCCCATATGGCTGCAGCGATGATCGGCGTCGGCGAGATTTTCGTTGGCGAAAAGCGTATGTCCGCCGCCGAAGCGCTTGCCGCAGCCGGCCTAGCACCGCTGGCACTGGGGCCAAAAGAAGGGCTTGCGCTGCTGAACGGCACGCAATTTTCGACCGCCTATGCGCTCGCCGGCGTATTCGAGGCGGAACGCCTTTATTGCACCGCGCTGGTCACGGGAGTGCTCTCGACCGAAGCGGCGAAGGGTTCGGATACGCCGTTCGACCATCGTATCCATACGCTGCGCGGCCATGCCGGCCAGATCGAGACTGCCGATGCATTGCGTGACCTGATGGCGGGGTCGGCGATCCGCGCGTCACATCGCGAAGACGATCTCCGCGTACAGGATCCCTATTGCCTGCGCTGCCAACCGCAGGTGATGGGCGCGATCCTGACCCTGTTGCGCCAGGCGGCCGACACGCTGATCGTCGAGGCGAATGGTGTGTCGGACAATCCGCTGATCTTCGTGGGAACCGGCGAGGCCCAGGACGAGGCTTTATCCGGGGGTAATTTCCACGCCGAGCCGGTCGCCTTTGCCGCCGATATGATCGCGCTGGCCTTGTGTGAGATCGGCAGTCTGGCTGAGCGGCGCATTGCCATGCTGGTCGATCCAGCCTTGTCGGGCCTGCCCGCCTTCCTGACGCCGCACCCCGGCCTCAACTCCGGTTTCATGATCCCGCAAGTGACTGCGGCGGCCCTGGTATCGGAGAACAAGCAGCGCGCTTATCCGGCGAGCGTCGATTCGATCCCGACCTCGGCCAATCAGGAGGACCATGTGTCGATGGCGGCGCATGGTGCACGGCGGTTGGGCGAGATGGCGGCGAATGTCGATATGGTGCTGGCGATCGAGCTGCTTGCCGGTGCGCAGGGTTGCGATTTCCATGCGCCGCTGGCGTCGAGCCCGCCGATCGAGGCGGTTCGCGACCTGCTTCGCGCGCAAGTGCCGACGCTGGAAGAAGATCGCCACATGGCGCCCGATATAGAGGCGGCCGCTGCGCTGCTCCGCTCGCCGGCGTTGCTCGATGCGGTTACGGCTTTGCCGGGCCTCGCGCCATGAACTGGCTCCATGTCGAGCGGCGCGATACGCCGCTGATCCTGGCCTTTCCTCATGGCGGCAATTTGATCCCCAACGACCTGATCGGACAATTTCGTTCGCCATGGTGGGCGATCCGCGACGCGGATTGGCATATCGCGGCGCTTTATGACGGGCTGGCCGAAGCGACGACGATCCGCACCGACATCTCGCGCAGCGTGATCGACTGTAATCGCCCGCCATCGGGCGGGTCGCTTTATCCCGGCCATGCGACCACCGGTCTTTGTCCGATCGAGACATTCGATGGCGAAGCGCTTTATCGCGACGGCGAGACACCCGACATCGAAGCGAGCCGCGCATCCTACTTCACCCCCTATCACGAAGCGATCGAAGCGGAGATCGCGCGATTGCGCGCGCTGCATCCCCGCGTCGTGGTCTATGATTGTCATTCGATCCGCAGCGTTATTCCACGCCTGTTCGACGGCAAGCTGCCCGAACTGAATATCGGTACCGACAATGGCGTCACCTGCGATTCCGCGCTGAGCGACGCGGTGGTCGCGGCCTGTGGCGAGCGGTCGCATGTGCTCAATGGGCGTTTCCGGGGCGGCTGGACCACGCGTCATTATGGCCGCCCGGCCGACGGCGTGCATGCGATCCAGATGGAGATTGCGATGCGCGCCTATCTCGATGAGCCGACAGGTGAACCCGACGAGTCCAACTGGCCACCGGCCTGGGCGCCCGATCGCGCCGCTCCCTTGCGCGCCGACCTCACCAATGTCCTCACCGCCGTCCTGACTTTCGCGAAAGGCCCCGCATGACCCGCCTCGACAATCAGCGTCATATCGTCGCTCCGACCGGCCCCGAGCTCAGCGCGAAAAGCTGGCTGACCGAGGCGCCATTGCGCATGCTAATGAACAATCTCGACCCCCAAGTGGCGGAGAATCCGCAGGAGCTGGTCGTTTATGGCGGCATCGGCCGCGCCGCGCGTGATTGGGAGAGTTTCGACCGGATCATCGAGGCGCTGCGCCGACTCGGCGACGAGGAAACATTGCTCGTCCAGTCGGGCAAGCCGGTCGGTGTGTTTCGCACTCACCGTGACGCACCACGCGTGCTGATCGCCAATTCGAACCTGGTGCCAAAATGGGCGACATGGGAGCATTTCCACGAACTCGATCGCGCCGGACTGATGATGTACGGCCAGATGACCGCGGGCAGCTGGATCTATATCGGCAGCCAGGGGATCGTGCAGGGCACCTACGAAACGTTCGTCGAAGCGGGCCGCCAGCATTATGGCGGCAACCTGTCGGGTCGCTGGGTCCTGACCGCGGGGCTCGGCGGCATGGGCGGCGCGCAGACGCTCGCCGCGACCATGGCGGGCGCGTCGTGCCTTGCGGTCGAATGCCAGCCGAGCCGGATCGAGATGCGGTTGCAGACCGGCTATCTCGATCGCATGACCGACAGCCTGGACGAGGCGCTGGAGATCGTCACCACCGCCAAATCGCCGATCTCGGTCGGGCTGCTCGGCAATGCGGCGGATATCTATCCGGAACTCGCGCGGCGTGGCGTTCGCCCCGACCTCGTCACCGACCAAACCTCGGCGCATGATCCGATCAACGGTTATCTGCCGCAGGGCTGGACGCTGGAACGCTGGATGGCGGAACGCGAGAGCGATCCCGGCGCGGTGGCGCGCGCCGCCAAGGCATCGATGGCGGTCCATGTCCGCGCGATGCTCGATTTCTGGAAAGTCGGCGTGCCGGTGGTCGATTATGGCAATAATATCCGCCAGGTCGCGCTCGACGAGGGCGTGACCGATGCCTTCGCCTTTCCCGGCTTCGTCCCGGCCTATATCCGCCCGCTCTTCTGCCGGGGTGTCGGGCCATTCCGCTGGGTCGCGCTATCGGGCGACCCCGAAGATATCTACAAGACCGATGCCAAGGTGAAGGAGCTATTGCCCGACAACACGCACCTCCATCGCTGGCTCGACATGGCGCGCGAGCGGATACACTTCCAAGGGCTACCGGCGCGGATCTGTTGGGTCGGGCTGGGCGATCGCCACCGGCTCGGCCTTGCCTTCAATGAGATGGTTGCATCGGGCGAACTGAAGGCGCCGATCGTGATTGGCCGCGATCATCTCGATTCAGGTTCGGTCGCCAGCCCCAACCGCGAAACCGAAGCGATGCGCGATGGGTCCGACGCGGTGTCGGATTGGCCGTTGCTCAACGCGCTTCTCAACGCCGCGAGCGGTGCGACTTGGGTGTCGCTGCATCACGGCGGCGGGGTCGGCATGGGATATTCGCAACATGCCGGCATGGTCATCGTCGCCGACGGCACGCCCGAAGCAGCGGTGCGGCTGGAGCGCGTGTTGTGGAACGACCCGGCGACCGGCGTGATGCGCCATGCCGATGCCGGTTATGACGACGCGATCGATTGCGCCCGCACAATGGGGCTGGACCTTCCGGGTCTCTAAAATCCTTTGCCGCCCGGGGTGTTTTGGGTCGAGCCGATAACCTTGGTGAATTCACGCGCCGCTATCTCGCGTCAGAGCATCGCCCCCGCCTCGGGGTCGATCACGCCGATCAGGCGCCGACCTGCGCGCCGCGCAAATGCCAGGGTGCAGCGTTTGCGCGTGGCGGCGGGCAGGGGATCGGTATGCGCCTCGCGCACGATCTCCGCATCGTAACGATCGGCGATGATGATTCCGGTGCGTTCGGGCAGAAAGGCCTCGCCATCAAGCAGCGTAGCGTCGAAGCCCGCGGGAATCGCCCAGTAGAAGCGGTCGCAACAGCCGAGATAATCGGTCCATTTGCCGTCGCCGAGCAAGTCGGCGCGCGATACTTTGACCTCGACGATGATGATCTGACCGCGCGAATCGATCGCCATCAGGTCAGCACGCCGACCACCGTCGAGCGGCACCTCCGCCATCGCGACCAGGTCGTGCCGCAACAGCATACGCACCGTCCCACGACACACGTCGCCGGCACACATTGGCGATCCCGGCGAATCGACACAGGGATCGGCCAAAATGGGATCGGCCAAAACAGAATCGGGAGAGCGCTGCAGCATCCTCTCGATCTAGAACAAGAGGCGAACGGAATAAAGCCCCAAGGGCATCAACCCGTTACGACTCAGCGATAGAAGACGTGGTTGCCGATCGACGCGACCTTGCTCATCCGCCAGCCCGGCGAGACGCGGCGAGCGTGGAAATACAGCGCGTTGGCCGCGGGGCTGTCCCAATGATCGGCCATGGCGACCTGCGCCACGGCGATTGCGGTGCGGAACTGCTTGTTGTTGGCGATCGCCGGAATATGACCGCCGCGCACGAACGAGAATTGTCCGCGCTGGGTTACGACCGAGCACACCGATTTCGGAAAACGTCCCGACTTGGTGCGGTTGAGGATAACCTCGGCAACCGCGAGCTGGCCGGTAAGCGATTCGCTCTTGGCCTCGAAATAGATCGCACTGGCCATGCAGTTCAGATCGCCCGGGATCGTCTCGGGCGCTTCCTGGTCGGCAACGGCGGCATCGAGGCTGGCATATTCGACGTCATCGGCCGTAACGACAGGAACTTCAGAATCGATAGCGGGCGTGGATTTGGTCGCGGGCAGCGGCTCAATGGCCGGAATCTGGGCCACCGAATTTTGGGCCGCAAGTGGAACGGATACGAGCGACGGTGCGTTTACCGTGCGATCCAGTTCAAAGGCGAAGCCCGGGGTGCTGGCGCCAATTAGTGCGGCGATCCCGAGTGACATCGCCGCGAGTGTTGCGGCGCGCTGAAAAAACGACATTCAATCTTCGAATTATGCGGTTGGTACGTGGCACGACCAGCTTGATATTCAAACTATCGCCCAGGCTGCCCCCCGACTGCGTAATCGAACGGATCGCACCCGCACCGACACAACGCATTTGACAGTAATCGGGCTATCTTTGTGCAGCGCAACAATGTCAATCGTCGAGGATCATTTCAGCGGCGAACCGTTCGGCAAACGGGATGTCCAGTTCTATCACCCACAGATCCGGGTCGCGTGATCGCCGGCGTAGCCAATATTGTGTGATGCTACCCGGCTGGTCAGCCTCTTCACGCGCGGATTCGATCAATTCGATCGCTCCTTCCCGCCCGATCCCGCGTTCTAGCGCGCGAGGATTTTGGCCGTTTTCCAGTGCGATGACTAGGATCGCGCCGGCCTGATCGTCGCCCCGTGCGAGCATCATGCCCATCCCGCCGGCATCATTCACCCGACGTAGCAACGCGCTGACCAGGATCCCGCTGGGGAGCCGCCCGCTCATACGCCGGGACGATATCCGGGCAGGCCGGCGAGCGCGACGCGCGAGCGCATGAAGGTACCTGTGCCGCGCGCCGCTTCCTCGCCATCGGCGTCGATCAGCCGCGCCTCGGCGACGAAGACACGGCGCTGACCGCTGACCCAGCGCCCTTCCGCAGTCACCGGCCCGGCCTTGAGCGGACGCGTGAACAGCAGGTTGAACGCCGTGGTGAGCAGGAAGCGGTCGGTGACGAGGCTGTTCGCGGCATAGAAGGCCGCGTCGTCGAGCATCTTGAAATAGCTCGTGCCATGCGCCGCGCCCGCGGCGTGATAATAACGCTCGTCGATCAGGAAATGGATTCTTGCCACGCCGCTTGCAGGAATTTCCAAGGTCGATTCGAACAGCTGATTTATCGGTGCCGCAGTATAAAGCGCCTCTAGCGCACGGAAATGCGCCTCGGCCCCGCTCGCGGCTTCAGGCGGCATCGCGCTCTTCGTCTTGTGTGAACAAGGCATAGAGCGCGTCGGTCGATGCGGCGCCGCGCAATTTGGCGACAAAACCCCCGTCGCGCAGCCGCCGGGATACACGCGCCAATGCCTTCAGGTGCGTCGCCCCCGCTTCGGGCGGCGAGAGCAGGACGAATACCAGGTCGATCGGCAAATCGTCGATCGCCTGAAATTCGACCGGCTGCGCCACGCGCACGAACAGGCCGACCACATGCGACAGTCCGGCAAGCTTGCCGTGCGGGATGGCGACGCCGCCCCCGAATCCGGTCGAACCCAGCTTCTCGCGCGCGGACAGCGCCTCGACGATTACCTTCGCATCAAGCGCATGATTTTCGGCAAGAATCCTCGCCGCCTGCTGCAGCAACGACTTCTTGGTTGCCGCCACCATTCCCTGGACCACGTCCTCGGGTAACAGCAAATCGCTGAAATCGTTCATCATTGTCCCTGAATCGCCCCTAGCGTCATCGCCCTTGCGCCGTCGCCCCCGCGTTCGGCGCGCCATAGCGCCGAACGCGTGTCGTTGAAAGCCTCAGGCTGAGCGGTGCGGTTCGACCCAGCCAATGGTTCCGTCGCCGCGGCGATAAACCATATTATACGCACCCGATCCGCTATTCTTGAACAGCAAGGCGGTGGTATTGCGCAGGTCGAGCATCATCACTGCGTCGGACACGCTGGCGTCGGGCACATCGACCCGCGTTTCGGCAACGATCAGCGGGAAATCTGCCGCCTCGACCTCGTCTTCGGCCTCGCGGAACACGGTATAGCCGGCATTATCATAGGCGCCGCTATCCGCCCCGTTTTCAGTTGCGCCATTCGCAGCCCCGGCGGAATGACGGTCCTTCAGCCGACGCATATAACGCCGCAGCTGCTTTTCGATCTTGTCGGCCGCGCCGTCGAACGAGACATGCGCGTCCTTGCCATTGTTCGTGCCCTTGAGCACCAGGCCATGCATCACATGCGCGACGATATCGCATGTGAAGCCGTTATCGTGCGGACCTTTGCCAAAAGTGACGTGCGCCGAAATCGCGCGCGCGAAATATTTGGTGGCAATGCCCTGGAGCCGATCATCGACATGGCTTTTCAGCGCCTTGCCGGTGTCGACCTGGTGGCCCGATACCCGGATTTCCATGAGCATTCTCCTTATTGGGGGCCACCCAATCTGGGTGGATCCCGCTACCGCGTCAACCTGACGCCTCAAGCCGCCAAAGAGGATTGGCGATCTTTTCAATAAACGCCGCATGACGCGCAAGTTCCGTATCGCTCGCCTCGAATAGTCGCGGCGGGCGTACGATCGCGGGCGCTGCCGCCGGCGCGAAGCTGATCTGTTCTTCGATTGTTTCACTGACCAGGGTCAGACCGATCTGCCGGCCACCGGTCAATTCGACATAGACCTGCGAGAGCAATTGCGCATCGAGCAGCGCGCCGTGCAGCACACGATGGCTGCGGTCGATGCCGTAACGGCTGCACAGTGCATCGAGGCTGTGCTTGGCGCCTGGATGCCGCGTGCGTGCCATCGCGACCGTATCGATCATTCGGCCCATATCGACCGGCGCGCGCCCGCATTTCGCCAGCTCGCCATTGAGAAACCCGAAATCGAAACCGGCATTGTGCGCAATCAACTGGCAATCGCCGATGAACTCGATCAGCGCGTCTGCCTGATGCGAAAAAAGCGGTTTATCAGCGAGAAAGGAGTCGCCAAGCCCGTGAATCCGTTGCGCCTCGGACGGCATCGCCCGCTCGGGATTGAAATAGGCGTGGAAGGTGCGCCCGGTCTCGACCCGGTTGACGATCTCGACACAACCGATCTCGACCATGCGGTCGCCATTGTCGAAGCTGAAGCCCGTGGTTTCGGTGTCGAAGACGATTTCGCGCATGCGGCTGATTATCGACCTTCGTGGCCGATCAGGCAAGCGATCACCGCATCGACCGCGGTGCGGGTCTCGGTCAGAGAACCGCCCGTCGGAATGACGTAGTCGGCGCGCGCGCGCTTCTCCGCATCGGGCGTCTGGCGCGCGAGAATCGCATCGAGCCGGTCGGCATGCATGCCCGGCCGGGCGAGCACACGAGCACGCTGGATATCAAGCGGCGCGCTGACCACGACCACCTTGTCAACGCGCGATTCGCCTCCGGTTTCGAACAGCAAGGGAATATCGAACACGACCAGCGCCGCCGCAGAATTTTCGGCCAGGAAAGCGTCGCGCTCCTCCGCTACGGCGGGATGGACTAGCGCCTCAAGTCGCTTGAGCGCTGCCGGATGGCCGAGCACCGCTTCGCCCAATCGGGTCCGGTCGACGCCCTCCGGCCCGGTGGTATCGGGAAACATCGCCTCGATCGCCGCGACCAGTCGGCCAGCCTTGCCCTGCAGTCGGTGTACTGCCGCGTCGGCATCAAATACCGGTATATCACGATCGGCGAACATTGCCGCGACGGTCGACTTGCCCATGCCGATCGATCCGGTCAGCCCAATCGTGATCATGCTGTCAGCAGGTCGCGCAGTTCGTCATCGCGATCGCGCGGCGGCTCGGCCCCGAACAACAGTTCGAAGGCGAGCGCCGCCTGACCGATCAGCATGTCGAGTCCATCGACCGTATCGAGATCGCGATCATGCGCTGCCGCGAGCAGCGGCGTTTCGAGCGGCGCATAGACGATATCATACACCACGGCATCATCGGGCAGCGGCGCCAGGTCGATCTCGAGTGGTGGCTGGCCGACCATGCCGAGCGCGCTGGTGTTGATCAGCAAGGCAGCCGACGGGATCGCGCTGCTCAGCGGCAAGGCGTTGCCCTTCAGCCCGAACGACGACAACAAAGCCGCGGCCTTGAGCACGTTGCGGTTGACGATCGTCACCGGTCCGACCCCGAGTCGCGACAGCGCAAACAGCACCGCGCGTGCCGCTCCTCCCGCACCGATCACCACCACCGGCTTGCCAGCCAGATCCAGTCCGGAGATCGGCGCATAGAATCCGCCAGCATCGGTATTGGTGCCGATCACCACACCATCCTCCACGCGTAGCGCGAGATTGATGGCACCGATCGTGCCGCGCACGCCGCCGCGGTCCTCGATGAACTCAAGTGCCGCCTGTTTGTGCGGCAACGTGATGTTGCACCCTTGCCAAAGCGGATCGGCGCGCCGCGCGGCGAAATACTCGGACAGGTCTTCAGGCCTGACAAGATGCGCACGATATTCGGCATCGATGCCAAGCGCCTCGATCCAGAAGCCGTGGATCAGCGGCGATTTGGATTGCACGATCGGATTGCCGATCACCTCTGCATAACGCCTGCTCATGCCGGCAACACTCCACGCACCCTGAGATAATCGAGCACCGGCAGCAGCGGCATGCCGAGCACGGTGAACTGGCTGCCCTCGATTCGCGAGAAAAGCTGCGCGCCCGGACCTTCGATGCGATAGCAACCGACGCAGCCGGAGATCGCCGGCCATTCGGCATCGAGATAGGTTTCGATGAAATCCGCAGACAGCGGCCGGACATGCATCTTGGCGCGATCGACGATCCGCCAGACCGCGCGGCCCTGTTCGGCCATCACCGCGGCACTGACCAGTTCATGACGTTTGCCCGACAGGCGACGGAGATGTTCGGCGGCCTGGGCGCGGTCGACCGGCTTGTCGAGCGTCGTCCCGTCCTCGAGCGCGACGATCGAATCACTGCCCAGCACCAGTGACTCGCCATCGCGCTGCGACACTTTCAGCGCCTTCAACTCGGCCAGCGCATCGGCCATGTCGCGTGCCGCCAGCCCTTCGCCGGCAAGCGCGGCCTTGGCGCTCTCCTCATCGACCCCTGCCGCAACCGCTTCGAACGGCACACCGGCCGCGGTCAGCATCGCGCGCCGCGACGCGCTTTTCGAGGCCAATACCAGTTTCATGCAATCCCCTTCACGCCGCGCCGTCGCGCTCGCCGACCAATGCGATAATCGCCGCCGCCGTTTCCTCGATCGAACGCCGCGTCACGTCGATCACCGGCCAGCCATTATCCGCGAACATGCGTCGGGCATAGGCAACCTCCCGGGTTACAGCTTCCTCGTTCACATAATCGGTCTCGGGCACTTGGTTCAGCGACAACAAGCGGTTGCGTCGTACTTGGATCAGCCGGTCGGCGCTCGTCGTCAGGCCCACCACCAACGGATGCTTGAGCGAATAAAGCATTGCGGGCGGCGGTGATTCCACCACGATCGGGATATTGGCGGTCTTGAAGCCACGATTGGCGAGATAAATCGAGGTCGGTGTCTTCGACGAGCGCGATACACCCGCCAGGACGATGTCTGCTTCCTCCCAATTCTCCCAGCCGATACCGTCATCATGCGCCATGGTGAACTGGATCGCATCGACCCGCGCGAAATAGGCGGCGTCGAGCGCATGTTGCCGGCCGGGCCGCGCCTTGGCCTGTTGGCCAAGCAGGCCGGACAGCGCGTCATTGACCGAATCGAGCGGCGCCACGGCCGGCAGGCCAAGCGCCCGGCATCGCGCCTCAAGCGTACGACGCGTCGTGCTGTTGACCAAGGTGAAGATCACCAGGCCGGGGTTCTGCGCGATTTCCTGCAGGATCCGTTCGAGATGCGTCTCTGTACGGACCATCGGCCAGAAATGACGAATCGTCTCGACATCGTCATATTGGGCCAGCGCTGCCTTGGCGATGTTCTCCAGCGTCTCCCCGGTGGAATCGGAGAGGAGATGGAGGTGCAATCTCATCGGTTGGACAAGCCTGTGGAAAACATCGCCCGAATCGGTAGCGGAACTCGGGGCTTGCGAAAAGCGGCGCGAGGCTGCGGATAAGAGCCGACTTGTTCACAATCCCATCGACAGGCCCTGATTCAACCCACAGCCTGTGGATAACGGGCACAATCTTTCCGACTCCGCTGCTTTGCGCGAGACTCATGCGGTCAAGCTGTTGGCATTATCGGGACGACGGCATAAGCCCCGACATCCACCTGCCAATCACTTCATCAACCTCTTAGATTCTTAAATCTATATAGAAGAAGGACTGCTCGGCGTTGACCGATGCCCCGGATTTCAAACCTGCGATTGAGAAACCCCTGCTTGCCACGCTGAACGGCGCGAAATCCGCCGTACCACCGGTATGGCTGATGCGTCAGGCCGGGCGTTACTTGCCTGAATATCGCACGCTCAGGGCAGAAAAGGGCGGTTTTCTGGCGTTGGCAACCGATCCTGACTCGGCTGCCGAGGTCACGCTGCAGCCGATCCGCCGCTTCGGTTTTGACGGCGCCATCTTGTTTTCCGATATCCTGATGGTGCCTTGGGCGCTGGGTCAGAATCTGAGCTTTGGCCTTGGCGAAGGGCCACGGCTGGAACCAGCACTGGTTGATCATGCGCTGGCGGCGTTGCAGGCGGCCCCTGAGCGCCTCGAACCCGTCTATGGCACAGTCGCGCGCGTTGCGGCAGCACTGGCGCCCGAGACGACGTTTCTGGGCTTTGCGGGAAGTCCCTGGACCGTGGCCACCTATATGGTCGCGGGTCATGGCAGTCGGGACCAGAGCGAGACGCGGCGTTTTGCCTATGGCGACGAAGGCGCATTCGGGCTGATCATCGATGCGATCGCCGACATGACGATAGACTATCTGTCGCGCCAGATCGCGGCCGGGGTCGATGCGGTGCAATTGTTCGACAGCTGGTCGGGTAGTCTGTCGCCGGCGCAGTTCGAACGCTGGGTGATCGCCCCAACCGCGCGGATCGTCGCTGCGTTGCATGATCTCCATCCCGATACGCCGGTGATCGGTTTTCCCAAAGGTGCCGGCGGCAAACTACCGGCTTATGCCCGGGAAACGGGCGTCGATGCGCTTGGTCTCGACGAAACGGTCGATCCGCTATGGGCCGCTGCCTCGTTGCCATACGATCTACCGGTACAGGGCAACCTCGACCCGCTCGTCCTGATCGCCGGCGGAGCGGCGCAGGACGCGGCGGCGGCGCGTATCCTTGAAGCGTTCGCTGATCGCCCGCATATCTTCAACCTTGGCCACGGCATCCTGCAGGACACGCCGATTGCTCATGTCGAGCGGCTGCTCGACTTCGTAAGGACGCCGCGATGATCGGAATGCTCGGCACCGCCTATCCTTGGGTCAAGGCGGGGCATATCATCTTCGTGATCTTCTGGATGGCCGGTATGTTCATGCTGCCGCGTTATCTGGTTTACCATCAGGAAGCGGCGCCTGGTTCGGCTGAGGCGCAAATATGGATCGAGCGCGAGAACAAGCTGCGCAAGATGATTCTTACCCCGTCGATGATCCTCGTCTGGATTCTAGGCCTGCTGCTCGCTGCCAATCTCGGCCTGTTTTCCGGCACGCCGGGGCTTGCCTGGCTCCACACCAAGCTGCTCCTGGTCGTGGTGCTGAGTGGTTATCATGGCTGGGCGGTCGGTTATGCGAAGAAACTTGCCGCAGGAAAGCAGACATTGACCGGCAAGCAGCTGCGCATGCTCAACGAACTCCCGGCGATTCTCGTCACGCTGATCGTCGTCCTGGTGATCGTTCGCCCCTTCTGACGGCTTGACTTGAGCAGGAGGGGCACCTAGGTCGCGGTCTGCCGATACGCGCTCCTGCCGTGCCGGTATCTTCTCCAGCATCGTCGCATATCCTTTGCAGACCGACGCTCCCCGACCAGCCCCGTGACGCCGGACGCCCCAAATGCATCTCAAAGACCTCAAGAACAAAAAACCCGCCGAACTGGTCGAAATGGCCGAGGGCCTTGGCATCGAGGGGGCATCGACGCTGCGCAAGCAGGATTTGATGTTCGCGATCCTCAAGGTCCAGGCCGAGAATGGCGAACAGATCATGGGGCTCGGCACGATCGAGGTGCTGCCCGACGGTTTCGGTTTCCTGCGCTCGCCCGAGGCCAACTATCTCGCCGGTCCCGACGACATCTATATCTCGCCCAATCAGGTCCGTAAATTCGGCCTGCGTACCGGCGATACGGTTGAAGGCGAAATTCGCGGCCCCAAAGACGGCGAACGCTATTTCGCGCTGGTCAAGCTGACCGCGGTCAATTTCGACGATCCTGATGCAGTCCGTCACCGTGTCAATTTTGACAATCTCACGCCGCTTTACCCTGACGAGAAGCTAACGCTCGACCCGCAGGACCCGACGATCAAGGACAAGTCGGCGCGAGTCATCGATATCGTGTCGCCACAGGGCAAGGGACAGCGCGCCCTGATCGTTGCGCCGCCGCGCGTCGGCAAGACCGTCCTGCTGCAGAACATGGCCAAGGCGATCACCGACAATCACCCCGAAGTGTTCCTGATCGTCCTGTTGATCGACGAACGCCCCGAGGAAGTGACCGACATGCAGCGTTCGGTGAAGGGCGAGGTGATTTCCTCGACGTTCGACGAACCGGCGCAGCGCCACGTACAAGTGGCTGAAATGGTTATCGAAAAGGCAAAACGCCTGGTCGAGCACAAGAAGGACGTTGTCATCCTGCTCGATTCGATTACGCGTCTCGGCCGTGCTTACAACACCGTCGTGCCGTCATCCGGCAAGGTGCTGACCGGTGGCGTCGACGCCAACGCATTGCAGCGCCCGAAGCGCTTCTTCGGCGCCGCACGCAATATCGAGGAGGGCGGTTCGCTCTCGATCATCGCCACCGCGCTGATCGATACCGGCAGCCGCATGGACGAAGTGATCTTCGAGGAATTCAAGGGCACCGGTAACTCGGAAATCGTGCTCGATCGCAAGGTCGCGGACAAGCGCATCTTCCCCGCGCTCGATGTCGGCAAGTCGGGCACGCGCAAGGAAGAGCTGCTGGTCGATCAGGGCAAGCTGTCGAAGATGTGGGTGCTGCGCCGTATCCTAATGCAGATGGGCACGATCGACGCGATGGAGTTCCTGCTCGACAAGATGAAGAATTCGAAGACCAACGAAGACTTCTTCGATTCGATGAACCAGTAACATGATCCTCGAACACGCGTTGCTGCGGGTCAAACCGGGGCAGGGCGCGTCGTTCGAGACGGCAATGCGTCAGGCGCGCCCGTTGATCGCGGTGTCGCCGGGTTTCCTATCGATCGAGGTTCGCCCTGCAGTGGAGCAGGACGACTTGTATCTATTGACCGTAATCTGGGCCGATATCGCATCGCATCGTGACGGATTTCGCAATTCGGATAGATATGAACATTGGCGCATTTTGCTCCATGACTTCTATGATCCCACGCCGACCGTCAGTTACTCCGCTCAAGATATATTCGCCCGCTTATCAGCCCAGGACTTATCAACGGAGTCGATCCCTTGAGCGTAATCGCACTGCTTTCCGCCGCCGCAACGACGCCGGTCGAACCCATGTCGCTAAGCTGGCTGTGGCAGCACATCGTCAGTGATTTCGCCAATATCGCCACCGCCTCGGCGATGACCGCATTCGCGACCGTCGTCCTGCTCGATGTGGCGCTGGCGGGGGACAACGCGATCATCGTCGGTGCGCTGGCAGCGGGCTTGCCCGCCGAACAGCGCAAGAAGGTTATCGCGATCGGCATCCTTGCCGCGCTGCTGCTGCGCATCGTTTTCGCGGTCGCGGTCCTCTATGGGCTCGAAAGCTTCAAACATTATGGCCTGGTGCTCGGCGGCGGGCTGTTGCTGCTCTGGGTCGCCTGGAAGATGTACCGAGAACTCCGGCCGCGCGGCCCCGCGGGCGGTTCGCCCGAAGTCGATGGCGATGAGCAAAGCGGCATCAGGCCAGCCAAGAGCTTCGTTGCCGCCGCCTGGGCTGTCGCGGTCGCCGACGTATCGATGAGCCTCGACAATGTCCTCGCCGTTGCCGGCGCAGCGCGCGAGCATCCGGGGATCATGGTGATCGGCCTGATCCTGTCGGTCGCGTTGATGGGCATCGCTGCCAATGTGATCGCCAAATATATCGAACGCTACCGCTGGATCGCCTGGGTCGGCCTGGTCATCATCCTTTATGTCGCGGGCAAGATGATCTTCGAGGGCTGGCACGATATGCAGCCCTTTATAAGTACAATCTCCAGTTAGTTTGTTGATTTAACTGGAACTTATATGGATGGGTAGTTAGCCGAGATGCTCCGCGAAAAACGCGGCGCTGCGGTTGTCCGCGAGGTCGGCCGCCTCGACTGAACGCCGCTCGCCGATCTCGGTCGCAAAGCCGTGATCCTCGCCGGGATAATCATACAGCGTGGCCTTGGGATGATCGTCGAGCCCTTCGTGCATCCGCGCCTGAGCGGCCTTGTCGACGAAATGATCCTCTTGCGGAATGTGCAGCAGCACGGGATGGGCGATCGCGTGCTTCTCGCCAAGCAAGCCGTCGATACCGACGCCATAATAGCCGATGCTGGCATCCACATCGGTGCGCGTCGCGGTCATGAAGGCGAGGCGGCCGCCCAGACAATAACTGACCGCGCCGACTTTGCCGCCATCGGCCAAAGCGCGCGCCGCGCGGATCGTCGCTTCGATATCGCTGATGTCGAGTTGCTGGTCGAACTCTCCAAACAGGCTCAATCCGCGTTCTAATTCCAGCTTGATGTCGGGATCAAGCTCGATGTCCGGCTCGATCCGCCAGAACAAGTCGGGGGCAATGGCAAGATAACCCGACCCGGCCAGTCGATCGCATTTACGGCGGATGCCCGCATTCACGCCGAAAATCTCCTGAATGACGACGATTGCGGCGCGCGGAGTACCGTCCGGTGACGCGATATAGGCATTGAAGCTGTCAGCGCGGTCGAGCGTCTCGATCCTGATCATGCGTGTCATAGTAGCGTCTTTCCAGCATGTTGCCGCTCATGATCGAGCGGCCATTGTTTGGTAATGGGTCCGGCGCCAGCCGAATAGGCCGCCGATGGTCCCACCAGTGTTGAGCACGTGTTGACAGCACGAAGATTGGAAAGGGGTTGCGCGCGCGAGCCTGGCCGATGGCGCGAACGCTCGATACGGAGCCTGCTATCAGGCGCACCATGTCAATGAGCGTTGCGATAAGGGCAAAGTCGCGCGCATACATGGCTGAGACTATGCCGAGCGCGGGGTGCGGGCTCAAGCGGAGATGAGGCGATGAAGATCAATGTCGAGGTGGATTGCACCCCCGAAGAGGCGCGCCGGGTGATGGGCCTGCCCGATTTCACGCCGGTACATGAAAAATACATCGCGATGCTGACTGACTCGATGGACGGCGTGGTCGCGCCCGACATGCTGGAGAATGTGATGAAGAGCTGGGCACCGATGGGTGATGCCGGCATGAGTTTCTGGCGCAAGATGTTCGAATCATCGATCAAGCCCAACGGTTGATTCCAAACCATTGACCGAGGAGACGATCTTCGCGGTGTCGAGCGGGTCGCCGCCTGCTGCCATTGCCGTATTGCGCATCAGCGGGGTGGCGGCCTTCGCCGCTGCACGGCTTCTGGCCGGCGATCTGCCGGCTCCGCGCACGGCTACGCTGCGCAAACTGCGCGCGGAGGACGGCGACCTGCTGGATCAGGCTTTGCTTTTGACCTTTCCGGGCCCGGCAAGCGCGACCGGGGAGGATATCGTTGAGTTGCATCTTCATGGTGGTCGCGCGGTCGTCGCCGCTGTCGAACGCGCGCTTGAAACCCTGGCGGGCCTGAGGCGCGCCGAGCCGGGGGAGTTTACGCGCCGCGCGCTGATCGCGGGGCGGATCGACTTGACGGAAGCAGAGGGTCTGGGCGATCTTCTTTCCGCCGAAACTGAGACTCAGCGGCGCGCGGCGATTGTTGCTGTCGAGGGCGGGGTGCGCCGTCGCGTAGAGCTTTGGTCGGGGCAATTGCTCGCGCTCGCCGCGCGAGTAGAAGCGCAACTCGATTTCGCTGATGAAGATGATGTCGCGCCGGAAGGCGAGGCGGAGATCAGGCGGACCGCGCAAATTATCGCCGACGATATCACCACAATATTGGCCAATCCGCCGGTCGAGAGGCTGCGGGACGGCATTCGCGTCGTGCTGGCGGGGCCACCCAATAGCGGCAAATCGACACTGATAAACGCGCTCGCAGATCGCGATGTATCGATCGTGTCGCCGATCGCCGGAACGACCCGTGACCGGATCGAGGTGCCGGTCAGCCAGAGCGGCATCGCCTATGTGCTGACCGACACGGCGGGTTTGGCCGGTGAAACGCAGGATCCGATTGAAGCGATCGGAATCGAGCGCGCCGAAGCGGCGATGCTGGCCGCCGATATCATATTGTGGCTCGGTGATGATCCACCGCCAACGAAAGAGAGCCTTTGGGTTCATGCCCGCGCGGATATGGCCGGTAGAGAATCTCAACCTGAAGGATCGTTGGTTGCCGTTTCTGCTGCGAGCGGAACGGGCGTCGCTGATCTGTGGCGCCTGATTGAAATGCGCGCGGCTGGATTGCTGCCGCGTCTTGATGAGGTGGTTCTGAACCGGCGCCAGCATGACCTTGTCGGGGAATGCGGGGCCTTGGTTGCCGAAGCGGCGCAGGCTTCCGACATGTTGATCACTGCCGAACATCTCCGCCTCAGTTTGGCGACGCTCGATCGCATTACCGGGCACAGCGATACCGAGGCGATGCTGGACAGTTTGTTCAGCCGGTTTTGCATCGGCAAATGACGTTCCACGTGGAACAGTTTTGACATGAGGGTCATCGCGACCTAGCGCACAGACCATGAGCGAGTTCGACGTTATCGTCATTGGCGGTGGTCATGCCGGCACCGAAGCGGCAGCTGCGGCGGCGCGCTGCGGCGCGCGCACGGCGTTGGTCAGCTTCGACCTCTCCAAGATCGGCGCCATGTCGTGCAATCCGGCGATCGGCGGGCTGGGCAAGGGACATCTGGTTCGTGAAATCGATGCGTTCGACGGGTTGATCGCTCGTGCAACTGACGCGGCCGGCATCCATTATCGTATGCTCAACCGGAGCAAGGGCAGCGCGGTGCAGGGACCGCGGGTACAGGCGGATCGGCGGCTTTATGCCACGGCGATTCAGAGCATGCTGCTCGCGCAGGACAATCTTGCCATCGTAGCGGGCGAGGCCGCTGCCTTGTCCTTCGATGATGCGCAGAATGTGAACGGCGTCATTCTGGCAGATGGCCGGACCCTTGCAGCGCGCTCGGTCATATTGGCGACGGGCACATTCCTTGGCGGGCGTATGTTCCGTGGCGAAGAACGCCTGGCGGGCGGAAGAGTGGGCGAGGCGGCAGCGACGAGACTGGCGATCCAACTCCGCGAGGCCAATCTTCCTATGGCGCGCCTGAAAACAGGCACACCGCCCCGGCTCGACGGGCGTACGATCAACTGGTCCGCGCTGGTCGAACAGCCCAGCGACACGGAGCTATGGACCATGTCGCCGCTGTCGCGCGGACGCCTCTTGCCGCAACTCTTTTGCGCGATCACCCGGACGACCGAGCGAACCCATGAAATCATCCGCGCGTCGCTCGATCGTTCGCCGCTGTTCGGCGGCGCTATTGCCGGGGCGGGACCGCGTTATTGTCCGTCGATAGAGGACAAGATCCATCGCTTCGGGGACCGCGACGGACATCAGATTTTCCTCGAACCCGAAGGGCTCGATGACTCCGCCATCTATCCCAATGGTATTTCGACCTCGCTGCCGAGCGACGTTCAGGCCGCGATGATCGCGTCGATCCCCGGGCTCGAGCAGGCAACGATCCTGGTGCCGGGTTATGCGGTGGAATATGACCATATCGATCCTCGTGCGCTCGCGCCGACCTTGGAAGTCCGAAACATGCCCGGTATATTCTGCGCCGGTCAGATCAATGGCACGACCGGTTATGAAGAGGCGGCGGGGCAGGGGCTGGTGGCAGGATTGAACGCCGCGGCGCGCGCGCTCGACATGAAGCCGGTTATTCTCGATCGGGCGAGCAGCTATCTCGGCGTCATGGTCGATGATCTCGTTCTGCAGGGCATTACGGAGCCTTACCGCATGCTCACCGCGCGCGCGGAGTATCGCCTGCGGCTACGCGCAGACAATGCTGAAACCCGCTTGGGGGAGATTGCCGACAGAGCCGGATGCGTTGGCGAGGCGCGCCAGCGCCGGTTTGCGGCGCGTCGTCGAGCGCTGGCCGATATCGCCGAAGCGCTCGAACGACGTGTTGCTCCATCCGAGATCGTCGAACGCGGCGGCATTGGTGCTGAAGGCCCCGCGCGGCGTGGCGCCGACTGGCTGCGCCTCGCGGGCGTCGATATCGCGCATGTCGCGCCCGACCTGACCCGGCACCATGACATGGCGGTGATTGCGGAAGCTGTCGAAGACGCGCGTTATGCGCCTTATATTGCGCGCCAGGCCAATGACATTGCACGACTGCATGGCAATGATGCCATCGCGCTTCCGGGCGAGATCGACTTTGGTTCGATTCCTGGCCTGTCCAATGAAATGGTCGAGCGGCTGACGGCAGCGGCGCCGACCACGCTGGGCGCGGCGGGGCGCATCAGGGGGATTACCCCCGCGGCGCTCACCGCGATCCTGCTCTATGCGAGGCGACGAGCGGCATGACCGAGGACGAAGCTCAGCAATGGGTGATCGATCGCTTCGGCCTCGCGGCTCATTCGCGGTTAGAAAAGTTCGCCGATCTGGTCCGTGCAGAATCTGTAAATCAGAACTTGATCGCCGCATCGACGCTGGACAGCTTGTGGGTGCGTCACATCGTGGATTCAGCGCAGCTCATCAATCTCGCTGATGATATCGAAGGGGATTGGCTCGATATCGGTACCGGCGCAGGGTTTCCGGGCCTTGTTGTCGCGATATTGGGGAACCGCCCCATGACATTGGTTGAACCGCGCCGACGCAGGGCCGATTTCCTTACCGTATCCGTCGGCGCACTCAAAATCGCCAATCGGGTCATCGTCATCGCTGCTAAAGTGGAGGCGGTAAGAAAAACCGCTGCGATCATTTCCGCCCGCGCGGTCGCGCCAGTGGGAGCATTACTGGCTTCTGCGTCCCATGTCGGCACGCGAAATACACGTTGGTTATTGCCAAAAGGCCTGCGCGCGCGCGAAGAGGTAGCGCAGGCCCAGCAGACATGGCATGGTATGTTTCACGTGGAACACAGCATTACCGATCCGAATTCGCTCATCGTAATCGCCAATAAGGTGTCTCGCCGATGAATGTCATTGCGGTCGCTAATCAGAAGGGCGGGGTCGGCAAGACGACTACCGCGATCAATCTCGGGACCGCCCTTGCGGCGACCGGAATGCACGTGCTGATCATCGATCTGGACCCTCAAGGTAACGCCTCGACCGGGCTTGGTATTAATCGGGCAGATCGCGACAAGTCGACCTACGATATCCTGCTCGGGGAAATGCCGGTCGTCGAAGCGGCCATGCCCACATGCGTCCCCAAGCTCGACATCGTGCCAGCCACCGCTGATCTCTCTGGCGCGGAAATCGAACTCGTCGAATATGAAGAGCGCACGCATCGCCTTAGCCGCGCGCTAGGTCGATGTGAGAGCCACTGGGACGTTGTGCTGATTGATTGCCCGCCATCGCTGGGGCTGTTGACGCTTAACGCCATGGTCGCAGCGAATTCGCTGCTCGTGCCGCTACAATGCGAGTTTTTTGCGCTTGAGGGACTCAGTCAGTTGCTCGGCACGGTCGAACGGATTCGCGAACGCTTCAATCCCGGACTGTCGATTCTCGGTGTTGCGCTGACCATGTATGATCGCCGGAACCGGTTGACGGACCAGGTTTCGGCCGATGTCCGCGCCGTGCTCGGCCGGGTTGTGTTCGAAACGGTCATCCCACGCAACGTGCGCCTATCTGAGGCACCGAGCCACGGCGTACCGGCGTTGATCTACGATTATCGCTGCTCCGGGTCGGAGGCCTATATGGCACTGGCTCGCGAACTGATCGTCCGTCTCCCCAAAACCGTCCCCAACAGCGTTAAGGCCGCATGACCGATCAGGAATCGACCCCCGCAAATCGCCTCAAATCCCGCGCTGGGCTAGGGCGCGGCCTCAATGCCTTGCTCGGCGATGTTGCGCGCGAAGAGCCGGTTGCCGATGGCAGTTCCAGATCGCCGGGTATCCGGACCTTGCCGGTCGGATCGCTCAGTCCGCATCCCGGCCAGCCGCGCCGGCATTTCGACGAAGCCGCGCTTGAAGAGCTCGCCACGTCGATCGCCATGCGTGGTCTGATCCAGCCGATTGTCGTGCGGCCACACGGCAAGGGTTATCAGATCGTCGCCGGCGAGCGACGCTGGCGCGCGGCGCAGCGCGCAAGACTCCATGAAGTCCCTGTAATCGTTCGAGATTTTGACGATGCCGAGACACTGGAAGTCGCGCTGGTCGAGAATATCCAGCGTCAGGATCTCAACGCGATCGAAGAAGCCGAAGCTTATCACCGGCTGATCGGGGATTTTGGCCACACCCAGGATGCATTGGGCAAGTTGGTTCACAAATCGCGCAGCCATGTCGCCAATTTGCTACGGCTGCTCGACCTGCCGCAGGCGGTGCAGGAGCGTGTGGTCACCGGTGACCTGACCATGGGCCACGCCCGCGCGCTGATCGGCGCTGAGGATGTCGAAAGCCTGGTCGATCAAGTGATCGCCAAGGGTCTATCGGTACGTGAGACCGAACGCCTGGTGCGCGCCGCCAAGCCCGAGAGGCAGCGTGCTCGCCGCGGCGGCGACGGGGGCCGCGATGCAGATCTGGCGGCACTCGAACATCAGCTGGGGGATTTACTGGGTCTGTCGGTACGCATTGCGCATAGCGCCAAGGGCGGTACGCTGACTCTGAGCTATTCGACGCTCGATCAGCTCGACATGGTCTGCCAGCGCCTGAGCGGAGAGCGGATCTAGAACCAGCGCGGAGAGCGCATATAGATCATCAAATTTAAACCCCGCTCCATTTCAGCATAAACATCTAATAAATAACGATATTATATAACCCTCTTGCCGAGAGGGAGCGAGAAAGAAATGACACATACCGGTGTGACATATCTCTCCCGCTGTGCCATTCCGCAGGCCTGTCGCCCTGCAGTCAGCGCTCCGGAGGCGATGCATCACGCACGACCCGAGCCGCATCACGCATCTGCTATCACGCTTGATGTTTTAGCGCTGCCGCGCCGCCATTCTGGCGACCGCCAGAATGGCGGACTGGGCGAGCACATGCCCGGCACTCGCCGAGCCCATCATGCCACGCTCGGCCAGCCGGATCCGGTCGATCGCGGCGGCGAGCCTGTCGCTTTTCCAATGGCGTAAGGCACGGGCAGTAATCGCTTTTTCGCGAAAGAAAACGCCCTCGGAGACCTGAGCGACGCCAGCACCGGCATCGACCTGCGCGCGCAGCTCGGCCAGCGTCATGAGCCGCCGGGCGAGCTGACGCAGCACCGGAATCGGCGAGACGCCCGCTTCGTCGAGCCGTGCCAGTTCGGTGCCCAGCGTATCGGGCCGGCCATCGATCGCGGCATCGATCGCACGACTCATCTCGGCATCACCCAGGTCGGCGCCGATCGCGTCGAGCGCGGCGTCGTCGATTTCGCGCGGGCGATCCAGCGCGGCGTCGAGATAAAGTGCGAGCTTTTCGAGTTCGCGGGTCATCACCGACCGATCGCCGCCGCTGGCATTTGCCAGCCGCATCGCGGTGTCGCCGGTGGTGCGCAGGCCCTGTTCGCGCGCGATCGTCACCGCCAGTTTCTCGGCATCCGCGCCCTCCGGCACATAACAGGCGAATGCCATTGCCCGCGGGGAAGCGAGGGCGAGCTTGACGATCTTGGCCGACGATTTGAGCGACGGTGCGATCGCGACCACTGGATTCCCCGCACGTTCGCCATCGAGCAGCAAGGTGAATGCCTCAAGGGATTCCTCACCCGCGCCGGCGATGCGGATATGCCGCGCGCTGCCGAACAGCGACAGCGATGCGGCCTCATCGGCGAGCCGGCCGGGACTTGCTTTCAGCGTTGAGGGTTCCAGATCGACCCGCTCGGCATCAGGTCCCATGGCGCGCGCAAGCCGCACCGCCCATTCCTGCGCGCCCGCCTCGTCGGGGCCGTGGAACAGATAAAGCCGGATATCCGGATTAACGGCGTCGATCGCCCCGCGCAGCTGGTTGGCGTTCGCCTTCACCAGGCCGCCTTCATGGAGCCTTGGGCGCTTGCGTCCGCTGGGCGTAAAGCGCGACGCGCGACACGATCTGGTCGGCGACGATGTCGGACAGCCGCTCGAGCGCGGTATTTTCGGCCGCAATAGTCGCATATTCCGAGCCGACCACGTCGATACCGGCATCGGAGCCTGCCGTAGCGTCGAGCAGAACCGCGCCATTGGCGAGATCGATCAATTGGTAGCGCGCCCGAAGCCTGCGCTGTTCACGCGCGACACTGTCATCGCGGCGTACGCCAAGCCCGGTGATCTTGTCGTCGAGCCGCACTTCGAGGCGGTAGAGTGGCGTGGCGCCGCCGGCCGACAGGCGAGCGTTCAATGCCCCCGTCATCAACCAGCCCGCTTTACCTTCGATCGGGGCGACCTCAATCCTGGTCAATGTCGTCGCAACTACGCCCGATCCGCCACCGGCGTAAAGCGGGCGTAGTCCGCAGCCCGACAGACAAAGGGCGCTCAGGACAAGGGCGGCAAGGCAGGCGATGCGCTTCATGCGACGATGTTTATCAGACGATCGGGCACATAGATGATTTTTTTCGGTGTTCCGCCTTCAAGAATACGCTGAACATTCGCATTGGCCAACGCGAGCGGCTCCACGTTTTCGCGCGCGCTGCCCTTTGGCATGGTCAGCGTGTCGCGCAACTTGCCATTGACCTGCACCGCGATCGTCACCTCGTCCTCGATCAGCAAGGTCGGATCGACCTCCGGCCAAGCCGCATCAGCGATCAGGCCCCCTTTGTTCTCACCGTCGCCGCCAGCAATGGCCCAAGCCTCCTCGGCGAGGTGTGGCGCCATCGGCGCAACGAGCAGCATCAGCGTGCGGATCGCGTTGGTGCGCGACGCGGAAGGGGCGGCGCGCTCGATCGCGTTGACCAGCTCATACAGCTTGGCGACCGCCTTGTTGAAGGCCAGCGCTTCGATATCGATCGCGATGCCAGCGATTGTCTGGTGCAGCTTGCGGTCGATCGCGATATCAGCGCCCTCGGCCGGCTCGAGCCCGTCGAACAGTCGCCACAGCCGCTGGGTGAAGCGCCAAGAGCCTTCGATCCCCGCTTCGCTCCACGGCAGGTCCCGTTCGGGCGGCGAATCCGAGAGCATGAACCAGCGCACCGCGTCCGCACCGTACTGATCGACGATCGGTTCGGGATCGACCGTGTTCTTCTTCGACTTGGACATCTTCTCGACACGGCCGATCGTCACAGCCTCGCCGGTGGCTTTTTCGAACACGCCATTGTCGCGCCGCTCGATATCGTCGGGCGATAGCCATAATGGCTTGCTGATCGTATCGACGCCATCGGTGCCGACCTCCTGCACGATCCGGCTATAGGTCTCGTGGGTCACCATGCCCTGGGTGAACAGTCCGGCGAACGGCTCGGCCACGTCGAGCCTACCGATATGCTTCAATGCACGCGTCCAGAAGCGCGCATACAGCAAGTGCAGGATCGCGTGCTCGACCCCGCCGATATATTGCCCGACCGGCAGCCATTTCTCGGCCACTTCGCGGTCGAAAGGCTTGTCCTTGGGCTGGCTGGCGAAGCGGATGAAATACCAGGAAGAGTCGACAAATGTGTCGAGTGTATCTGTCTCCCGCCGTGCCGCGCCGCCGCAGCCAGGACAATCGACATGTTTCCAGGTCGGGTGGCGATCGAGCGGATTACCGGGAATGTCGAAGCTGACATCCTCGGGCAGGATGACCGGTAATTGCTCGCGCGGCACCGGCACAGCGCCGCACGCATCGCAATGGATAATCGGGATCGGCGTGCCCCAGTAACGCTGGCGCGACACGCCCCAGTCGCGCAGCCGGAACACGGTCGAGCCCTTGCCCCAGCCATCGTCTTCGGCGCGGCGGATCACCGTGCGCTTTGCGTCCTCGACATCCATACCGTCGAGGAAATGCGAATTCACCAATGTGCCCGGGCCGGTATAAGCCTCATTACCCTCGAACACCGGTTCCTCGACATCGCCGTCCGAAACGACGCGCCGCACCGGCAGGTCGTATTTGCGCGCGAAATCCAAGTCACGCTGGTCGTGTGCTGGCACGCCGAACACGGCACCAGAGCCATAATCCATAAGCACGAAATTGGCGATATAGACCGGCAATTGCCAACTAGAATCAAAGGGATGCGTTGCACGAATGCCGGTATCGAAACCGAGCTTCTCCTGCGTCTCCAGCTCTGCTGCTGTGGTCCCGCCGCGCTTGCACAGTTCGATGAATGCCGCGGCATCCGGATTGGCCTCGGCCGCCGCACGTGCGATCGGATGGTCTGCCGCGACCGCGACGAAGCTGGCGCCGAAGATTGTGTCCGGCCGGGTGGTGAAGACTTCGATGCTGTCGCCGCCGTCAATCTTGAAACGGAAGGTCAGTCCCTGGCTTCGGCCGATCCAGTTCTCCTGCATCAACTTGACCTTGTCGGGCCAATGTTCGAGCGCACCAAGGCCGTCGATCAGTTCGTCGGCGAAATCGGTGATCGTGAGGAACCACTGGCTCAGCTTGCGCCGCTCGACCAGGGCCCCCGAACGCCAGCCGCGCCCGTCGATCACCTGTTCGTTGGCGAGCACGGTCATATCGACCGGATCCCAGTTGACCGCCGATTCCTTGCGATAGACCAGATCATGCGCGAACAGGTCGAGGAACAGTGCCTGTTCATGGCCGTAATAATCCGGCTCACAAGTCGCCAGCTCTCGCGTCCAGTCGAGCGCAAAGCCGAGTCGCTTCAGCTGCGCCTTCATCGTCGCGATATTGGCGCGGGTCCAGCCGCCGGGATGGACGCCCTTTTCCATCGCGGCATTTTCCGCCGGCATGCCGAACGCGTCCCACCCCATCGGATGGAGCACCTCATGCCCGATCATCCGACGATAACGTGCGAGCACATCGCCCATCGTATAGTTGCGGACATGGCCCATGTGGATCCGCCCCGAAGGGTAGGGAAACATTTCGAGCACATAGGAACGGGGCTTCGCTGAATCGTCGCGCGCGGCGAAGGTGCGGCGTTCATCCCACACCGCCTGCCATGCCGCGTCCGCCTTCAGCGCGTTGAAGCGCGAGGCCATTAAGTAATTACCTTATCCAGCGAGCGACGAGCGGCGCAGATCGCGAGCGCGCGTCAGGATGGCGTCTTCCAGCTTCTGGACCGTCGCCGCCTTGACCGGCGCCGCAATCCATTGGCCGTTCTGGTCGACTTCGCGAAGCGCCGCGACGCGCAAGCCGTCGGCGCGCAGGTCCTGGTCGAGGATCGTCACGGTCACCTTGACCCGCTCGGTCGGCGCCGATGGGTTGATGTACCAGTCGGTCACGATCACGCCGCCGTTCGAATCGGTCTGCAGCAGCGGCATGAAGCTCAGGGTGTCGAGGCTGGCGCGCCACAAATAGCTGTTCACGCCGATGGTGGTGATCTTCGACGCGGCGAGGTCGGCCTTGGGGCGATCCTTGCCATGGCCGCACGCTCCGAGCGCAAAAGCGGGGGCGAGGGCAAGCAAAGCCAGAAGCGCGGGGGCCGGACGGCGGATCATTGGCGGTTTCCTGGGCGTAATTTGAACACGAGCGTACATCTATAGATGGTCTCGCGCCCGCCGCAAGCATGGGCGGGCAGCAATGGCGTTCGCGCCACCTGTGGGCGGTTTGCAACACTTGCCAATAAAGCGACTCCGAACGGTAGTGACTCGCGCCGGAATCGTGATAGGCGCGTTATGAAATCTGGCGCGAGTTCTCGCCGGAAGTGGGGTTGTACGTGGTCGTTGGTCGCACGATTGTCGGGGTTGCTATGGGGGCGCTGGTCGCCGCCGGCCTCGCTGTCGCGCCCGCACTCGGCGCTTCCGAGGTTTCCAGCCGTATCGAAAAGCGTCCCGTCGCGGTCCGCAGCGTCGGCACCTTCACCCCGGCATCGGCCGATCCGCGGCTTGCGGCGGTGTTCGCGCGCGGCGGCCTTGATGCCACCGGCTTCCGCTTCACGCCGTCCGAAACGCGTCGCAACGTCAATCGCGCGGTGACCGTCGCGGTCCGCGCCCGTTCGACGCGCAGCGCGATCGATGCCGAACGGACGATCGCCGCGCCCGTCGCGTCATCGGTAAGCCTGGCCCCGATCGCCTATAACCTCGGCGTCTCGGTGGGTTGGAAGCGCTTCGCATTGTCGGGCGACCTCGCCCGCGTCGATCTCGCCGCGCTGCCTGGCAGCCGCGAGAGCGTCGATCTCGGTCTCAGCTATACCGGACGCAAGTTTAGCGGCCGGGTAAAGGCGATCGCCGATCGCCCCCTCGCCAATTCGCCCAAGCTGGTCGAAGAGGCTCCGGTCTATGCGCTTGATGTGGGCGGCTCCTACTCGCTGACTCGTAACCTCGATGTGACCGCAGGCGTGCGCTACAAGTCGGAAGCCGAGCGCCTTCCGCGTCTCGCCGACGAGCGCCGCGAAAGCCAGGCCGTCTATATCGGAACCGCTTTCCGCTTCTGATCCTTGTGGTGCGGCTGCTGCCAGGCATCGATTGCCGCCCAGCCGTAAAAGCCTAAGCCGCTCGTCAATCGTGCGCGTGATTTATTCATGCCGCCGAGCGCGACCGTCTTTATCCGAAGACCCCGTACCATCAGCGCCGCGCGCATCGGACCGAGCGATGGCTCGCCCAGGTGAGTACGGGTCGGAAAGACCGGTGAGACGAGCAACAGGTCTGCGTCGGCGCGAATCCCGGCGATCGCTTCACGCCGCGAATGTGCCGGCCAGGCTCTGATGCCGGCGCTCCTGGCCGGCCCCGGGCCGTGAATGCCCATTTCGCCACCCATTCGCTCCCGCCCGGCGCGAATCAAGATCAGCTGCCTGCGTCGTGCGATCCGCGCGATCCGTGCGAACAGCGCACGGCGCACGGGCAGGGGAGTGTGGAGATGTCGAAATACGATCCCCGCGCCGCGCGGCAGCGCCTCGAGCGCCGGCCATAGCGCATTGCCCATCCGTTCGTCGGTCATCAGCCAGACTAGCGGGATATGTTTCGGTCGGTTGGGGTGGCGAGGCGGCATAGTGCTGCCTATAGCAGCGCCGATGTCGTCGTACGATCCTGCCACCCGCCTCGCCACCGTCAATGATTCGATCGCCCGCGCCGCCGCCCTGGCGAAGCGCAAGGCGAGCGATGTGACGCTGATCGCCGTCTCCAAAACGCAAGACGCGGAGGCGATCGCACCCTTGATCGCGGCCGGCCTGCGCAACTTCGGCGAGAATCGCGTACAAGAGGCACAGGGCAAATGGCCCGCGTTGCGCGAAACCGCGCCGGATGTGATCCTCCACCTGATCGGCCAGCTTCAATCGAACAAGGCGGACGAAGCCGTCGCGCTGTTCGATGCAATCCATTCGGTCGATCGGTCCTCGCTGATCACCGCGCTTGCCAGGTCGATGGACAAGGCTGACCGCCGCCCATCCTGTTTCATCCAGATCAATATCGGCGACGAAGACCAGAAGGGCGGCTGCGCGATCGCCGACCTCCCTACATTGCTCGCTGAGGCGCGGATGGCGGATTTGCCGGTCGTTGGCCTGATGGCAATCCCGCCCGCCGATGTCGAAGCGGCACCCTATTTCGCGCTGCTCGCGAAGATCGCGCGCGACAACGCCCTGACTGGTCTCAGCATGGGCATGTCGAGCGATTTCGAGATCGCTGTGACGATCGGCGCGACGCATGTCCGGGTCGGCACCGCATTATTTGGTGCCCGGGCATGAAGGTCGACGGGATCATCTTCGATTTCGACGGCGTGCTGATCGAGAGCGAGCTGGTCGGCAATCGCCAGATCGCCGCCTATCTTACCGGAATCGGCCATCCGACCACGACCGAAGAGTCGATGGCCAATTTCATGGGGCTGGCTGGCGGCGATTTCATCGCAGCGGTCGAACGCTGGATCGGTCGCGTCCTGCCCGACGATTTCCACACTGCCCGCAAGGCCGAGGACGACCGGGTGCTGGCCGAGGGCATCGATGCGGTAGCTGGCGCGATCGCCTTTGTGCAGAGCCTGCCCGCCGATCTGCCGATCGCCATCGCCTCGTCGAGTTCGAGCCGATGGATCGAGCGTCATCTCGACCATATTGGCCTGCGTGCCCGGTTCGGATCGATGATCTTCAGCGGCCGCGAGCATGTCGCGCGCGGCAAACCCGCGCCCGATCTCTATCTTCATGCAGCAGCAGCGCTGGGCATCGATATCGCGCGCGCCGCGATCATCGAGGATTCCCCGGTCGGTGCGACCGGCGCGGTCGCTTCAGGCGCGCAGGTTATCGGATTCGTCGGAGGCAGCCATTGTGCGCCCGACCATAGCGACCGGCTGCGCGGGATCGGCGTGCGTGACATCGCGGCGACTTTCGACGAGATCGCCGCGCTGCTCATCTGAACCGGCGGTAAAACCAAACTCGCGCTCGTGACGACAATGGCAATACCGCAATCCTAGAACTGATGTCCGGTGCGGTCGCGCTTGGTCGCGAGATAATGTTCGTTGTGCGGATTTGTCGGCAGGAAATGCGGCACGCGCTCGACCACGTCGATTCCGGCGGCCTCTAGCTGCGCGACCTTCTCCGGATTGTTGGTCAGCAGCCGCACCGAGCGCTGGCCGAGCAGTGCGAGCATCCGCGCCGCGACCGAGAAATCGCGCGCATCGACCGCAAAGCCGAGCCGCGTATTGGCGTCGACCGTATCGAAACCCTGGTCCTGCAGCGCATAGGCGCGCAGCTTGTTGATCAAGCCGATCCCGCGCCCTTCCTGGCGCAGATAAAGCAAGATGCCCCATCCGCTCGCGGCAATCGCGGCGATCGCGGCGTCCAACTGCGGCCCGCAATCACATTTCAGGCTGCCGAGTACATCGCCGGTCAGGCATTCGCTGTGCAACCTGACCAGAGGTGGCTGGCCGTTGGGTGCGCCGATCAGCAACGCGATATGCTCGCCCGGCGCCTCCGGCGTGCGGAATGCGACGATCTCGGCATCTTCCGCGCCCGATACCGGCAGTCGAGCGCGGGTCGCGATGGTCAGGCGCGCCGAATCTTCATGCGCGTCGATATCCGCGACGGCGATCACCTGGTCGGCGGTGCCGCCGGGGATGATGAAGAACGCCGGCAGCATCCCGCTGATCCGCGCGAGACGTAGTGCCGCCGTGGCCGCCGCGCATGATTCAAGCGGAATGGCGCGGAACGGTCCCTTCATCGGCGTCTGCAGATCGAATTGCGGATCGGCCAGCGCCGTCGCGGTGGCGAAATCGAGCCAGGGCGCGCGTTCGACCAGCACCGGCGCTTCGGGCACGGCCGCCGCGAGTTGGTTGGCCAGCTTGAGCGTCGCCGCGCGCCCTGCCGACAGCAGGACCGGCGCGACCCCGTCCGGGTCGAATGCCGCCAGCCGCACCGGATCGGCGGTCTCGATCGGCAGCAGCGCCAGCGTGCCGTCGGTGCCGGTTATGGCGATCGGCCAGCCGCGTCGCAGCGAGTCGATCGCGCGCGCCGCTGCCCGCCCATCGCCTCCCACATCGCTCCCCGTATCACTCACAGCGCGAATTCGGTCATGATCGGAACATGGTCCGAAGGTTTGAGCCAGTTGCGGCAGTCCTCGAATACGGTGTGGCCGATCGCCGTCCTGGCGACATCGGCGGTCGCCCACATATGGTCGAGCCGCCGCCCGCGATCCGACAATTGCCAGTCCTTGGCGCGATAGCTCCACCAGGTGAACAGGCGCGCCGGGTCGGGATGGAAATGCCGCCCGAGATCGACCCAGTCGTTCGATGCCTTCAACCGGTCGAGCGCAGCGACCTCGATCGGCGTGTGGCTGACCACATCGAGCAATTGCTTGTGGTTCCACACGTCGCACTCAAGCGGCGCTATGTTGAAATCGCCGACCAGCAAAGTGGGCATTTTCAGCCCATCCGACCAGCGTGTCATGCGCTCGACGAAATCGAGCTTCTGGCCGAATTTGGAATTAACTTCGCGATTGGGGATATCGCCGCCGGCGGGCACATAGACATTCTCGACGCGCAGGCCGTTCGGCAGCCTGACTCCGATATGTCGCGCCTCCTGATTGGCCTGCCAGTCGAAGCGGTCGTCCTCGACCAGTGGCACCCGGCTGATGATCGCGACACCGTGATGCATCTTCTGCCCGTGCAGGAAGATATGGTCGTAACCCAGCGCCCGGAACGGCGCGGCGGGAAAATCCCCGTCGATCACCTTGGTTTCCTGCAGGCATAATATGTCGGGCGCGACTTCACGCAGGAATTGCTCGACGATCTCGATACGAAAGCGCACCGAATTGATGTTCCACGAAACGATTTTGAGCGTGTCCGACATCCCGGCGATGTAGCCATGCCGTCACGCGAGCGCCAGTGCGCTGCGCCACAGGACGATCCGGGACTGACACAGGTTCGGCCCAAAAAAGGAAAGGCCCCCGCTCCGGGGGCATGGAGCGAGGGCCGACCTAGCGTTCGTCACGCAGGCAGGATGGGGACCTTATTCGAGCAACAGGGGGAAAATCCCGAACTGCCCCTCATCCGCGATGGTCGTATTAGTGTCCCAAACCTGTCGCCAATATGAATGAAACCCTATCGCGGCCCGGAATTTCTCCGTGGATCGTTCCAGCGGAACGCTCCGTCGCTGATTGCCGCATTGAAGCGCTGATTGGTCAGCCGGATGGTCGTGCGATTGTTTTGGCTGTCGAGCGCTACCCAGCCCTGCAGCATCAATCCGCCCGGCGCCGATGCGTTGCGCACGAAGACCAAAGTGATGCGGCCATATTCGGGATGCTTGGGATCATTCGCCTCGACCGAAATGATTCGCGGATCGGCACCGGGGATAACCTTGGCAAACCGCGTCATGTCGCGGTCGGGGTTGAGCAGGACCGACAGCGGCGAGTTGCCGATCGGCCAGCGCTGCACCTGACGTACCGAATAATCGATGAAGGTCAGCGCCTTGCCGTCGCCGACGATCAGGATCGGCACGCCCTTTTCATACTGGAACCGGATCTTGCCCGGTTTCTTGAGCGTCACCACTCCGGTCAGCACTTTGCCGACCCGGTCGGTCTGGGTGAAATTGGCGGTCATGCTCTGCACCGATTGCAGATGCTGCTGGACCTGGCCGAGTTCGCCCGGGGCTGAAGCCGGCGCGGCGGCAATAAGGACGGGCACCGCAGCAAGCGCGGATAACAAACGGAAATTCACGAAACTCTCCCGATACAGGCCGGATGCTGTGGCGGCCCCGGCTTGAACCCGCTCTGAACCATTTGATCTATAGCGGGTTCCCGTCGCGGTCGCGCAACACGTCGCGGCGGCCGACATGGTCGGGGCGCGAGACGATACCGTCCTTCTCCATTCTTTCGATCAATCGCGCGGCGGAATTATAGCCGATGCGCAACTGACGCTGCAGCCATGAGGTCGATGCCTTCTGGCTTTCGACGACGAGCTGGATCGCCGATCGATATTGCTGGTCCTCCGCCGAATCCTCACCGGTCGGCGCGCCATCCAGCGCGAAACCGTCTTCAGGTTCTTCGGTGACCGACTGGATATAATCAGGCTGACCCTGGGCGCGCCAGTGATCGGCAACCGCGCGCACCTCGTCATCGGAAACGAACGGGCCGTGCACGCGGACCACGCCCTTGCCGCCGGGCATATAGAGCATGTCGCCCTTGCCGAGCAGCTGTTCGGCGCCCTGTTCACCCAGGATGGTGCGCGAATCGATCTTGGACGTGACATGGAAGCTGATCCGCGTCGGCAGATTGGCCTTGATCACACCGGTGATGACATCGACCGAGGGACGCTGCGTCGCCATGATCAGATGGATGCCCGCCGCCCGTGCCTTTTGCGCGAGGCGCTGGATGAGGAATTCGACTTCCTTGCCAGCGGTCATCATCAGATCGGCGAGTTCGTCGACGATCACCACGATCTGCGGCAACGGCTGAAAATCGAGCGTTTCCTCCTCATAAACCGGCTGACGAGTGTCAGGATCATAGCCGGTCTGCACGCGTCGGCCGAGCGGCTGGCCCTTGGTGCGCGCGGCACGGACCTTCTCGTTGAAGCTGGCCAAGCTGCGCACGCCGACCGACGACATTTGCCGGTAGCGGTCCTCCATCTGCTCGACCGCCCATTTCAGCGCGCGCACCGCCTTGGCCGGATCGGTCACGACAGGCGAGAGGAGATGCGGGATATCCTCGTACATGCTCAATTCGAGCATCTTGGGATCGATCATGATCATCCGGCACTGGTCGGGCCGCAAGCGATAGAGCAGCGACAGGATCATGCAGTTGAGACCGACCGACTTGCCCGAGCCGGTGGTGCCGGCGACGAGCAGATGCGGCATCGGCGCGAGATCGGCGATCACCGGATCACCGGCGATATTCTTGCCCAGCACCAGCGGTAGCGAGGCTGACTGGTCCTCGAAACTCTGCGACCCGATCAGCTCGTGCAAGCCCACCGTCTCACGCCGCGCATTGGGCAATTCGATGCCGATCACGGTGCGGCCGGGAATGGTCGCGACGCGCGCGGAAATTGCCGACATGTTGCGCGCGATATCGTCGGCGAGCTGGATCACCCGGCTCGCCTTGATTCCCGATGCCGGCTCCAGTTCGTACATCGTCACGACCGGGCCGGGCCGGATGTTGATGATTGATCCCTTGACGTGGAAATCGTCGAGTACCGATTCGAGCAACCGGGCATTGCGCTCCAGCGCGGCCTTGTCGACCGGCCCACCCGGCGCCGGCGGCGCGGGCTTGAGCAGGTCGAGTGGGGGCAATTGCGAATTGTCGCCCAGGTCGAACGAGGCCTGTTTTGTCTTGGGTTTGGCGACCGAGGGCGCGAGCGAGCGTTCGGCGATCACCGGGCCGGGTCGCGAATCGGGTTTGGCGACCGGGCGCGGCTCCGGCTTGCGCGTCGCGGCGCGCGACGATTCGGCGGGCAGCACCTGCTGATCGGGAATGCTCAGATCGGCATGGAACGGCAAAAGCTGTTGCCATTCGCGCTCCAGTCCGATCAGCATCGACCGCACATAGATGACGATGCCGATCACGCCGGCCAGCAGTCCGACACCGCGTCCGGTCCACATGATCGCAGTCGGATCGCCGATGAAATCCACGCCCCAGCGCAGCAGGTCGGCCAGGATAAGGCCGAATATCCCCCCGACACCGGCTGGCAATTTCGGAATTGCGCTGGACCATATGAAGGACAGTGCGGTGCCGATCAGCACGACGCCGATCGCTGCGCCGACCAGCATCCTGCCCCAGCGAATGGTCGGATGGCCACGCCATAGACGTGACGCCATGATTGGGGCGATCGGCAGCAACAGGATCGTCGGGAACGGACCGAACAAGGTGAATGCCAGATCGGCGAACCACGCGCCGGGCAGACCGAGCCAATTCTCCGCCGGGGTGCCCGACGCGGTGCTGAGCGACGGGTCGCCCGAATGATAGCTGGCGAGCGCGATCACCATCAGGATGGTCAGCGTGAACAAGGTGATGGCGCCGAGCAGCGCGCTGCTGCGCACCGCTCCCGCCTTCATCGTCTCGCGCCAAAGCGGTGGCTGCGCCCGGCTCGCCATGTTTCGTCCTCGTCTGTCCGCTGTCTGTTCCGTTATGATCGCGCTTGTCGACTCCCCCGTCAAGCATTTGGCGTCAAGCATTTGGCGTCAAGCCAAGGGTGTCGGGTCAGGGCATCGGGTGAACGACATCTGGATATGGGCCTATGGGCCGTCGCACCCTGATCGGGTGCGGGTGTTCGATGTTCAGCTGTTCTATCCCCTATACATTGGACACTGAACGCCTTCGACCCGCAACGCCTTTTCGATAGAGCAATGGTCCCGGCGGATATGTCGCGTTAAGCCGCGATGTCGTGTCAGGGTAGATCGTCAGGCATATCTTGCGCATGGCGATGAACGCAGAAGGCGGTAGGCGAAAAAGGTTTACGCAAAGACACAGAGGCGGCCCGTCAACCGCACTGGCGCGTTGCAAGGGCCAACCTCCACAAGCGCGTGGTATACCGCTCCGCCATCAAGCTAACCCGGAATGTCGATCCGCGCTGACATGATGAAGACAGCCGCCCGGATTACCCCGATCCCCTGAATCCGAGTCTGGCTGGCGCAATGGCCGACGCTGTTCGAACGCTGACAGGAGTCGCGGGTCACTTGAATCAAGGTCACTCCAGCGGGCGATGGGCGTGTCCGGTATTCAGTGTTCAACCGTTCAAATGTATAGGGGCCTGAACGGTGAACATTGAATATCCGACAGGCGGCGTTCGTTCGCCCGATCGCTTGGGTACACGCATTGGCAGCGCAGGGTGGGGGCGTTACACAGCAGGGATGGAAAAAGCCGATGTGATCATCTTGGGCGGCGGGCTGGTCGGCAGTGCGCTTGCCGTGGCGCTCGACACGCATGGACTGACGTCAATCGTCGTCGATATCGCCGATCCCGATGTGATCCTTGCGGCGGGGTTCGACGGACGCGCCTCGGCCATCGCGAGCGCGCCGTACCGGATGCTCAGCACGATCGGCGTGGTCGATCGGCTGGTCGGACAGGGCTGCCCGATCCAGGGCATCCGGGTCAGCGACGGGCTCGAACCCGGAGCGCTCGATTTTGAACCCGATGGCGATGACGGCGCTCTCGGCCATATGTTCGAGAACCGCCTGTTGCGCGGCGCGCTGTACGCGGCGGCTCAGGCTGCGCCCGGCGTCGATCTGCGCATGAAGACCCGCGCCGTGGCGGTCGATCGTGGGCCCCATGGCGTCACCGCGACGCTCGATTCGGGCGCAACGATCACCGCGCCGTTGCTGATCGCCGCTGAGGGACGCAATTCGCCGACGCGGGATGCCGCCGGAATCAGGGTCGCGCGCTGGACTTATGACCACGCCGCTATCGTCACTTCGCTGCATCACGAACACTCGCACGAGAATGTGGCGTTCGAGATCTTCTATCCGCAGGGGCCGTTCGCGATCCTGCCGCTCAACGATGATGCCGCGGGACATCGTTCGGCGATCGTCTGGTCGGTCAAGCGCCACGAAGCGCCGGGCATGATTAAATTATCCGACCGCGGCTTCCTGGCCGAGGCGGAGAAGAAAATGGGCGGCTTTCTCGGCGCGCTTGGGCCGCTCGGCGGGCGCTCAAGCTATCCGCTCGGCTTCCATCACGCCGCGCAGATCGTCTCGGATCGTCTCGCGCTGGTCGGCGACGCCGCGCACGGCATCCATCCGATCGCCGGCCAGGGTGTCAATGTCGGCTTTCGCGACGTGGCGACCTTGGTCGAGGTACTGGTCGAGGGTAAAAGGATTGGCCTCGATCTCGGCGACCCGGCGCTGCTCGCGCGTTATCAGCGCTGGCGCAGCCTCGACACGCTGATGGTGTCGATCGCCACCGACGGCCTGACCCGTCTGTTCGGCATCCCCGGCAAGACCGCCAACGCGGTGCGCCGCTTCGGCCTGTCGGCCGTCCAGAAGATGCCGCCGCTCAAGGATCGTTTCATGGCCGAGGCGCGCGGTGAGAGCGGCGAGGTGCCGAAACTGCTGCAGGGATTGATGGTCTAGGCGACGGGCTCGGCCACTTCGAGTTCGACGGTTTCCGCCTTGCCCGAAGGGCGGATCATGATGAACGTGCCCGACCAGATGCCCGGTATGTCCCAGATGCCGTTGATCTCGTTGCCGTCCGGGCTGACCGATCCGCGATAGGACACGGTGTAATCCGCCCTGTTCGGGTCATCATAGGCCTTCACAAAAGTGACGCTCGCGCCATTGTGCTGGCCTTCCAGCCACGCGATCAGCGTAGTGTCATGGTCGCTCCATTCATCGCTGGGTTCGGATGTTTCGCCGGTCAGGAGTCCGCCGCGATCGTGCAATACCGCCACGAACGTGTTCGATCCGTGCCCGCCCGGATAATTGAAGATGCCGTCCCAGCGACCGCTTAGGTCGCTCGCCGGAGCGTCCTTCACTGCAGTGTCACCGATTCCTCACCGTCGTGCCGGCCGAAGAATTGCATCAGCTGGATGATCAGCTCGGCGCGGTCCTCGATTCTCTCGGCTTCGAGCAACGCCTGTTTCGCCGCGACGTCGAACGGCGCGATCTGGGCGATGCCGTTGACCAGCGCTTCGTCGTCGAGCCGCGTCACCGCTTCCCAGTCGACGGCATAGCCTTGCGCATCGGCGAAGCGGCGTGATTCCATTTCAAGCGACGAACGGCGCGACAGCGACAGGATCTCGGCCTCGCTTGCGGCCGGCAACAATTGCGCCTCCACCTGGCGGAACGCCGTCGTGACGTCGAGCTCGCGCACGATTCGAAACAGCGACAGCCCTTCGAGCACGAGATTGTAGCGCCCATCCTCGATCGCTTCGAACTCGGCGATCTTGCCGACGCAACCTATGTCGAACAGCGCCGGCGGCTCGTGCTGCGCGCCTATGTCGGCACCCATATGAGGACGAGGCTGGATCATGCCAATACGCCGGTCGCGCGCCATCGAATCGGAAATCATCGCGCGGTATCGGGGCTCGAAAATGTGCAGCGGCAGATGCATCCCCGGAAAAAGCAGCGCGCCTGCCAAGGGAAAGACGGACAGGCGCGTGTTTCGGGGGCTGTTCATCGAATTGGGCTCATCCGAACAGGATCGCCGACAATCGTCGCCGCTGCGCCGAGACCCAAGGGTCTTCGAGGCCGACCACGTCGAACAGCTTGAGCAATTGCGTGCGCGCCGCGCCCTCGTTCCAGTCACGGTCGGCCGCGACGATCGCGAGCAGCGAATCGGCCGCCGCATCGCGGTCGCCAGCCGCCATCTGGCCGCCGGCGAGTTCGAATCGCTTTTCATGATCGTCGGGATTGGCCGCGACTTCCGCCGCCAGTCCGGCAAGATCATCGACCGGCCTGGCATCACGGGCCAGCGCCAGCGCCGATTTCGCGCGCTCGATCTCGGGCAGTTTGGCTATGTCCTCGGGCAAGGCGGCGATCGCCGCGTCAGCCTCATCGATCCGATTCGCGGCGACCAAGGCGCGCAGCCGGCCCGACAGGATTGCGGGATGATCGGGCGCCATCTCGCTCAACTGGTCGAATACGGAAAGCGCTCGCTCGCCATCGCCTTCGGCCAGCACCTGTTCGCCCATCGCGATCAGCGGTTCGAGTTCGGCTTCGAGCGAGGCGACTTCGCTCTGTAACGGGATCTGCTTGAGCAGCTGATCGAGCATTACGCGCAACTGCGATTCGGTCCGTGCCGGGGTCAGGTCGGCGACCAGCTGGCCCTGGAACATCGCATAGACGGTCGGGATCGACTTGATCTGGAACTGCGTGGCGATGAACTGATTCTTGTCGGTATCGACCTTGGCCAGCACCACGCCCTTGTCGGCATAATCGGCGGCGACCTTTTCCAGGATCGGGGTCAGCGCCTTGCACGGCCCGCACCATTCAGCCCAGAAATCGATGATCACGAGGCTCGTTTGCGACGGCTCGACCACGTCGCGGCGGAAAGCCTCCACGGCTTCGCGTTCGGCGGCGCTCATTCCAAGGGTAGCCAAGTGCTGCTCCAGTATCTTCAGTGGATCGATCGTATGGGGCCTTATGTGGGCGCTCGGCCCCGCAAGCCAACCCTTTTCGTGGGTAATGCGGCACTTGTCGGGATGGGGCCAAGATAGGGGGCTTGCCGGACCTGTAACCCGCTGCTAGAGGCCACCGCCTTACCCGCCCGGTCCGTGACCAGGCAGGCGCCAGAGCGGGCGTAGCTCAGGGGTAGAGCACAACCTTGCCAAGGTTGGGGTCGAGGGTTCGAATCCCTTCGCCCGCTCCAGCCGCCACCCAGGATTTAGCATAGCTAAAACGAAGAGGTGGCGGCCCGGCCGGCGCGGTCAAAAGCCGCGGCCGACGACTCGGCCTTGCCGAACCGCTGTTCCTAATCCTTCTGCATTGCGGCCGGATAATGCGCCGCCATGTCGTCGCTCGTCGTCAGCCACACACCCTCATGCTCGGGGACATAGGCCAACGCCTTCTCCAGATATTTGTGTCGGAACGGCTGATTGACCACGAAAGGATGAAGGCACAGCGCCATCACCCGGCCGCCCGAGGGCGTGTTCCGTACGCTCTGGCCATCGAGTCGTTATCGTTCGCCCAAGCTACGTGTTTTCGTGGAATTCATGGCGCAGAATCTCTTCGTGGACTGACAGGCCGCTGAAGTTGCGCCGCGCGACTCGCTACCCGCTCAATCCGCCTTTTTCGCGCCGTCCAGGGTGAGGAACGCGATTCCGCCCGACGCCACCGCCAGTACCGCGCAGATCAGCGCCGCCGCCTGGAATGCCGAAGTCAGCGCCGCGCCGACTTGCGCGATCACCGCGCCGGTCAGCGCGGTGGCGATCAGCCCGCCGGTGCGGGCGATCGCGCTGTTGAAGCCGGAGGCGGTGCCGGTATGTCGCTCATCGACCGAGGACAGTACCGCGGTGGTCAGCGGCGCGACCGCGCCGGCCATGCCGAGCGCAATCACCACCATGCCGGGCAGCACGCTGGTCCAGTAGCTCGCCTGTGGATCGACCCGCACCATCAGCGCGAAGCCGAGCCCGGTCACCACCGGTCCGATCGTCAGCGGCCAGCGCGGGCCGATCCGTTCGGTAGTCCGGCCCATCAACCGCGACGCACCGCCGATCACGATCGAAAAAGGCAGCAGCGCCGTGCCGGCCTGGAGCGGCGTATATCCCCCGCCGACGATCAGCAGATAAGGCAACAGCACGAGCAACCCGCCCAGCGCGCCGTAAAGCAGGAAGGTCAGTGCGGTCAGCCCGACGAACGTGCGCGATCCGAACAGCGACAGCGGCATCATCGCGCGTTCGCCCCTGTGATGTTCGGTGACCACGAACAAGGCGAGCAGCGCGATCCCCGCGCTGGCCCCGATCCACACCATCGCGGTCGCCTCATGGCGGCTCGACCACAAGGTCAGCGCCCAGGTCAGCGCGCCGAGCGCCGCCGTGGCGAATAGCGCGCCGGGCCAGTCGAGCGGCTGTTCGCCCTCCGCGCTCTCCGCGACATATCGCCAGGCAATCAATGTCGCCGCCGCCGCGACCGGCAGGTTGAGCAGGAAAATGAAGCGCCAGCCGAACGCATCGACCAGCCATCCGCCGAGCGGGGGTCCGGCAGCGCTGGCGATCGCCCCAGCCGCCGCCCAGGTGCCGATCGCCCGGCCGCGCGCCTCGCCCTTGAACGCGTTACCGAGGATCGCGAGGCTGTTGGGCATCAGCATCGCCGCGCCGATCCCCTGGAGGGCGCGTGCGGCGAGCAGGATCTCGAGCGACGAGGCTATGGCACAGGCGACCGAGGCCAGGGCGAACAGCGCGGTCCCGGTGATCAGCATGCGCCGGCGCCCGAAATGATCGCCCGCCGCACCGCCGAGCAGCAGCAGCGCGGAGAGCGGCAGCAGATAGGCGTTGATCGTCCATTGCAGGTCCGCGGCACCCCCGCCAAAGCTGTGTCCGATCGCTGGCAGCGCGACATTGACGACCGAGCCGTCGATAAAAGCGAGGCTCGACGCAAGGATCGTCGCGGTCAGCGTCCAGTTGGGATGCCTCGCGGTGCCACCCGCGCCCGTTGCGGCCTCGTCGCAAGGGCCGGGAAGCGCGGTATTCATTCCGTGTCGGACGCCAGCAGATCGCACTCTTTCGGGTGCCGTTTGAGATAGGCGGCGACGAACGCGCATTGCGGGTCGATCTTCAATCCCTGCGCACGGACGTCGTCAAGCGCATGGCTGACCAGCCGGCTGGCGATGCCGCGTCCTTCCAGTGCCTGCGGCACAATCGTATGCGTGAACACGACGACGTCACCACGCCGCTCATAGGCGGCGAAAGCAAGCTCGCCGGCCTCCTGCAATTCGTAGCGGTTCTCGGCGCGGTTGTTAACGATCTCGGTCATGCCGGATTGTCGCCGCTTTACCGCGCCGGGGCAACAGCGAGCATGATCCTTGCCATGTGCCGATCCGATCGGCGGCTTGCGCGTTACGACGTCATGCTATCAAGCGTAATCCGATCGTTCGACTATGACGAGGCAGCGCGGCGGCTCGACGTCGAGTTCGTCAGTGGCCGTTGCCGTCCTTGATGTTGCCCAGGCCCATGAACACAGACAGGATCACGACCGTGATCGCGACCCGGCGAATCAGGCGGTTGTTCTTGGCTTCGGCGGTTACTTCAACTTCCATGCCGTTCTCCACGGCGTGATGTCGGCCGTTCGCGCGGCGATCACCAATGAATTCTTCGTCATGAACGGGCGGCTGGCATTTTACCTCGCCCGATTTGGCGCTAGTCTGCGCGCATGACCAAAGCACCCATTCGCGCCGGCATCGGCGGCTGGACCTTCGAACCGTGGCGCGGGACCTTCTATCCCGACAAATGGCCGCAGAAGCGCGAGCTCGAATATGCCGCGAGCCACCTGACCGCGATCGAGGTCAACGGCACCTATTATAGCGGCTTCAAGCCGGCGACCTTCGAGGGCTGGGCCAAGGCCGCGCCCGACGGGTTCGTGTTCGCGGTCAAGGCATCGCGCTTCTGCACCAACCGCAAGGTGCTGGCCGAGGCGGGCGATTCGATCGCGCGTTTCACCGGCCAGGGTATCGTCGAGCTGGGCGACAAGCTCGGCCCGATCCTGTGGCAGTTCATGGCAACCAAGAAATTCGATCCGCAAGATTTCGGAGCGTTTCTGAAGCTGTTGCCCGACAGCCAGGACGGCGTGAAACTGCGCCACGCGATTCAGGTGCGACACGAAAGCTTCGCGGTGCCGGAGTTCATCGAGCTGTGCCGTGCCGCCGGTGTCGCGATCGTCTTCGCGGATTCGCCGCAATATCCTGCGATCGCCGATATAACCGGCGATTTCGTTTATGCCCGGCTGGAAAGCGGTGAAGATGACAATCCGCTCTGCTATCCCAAGGCAGCGATCGATCGCTGGGCCGAGACCGCGAGAATCTGGGCCGCCGGCGGATCACCCAAGGGTCTGCCCGCCGATCGTCTGACCTATGTCGGCGCCCCGGCCCCGGAACGGCCACGTGAAACCTTCGTTTTCTTCATCCATGGCGGCAAGGTGCGAGCGCCAGCGGCGGCAATGGCGCTGTTCGAACGGATCAGGGATTCGAAAGCGGTTTAGCGCGCCGATCCACCAGGTACACTGGGCGGCACCGGCACGAGTTCATAGAGGTCGAGCACCGCGCCCTTGCCCGGATGGGTGAGGACCAGCCGCCAGCGGAACGGTGCCACGCGTTCGATCACACCGGCGACGTCGCGCGCCGGATCGCTGCCATAAGGCGGTGCGATCTTCTCGCTGCCGGCGCGGAAGGTCCCGAGAAACACCTGACGCTTGTCGGTGTCGGCATGCAACCATCCGCCGGGCAACGTCGTGCCGGTCTGTTTGGTGAAGGACAGGCTTTTGGCGTCGCCCTCCACATAGCAGAAATCGGGGGCGAAGCTGGCGAAGCCGGCGCGGCCGCCGAACCGGACCAGGCGACAATGATAGGAGCCTGGCGGGAGCGCGGGTAGGTCGAGCGCCGCGTCGGGCTGGACCAGCGGCCCCTCGGCGGCGAGCTTCTTGGCAAGCCGCTTGGGCACTGCAGCGCGTGCGCTTGACCAGCGCGCCGGCAGCGCGTTGATCCGCGCAAGGTCTTCTTGGGTCGCGACCGATTCCCAACCCGAGCTTTGCGCGGATGCATCAACGACAACGGAGGTGCGGCCGCGCGTCGTTGCGCAGCCGGCGGCCAACGGCATGATCAGGGCAAGCGTCATCAAGGCGCGAAGCATGGCGGCTGATCCTCGGCGGGTGTGAAATACGTCCCCCCACGACACAGATGCTTGGCGGGTTAACAATTCGTATGCCGAGATAGTTAACGAAAGGTTAATTTAATCGTCCGGTGCGACGAGGCGTTGGCCGCAACCGCCAGCAGCCGGAATGGAACTGAAAAAGAGACTCCAGGTGCCTGTGGGCGCTCCGAAAAGTGCCCGACAAGATGGGGTCAGCCCGTCGGGTTCGTTTCGTCATCCGAAAGATCGGCCGCTCCCGATTGGCCGAGGATCGCGGCCGCCTCGATCGTATCGAGCGCGCGCCGCGCGCCAATGTAACGCCGTGCGGCGGCGGTCCAGCGCGTCGCCTGTGCAGCACCGGGCATGCGCGCGACCTCTGCCAGTGCCGCCTCGACTTTACCCGCCTCAAGCAGCTGACGGGCGCGGGCGAGGCGATCGACCGGCAGCGGTGACGGCGTCGTCGCCTGGTGCAGCACGACCAGATTGCCCAATTCGCGGCGGAAGCTCGACCACCAGCCGGTACTTGCCGCCCCGGTGACCAGTTCGGGTGCGATACCGTCGAGCCCGGCGCGCAGTTCGGTGATCGTCACCGGTTCGCGTGCCGCCTGCAGGATCGCCGCGACGGCACGGGGCTGGCCGGCGCCGAAACGCGCGCGCAGATGCTGTTCGACATAGCCGAGCGTCAGGCCGCGATCGAGTGCGCGGCGCGCGGCAAAGGCGATCATCATGCCCTCCGCGCGTGTCGCATAACCCGATGCTGTCTGCGCATCTGTGCTGACGCGCGCGGTACGCGCCTCCAGGTCGGCCAGCCGTGCGTCGAGTTCGTTCTCGCGCGACGACAGTGCGTTAAGGTCGATCACCGGCGCCACGGCGGCCGGCGCGCCGGTGGCGGGCACCACGACGACCGGCAACTGCCCCTTGGGCACCGCCGCCACCGTTTGTTGCGCCGGGAACCAGCGGCTCTGATAGTGCAGGATGGCGGCCATCGCGATCAAGCCGCCAAGAAAGGCCAGCACGGCGATGATCGTGGCGATCCGCCAAGGCGATCGGGTGGGGGCAGCCATGAAGGCCGGGGCGGGTGTCTGTCCGGTAAAATCTGTCGGCGTATCGCTCATGCCGCCTTATCCCCGTGCGCGTCGCCCCGGTCAATCGGCCAGCATCCGGGCCACGCCGAGCAGCGCGTCGTCGTCGGGTGCGGTGGCAGCAAGTCCACCGGCCCAACCCGCACCGGCTGCGTCGAGGACGGCATCACTCAAGGCGGCAAGCCTGATCCGCGACCGGTCGGCGACCAACTCGCTCAGCCTGCGTGCCGCCCGCGCTGAATGAAGTAGCGCCACCGCCTCGTCGAGCGCTCCGATCTCGCCGGGCGTAAGGGGCAACGCGTCGCTGGCATAGACGGTGATCGCCGTGGCAATGACGTCGCTGGTGACCGGAATCCTGTCCCGTCCGCCAAGATATAGCGCGCGGCGAATGCCCTGCGCCTCGGCAAGGGCAAGCAGCGCCGTCACATCGGCGATCCCTGTCGCCATGACGTCAAACCCCGCCGAACGCGCTATCGCGGCGGTGCGTTCGCCCACAGCCAGCACCGGCAGCGCCTGCACCGCGCGCAGCCCTTCACCGCCATGCCGGATCGTATTGGCGCTGGTCAGGATCAGCGCATCATGGATGCCGGGGTCGGGCGCTGTCCAGGCAACCGGACCCACGGCGAACAAGGGCAGGCGGATCACCGTCAGGCCAAACGCCTTGGCGCGGGCGGCGGTGGCGCTGTTGCCCGGTTCGGGCCGCAGCACCGCGAGCCGGCGGGTCATGCTGCGAACAGCGCCCGCACCGTCGCGGGCGCGCGGTCGAGCAGGTCGCGCGCCAGGCGCTCCGCCAGGCCGGTCTCGCCGATCGATCCGGTTATTTCACCTATGACGTGCTCGCGGCCATCCTCGGACAGCAATTCGGCACGGAGCATCACCCTGTCGCCATCGATCTGCGCGAGCGCCGCGACTGGCGAATGGCAATCGGCATCGAGCGCAGCGAGCAGTGCGCGCTCGATCAGCACGCAGCGATGGGTGACGCCATGATCAATCGCCCCGACCAGTCCGGCGGCGCGGGCATCATCGACGCGGGTCTCGATGCCAACCGCACCCTGCGCGGGGGCGGGCAGCATGACCTCAGTCGCGATCGCCACGCCGACATCGTGCCGCCCGAGCCGGTCTAGCCCAGCGGCGGCGAGCAATGTCGCATCGACCTCGCCGGCCGCGAGCTTGGTAAGCCTTGTGTCGACATTGCCCCGGAACAGCGTGATTTTCAAATCGGGGCGTAATCGCAACAGCTGCGCACTGCGTCGCGGCGAGCTGGTACCGACCGTACCGTCCCGGCGGATCTCGTCGATGCCTGTCGCGCCGATCAGCCGGTCGCGCGCATCGGCACGCGCCAGCATCGCGGTTATCGCCAACGTGTCCGGGCGGATCGTCTCGACATCCTTCATCGAGTGGACCGAACAATCGGTCTCGTCGGCGAGCAGTGCACGGTCGAGCTCCTTGGTCCACAGCGCCTTGCCGCCGATCTCGGCCAGCGCGCGGTCCTGCACCCGATCGCCGGTGGTGACGACGGTGACGATCTCGATTTCTTCTTCCCGCCAACCATGGGCAAGACAGAGTGCGGCGCGGACCATGCGGGCCTGGGTCAGGGCAAGCGGCGACCCTCTGGTACCGAGACGGAAGAGAATGGGCATATCTTGTGCTAGCCGCCGATCGGGCTAGAGGAAAGCCGTGGTGCTTATTCTCGGCCTTGAATCCAGTTGTGACGAAACCGCAGCCGCGCTTGTGACGAGCGATCGCGCCATCCTCGCGCATCGCCTTGCCGGGCAGGAAGCGGCGCATCGCCCCTATGGCGGTGTCGTGCCGGAAATCGCCGCGCGCGCGCATGTCGAGGCACTGATGCCGCTGATCGAGGGTGCGCTCGGCGACGCCGGCGTTTCGCTGAGCGAGGTCGACGCCATTGCCGCGACCGCCGGGCCGGGCCTGATCGGTGGCGTCATGGTCGGTCTGGTCACGGGCAAGGCGTTGGCGCATGCCGCAGGCAAGCCCTTGGTCGCCGTCAATCATCTCGAGGGCCATGCGCTTAGCCCGCGGCTGACCGATCCCGACCTGAACTTTCCTTATCTGCTGCTGCTGGTCTCGGGCGGGCATTGCCAGTTGCTGCTGGTTAAGGGCGTCGGCGCCTATCGTCGCATTGCCACGACGATCGACGATGCCGCGGGCGAAGCGTTCGACAAGACCGCCAAACTGCTCGGGCTCGGTTTCCCCGGCGGCCCGGCGGTCGAGCGCGCGGCGCTGGTCGGCAATCCCGGGGCCGTGCCGCTGCCCCGGCCGCTAAAGGGCGCGGCGGAACCGCATTTCTCCTTCGCCGGGCTGAAGAGCGCCGTGTCACGCGCGCGCGACACGGATAATTGGAGCGCGGAGGATATCGCAGCCTCGTTCCAGGCGGCGGTGGTCGATTGCCTGATCGACCGCACGACCAAGGCGCTGGGCAATGCGCCCGGCGCGACCGCTCTGGTCGTCGCGGGCGGCGTCGCGGCAAATCAGGCAGTGCGTTCTGCGCTGGAAAGCCTGGCGAAGGCCAATGGCCTCCGCTTCGTCGCGCCACCCTTGTGGCTGTGCACAGACAATGCCGCGATGATCGCCTGGGCGGGAGCGGAACGCTTCGGCGCCGGTTTCACCGATCCGCTCGATATCGCCGCGCGGCCGCGCTGGCCGCTCGATCCGGAAGCCGAGGCGGTACGTGGCGCGGGAGTGAAGGCATGAGGATCTGCCCATGAAGATAGGGGTAATCGGCGGTGGTGCCTGGGGCACTGCGCTGGCGCAGGTCGCGGCGCGCGGCGGCGATTCCGTGTTACTCTGGGCACGCGAGGGTGACGTCGTGACGTCAATCAACGCCGACCATGAGAATCCGGTCTTCCTTGCCGGCGTACCACTGCCGGAAAATATCCACGCCACCGGGGCGCTCGACGATCTGTCGGCATGCGACGCCCTGCTCGTGGTCGTGCCCGCGCAGCATGTCCGCTCGGTGCTTGCCGATATTGATATCGGGGCAACGCCGCTCGTGCTCTGCGCCAAGGGTATCGAGGCGGGCACGCAATTACTCGTCGGGCAGGTTGCCGGCCAGGTTCATGCGCAGGCGCCGATCGCGGTACTGTCGGGCCCGACTTTCGCACGTGAAGTCGCTGCCGGTCAGCCGACCGCAGTTACGCTCGCCTGCGAGGACGAAGCGCTCGGCGCCGCGCTGGCCGACCGCCTCGCCGGCCCGGCGTTCCGCACCTATGCGTCGAATGACGTCATCGGCGCGGAGATCGGTGGCGCGGTCAAGAATGTGCTCGCCATCGCTTGTGGCGTGGTCGAGGGCGCGGGACTCGGCCAGAACGCCCGTGCCGCGCTGATAGCGCGCGGTTTTGCCGAGATGACCCGCTTCGGATTGGCACGGGGCGCGCGAGCGGAGACATTGGCCGGCTTGTCCGGGCTCGGTGACCTCGTACTGACCTGTTCTTCGACCAGTTCGCGCAACTTCTCGCTCGGCGTCGGGCTGGGGCAAGGGCGCAGTTCCAGTGAAATGCTCGCCGACCGGCGTACCGTGGCGGAGGGAGCGTTTACCGCGCCGGTGCTACGTCAGGCCGCAGTCGCCGCCGCCGTGGCGATGCCGGTGGTCGATGCGGTCTGTGCCCTGCTTGAGGGCGCAAAGGTGAGCGACGTTATCGGCGCGCTGCTCGCCCGGCCTTTGGTGCGCGAAACGTGAAGCGCCGGGCGGCACTGCTGCGCGGGGTCAACCTCGGCGGTCGCAAGCTGTTGATGGCCGACCTCAAGACGATCGCCGAGGGGCTCGGTTTCGATCGGGTCGAGACGCTGCTCGCTTCGGGCAATGTCGTGTTCGATGCGAAACAGCCGGGGCTGGAAATCGAGGAGATGCTCGAAGCGGCGCTTGAGCAGCATGGCCTGAAAACCGACGTCATGGTGCGCGACCTGGCCGACCTCCGCGCGGTCATCGACGCCAATCCTCACGGGGAAGCCGCGCTCGACCATCCCAGCCACATGTTGGTCACCTTCCATCGCGACCCGTTCCCGTCCGATCGGATCGGACGATTGGCCGAAGTGCATGATGGCCCCGAGCGCCTCCATGCGATCGGGCGCGAACTCTACACTGATTTTATCGGCAAGCAGGAGATGCGGGATTCGAAGCTGCTCCAGGGCATGAGCAGGGCGAAGTTTCCCAAGGTCGCCACGGCGCGCAACTGGAACACGGTGGTCAGGCTCGCCATCATGCTGGAATAGTTTGCGCAGAGGCTGGCAGGTCAGCCGCCCAGCGCGCGCGCCGACAGCGCGGTGCAGTTGGCATCGGTCGCTTTGAGCCCTTGCTTGCCGGTAATCGACCGTCCGAGCGCCTTCAGCACATTGCTGACCGACTTCACCTTGGGTGGAATAGTGACATCGGGGTCGCGGATCGTGCCCGCAATGGTCACCGATCCGGGCAGGCGCAACAGGCTCTTCTGCTGCGCCGCGCCGGTCAGAGTGATCGCCAGCGCCTCGGCCGGGAGCTGATGCTTCCCTGGCCGTTCAACTGGCTGAGCGTGGTGTCGAGCACCAGCGGATCGACGCGGCCGACGCCCCGCCGCATGTCGAGCCGCAGCACGATGCAGCGCAGGCCGGCGCGTTCGTCATCATCGCTGGTCAGCACGCGCCAGGCATCGAAGCCGATGATCGTGTTGAATGTCACGGCCTTTCGACGCGTCTATGCGTCGATTCGTTCCCTTCCGGTCAGAAATCGACCGCGATGCCCTTCAACTCCCAGTCGCCATAACGCACCGGGTTGAGGCCGAGCGGGTCTTGCGATCCCGCTTCGGTTTCCCCCTTCGGGTCCGGCGTCGGCACCGGCGGATTCTTCGACAGATAGGCGGGTGGCTTCACATGTGGCGGCCGCTGGGCCATGGGCTGCTCCCTTGCGTGAACGGTGACGCGCGATTGAACCGCGGCCATCCCGACGCCACATCGACCTTGAAAGGAGTTGGTTCAAGTGAATCAGCTGAAGACGACGATATTGCTGGTGGCACCGACCGCCCCCGTCATGGCGCTCGGCAGCACGCCTGGCGGTATCAGCGCCGCCGCGCTCAACTCGCTCGACCGGCGCTGATTTGGCCCATCCTCAATCCAACCAGCCCGAGCCTGCCGGCGTTCCCGCACGGCGCGCCGCACTGCGGCTGCTCGATGCTGTGCTTCGCCAAGGCATGCCGCTCGAGGCCGCGCTCGATCGCGCCACCTCCGGCATCGACCGCGCCGATGACCGCGCGCTCGCCCATGCCATCGCCGCCGAGACATTGCGTCGTTTGCCCGATCTTGATGCATTGATCGATTCCGCGACCGCGCGGCCGTTGCCCGATGACGCCAAGGCGCGCGCGGCACTGCGTATCGCGCTCGTCCAGACGCTTGCGCTCGGCACCCCGGCGCATGCCGCGATCAGCACAGTGCTGCCGCTGGTCGATGGCGGGCCGCGCAAGCTGGTCCATGGCGTGTTCGGCACCTTGTCGCGGCAGGGAGCGACCTTGCCCGAAATACCGACCTTGCCCGATCCCGTCGCGATCCGCTGGCATGCGGCGTGGGGGGACGATGCGATCGAAGGCGCCGAACACGCGATCGCCGCGCCGCCGCCGCTCGATCTGGTCATCGCCGATCCCGCGACGACCGGTGAGTGGGCGGAAAAACTCGGCGGCGTGTCGCTGATGCCCGGCCATGTGCGCCTGCCGAGCGGCCATGTCCCCGAACTGCCCGGATTCGAAGTAGGCGCATGGTGGGTGCAGGATATCGCTGCTTCGCTACCCGCACGGTTGATCGGTCGCGGCACCGGGGCCGTGCTCGACCTGTGCGCCGCGCCCGGCGGCAAGACCATGCAGCTGGCAAGTGCGGGCTGGCAGGTGACCTCGGTCGACAGCGCGGAAAGTCGTCTGGCGCGACTTCACGACAACCTAGCGCGGACGAAATTGTCGGCGGATGTCATCGCGGCCGATGTCCTCAAATGGTCGCCACCGGCGCTGGCCGATGCGGTGCTGCTTGATGCGCCGTGCAGCGCGACCGGCATTTTCCGCCGCCATCCCGACGTACTGCACCGCATCCGCCCCTCGCAGATTTCCGAAATGGCCGCGCTGCAGGAGAAGATGTTGGCGCGTGCTGCCGACTGGGTTCGGCCCGGCGGGTTGCTGGTCTATGCGACCTGTTCGCTCGAGCCGGCCGAGGGTGAGAAGCAGTTCAAACGCTTCCTCGGCACGCGCAGCGACTATGCGGTCGATCCGATCCGTCAGGAAGAATTGCCGGGCGGCCTGACCGCGCATGCCGAGGGATATCTGCGCACCTTGCCCGGCGCGCTTGCCGATCAGGGCGGCTGTGACGGGTTTTTCATGGCGCGGATGAGGCGCGCTATCTGATCCATACCTTGCGGGCCGAGTCGGTCGTGCTAGAGGGTCCGGTCATGCAACATCCTGTCCGTATCGCCCCTTCGATCCTGTCCGCCGATTTCGCCCGGCTCGGTGAGGAGGTGCGCGCGATCGACGCTGCCGGCGCCGACTGGATTCATGTCGATGTCATGGATGGCCATTTCGTGCCCAACATCACGATTGGCCCGGCGGTGGTGAAGGCATTGCGCCCACACACCACCAAGCCGCTCGACGTCCATCTGATGATCGCACCGGTCGACGCTTTCCTTGAGGATTTCGCCGAAGCGGGCGCAGACACGATCAGCGTCCATGTCGAGGCGGGCGCGCATACCCATCGCACGATCCAGCGCATCCGCAGCCTCGGCAAGCGCGCCGGCGTGGTGCTGACCCCGCAGACTCCGGCCAAGGCGCTCGACTATCTGCTCGAGGAGGTTGACCTAGTGTTGGTGATGAGCGTTAATCCCGGTTTCGGCGGGCAGAGCTTCATCGAAAGCCAGCTGCGCAAGATCGAGGCGATCCGCAAGATGATCGACAAGGCCGGCCTGACCGTCGATCTCGAGGTCGATGGCGGCATTGACCGCGCCACCGCCCCGCGCGCGATCGCGGCGGGCGCAGATGTGCTGGTCGCTGGCACCGCGACCTTTCGCGGAGGGCCAACCGCCTATGCCGACAATATCGCGGCATTGAGAGGCTGAGTGAGCGATCCGAGCGAGCCCGGCAAAGATGGGATCGATGAAGGCAAGCGGCTGATCAGGCTGGGCGGCGACAAGGGGTTGTCGCTGTCCGAACGCCTCGCCGAACGGCTCCACCGTCTGACCTGGCGCACGCCGATCCATGGGCTGAAATTGAAGGGCCGGCATCCGCTCAAGCTGATTGCGGTGCCCGACGACCCTTTCCTCGGCGATGTGAAGCGCGGGCAGGCGCTGCTTGAGGGCAAGCTCAGTTTTCGCGGAGAAATTCGGCCGATCGATGCGATCAACCTGAGCAAGCCCGACTATTCTCGCGCGCTTGGCGACCATGTGCAAAGCTTCGCCTGGCTGCGTGATCTGTCGACGGTTGCGACGCGCGCGCAGGCGACGCCGATCGCGGAGGGGCTGATGCGCCGCTGGCTCGATGTACATGCCGACACGGTCAGCGAGCCGGCCTGGCGCGCCGATCTCTGGGGCCGGCGCATTCTGTTCTGGACCGCACACGCGCCGCTGGTCCTGTCGTCGACCGACCTGGTTTATCGGAGCCGGCTGCTCAATACGCTCGCGCGCGGCGCACGGCATATCGATCGCAGCGCGGAGAAGATGGCGCCCGGCGCGCCACGCATCGCCGCCTTGTGCGGTGTGGTTGCGGCGGGACTGTTGATCGCCGGCGGCGATGCGCGCCGCTCGTCGACCGAGGCGGCGCTGGTCAGGGCGCTGTCGGCGTCGGTGTTCGACGACGGCGGCAGTGTCGCCCGCTCACCGCTCGCACAGCTCGACATCATCATGCTGCTGACGATGCTGCGCGAAACCTATGACTCGCGCCGGCTGGAACCGCCCGCCGCGTTGCTCGAAGTGCTCAACCGCATGGTCCCGGCGCTGCTCGGTGTCTGTCATGGCGACAAAGGATTGTCGAGCTGGCAAGGCGGCGGTGCGGTGTCGGGTGAGACGCTCGCGCAGATCATCGAAGCGACAGGGGTGCGCGCACGATCGCTGCGCCAGGCGCGCGACTGGGGCTATCAACGTCTCGCCGCTGGTTCGGCGGTACTGATCATGGATGCGGCACCGCCGCCCGTGGCGCGGCTGGTCGAGGGCGGTTGCGCCTCGACCCTCGCGTTCGAATTCTCCGACGGCCCGCACCGGCTGGTGGTCAATTGCGGCGGCGCGCGCACCGCCGTGGTGCAACTGCCCGCTGCGCTTGCCGATGGACTGCGTACCACCGCCGCGCATTCGACACTGATCGTCGGCGATAGCAATTCTACCGCGATCCATCCCGATGGCACGCTTGGGCGCGGTGTCGCCGAGGTCGAACTGGCGCGGCAGGAGAGCGATGCCGGTAGCCGGATCGAGGCGAGCCATGACGGCTATGCGCGGCGCTTCGGCTTCGTCCATCGCCGCCAGCTGGTGCTGACCGGCAATGGCCGCGAACTGCGTGGCGAGGATTTGCTGCTCCCCGAGGGTAAGCGCCGCAAGACCGCTGCGACCGCCTTTGCGATTCGCTTCCATCTCGGCCAGGGCGTACAGGTCTCGCCGACCGCCGATGGCATGGCCGCGTTGTTGCGTATGCCCGGTGGGGCGCTGTGGCAGTATCGTTGCCGTGGCGGGACGCTGGCGATCGAGGACAGTTTGTGGATCGACGCCGAGGGCCGCCCACAATCGACTTCCCAGCTCGTCATCACAGGCGACTCCCCCGCTGGCGGGTCCAGCGTCAACTGGGCATTCAAACGCGCCAACTGATCTTTTTTCCGGAGCCGACATGACCAGCATTCCCATCCGCCGCGCCCTGCTTTCGGTGTCGGACAAGACCGGCATCATCGATCTCGGCCAGGCGCTGGCTCGTCACGGCGTCGAACTGGTTTCGACCGGCGGCACCGCCAAAACGCTACGTGATGCGGGGCTCGCGGTGCGGGACATCAGTGACCTGACCGGTTTTCCCGAAATGATGGACGGTCGGGTCAAGACGCTCCACCCCAAGGTCCATGGCGGGTTGCTCGCGGTGCGCGACGATCCCGCGCATGTCGCCTCGATGGCCGAACATGATATCGGCGCGATCGATCTGGTGATCGTCAACCTCTACCCGTTCGCGCAGACCGTCGCGAAGGGCGCCGACCGGCCGGAGATCATCGAGAATATCGATATCGGCGGCCCGTCGATGGTGCGCTCGGCAGCCAAGAACCATGCATTCGTCGCGATCGTCACCGATCCGGCCGACTATACCGAACTTATATCGGAAATGGATGCATCGGGCGGCGCGACGACGATCGATTTGCGTAAGCGGCTTGCCGCGCGCGCCTTTGCCGCGACCGCGGCTTATGACGGCATGATCGCCAGCTGGTTCGGTTTCGCCGATCAGGGCGAGGCTTTCCCGGAAACGCTGCCGATCACGCTCAAGCGCAGCGCATCGCTGCGCTATGGCGAAAACCCGCACCAGTCCGCTGCTTTCTACACCGCGATCGCCCCGCACGCGCGTGGTATCGGCCAGGCGCGGCAGGTGCAGGGCAAGGAACTGAGCTATAATAACCTCAACGATGCCGATGCTGCGCTTGAACTGATCGCCGAGTTTCGCGACGCCGCGCCGTCGGTGGTGATCGTCAAGCATGCCAACCCGTGTGGGGTCGCTTCGGCTCCGACATTGGAAGAGGCCTATGCCGCCGCCTTCGCGTGCGACACGGTATCGGCCTTTGGTGGCATCATCGCGCTCAACCGCCGGCTCGACGAAGCGACCGCGCGGGCGATCTCGGGCATCTTCACCGAAGTGGTCGTCGCCCCCGATGCCGATGAAGCGGCGCTGGCGATCTTCGCGGCTAAGAAGAATCTGCGCCTGCTGCTCACCGGCGACCTGCCCGATGCGATGCGGACCGGGTTGCAGGCAAAGTCGATCACCGGCGGCTGGCTGGTCCAGACGCGTGACAATGGCGTCACGCCGGAACTGCAAGTGGTGACGCAGCGCGCACCGACCCCGACGGAACTGGCCGACTGCCGCTTTGCCTGGACCGTCGCCAAGCACGTCAAGTCGAACGCGATCGTCTACGCCAAGGACGGTTCGACCGCCGGGATCGGCGCGGGCCAGATGAATCGCCTCGAATCTGCGCGCATCGCCGCCTGGAAGGCGAAAGATGCGGCGGACAAGGCGGGCTGGACGACGCCGCGCACGATCGGCTCGGCGGTTGCTTCGGACGCCTTCTTCCCCTTCGCCGACGGCCTGCTCGCCGCGGTCGAGGCGGGCGCGACCGCGATCATTCAGCCCGGCGGTTCGATCCGTGACGACGAAGTTATTGCGGCGGCGGATGAGGCGGGCCTGGCGATGGTCTTCACCGGCATGCGCCACTTCCGGCACTAAGTCAGATCGGCCTTCATATAACAGGCAGCAGATCGAGAGGCGGGTTCGGGATGACGGTGGAAGGCCCCACGGACTCCGGTGATCGGCAACCCATCCAGCGCAACTCGGACCGACACCGGGATGTTGCCTTGGCCGCGACATGCGAAGCGGAAGCCGTTTTGCTGCTGTTCGAAGCTGCGCACCCGAACGACGGCCGACCGCGCATGGCGATCGACGCGATCCGCAACTGGGCAACCGGACAGCGCGAACTCAGCCTGGCCGAGGTGCGCAAGCTTTCGCTCGGATCCCACGCCGCCGCACGCGAAGCTTCATCATCAGCGGCCCGGTTCGCGGCGCGCGCGGCAGGCCATGCTGTGGCGACATGGCATGTACCAACCCACGCAGCAGCCGTTCCCGCCTATGCGGCCAAGGCAATCGCGGCGAAGGACGCCGAGATAACGAGCCGTTAGCGCCGGCCTAGACCGGCAGCGCGCCCTCGGCCGATTCGGGGCCCGCTTTGGGAATCTTGCGAAACAGCGCGCGATCCGACGGGCCGAACGCCCATTTGAAAAGCACGAACAAATAGGTCGCGCAGATCGCGGGGATGCCGATCGCCGCCTCCGCCCATTCATAGCTTTTGGGCAGTGCGGTGAAGGCGCTGCCGACCAGCCCGGCGGCCAGCGCCGCCCATAGCAACGGCCAGCGCCAGCCGGCGACGCCCGCGCCAAGCAGGCGCGACAGGAATTTCGATTTAATCACCGAGGTCAGGCTGACCGACAGCAGCAGCGCGATCGCCGGACCCGCCGCCTGATAATTGACCGGCCAGCCTTCATTTCGGATTGCTAAGATCAGCGCGAAGCTGAGCGCGATCTGGAAACACAGCATGCCGAGCGAGATCAGCAGGTTCTTCAGCCGCGCGATATAGACCAGTGCGCTCTCGCACACCGCGCCCGTCGATGCGGCCGCCTCTGCTGATAACAAGAAGGCGAGCGCCGCCGTGCCGGCGACGAATTGGGGCCCGACCACGCCCATTACCGCTTCGCCGGGGATTGACCCCATCAGCGCGAGTCCGACTTGCGCCGCCATGATCCAGAAGCCGACCTGCTTGACTTGGGCCGCCACCGCCTCGCGGTCGTCGCGCGCGAGCGCGGTGGTGACAACGGGGCCGAGGATCGGGTCGAAACTGGTTTTGAGCTTGGCCGGGATCGAAGCGACCTGCTGTGCCATATAATAGATGCCGACCACCTTGGGTTCAAACATCACGCCCAGGATGAAGCGATCGACGTTGCGCGTGCCCCATTCGACCGCATCGGCGCCGGCCAGTGGCATGTTGCGCCCGGCCAGCGCGAGTAGTGGGCGCACGCGCGGTTTCCAGCCATGCGGGATGCCATAGCTGCGCACGAACGGGATCAGCGACGCGACCAGTGCCGCGGCCATCGAAAGGATGTAGGACAGGACCAGCCCATCGCGCAGCGAATAGAAGGAGAAGGCCCAGGCTGCGGCGCTGATCGTCCACGGCTCCACGATCGCTCGCGCGGTCACCGTCGCCTTGACGTTGCGACGATAGGCGAGCGCGGCAAGGCTGACATCCGACCAGGCGGCGGCGAAGATGATGCACGGCAGCCACCGGTCCATCCCGGTGATCGGCGTATTGGGGTACATCACTTCGGGAAACAGGATCAGCATCGCGCTGGCGATCAGCGAGACGACAAAGGCCACCGCCATCGCGTCCCACACGACATGGACATGCGGGCGCTCGGTATCGGACAATGCCTGTGCCAGGCCGCGCTTCAGCCCGAGCGTCGCAAGCAGTGCGGCGAGCTCGACCACCACCACGGCGATCGCAAACCGCCCGACCGTCTCCGGGCCATAGACGCGGCCGGCGATGAACAGGAAGGGCAAGCGCGCTGCAAGCCGCAGCAGGAACCCGATGATGTTGGTCCGCCCACCCTTGGCGAGCGCGTTGAGATCATCGATGTCGCCCGTCGCTGTGGTCAATGTGCCGCGCCCCAGCTCTTCCCGGTTCCGATCTCGATGCGGAGCGGCACGCTCAGCAACACCGCCGGTTCGGCGGCGGTCGCCATGACACGCTCGATCACCGATTTTGCCGCTTCGACATCATTTTCGGGCAGCTCGAACACCAGTTCGTCATGCACCTGCAACAGCATGCGCACATTGGGCAGCCCTGCTTCGAGCAAGGCCGGCCCCATCCGCGCCATCGCGCGCTTGATGATGTCGGCGCTGGTGCCCTGGATCGGCGCGTTGATCGCCGCGCGCTCGGCGCCCTGGCGCTCATGCTGGATCTTTGATTTGATACGCGGAAAGTGCGTCTTCCGGCCGAACAGGGTGGTCGTATAGCCGGTCTCGCGCACGCCTTCGGTGGTCTGGACGATATAGTTGCTGATCCCGGGGAAGCGCTCGAAATAGCGGTCGATCATCGCTTGCGCCTCCTCCGCGGTAACGTCGAGCCGGCCGGCCAGGCCCCAGCGACTGATGCCATAGAGGATCGCGAAGTTGATCGTCTTGGCACGGCCACGCGTGTCGCGGTTCACCTCGCCGAACAATTCCTGCGCGGTCAGGCTGTGGATGTCGTCGCCATTGGCGAACGCCGCCTTCAGTGCGGGGACGTCGGCCATATGCGCGGCGAGGCGCAGCTCGATCTGCGAATAATCGGCGGCGAGCAGGACATTGCCCGGCTCGGCGACAAAGGCGTCGCGGATCTGCCGTCCGACCTCGGTGCGGATCGGGATGTTCTGCAGGTTCGGGTCGGTCGACGAGAGCCGCCCGGTCTGCGCGCCGGTCAGGGAATAGCTGGTATGCACGCGACCCGTCGCCGGGTTGATCTGCGCCTGCAGCGCATCGGTATAGGTCGATTTCAGCTTGGACAGCTGGCGCCAGTCGAGCACTTTGCGCGCGATGTCCTTGCCCGGGGAATCCTTGTCGGCGGCAATCCGTTCGAGCTCGTTGACGTCGGTCGAATAGATTCCGGACTTGCCCTTGCGGCCGCCCTTGATGCCCATGCGCTCGAACAGCACATCGCCCAGTTGCTTGGGGCTACCGATGGTGAAGGCACCGCCGGCCAGCGCATGGATCTCTACCTCAAGCGCGCCCATCTGGTGTGCGAACTCGGTTGAGAGTTGCGACAGTTTCGCCGCATCGACCTTGATGCCATGCCGCTCCATCTGTGCGATCACCGGGATCAGCGGGCGATCGACCATCTCATAGACCCGTGTGACCTGTTCCGCCGGCAGGCGCGGCTTGAACCGCCGCCATAACCGCAAGGTCACATCGGCATCCTCAGCGGCATAGCGCGTGGCCGCCTTTAGATCGATCTCGGCAAAGCCGCGCTGCGTCTTGCCGGTGCCGACCACGTCCTTGAATGCGATGCAGCTGTGCGACAGGTGCGTCGCGGCCAGTTCATCCATGCCGTGCCCGTGCAGACCCGCATCGAGATCGAAGCTCATCACGATCGTGTCGTCAAATGGCGCGACGTCCAGGCCAGCGCGGCCGAGCACGATCATGTCATATTTAAGATTGTGCCCGATCTTCAGGACGCTCGAATCCTCGAACAAGGTCTTGAGCTTCGCGAGTGCGACAGTGCGGTCGATCTGCACCGGTACCTCGGCGAACATGTCGGTGCCGCCATGCGCGAGCGGGATGTAACAGGCCCGGTTGGGCTGCAGCGCCATGCTCACCCCGACCAGTTCGGCGCGTGTGGCATCGACCCCGGTGGTCTCGGTATCGATAGCGATCCAGCCCTGGTGCTGTGCTGCGGCGATCCAGTCGTCGAGTGCGGCCGTATCGATCACCGTCTCGTACCCATCATGGTCGCACGGCGGGTCCTCAACGAGTGGTACCGTCTTCGGTGCCTCGACCGGCGCATCGGCCACCGCCGATAGCTTGGCGATCAGTGATTTGAAGCCGTGATGTTCGAGGAACGCACGCAGCGGCGCATCGGGAATGCCCTGCAGGACCAGATCGTCGAGCGGCTCGGGCAACGGCACATCGCATTTCAGTTCGACCAGCACGCGGCTCAATCGCGCCATATCGGCCTGCTCGATCAGATTGTCGCGCAGTTTGCCCGGCTTCATCGACGGCGCGGCGGCCAGCACGGCCTCCAGATCGCCATGTTCGTTGATCAGCTTGGACGCTGTCTTCGGACCGACCCCGGTCACACCCGGGACATTGTCGACACTATCGCCCATCAGTGCGAGCACGTCACCGAGTCGCTCTGGCCCGACCCCGAATTTCTCCTGGACATGCTCGGGCCCGAGCCGCCGGTTGTTCATCGTGTCGTACAGGTCGAGCCCCGGCTCGATCAGCTGCATCAGATCCTTGTCGGAACTGACGATCGTGACCAGCCAGCCCTGCGCCAGCGCCGCTTTCGAATAACAGGCGATGATATCGTCCGCTTCCAGCCCCTCGGTCTCGATGCACGGCAGCGAAAAAGCGCGCGTCGCGTCGCGGATCATGGGAAATTGCGGGACCAGGTCCTCGGGTGGCGGCGGCCGCTGTGCCTTGTATTTGTCGTATAATTCGTTGCGGAAGGTGTGGCTCGATTTGTCGAGAATCACCGCCATGTGCGTCGGGCCGTCGGCCTTATGTAGTTCGTCGACGAGCTTCCACAGCATCGTGGTGTAACCATAGACCGCCCCGACCGGCTCGCCATGGATATTGGTCAGCGGCGGCAGCCGGTGATAGGCACGGAAGATATAACCGGAACCATCGACAAGATAGAGATGAGGCATGGCGGGGGAATAGCCCAACCAGCGGACGGCACAAAGCCTTTAGCTAGTCCCTTGGCCGACATCCGTTTCGATGCTCAGGCGGCGTCGTGGAAGATGATCCCCAATGTGTGCCGCGCACCCGAGCGCAAGGTGGCGACGCCGTGGCGCATCGTCACGCGGTAATCGCCGCGCCCGCCGCGCACCGGACGATGGTTGACCGCGAAGGCCACCGCGTCGCCCTGCTGGAGCGGCACCACCTCGACGCGCGACTGCATGCGTGGGCGTTGCTCGGTCAGCACGAAATCGCCGCCGGTGAAATCCAGTAGCGGCCGCGACAGCAGGATGGCGATCTGCAGCGGGAAGACATGCTCGCCATACAGATCCTGATGCAGGCAGTTATAATCGCCGGCCCCGTAGCGCAGGAGCAAGGGCGTCGGTCGCCTTTGTCCCGCCGCGTGGCACCGCCCAAGGAAGTCGTCATGATCGTCGGGGAAGCGGACATTGCTTCCCAGCCGCCCGGCCCATCTATTGGCGATCGGCTGCAGCCGCGGATACAGCGCCGCGCGCAACGTCGCGACGACCGGCGGCAACGGATAAGCGAAATAGCCATAAGCGCCGCGGCCAAAGCCGTGCCGTGCCATGACGATCCGGCTGCGGAACAGCGCGTCGTCGTCATAGCTGGCGGCGATGGCGGCACAGGCTTCGGCATCGAGCAGGCCGGGCAACAGCGCACAGCCGCCCGCATCGAGTGCGGCGTCCGTCCCGGGCCAATCCTGTACGGCGATCCGCGCTTCGATCTCTTTACAGTCCATGACGGCCGGAATCGCACGGCGCCCGCCGCACGCCACCCCGCCGCTTGCGCTCGAACTAGTGGTGGTTGACCACCACCGCCGCAACGACGGCCTGCATCAGCGCCTGGCGTTCGGGGATCGATTTGGGCGTGTCGCCGATCATTACCGCAAGGGCGTAGCTCTTGCCGTCGGGCGCCATCAGCAGGCCGACATCATTATACCCCGCTGTACGTCCGGCAAGGTCCTGGCCGGTGCCGGTCTTGTGTCCGAACGTCCAGCCCTGTGGCACCGCGCCGCGCAGCCGCATCTTGCCCGTCTTGGACGATTCCATCGTGCCGATCAGATAGCTGGTCGAATCGGGCGAAAGCAGCCGGCCTTGCTTGAGCTTGGCCAGTGCACCGGCGATCGCCATCGGCGCGGCGCCGTCGGGCGGGTCGGTGATATAGTTTTCGAACGCCTCCAGCCGCGCGGTCTGCGGCAGGCTCGCCCGCGCGCGGGTGAAGGCGTTGCCAAAGGCATATTCGGGCTTCCAGGCGAGCCCGGCTGTCTTGGCCTGCAATAACCGCTCGCCGGGGCCGAAGCGGATATCGCCGAGCTGGTTGCGCTCGATGAATGCGCGCACCGCGCGCGGGCCGCCGACATAACGCAGCAGCCGGTCGTTAGCGGTATTATCGCTCATCGTCAGCGCACGCTGCAGCAATCCGCCGATCGTCGTCTGATAACCCTCGGCCTTGACCAGCGCAGCGATCGGCTGATGGAACAGCGTCAGATCCTCCGGCTTGACCGTGACCGGATCGTCTAGCTTGAGCCGCCCCGAATCGCGCAGGTCGAGCACCGTCATCGCCACCCACAGCTTGCTCACGCTCTGCTGCGGCAGGAGGATGCCGCCATTGCTCTGCACGCTCCAGCCGCTGTCGATCGAGCGCACCGCGATGCCGACCCGACCGTTGAAGCCACGGCCAAGTGCTTCAATGTTGGCGACCAACGCCTGTGGCGCGGTCACCGCAAGGGGGGCCGATGGTGGAACGGGAACGACGACTTGATAGGGTGCTGGCACCGGCGCCGTCGCGCGCGCGGCAGCGACACGTGGTTGGGGGCGCGACTGGGGTATGGCGGTACTGCACGACGCGGCCAATACAGCGACGAACGCGACCGCCGCCAATCGGCCCCACCCCGAATTCAACACGCCAGAAGTAAAGAGTTGTTCAGTCACACATGATGCCCCGCCCCCGAGCATGTAACCTTATAACCATAATCTTGTTGCGAAATCCCTGATGGGCAAGATTGCGGTGAAGCGCCGCTGATACGCGATGGGGCGGTCGCGTAACTATCCAGGGCAAGCCACTGACTCTCCACGCGACTTTTCACGGGATCAGAACCGTGTCGATCGCTTCGGGCAGCATTTCGGGATAATCGAGGGTGTAATGCAGTCCGCGCGATTCATGGCGGTGCAACGCCGAGCGCACGATCAGGTCGGCGGTCTGAAGCAGGTTGCGCAGCTCGATCAGGTCCGGCGTGACACGGAAATGTCCATAATAATCATTCACTTCCTCGGTCAGCAGACGGATGCGATGCTGCGCGCGCTCAAGTCTCTTGGTGGTGCGGACGATGCCGACATAGTTCCACATGAAGCGGCGGATCTCGGTCCAGTTCTGCTTGATAACGACTTCCTCGTCCGAATCCTCGACCCGACTTTCGTCCCAGGCGCGGATCGGCGGCGGTGCGGGCAGTTCGTCCCAATGCGCGTTGATATGCTTCGCCGCCGCCTCGCCGAACACGAAACATTCGAGCAGCGAGTTTGAGGCGAGACGGTTGGCGCCGTGCAGGCCGGATTCACTGCACTCGCCGGCGGCATAAAGCCCAGGCAGATCCGTCTTGCCGTCAAGATCGATGACCACCCCACCACAGGTATAATGCTGCGCGGGCACGACCGGAATCGGATCCTTGGTCATGTCGATGCCGAGGCCGAGCAGCTTTTCGTAGATGTTGGGGAAATGCTCTTTCACGAAATCGGCGCCTTTGTGGCTGATATCGAGATGGACATAATCGAGCCCGAGCCGCTTGATTTCATGGTCGATCGCGCGCGCCACGATGTCGCGCGGCGCGAGTTCGGCGCGCGCATCGAAATCGGGCATGAAGCGATAGCCCCCACCTTTTCCATCGGCGCCGGGGATCAACAAATGACCGCCCTCACCGCGCACCGCTTCGGTAATAAGGAAATTCTTGACCTCGAGATTGTACAGGCAGGTCGGGTGGAACTGCATGAATTCCATGTTCGACACGCGGCATCCCGCGCGCCACGCCATCGCGATACCGTCGCCGGTCGCGCCCCTGGGCGCGGTAGAGAAGAGATAGGTTCGCCCTGCGCCACCCGTCGCTAGGATCGTCGCGCGGGCGGTGTAGAGCTCGACCCGACCGGTCGCGCGGTTGACGGCATAGACGCCCCACACATGGCCGGAACCCGAATAGCGTTCCTCGTGCCGCCCGGTGGCCAGGTCGATCGCGACCATATCGGGGACCAAAGTGATGTTGGGATGTTCGGCAGCGGCACGCTGCAGCGCTTCCTGCACCGCCCAGCCCGTCGCGTCATCGACATGGACGATGCGGCGATGGCTGTGCCCGCCTTCGCGGGTCAGGTGCCGGGCGTCGCCATCCATGTTGAACGGGACACCCAAAGCCGCGAGTTGTTCGATCGCTGCAGGCGCACTTTCGACCACGAACTCGACCGTGGCGCGATCGTTGAGGCCGGCGCCTGCGATCATCGTATCCTCGATATGGCTTTCGAACGTATCGCCGGGTTCGAGTACTGCGGCGATCCCGCCTTGCGCCCAGGCGGTCGACCCCTCGTTGAGCCCGCCCTTGGCGAGCACCGTCACCTTGAACCGGTCGGCGAGATTGAGCGCGGCGGTCAGCCCGGCCGCGCCGGAGCCGATGATCAGGACGTCGCTTTGATGGTCGGTGCCGGACAAGTCACTCTCCTATTCGCCCGCCTTAAAGGCGTTCGTGCGGTTTGTGACAATTCAAATCCTTTACCGCTTGCAAGCAAGCACCGCTGATTAGGCGTTCGACGCCCGCGTCAGGTTCAGGAACACATCCTCGAGATCGGCTTCCCGGGTTGAGACATCGACGATGCCATAACCATCTGCCTGCACCGCCGCGAGCACTTCGCCTGCATTGGCGATGTCCTTGCGATAGGTGATGGCGAGTGTCCGGTTGCCCTTCAATTCGATCTTCTGGAAACACACGGCATCGGGCGGCGTCACGACGTCACGATCGACCGTCACTTCCACCAGCTTCTCGGTCGCCATACCGACCAGCTCGCGGGTCGGTTTGTCGGCGATCACCTTGCCGTGATTAATGATCGCGATACGGTCGCACAGCTGTTCGGCCTCTTCGAGATAATGGGTGGTCAACACCACCGTCACGCCCTGCGCGTTGAGTTGGCGGACATAGGCCCAGAGCTGTTGGCGAAGCTCGATATCGACCCCGGCGGTCGGTTCGTCGAGCACCAGCACGGGCGGCGTATGGACCATCGCCTTGGCCACCATCAGGCGGCGCTTCATGCCGCCTGACAAGGTGCGGGCATAGGCGTTGGCTTTGTCCTCCAGATGAACCGCGCGGAGCAATTCCATAGAGCGGCGCTTCGCTTTGGGGACGCCGTACAGTCCGGCCTGGATCTCCAGCGTCTCGACTGGTGTGAAGAAGGGGTCGAAGAGAATTTCCTGATTGACGATGCCGATCGACACCTTGGCATTGCGCGGGTGCTGGTCGATGTCGAAGCCCCAGATCGACGCGCTGCCGCTGGTCTTGTTGACCAGCCCGGCAAGGATATTGATCAGGGTCGACTTGCCCGCGCCGTTCGGCCCGAGCAGTCCAAAGATGCTGCCGCGCTCGACATCCAGCGTCACATCGTCGAGCGCGCGCTTGCCGCCCGCATAGGTCTTGCACAGATTGGTGATCGAGATGGCGGCTTCGGTCATGTGGCTGCGATAGGCGCAGAGCCAGCCAACCTCAATCCTCCCTGTGCCAGAGAGGATTGTCGGAAACTCGTCACCTTGCTATCCGCAACCCATGATCGCCCCACCCGAAACCCTCCGCGTCAGCCATGCCCGTGTCGCCTGTGACGGCGCGACCGATATTCCGGGCGGCGCGTCGCTCGGTCATCCGCGCGTCTGGCTGCAGATCGACGAGCATGGTTATGTCGATTGCGGCTATTGCGACCGGCGTTTCGTGTTGATCGGTGGGCCGGCCGATGGCGCCGATCAAGCGGCACTTCCCGATATCGCGTCTGGCGCGAGCCTCTAACGCTCCTATATTGCGGGGCATGACCAGTCCCGCAGACCCCCGCACCTTTCTCTACCATGCCGGCCAGCTCGAACCCGAAGAGGCGCAGCGCCTGACCGCGCAAGCCTTGTCCCAGGCGGACGATGGCGAGCTTTATCTCCAGTATCGCAAGGCAGAGGCGTTCGGCTTCGATGACGGCCGGCTGAAGACCGCGAGCTACGATACGCATTCGGGTTTCGGCCTGCGCGCCGTGTCGGGAGAGACCACCGCCTTCGCCCATGCCAATGAATTGAGCGCGGCGGCGATCAACCGCGCCGCCGAGACGATGGCGTTGATCGACCCGTCGACCGGACCCAAAGCGGGCCCTCCCCAGGGCACTAACCGGCATCTTTATACCGACGCCGATCCGCTCGACCTCGTGCCCTTCGCCGACAAGGTGAATTTGTGCCAGACGATCGATGCTGCCGCCCGTGCGCGCGATCCGCGCGTCGCGCAGGTCTCGGTCTCGCTCTCGGGGACGTGGAGCGTGGTCGAGATCGTCCGCGCCGACGGTTTTGTCGCGACTGACATCCGCCCGCTGGTACGCCTCAACGTCTCGATCGTGGTCGAGCAGAATGGCCGGCGTGAGACCGGCAGTTTCGGCCTGGGCGGGCGCTATCTCTATGATCAGCTGATGCAGCCCGAGACTTGGAACCGCGCGATCGACGAGGCGCTGGCGCAAGCCGTCGTCAATCTCGATTCGGTCGCCGCGCCAGCCGGAGAAATGACCGTGCTGCTTGGCCCCGGCTGGCCCGGTATTCTGCTGCATGAAGCGATCGGCCATGGGCTGGAAGGCGATTTCAACCGCAAGGGTACATCGGCCTTTTCCGGCCGGATCGGCGAACGCGTGGCCGCGCCCGGCGTTACCGTCGTGGATGACGGCTCGATCGCCGATCGTCGCGGCTCGCTGTCGATCGATGACGAAGGAACGCCGACGCAGGAGAATATCCTGATCGAGGACGGCATCCTCAAAGGCTATATCCAGGACCGGCTCAACGCGCGGCTGATGGGCGTCGCGCCGACCGGCAATGGCCGCCGCGAAAGCTTCGCCCATGCACCGATGCCGCGCATGACCAACACTTTCATGCGCGGCGGCAAGGACGATCCCGCCGAATTGCTGAGCCGTGTTAAGTCGGGCATCTTCGCCAAGAGCTTCGGCGGTGGCCAGGTCGATATCGTCTCTGGCAAGTTCGTGTTCAGCTGCACCGAGGCGTACAAGATCGAGAATGGCAGGCTCGGCGCCCCGATAAAGGGCGCGACCTTGATCGGCGACGGTCCGTCCTGCCTGACCCGGGTGGAGGGCATCGGTAACGACTTCGCGCTCGACGAGGGCATCGGCATGTGTGGAAAGGGCGGGCAGAGCGTGCCCGCTGGCGTCGGACAACCGACTTTGCTCGTCGCCGGGCTGACGATTGGCGGCACGGCGGTTTGACCTTCGCACCCGCCGCGCTCGCCGCATATTGGCGGCGCATCGGGATCGCGGCGCCGTCGGTGCCGGACCGTACCGCGCTCGCCGCGATCGTTGCGGCACATACCGCGCGCATTCCGTTCGAGGGTCTCGATCCGCTAATGGGTCGCGCGGTCGATCTTGCGCCCGAAGCGCTGGCCGCCAAGCTGCTGACCGGGGCGCGGGGCGGATTCTGCTTCGAACATAACCTGATCCTGAAAAGCGCGCTGGAGGCGCTTGGCTTCATCGTCACCGGACTCGCCGCGCGCGTATTGTGGCGCGCGCCACCGGACGCCATCACGCCGCGCACGCATATGGTGTTGCGGGTCGATCTGCCCGGTGGCCCGGCGATCGTCGATGCGGGATTTGGCGGCAATGTACTGACCGGTGTGCTCGACTTGGTCGCCGATATCGAACAGACGACGCCGCATGAGCCGTTCCGGCTGATCCGCGATGGGGACTATTGGGTCCAGCAAGTGAGCATCGCTGGCGAATGGCTGCCAACCTATCGCTTCACGCTCGAGCCTCAGGCGGACATTGATTACCAATTGCCCAGCTGGTATATGTCGACCAGCCCGAAATCGCATTTCGTGTTCGGCCTGGCCTGCTCCATCGCGCCACCTGGCCGGCGCCTGGCGTTGCGCAACTTCGATTATTCGATCCATCATAGCGGTGGCGCAACCGAACGCCGCAGGCTGGGCAGCGCGGCGGAGATTTGCGATGTTATCGAACGGGAGATCGGCATCACGATACCCGACCGGGCCGCGCTGTGCCGCCGAATCGATGAGGGATTATCGTGATGACGTCATGGCCCGCGCTGGACTGGAACGCCTGGCGCGAGACCGCGATTGGCCTGCAACTGCGCACCCAGATCATCGGCAAGGTCCGACTCGCACTGACGCCGTGGCTCAACCATAGCTGGCATGTCCCGCTTTATCTCACCGCGCGCGGCCTTTCGACCTCGTCGATCCCCTGTGGCGAGCGCATCCTGCAGATCGACTTCGATTTCATCGCCGACTGGGTCGTGCTGGCGACGAGCGATGGGGAAGTCCGCAACGTCCCGCTCGCTGCCGGCACGATCGCCGGATTCCACAGGGCCGTGATGACGGCACTTGCCGAGCTTGGCGTGACGGGCAGCTTCGATCCCAAGCCCAGCGAGATGCCCGATCCCGTGCCCTTTGTCGACGATCATGCCGAGCGCCCCTATGATGCCGATGCGGTGCGCGATTTCTGGCGGGCGATGATCCGTATCACGCATGTGCTTGGCGAATTCCGCACCGGCTTTCTCGGCAAGGCGAGTCCGACGCATTTCTTCTGGGGCAGTTTCGATCTCGCCTCGACGCGCTTTTCGGGCCGTGACGCGCCGCACCATCCCGGCGGCGTGCCGGGCCTGCCCGATGCGGTGGCGTGCGAGGCTTATAGCCATGAGGAATCGAGTGTCGGTTTCTGGCCGGGCAGTGACGCCTATCCGCACGCTTCCTTCTACGCTTATGCCTATCCGGTGCCGCCGGGTTATGCCGATGCCGGGGTCGGGCCGGCCGAGGCTGAGTTCAATACCGATCTCGGCGAATTTCTGCTTTCCTACGATGCCGTGCGCGCCGCCGCCGATCCCGACGCGGCGCTGCTCGCGTTTTGCCGCTCGACCTATGACGCGGCCGCGGATCTTGGCGGCTGGGACCGCAGGGCGCTCGAATGCCCGCTCGGCCGGCCGCGGATTCCCCGCGAAGTCTAGGCGCAACCTTGCTATTGGGCGCGCGAGCGAAAGGGCATGACATGGCCGAATTCTTCGACGCACTGACCGACGATCACCGCGCCTTCATCGCGCGCCAGCCGCTATTCTTCGTCGCCACCACCGCGCCCGAGGCGCGGATCAATCTCAGCCCCAAGGGTATGGACTGTTTCCGTGTGCTTGATAACAAGCGCGTCGCTTATCTCGATGTCGCGGGCTCGGGCAACGAGACGAATGCGCATCTGTTCGCCGACGGACGCATCACGATCATGTTCTGCGCCTTTGACAATCCCGCGCTGATCTTCCGCCTCTATGGCCGGGGCACGGCGATCCTGCCGCAGGACGATCGCTGGGCCGAACTCGCCGCGAACTTCACGTTGCTCCCCGGTACGCGTCAGATTTTCGAGATCGCCATCGATCAGGCGCAGACTTCATGCGGCTGGGGCGTGCCGCATATGAGCTTCGAGCGGGAGCGCCAGACACTCAGCAAATATCACGCAGCATCGACCGATGAGGCGCGCTTCGGCAAATACGCCATCCGCACCGTCAGCATCGACGGTTTACCGGTGCGCAATCCGACCCGCGCGGCGTTTTGATGGCACTTGTCGAACTCGGCCGGTTCAACCGCAACGAAGCGCATATCCTGATCGGGCGACTCGACTCCGAAGGCGTCGTCGCGATCGCTTTCGATGGCGAGGCGAGTATCAGTGACGGGAGCTATCTGTTCATCGCGGTACGCGTAATGGTCGATGAAGACGATCTGGCGACAGCAAGGGCGATCGTGGAGTCCGCTGCCTGATTCTCAGGCATCCCTTCGCAACTGCACAAATTTTTACCTCTGCTTAATCCCCGGCGACGCGATTCAGCGCGATTCGCCCGCGATTCCGTGTCGTTTCGACTCTGGCACGAGCATTGCTGTGTGGCTTCCGGGACAATGGAAGGGGGCGCGAATGAAGCTCGTCATAGCAATCATCAAGCCGTTCAAACTCGACGAAGTGCGTGAAGCGCTCACCGAAATCGGGGTCGCGGGCATGACCGTGACCGAAGTGAAGGGCTTTGGCCGACAAAAGGGCCAGACCGAAATCTATCGCGGCGCCGAATACAGCACGAACATGGTGCCTAAGATCAAGATCGAGATCGTCTGCGCGTCCGACCTCGCCGCGCGCGTGGTCGAAACGGTGCAGGCCGCAGCGAACACCGGCGCGATCGGTGACGGCAAGATTTTCGTGCTCGACGTCGGGCAAGCGGTGCGCATCCGCACCGGCGAAACCGACCAGACAGCGCTGTGATGAAGGGGGTAATGATGAAGCATGGTTTGAAACTTGCCGCCGGCGCGGGACTCGCGCTGTTTGCGGCGATGCCTGCCTGGGCCAATGCCGCTTCGGCCGTAGCCGAAGCGGTGCCCGCGGCGGCCGCCGCGACGGCAGCCGTCGTGCCGACCGACGCGATGGTCAGCAAGGGCGACGTGGCATGGATGCTGCTCTCGGCGGCGTTTGTGCTGATGATGTCGGTGCCTGGCCTCGCACTCTTTTACGGCGGCCTGGTCCGCACCAAGAATATGCTGTCGGTCCTGATGCAAGTGCTGACGATCGTTTGCGTGGCTGGCCTCGTGTGGTGCGCCTGGGGTTATTCGATGGCCTTCACCAATGGCGGCAGCCTCAACCCCTTCGTCGGCGGCTTCTCCAAGGCCCTGCTTAAGGGCGTCGATGCGAACACGTTCGCCGCGACTTTCTCGAACGGCGTCTATCTGCCGGAGACTGTCTTCGTCGTCTTTCAGATGACCTTCGCGATGATCACCCCGGCGCTGATCGTCGGAGCCTTTGCGGAAAGGGTGAAGTTCACGCCGCTGATCATCTTCGTGGTGGCGTGGCTGACGCTCGTCTACTTCCCGATGGCTCACATGGTCTGGTACTGGCCGGGTCCGGATTTCACCGCCGGCCTGCCTGACGATCACGGCTATCTCTGGGGTCTTGGCGCGCTCGATTTCGCTGGCGGTACCGTGGTGCATATCAATGCGGGTATCGCCGGCCTGATGGGTTGCCTGGTGATCGGCAAGCGTGTCGGTTACCAGACCGAGCCGATGCCGCCGCACTCCTTGACCATGACCATGATCGGCGCATCGCTGCTGTGGGTCGGCTGGTTCGGCTTCAACGCTGGCTCCAACCTCGAAGCCAACAAGTTTGCCGCTCTCGCCTTCATCAACACGATGACGGCAACCGCCGCTGCGGGCGCGATGTGGGCGATCATCGAACAGATCATCCACAAGAAGCCGTCGCTGCTCGGTGCCGCTTCGGGTGTGGTCGCCGGCTTGGTGGCGATCACTCCGGCTGCCGGCTTCGCCAGCCCGATGACCTCGATTCTGCTCGGCGCGGTTGCGTCGATCGTTTGCTTCTTCTTCGTCACCACGGTGAAGCGGAAGTTCAAATATGACGATACGCTCGACGTCTTCGGCATCCACTGCGTCGGCGGCATCATCGGCGCCCTCGGCACCGCGATCGTCGCAAATCCGGCGTTCGGTGGTCAGGGCTTCATGGACTTCACCGTTATTCCCGCAGTCGCCGGCACCTATGACATGGGTGCTCAGATCATCACTCAGGCCAAGGCAGTCGGCGTCACGCTGCTGCTGTCGGGCGGGGTCTCGCTCGTCCTGTTCCTGATCCTGAAGCACACCTTTGGCCTCCGCCCGAGCGCTGAAGTCGAGCAGGAAGGCCTCGACATCAACGAACACGGCGAACGCGCCTACAACTACTGACGAGATTGGGAGCCGGTTTCGGGGGAGGCCGGTTTCCAAACCATGTTCCTCCTGCGGACGACCTCAGGCCGGTGCGGCAACGCACCGGCCCTTTTTTATGGGCGCTGCTTATGTGTGGATGCGATCCTCACTCCCCGGATTCCGCTTCGGGTTCGACCGGCCCAACCTCGGTCTCGGTTGCCTTCAGATCGGCTTGCCGCTTCATGCGCCGCGCGGCGATCGTCGCGCCGATGATCATGCCGCCCGGCACCAGACATACGGTCGCGATAAGGCCGATCCTACCCCAGAGTTTCTTGTCCATGCGGCGTCCCTAGCGCCTCAGGCGAGATCGGCCTTCACGAAATCGGCGCAGCGCTCGCCGATCATGATCGACGGCGCATTGGTGTTGCCCGACACCAGCTTGGGCATGATCGAGGCATCAGCGACATAGAGACCTTCGACCCCGCGCACGCGCAACTTTGGGTCGCACACCGCCAGATCGTCCGATCCCATCCGTGCCGTCCCGACCGGGTGATAGATGGTGTCGGCGCGCGCGCGGATCAGCCGCTCCAGCGCTTCGTCGTTCTGCAGGTCGATCGGATAACGATCCTTGCCCTTGTGATTGGCCAAAGGCGGCGTTTCGAGGATACGGTACATCGCGCGCACCCCCTTCATCATCAGGTCCACGTCGCGCCGGTCGGTCAGGAAGGCGGGGTCGATCAGCGGCGCGGTCCGCGCATCGATCGATTGCAGCGTCACACTGCCATGGCTTTCGGGGCGCAGGACGCAGGCATGGCAGGAAAAACCATGGCTTTTCAGCTTGGTACGGCCATGATCCTCCAGCACTACCGGCACGAAATGCAACTGGATGTCGGGCGCGGGCGACTTGGGATCGAGCGTCAGGAAGCCGCCGGCCTCGGCATAGGGCGTGGTCATCGATCCGGTGCGCCGGCGGAACCATTCGATCACCGCGCCGGCGGATTTCAGCGTGCCGGCCAGCGATCCGCCGATGAAATAGCTGCCCTTGGTCTCGAACCCCGCGACATAATCGACATGGTCCTGCAAATTGGTGCCGACCGCGGGACGGTCGGTGCGCACCGCGATGCCATGCTCGTTCAGGTGCGCGCCGGGACCGATTCCCGACAGCATGAGCAATTGCGGCGTACCGAACACACCGCCGGCGAGCACCACCGCGCGGCGCGCCTTGATGATCTTCTCCTGACCATCCTGCAGATAGGCGACGCCCCAGGCGCGGCCTTCGTCAAACAAAACGCGTTCTGCGATGACATCGGTCAGGACTTCGAGATTGCGGCGCTCTTTGGCTGGTTCGATATAGGCTCGCGACGCGCTCCAGCGTTCGCCGCCATGCTGCGTCACCTGGTAAAGGCCGATGCCCTCCTGCCGCGCGCCGTTGAAATCCTCATTCGCCGGGATCTGCAGATTGCGGCCGGATTCGACGAACTCCAGGCTGCCGCGATGCGGCGAACGCTGCTCGCTGACTCGCAAGGGGCCATCGCCGCCGTGGAAATCGTCCGCACCGCGTTCGTTGCTTTCGGCCTTTTTGAACCAGGGCAGGACTTCGTCATAGGACCAGCCGGGGCAGCCCATCGCCGCCCAATTGTCGTAATCCCACGCAGCACCACGCAGATAGAGCATGGCGTTGATCGCGCTCGATCCGCCAAGCCCGCGGCCGCGCGGCTGGAAACCGCGCCGGCCGTTGAGGCCGACTTGCGGCACGGTTTCGAACTTCCAGTTGGTCTTGTCGGTCTGGAAGGCGAGGAAGCCGGGGATACGGGTGCGCAAACCGGTGTTGCGGCCACCCGCCTCGAGCAAGGCGACGGTATATTTCCCGTCTTCGCTCAGGCGGCCTGCGGCGGCGCTCCCGCCAGATCCTCCTCCGACGACGACGATATCGGCTTCTTCCACTGCGCATCCCCCGCTCGGCGCTGTTTTTCGAGCCAGCGCTCCTTGATGATTTCCGATGTGTCGCGGCTGCCGTCATGGCTCCACCCCGGCGGCATAACCATATAGCCGATCTTCGCGCGCCAGCCGGGCGCCGCCCATACGTCCCTGGCGATGCCGATCCACTCGTGGAACGCGGCCCAGATCAGGTTGAAGCTGCCGAGATTGTGCACGATGCCATAACGCGGGCGATCATCGTCGCGCTCCGGCTCGAACGTGCCGAACATCCGGTCCCAGATGATGAACACGCCGGCATAATTCTTGTCGAGATACCGCGCATTGGTCGCATGATGGACGCGGTGGTGCGACGGCGTGTTCATCACCGCTTCGAACCAGCGCGGCATGCGCCCGATCACCTCGGTATGGATCCAGAACTGGTAGATCAGGTTGATCGCCGCGACGAACACCAGCATCGCCGGCGGGAAACCGATCAACGCAAGCGGCAGGCGGAAGATGAAGCCGAGGCTGATGAACCCGGTCCAGGTCTGCCTGAGTGCGGTCGACAGGTTATAATGCTGGCTCGAATGATGGATGACATGGCTCGCCCAGAACCAGCGCACACGATGCGCCATACGGTGGAATACATAATAGGCCAGATCGTCGATCACGAAGGCGATCACGAACCAGTACCAGGCATAATCGATCTCGAAGAAGCGGTACTGCGAAACCCACACCACCATGGCGAAAGCGATGCCAGCGGTCAGCGCGCCGGCCATGGAGCTGCCCAACCCAAGCGACAATGATGTCAGCGTATCGCGCGGCTCATAACGGGTCCGGTCGCGCAGTCGTGCAACGATCATTTCGATCAGCACGAGCAGTACGAAGCCGGGCACGGCGTACGTGACCGGGTCGTATCTGACGAGGAAATGCCAATCCATATCGGCCTGCTTACACTCTTGTCAGCGACGCTTCCAGTCCGCGCACATCTTCATCGATCACGCCGATCAAGATGACCCGGCCGAACAGCCGTTCGCCCGTCTCGACCTCGACGCCCTCGATCGCCGGGCGGATGTGTAGCGGGGCGAGCAGGCGGCGCGCGGCAACCTTCGCGCCATGGCGCTTGAGGACAGCGATCGCGCCGTTGCCGGCGACCAGTGCGGCATTACCGTCGCTGCTGACGATCGCCGCGCGTGCCTCGAACCCGGCGAGCATGTCCTCGGCCATCTCGCGCGCCTTGGCGGCATCACTGATCCGGCTTTCGCCGAGCTTGAGCAGATGCGCGATTCCGGCGAGTCCGAGGACCGCGATCAGGCTGCCGCCAAGCTGGATCCAGTTCATCTGCCCGATGCCAGCGCATCAAGCAGCGGACGGATCCCGGTCAGGTCGTATCCGGTGGCCGCCGCCTTCGCCATGACGGTGTCGGGATGGTCGCCCATCTTGACCCGAGCCAGCGCCCAGAGATTGCATGATCGCGTGCCCGATCGGCAATAGGCCAGCACCGGACCGCCCGCATCTTCCAGCGCCGTCACCATCGCATCGACCTGATTGCCCGAAAAGCCGGCATGGGTCACCGGGATCTCGGTATAATGCAGGCCCAGCGTCTCGGCGACCGCGCGGATCGCCGCGCCTTCGGGCTGGCCGGCATCTTCATTGTCGGGCCGGTTGTTGATGATCGCGGTGAAACCCGCGCGCGCGATCTCGGTCATATCGGCGGCGGCGATCTGCGGCGCGACGGAAATGCTGTCGTCGATTTTGCGTAAGGTCATGATCCCACCGTTTTATACCTGGCCAGTGTCGCCGCGACATCCGGCGACGATCGGTATCGAGTTGTCAGTTTGCGCAGCTTGGCATCGATTCCACGGCATGTCTCCTCGATCGCCGCCGAAATCTCGTTGCCGCGCTCCGCGTCATAGGGCTCCTCGCCCGCCCAATGCTGACAATCCTCATAGCGTGCGATGAAGTGCTGCACATCGCCGGGCAGCCCGCGCGCCTTGGGATAGGCGACGAGCTGTTGTTCGTTGAAGGCGGGGTCCGTTTCGGCTGTGGGTGCGAACGGTGTCGGTGAAACTTTCGGCGCGATAATCACCGCTTCGTTATGCACCATCGGTGCGGCGCGCGCCTTGCCCGCCATCGCATTGCCTGGCTGCGGCTCGGTCGAGCAGGCGCAGAGTGCCACGCTTGCGAACAATATCGTCGCTTTCATGCCTCCTCCCGGATCACCTGCAGGAACGCATCGCCATAAGCCTCGAGCTTGCGCGCACCAATGCCCGAGATGCCGCCGAGCGCGCCGATACTGGCAGGGCGCAGTGTCGCCATCTCGCGCAGCACCGAATCGTGGAAAATGACATAGGGCGGTACACTCGCCTCCTGTGCCAGTTCGCGGCGCTTGGCGCGCAATGCTTCGAACAGCGGATCGCCGGTCGGATTGGCCACTGCACCGCTGCCGCCGCCACGTCGCCGCCGCTCGCGCCTGGGCGGGATGATCAGCGAAACCGTGTCGTTTTCCTTGAGGATGCCACGCGCGCCGGGGCCGAACTCCAGCCCGCCGAAATCATTGGCGCGCAGCGCATCGCGCAGCAGCAAAGCGCGCGCGACCGGTTTGATCAGCGCGGCTTCTTCAGGCGAGGCGGCGATGCCGAACACGCCGAGCGCCTCATGCCCGTTCATCAGGCTGCGCTCGCTCGACTGGCCGGTCAGGATGCTCTCGATATAACCCATGCCGAAGCTCTGCCCGGTGCGGAACACCGCGGAAAGGAACTTGCGCGCCACTTCGGTCGCATCGACCGCACTTGGCGGGGTCAGGCAATTGTCGCAATTGCCGCAATTCTCCGGACTGTCGTCGCCGAAATGCTTGAGCAGGATGCGTCGCCGGCACCCCGCCGTCTCGACCAGCGCGCCGAGCGCGTTCAATCGCGTGCGCTCGCCCGCCTGGCGGTGCGGCTCTACTTCCGAGATGCGCTGCCGTGCCTTGGCGAAATCCTCCGCGCCCCAGAACAAATGCGCGATCGCAGGATCGCCGTCGCGGCCGGCACGGCCAGTCTCCTGATAATAGGATTCAATCGATTTCGGCATACCGGCATGCGCGACGAAGCGGACATCGGGCTTGTCGATGCCCATGCCGAACGCGACCGTGGCGACGATCACCATATCCTCGCTGGCGACGAAATCGGCCTGGTTGCGCGACCGCACATGCGGCTCGAGTCCGGCATGGTAGGGCCGCGTGGCCCGCCCCGTAGCCGCGAGCTTCTCGGCGAGCTGCTCCACGCCCTTGCGCGTTTGGGCATAGACGATGCCCGGCCCCGGCTGCTCGGCGATCAGGTCGGCAATCTGCCGCGTCGTATTGTCCTTCGGGCTGATCATGTAGCGGATATTGGGCCGGTCGAACCCGGCGACGATCATGCCCTCGCGCGGAATGCCGAGCTGATCGAGAATGTCCGCGCGCGTCACCGCATCGGCGGTCGCGGTCAGCGCGAGCCGGGGGACATTCTGGAAATGATCGAGCAACGGGCGCAGCAACCGGTAATCGGGCCGGAAATCATGGCCCCATTCCGAAACGCAATGCGCTTCGTCGATCGCGAACAAGGCGAGCGGCGCCTGGCCCAGCAGGTTGCGGAAACTCTCCCCCGACGCGCGCTCCGGCGCGACATAAAGCAGATCGAGCTCACCGCGCCGGAAACGCGCGATCGTCTCCATCTGGTCGGTATCGACCGAAGTCAGCGTCGCCGCGCGAATGCCGATTGCCGACGCCGCGCGCAGCTGGTCGTGCATCAGCGCGATCAACGGGGAAACGACCACACAGGTGCCGGGAAGCGTCACGGCGGGCAATTGGTAACAAAGCGACTTGCCTGCGCCGGTCGGCATCACCGCCAGCGTATTCTCACCCGCCAGCACGCGATCCACCACCGATCGCTGCACCCCGCGAAACTCGGGAAAGCCGAAAGTGGATTGCAGGATGGGCAGGGGGTCACGTGACATTGGGCGCTTCCTACCCGCTCACCTGTCGATCTGTCGACGGACGACAGCAGCACGTCGCGACAGGCGTTAGAAATCGGTCCGTGAAAACCAACGTCCGGCCTACTCCGCCGCCAGCACGCCGTCCTCATCGGCGCGCTCTTGTGCCTGGCGGTTCCACATCTCGGCATAAAGGCCGCCCTTGCGCAACAGCTTGGCATGGTTGCCGCGCTCGACCACCTGGCCCGCCTCGAGCACGACGATCTCATCGGCATTGACCACGGTAGATAGCCGATGCGCGATGACGATCGTCGTGCGGCGTGCGGAGATTGCTTCCAGCGTATCCTGGATCTCGCCCTCGGTGCGGCTATCGAGCGCACTGGTCGCCTCGTCTAGGATCAGGATCGGCGGATTCTTGAGCAAGGTGCGGGCGATCGCCACCCGCTGCTTCTCGCCACCCGACAATTTCAGGCCACGCTCGCCGACCCGCGTCCGGTATCCGTCGCTCTGGCCCTCGATGAACCCGGCGATCGCGGCACCGCGTGCCGCCATTTCGATCTCGCCCTGATCCGCGCCCTCGCGGCCATAGGCGATATTGTAACCGATCGTGTCGTTGAACAGCACCGTATCCTGCGGCACGATGCCGATCGCGGCGCGCAGGCTCGTCTGGGTCACTTGCGAGATATCCTGCCCGTCGATCGTGATCCGCCCGCCGGTCAAGTCGTAGAACCGGTACATCAGCCGCGCGAGCGTCGACTTGCCCGCCCCCGACGGCCCCACCACCGCCAGCGTGTGCCCGGCGGGGATATCGAGGTCGATGCCCTTCAGGATGACGCGACCGCCATCCTCGGGATCATCATAACCGAACCGCACATCCTCGAACCGCACATGTCCCGCGCCGACCACCAGCGCCGTCGCGCCCGGCGCATCGACCACCTCGGACGGCGTATCGATCAGGTCGAACATCGCGCCCATGTCAATCACGCCCTGACGGATCGTGCGATAGACCATGCCAAGCAGGTCGAGCGGCCGGAACAGCTGAGCGAGCAGAGTCGAGACGAGCACGACGTTACCGGCGGTGAAGCGCCCGCTGCTCCATCCCCACACGATCAGCCCCATGCCGAACGCCATCATCAGATTGGTGATCAGCGCCTGGCCGATATTGAGCCAGGCGAGCGAATTCTCGCTGCGCACCGCCGCGCCGGCATAGGCCGCCATGGCTCCATCATAGCGGCGTGCCTCGCGCTCTTCGGCGCCGAAATATTTGACCGTTTCGAAATTGAGCAATGAATCGACCGCATGGCTGACCGCGCCGGTGTCGAGGTCGTTCATTTGAGTGCGCAGCGCGGCGCGCCAATCGGTCACTGCGCGGGTAAAGGCGATATAGACGACGACCATGATCAGCGTCGCTGTCACCAGCCAGCCGCCGAACTTGGTCCAGAAAATGCCCAGCACCATGCCCAGTTCGAGCACAGTGGGCGCTATGTTGAAGAGCAGGAAATAAAGCATCGTATCGATGCTCTTGGTACCGCGCTCGACCACCTTGGTGACGGCGCCCGTGCGCCGCTCGAGATGGAAGCGCAGTGATAATTGGTGCAGATGGCGGAACACCGTCGCCGCCAGCCGCCGGGTTGCATCCTGCCCGACGCGTTCGAACACGGTGTTACGCAGATTGTCGAACAGCACCGACCCGAAGCGCGCAGCGGCGTAACCGATGACCAGGGCAAGGATCAGCGTGGTCGCGCTGCGATCGCCTTTGGCCATGCCGTCGACTGCACCTTGCAGCGCGAACGGTGCGCCATAGACCTGCACGACCTTCGATACGACGACCAGCGTCATGGCCAGCACGATCCGCAAACGCAGCGCCGGTGCATCGGCCGGCCAGAGATAAGGCAGGAACCGTCTGAGCGTCGGCAGGAGCGGGCGCTCTCGGGAAGTCGGTTCGGTCATTGGGGGCATCGGGACGACATGTAGTCCGCCCGCCCGTCCCATAAAAGGTCAATCCCCGCGAAATCGATTCACGGAACAAGAAGGGCGGCTCATCGCTTTAAACTGTCGATACGGGAGAAGAGACATGGAACCCCTGTTCTACGTTATGGCGATCATGGGATGTGCGGACGGCAGCGCGAATTGCGCGGAGGCTCGGGTCGAGCCGGCGCGTTATGAAACGATCCAGCAATGCCAGGCGGCGATGCCCGCGGCACTCGGTCGCAACAGCGATATCGATTATCCGGTGGTCAGCGCCGCATGCCGCGCGAATGGACAGCGCATGGTCCAGAACAAGGGCCGTCGCGACACTCAAGGCTGATTGGCCGTCAAGCGCCGAAATGATACGGGCCTCCATCGTTCGCGCGCTGGGGGCCTTGTCATGAAGAAGTTGCTGGGCGCCGTTCTTGGCGCGATCGCCGCGATCGCGATCGTCTCGCTGATCGACTGGTTCGCCGGGACGCTTTATCCCTTGTCGGGCGAACTCGACATCGCCGATCCGGAAACAACCGCAGCGATCATGGCGGGCATGCCGCTGCCGGCGAAGCTGTTGATAGTGTCGGGTTGGCTCCTGGCCGCATTCGGTGGCGCCTGGCTGGCGCTGAGGATTTCGGACTGGCGCTGGTCGGGCTGGATCGTCGCACTGCTGGTGGCCTTGGGCGGCATCGTCAACATCATCTTGTTGCCGCATCCGCTATGGATGCAGGGCTGTGCGATCGTCATGCCATTGCTCGGCGGATGGGTCGCCGGGCGGCTCCATCACAAACCCTATCCTGGCGAACCTTTACTAGGCTGAATGCGGTTCGCGCTCGATCGACCCGGCTTCCATCGCCCCCGCTTCCATCGGTCCGGCTTCGATAGCCCCCGCTTCGATCGGGAGCGACCAGAGAATCTGGTCACGCAGCAGGGCTTCGAGATCCTGCGCGCCGACATTGTGCGCGGCGGCGCGCTTGCGCAGCAGCGACGCGAGCAGTGCCGCCCGGCTGGGTGGTTCGGGTCGGACAGCGCGTCCCTGCGCAAGCGCGCGGGACAGGCGGAGGGAAAGCATGGTCACGCTGCGAGCGATGCCGCGCACGGGTAAGCAGCAGGTGACCAATGGAGGTTAACGCGCCCTTCGCCTTATCGGCGGGGCCGCGTCCACAAGGCCGGATCGCGTGGCGCGGGCGGGTAGAGCGCGCGACGCCGCATTGCCTCACCCAGCGCCCGACCGATAAAGCCGATTTTCGCTGCGCTGGACGTGGTCACCCGGTGGTCCCAGGCATGCCCGCCGCCCGCCGCGACCGCGCGTCCGATCGCGCCATAGATTCCCGCCGCCGCCAGCACCGCCCAGGCCGATCGCAGGTCGAGCTTGGTCGTGCCGACTCGCGCGCTCGCCTCGAATCCCGCGGCGCGATCCGCCAGCCGCTGCGCCAGGATCACCAGCCGCGACCGGAATGGCGGCTTCATGTGCTGGCCCGGCGGCATGTCCATCTCGACCAGCCATTCCTCGGGCACATAACAGCGGCCGACCCGATCATCCTCTTCGATATCGCGTGCGATATTGGCCAGCTGGAATGCCATGCCCAGGTCGCAAGCGCGGTCGAGCGTCGCCTCGTCGTCCGGCGACACGCCCATGATCACCGCCATCATGCAGCCGACGACGCCCGCGACATGATAGCAATATTTGTACAGATCAGCCTCGGACCGCGGCCGCCAGTCGCGTGCGTCGAGCGCGAAACCCTCGATCAGGTCGCGCGCGAAACCGTGCGGCAGTCGTGTCTCGGCCGCGACGATGCGCAATGCATCGAACGCGGGATCGCCGATCCATTCACCGGCCAGCGCCGTTTCGGTCAACGCGCGCAGCCGGACGAGCCGGGCGGGCGCGTCGGTCACCACGCTCATGTCATGGCCATGATCCTGCCCATCGGCGATATCGTCGCACGCGCGGCACCAGGCATAGAGCAGCCAGGCCCGCTCGCGCGTCGGGCGGCGGAACAATTTGCTGGCGGCGGCGAAACTCTTCGATCCGCGCGCGATCGATTCCTGCGCGGTGGCGACGATCGCGTCGCGGGTGGGGAGAGCTGCGCTCACCTCCTACCCCTTACGCGGGAAAGGAAATGTTCGTGGCGGCGGGGCGCTGCTCACAGATCGGACGCGCTCATCTTGGTGATCGCCTCGATCGGCTGGCTCTCTGCCATCCTGGCCAGCAGCGCCTCGATACCGGTATCGACGATCAGCAAACCCTGATGCTGCGGCCGCAGGAAACCGACCTCGCCCATTTTGCGATAAAAGGCGATGAGGTGATCGTAATAGCCCGCGACGTTGAGCAGCCCGATCGGCTTGGCATGATAGCCGATCTGTGCCCAGCTCATCGCTTCCCATAGCTCGTCCATCGTGCCGGTCCCGCCGGGCAAATTGACGAAACCGTCGGACAGATCGGTAAACGCCTGTTTGCGCTGGTGCATCGTGTCGACGACATGCAATTCGGTGCAACCGCGATGCGCGACCTCGATATCGACCAGCGCCTGGGTGATGATACCGATCACCTCACCGCCCGCCGCCAGCGCGCTATCGGCGACAGCACCCATCAGCCCGAGCCGCCCGCCACCGTACACCACACCGATACCGCGCTCGGCGAGCAAACGCCCGACTGCCCGCGCGGACTCGATATAGACCGGGTCGGCGGGAGTGGCGGAGCCGCAATAGATCGCAAGGCGTTTCATGAATAATCCTCCCCGGCACGGGGAGGGGGAGCAGCGAAGCTGGTGGAGGGGACGTGCCAAGCGGCGTGGCGTTTGGGGAGGATTGCGGAGATCATCACTTCGCGCCTTCCAGCATCAGCGCCGCGGTCGCCTTGGCGCTGCCGACCACGCCGGGGATTCCGGCACCCGGATGCGTTCCCGCGCCGACGAAATATAGGTTTGGGATATGATCGTCGCGGTTGTGCACACGAAACCAGGCGCTCTGCGTCAGGATCGGCTCCAGGCTGAACGCGCTGCCGAGGTGCGCGTTGAGGTCCGCCGCGAAATCGTTCGGGGCGTAATGGAATTTGGTCACGATCCGCTCGTGGATGTCGGGGATCAGCCGCCGCCCTACCTCATCGAGGATGCGCTTTTCCAGGATCGGCCCGACTTCTTCCCAATCGACCGGGAATTTGCCCATGTGCGGCACCGGGGCCAGCGCGTAAAAGGTCGAATGCCCGTCGGGCGCCAGCGACGGGTCAGTGACGGTCGGGTGATGGAGATAGAGCGAGAAATCCTCGGGCAGGATGCCGGTATCGTACAGGTCGGCGAGCAGGCCCTTATAACGCGGCCCGAACAGGATCATGTGATGCGGAATCCCCGGCCAGGTGCCCTTGATCCCGAAATGCACCACGAACAGTGAGGGTGAATAGCGTTTGCGTTCGAGCTTCGCCTTGGTCCGCTGCGCGCTGCGTGAGGTCTTCAGCAGGTCGCGATAGATGTGCATGACGTCGCCATTGCATGCGATCATATCCGCGGTGCCGACCCAACCGGCTTTCGTGGTCACACCAGTCGCGCGGTCGCCCAACGTCTCGATGCTGGTCACCGGATCGTCGAGCCGGAGCTTGCCGCCGAGCCGCTCGAAAAGCGCCACCATGCCGGCGATCAGCTTGTTGGTGCCGCCCATCGCGAACCAAACGCCGCCGTCTCGTTCCAGTTTGTGGATCAATGCATAGATCGCGCTGGTGGTCATCGGGTTGCCGCCGACCAGCAAGGTGTGGAACGAGAGCGCCTGGCGCAGATGTTCGTCCTTCACGAAGCTCGATACGATCGAATAGACCGACCGCCAGGCCTGATATTTGGCCAAAGCCGGCGCTGCCTTGATCATCGAGGCGAAGTCGAGAAACGCGACATGGCCGAGCTTCTCATACCCTTCCTTGAACACGCCGGCTGAGTAATCGAGGAACTTGCGATATCCCGCGACATCCTCGGGATTGAGCTTGGCGATCTCGGCGTTCAGCACCTGATCGTCATTGGTGTAGTCGAAGCTGACACCATCGGGCCAGTTGAGCCGGTAGAAGGGCGATACCGGGGCGAGCGTCACGTCCTCGGCCATGTCGCGCCCGGTCAGCGCCCATAATTCCTGCAGGCACGGCGGGTCGGTGATGACGGTCGGCCCGGCATCGAAGGTGAAGCCGTCCTTCTCCCAGACATAGGCACGCCCCCCGGCCTTGTCGCGTGCTTCGACGATGGTCGTGTCGACCCCGGCCGATTGCAGGCGGATGCCGAGCGCGAGCCCGCCGAACCCGGCGCCGATGACGATGGCGGACCGTGGTGGCGCGCTGCTCATCGACGCTTCCGGGGCTGGCTGCCGATGATGGCGTGGATCGCGCGGCCGATCGGTACTGGCGGCTTGCCGATCAATATACGCGCCTTGTCGGTCATGGTCGAACGTCCTGCATAAAAGCGGCCTATAAGCGCTGGCGACAGCCGGTAGAAGCGCTCGAGTATCCGGTAACGTTCCGCTGGCTCTGCGGCGCGGAACAACATCTTGTCGAGCATCCGATAGAAGCCGCGCTCACGCCACCGCGCCCGGGCATAGCGATATGTCAGATCGTGCAGCGCGCCGCCTGACAGGTCGGTCGATTCCGTGACCAGCGCGGCAAGCCGTACCGCATCGGGCAGCGAATAGCCCGTGGTCGGATGGAACAGCCCCGCGCGCATGCCGGTCTTGGCGACCTGGTTGCCGCCCGATCGCCAATATTCCTCGAAATCGCCGCCCATCGCGACCGGCAAGACACCCGTTTCCTCGCGCACGACACGATCGACCTGCCAGCCTCTGCCATCGACATAAGCGTCGATACGGGCGCCAAGCGCCTCGCGATCGATCGTCGGGCCGTCGCTGTAATAGGTGTCCTCGACGAACATCCGCGTTGCGGCGAAGGGCAGGCAATAGACGAAGCGATAACCGTCGATCTGCTCGATCGTGGCATCCATCACCATCGGTCGCGTCAGCTCGTGCGGCGCGGCAAGGTCGAATTCCCGCCCAAGGAACTTCTGCCAGCCGAGATCGAGCAGCCCGAGGTCGCCCGGCCCGCGCGCGTCGATCACGCCCTTCGCTTCCACTCGGTCTCCGTCCGCCAGCACAACCGCGCGCGGGCTGGTGCCGATCACCTTGCGGCCCGTCATCAGCGCGTCTTCGGGTAGCGCCGCGCGGACCACTGCGTCGAGCCGTTCGGACTCGATCGAATAATAACCATTGGCCAGCGTTCGGGCATGCGCCGGAAAAGCGATGTCGTAGGATTTCCAGCCGTGACAGATCAGCGGCGCGACGATCCAGCGGTCGCTATCGGCGACATCGCTGGCGAAGAAAGACCAGACATGATTGCCGCCGATGCGCCCGCTCTCCTCGACGATCCGCACGTCGAGGTCGGGATGCCGGCGCTTCAGCGCCAGCGCCATCAGTCCGCCGGCGAGCCCCGCGCCGACGATCGCCACATCGCACGGAATAATCGTCGCCATGCGTCAGCGCCTAACCGATCCACGCCCCTGCGCAAGCGCGGAATTGGGCGGTGTGCGATGCGATATGTGCCGCTGTTGCGTCTTCGCACATCCGCTCGCTCGCGAATCACGTGCCTTGCCGGTCGCGCCGGCTGTGTTAGTAAATGTGCCGGGGAGATTGCCGATGCGCCTGTTTGGACTCGGAACGCTGGCGCTGGTCGCCGTGATATTGGCCCAACCGGCGCATGCCGAGGAAACTGGCAAACCACCGGTCATCCAGACCGCCGACCTCGCGACCGTCGCGGCGCGCGGCGCGGAAATCTATGCTTTTGATCAGGCGGCCTGGCACACCACCGATGCGATGCTGGCACGCAAGCTGCCTCAGGACGTCATGCGCGCGATCCGCGGCTGGGTGGTCGAACCGGTTGGCGACCTGCTGACCGTCACCTATTACGGCCTGCGCAATACGACACCCTATGCGATCTATGTCGCCGACTACCGGGATGGTAAGGTGGTCACCGATCGCATGCCCGACGCGACCGGCGACCGCAGCCTGTCGGCACGGGCGTTGCGCATGGCGGCGGCGCATGATGTCGCGGCGGCCCAACCCTTTGGCGCCTGTGTCGAGCGGCCCTTCAACACCGTCACCCTGCCGCCCCGGTTGGGCAGCGATATCATTCCGGTTTATCTGCTGACGCCGATGATGAAGCGGGACGCCTATCCCGCCGGCGGTCATCATGAGGTCGATATCGGACCCGACGGCAAGCTGCTGGCGGTGCGCGATTTCAGCAAGAGCTGCCTGACGCTCGATAGCCCGGACGATACGAAGGGATTATGGATGACGCACCTGCTCGACCCGCATCCGACCGAGATGCACGTCTATCTCTCGCTCTGGTCGGGCCAGACAATGTTTGTCGGCACCCCCGACGATGCTGTGTGGAACGTCAATGGCACCAGGATTGAGAAATTGGACCCGAAAAAGGGCGGCGCGAAGAAGAAGTGACGCCGCCCTTTTCGGTTCACGCCGCCTGCAGCAACGGCATCTCGGCCGCCATCGCGCGGGCGACCGATGGCCGGGTCCGCATCTTTGCGCGCCACGCGTTGAGCACCGGCCAATCCTTGATCGGCACCCCGGCATGCTCGCACCAGTTGAGCACCGCGAGCAGATAGGCATCGGCGACGCTGAAGCTGCCGATCAGATAATCCTGTCCTTCGAGCTGCCTTGAAAGCAGGTCGAAACGCTTGGGCAGCATGCCCAACGCCCACTCGCGCGCGCCTTCATTCGACGTGCTCGTCATCAGCGGCGAAAACACACCCTTGTGCACCTCGCTCGCGACGAAGTTCAGCCAGCGCATCATCTGATAGCGCTCCTCGGTATAAGGCGCCGGCGCAAGCACGCCTTCTGCGGCGAGATCGGCGATATAGGTCAGCACCACCGCGCCCTCGCTCAGCACGGTGCCACACGATGTCTCCATCGCCGGGACATAATCCATCGGACTGACTGCCGAGAACGGACGGCCGTCGGGCAGGACTCTGCTCGGCAGGATTTGAACGAACTCGGCATCGAGCTCGGCTTCCTCGACCGCGATGCGCGTGGCGAGCGAGCAGGCGAAGGGAACGAAATACAGCTTCATGGCGGCCTCCCAGGGCTTGGTTGATTTCTGTACCATTTCGCATAATATATAAGCGCGTCAATGATTTCTTTGCGAAATGGTACATAATTGTCTGAATCCCCAGTCAACTCTGGTGTCAAAGGCCGGTCCCGCGGTCGTCCACGCGGTTTCGATCCCGAGATCGCGCTCAAGGCCGCGAGCGAGCGCTTCCGCACCCAGGGTTATGCTGCGACCTCGCTCGATGATCTGGTCGATGCGACGGGCCTGGCGCGGCCCAGTCTCTATGCGGCGTTCGGCGACAAGCGCGCGATCTATCTCGCGGCGCTGGCGCGAGTCTCCGATCGCGCCGAACGCGGTTTCGACGCGATCGCGGCACAACAGCTTGGCGTACGCACGCTGGTCGAAATCATGCTGATGTTCACGATCGACGGCTATCTGTCGGGCGAGAAAGGTCCATCGGGCTGCCTCGCGGTGAGCACCGCGAGCACGGAATCGGCGTCTGACCCTCAAGTCCGCGAGGCACTCGCCAGGTTTCTCGCGATGGAGGATCGCCGGATCGAGGAATTGCTCACTGCGGCCGGCAGCACGCGTCCGGCGGCCGATGCTCGGATCGTCGCCTCGGTCATTCATTCGCTCAGTGTCCGTGCGCGGGCCGGCGCGCCGCGCGAAGCACTCGAACAGATCGCGATGGACTGTGCCGCGCTGATCGCGTGACGTATATGTTCAGCCGGCTATAAGGGCGCGGCATGACCGTCTTCTTCGCCATACTGCTCTCCGCCATCGCCATGACGGTGATCGTCGGCGTGCGCTATCTGATCGTCAGTGGCGGCTTTGCGCTCGCCACTCGCTGGCGCTCGCCCGGCCTTTATACCGGCCTTGATCCGCAGATCCGGCGCGAGATATTATGGAGCCTCGCGTCCGCGGCAATCTATGGCATCCCGGCGGGGGTCGTCGCCTGGGGCTGGCAGAATCGCGGCTGGACGGTGATCTACGGCGATCTCCACGCCTGGCCGCTCTGGTATCTGCCGCTGTCGGTACTGCTCTATCTTTTCGCGCACGACACCTGGTTTTACTGGACGCATCGCTGGATGCACCGGCCGCGCCCGTTCCGCATCGCCCATGCGGTGCATCATGCCAGCCGCCCACCCACCGCCTGGGCGGCGATGGCGTTCCATCCGTACGAGGCGTTGACCGGCGCTGTGGTAATTCCGCTACTGGTCTTCGCGATTCCGATCCATGTCGCCGCACTTGGGCTAGTGTTGACGATCATGACCGTTATGGGGGTCACCAATCATATGGGCTGGGAGATTTTCCCGCGCTTCATGTGGCGGGGGTCGCTCGGGGCCTGGCTTATCACCGCCAGCCACCACCAGCGGCACCATGAGCAGTATAGATGCAATTACGGGCTTTATTTCCGGTTCTGGGACCGGATGTGCGGCACCGACCGGGGGGTTGGACATTTTGGCAAACGATAAGGGTAAGACCATCGCACTTGCACACCGCTTCGCCACCCGGCGATTTGCACGGCGGATCGGCGTCGCCCTGGTCCTGGTTAGCCTGCTGCCCGGCGCGATGCCGGTTGCCGACCTCCATGTCGATATCGCCAGGCTGCGCTCGGCTAAGGGCATGCTCCGCATCTGCCTGACCGCCGATCCGAAGAATTTCCCCGCTTGCCTCGATGATGCCCGCGCGGTGACCCGCTCGGTCCGTGCCGATGCGCCGGCGATCCTGTTCGCCGGGCTGCCGCGCGGCGACTATGCGGTCGCCGTGATCCATGACGAGAATGGCAACAAGAAACTCGACACCTTTGTCGGCATCCCGCGCGAAGGTTTCGGCTTCTCGCGCAATCCGGCGATCGCCTTCGGCCCACCACGTTTTTCGGCGGCACGCTTCACCCTGACTGGTGATAGCGAGGAACAGCAGATCAGGATGAAGTACCTGCTCTGAAGGAGCTGTTGAAATGCGCGGACGGCGCATTTTGGCACCGAACCGACAAAATCCTAAATTTATTTAATCGGCCGCGCATCCGGACAACCGGCGCGGCCGTAACTGTTTTCGCAAATGATCCAATGGTTTGCCTCGTGCCGTTCGCTCGGCGCGAACACTTACGCTTGCGAGACGAATCCTACGCCGACGCGCGACGACCCAAAGCACGACAAATCTAAAGGGAGGCCCATGCCGATGACCGAGACTAGTCAGCAACTGATCGAGGCGTTCGACGCCAGGGTCGAGCGGCGCAACGAGCGCCGTGATTTCTTCAAAACGGCGTTTGGCGCCGCGGCGGTGGCCGGTGCGGGGGTTTCGGCGCTGACGCTGGCCGGCACGGCCACGGCGCAAAGCGTGACCGATGCCGATGTGCTCAACTTCGCACTCAATCTCGAATATCTCGAAGCGCAATTCTACAATTACGCCGTGTTCGGCACCGGGCTTGTCGGCACCAGCCTGACCGGCACCGGGACTCAGGGCGCAGTTACCGGCGGTCGGGCGGTGTCCTTCACCGATCCGCTGGTCGCGCAATATGCCAAGGAGATCGCGCTCGACGAACGTGCCCATGTCGAATTCCTGCGCTCGCAGCTTGGCGCCTCGGCCGTGGCTCAGCCGGCGATCGATATCGGCGTTACGCCGACCAGCGCGTTCAGCAACGCCGCGCGTGCCGCCGGACTGATCGGTGCCGGCGCCGCGTTCGACGTCTATGCGACCGACGAGAATTTCCTGCTCGGCGCGTTCATTTTCGAAGACGTCGGTGTCACCGCCTATAAGGGCGCGGCGCCGTTGATCAGCAACAAGGCCTATCTCGAGGCCGCCGCCGGATTGCTCGCGGTGGAGGCGTACCATGCCTCGCTGGTGCGCACCGTGCTTTATGCCAAGGGTATCGCGACGCCGTCGCTGCGCACCTCGGCCGATGCGATCTCCGCCGCCCGCGACAGTCTGGATGGGACGATGGATCTCGATCAGGGCATCTCCCCGCAAACCGTCGGCGGGTTGGTGCAATCCAATATCGTGCCGCTCGACGGCAACGGTATCGCGTTCAGCCGGACGACGGGCCAGGTGCTCAACATCGTCTATCTGACCAACACCGCCGCTGCGATGGGGGGCTTTTTCCCCGCCGGCGTCAACGGAACGATCAGGACCAGCGCCGCGAACTGATCCGCGCGCAGCTCGTCCTTCAGGGAGATATCCGATGCAACATAGTGAAACGCTTCTACAGGTCATCGAAGCCAGTGACCGCCGCCGCGACGAACGGCGCAAATTCATCCAATATGCCGGCGGCGGCGCGCTCGCGCTGGGTGCCACATCGCTGCTTTCCGCGTGCGGCGGCGGCAACAACAATGGCATGGTGACGCCGACGCCCTCACCGACGCCGACGCCGTCACCGACCGCGACCGGCGCGATCGGCGATGCCGATATCCTCAACTTCGCGCTCAACCTCGAATATCTTGAGGCGCAATTCTACTCCTACGCTGCGTTCGGCACCGGCCTTCCGGCGGCGATGCTGGGCGGCACCGGGCGACAGGGCGCGGCGACCGGCGGGCAGAAAGTGACCTTCACCGATCCGGTGGTCGAACAATATGCCCGTGAAATCGCCCGCGATGAGATCGCCCATGTCACCTTTCTGCGAAGTGCGCTCGGCACTGCGGCGGTCGCGCAACCTGGCATCGACATCTCGGGCGCGGCGGACGGGCCCTTCACCGCTGCGGCGCGCGCGGCCGGCGTGGTTGGTCCCACAGGCGTGTTCAACCCTTATGCCAGCGACGAGAACTTCCTGCTCGGTGCGTTCATCTTCGAAGATGTCGGCGTCACCGCGTACAAGGGCGCGTCGCCGCTCTTGACCAGCAAGGTCTATCTCGAGGCGGCCGCCGGCATCCTCGCGGCGGAGGCCTATCATGCCGGTCTGATCCGCACCGTGCTTTATGCCAAGGGCATGAATACCGCGATGCTGCGCACTGCGGCGGGACAGATCTCCAATGCGCGCGACAGCCTCGATGGCGCGAGCGACGACGACCAGGGCATCGTCAACGCGAGCGACGCGACGCAATCGAACATCGTGCCGACCGACAGCGACGGCCTGGCCTATAGCCGGACGCCGGGTGCGGTGCTCAACATCGTCTATCTGACTAAGGCGGCGACGGTCGGCGGCGGTTTCTTCCCGGGCGGCGTCAACGGCCGCATCGCCACGAGCACCGCACAACCCTGATCCTTCCCGATCATCATACACCCTCACCTGGCCGCGCGTGCGAACGCGCGGCCCTTTTTTTGGCGTGATGCAAAAGCCCTTATGCGGGATGGCCTCGGTCAAAACGTCATATAATCAATGGATCGGCATCGTATCTGGTTGCGCTGGTTGATCGGATCAGCCAGTGTCGCGTCATGCTTGGGGGCGACACCGGACCATCGTAACGGATGTAATCGCAGCTATTGCCCAAAGACCCGCCAGCCATCACAGCGCGCCTGTATGAAGAATCAAAGGGAAGGTTCGTGCCCATGACCGACACAAATGAGCGATTGATCGAGGCGTTCGATTCCCGTGTGGAACGGCGCAACGACCGGCGTGAATTCTTCAAGGCAGCACTCGGCGCGGCGGCGGTTGCAGGCGCTGGCGCCTCGGCGATCACGCTTGGCGGCATCGCCACGGCACAGACCTTCACCGACGGCGATGTCCTCAACTTCGCGCTCAACCTCGAATATCTCGAGGCGCAGTTCTACAGCTATGCGGTGTTCGGCACCGGGCTGGCGAACGCCGACCTCGCTCCCGGCGGCGCCGAAGGCACCGGGACGCAAGGCGCGGTCACCGGCGGACGCCAGGTCAACTTTACCGATCCCGTGGTCGCGCAATATGCCAGGGAAATCGCCCAGGACGAAATTGCGCATGTCCGCTTCCTGCGAGCTCAGCTCGAGTCGGCCGCGGTTGCGCAGCCTGCGATCGACATCGGCGTCACCCCGACCAGCGCGTTCAGCAACGCGGCGCGCGCCGCCGGGCTGGTCGGCGCGGGCGCCGGCTTCGACGTTTATGCCAATGACGAGAATTTCCTGCTCGGCGCCTTTATTTTCGAAGACGTCGGCGTCTCCGCCTACAAGGGCGCGGCACCGCTGATCATCAACAAGAATTATCTCGAGGCGGCCGCCGGCATCCTCGCGGTCGAGGCGTACCACGCATCGATCATCCGCACCGTGCTCTACGCCAAGGGGCTGAACACGCCGGCGCTGCGCACCAGTGCCGATGCCATCTCCAACGCGCGCGATGTGCTTGACGGTACCGGCGCGACCAGGGATTTCGATCAGGGGATCTCGCCGACCGGCACCGGTGCGGCGCTTCAGTCGAACATCGTGCCGCTCGACGGCAACGGTCTCGCATTTAGCCGGTCGACCGGCCAGGTGCTCAACATTGTCTATCTGACGTCGGCGGCGACGACGGCGGGTGGGTTCTTCCCTGCCGGCCTCAACGGCAAGATCAAGACGAGCGCGGCCAGCGCAAGCGCATAGACTTGCCGCCGATCCGACCGACCGCCCAGGCGATCATACAGAATTCAGGGGAGTTGACCCGATGACCGATACCGAAAAACTGATCAAGGTTCTGGAAGCCGGCGAACTGCGCCGCACCGAACGCCGCGTGTTCCTCCGCCAGGCCAGTGGCGTTGCCATGGCGGCGGGCGCCAGCTCGCTGCTCGCCGCCTGTGGCGGTGGCAATGACAGCACCCCGACTCCGACGCCAACCGCGACCGGCACCCCGACCCCGACACCGACCGCCACTTCGACGGGCACACCGACGGCGACCGATGCCGATGTGTTGAACTTCGCACTCAACCTCGAATATCTCGAGGCGCAATTCTATCAATTCGCCGCCAATGGCGCCGGTCTTGCCGCCACGTTGATCACCGGCAACGGCACCGCCGGCGTCGTCACCGGCGGACGCCAGGTGACCTTTACCGATCCGCTGGTGCAGCAATATGCCAAGGAAATCGCCGCCGACGAACTGGCGCACGTCACCTTCCTGCGCTCGGTGCTGGGCACGGCGGTGGTCGCGCAACCGGCGATCAACATCGATGGTGGCGCGACCGGCGCCTTCACTGCGGCCGCTCGCGCGGCCGGGGTGATCGGGCCGACCGCCACGTTCGATCCCTATGCCAGTGACGAGGCGTTCCTGCTCGGCGCCTTCCTGTTCGAAGATGTCGGCGTCACCGCCTATAAGGGCGGTGCCCGCCTGATCACCAGCAAGACCTATGTCGAGGCGGCGGCGGGCCTGCTCGCGGCGGAGGCCTATCATGCCGGCCTGGTCCGCACCGTATTGTATCAAAAGGGCATCGCCACGCCGACCCTGCGCACCGATGCCGGCAAGATCTCCGATGCGCGCGACATGCTGGACGGCACCGCCGAGGACAAGGATCAGGGCATTATCGGCGACGCGACGACGTCGAACATCGTGCCCGCCGACGCGACCGGTCTCGCTTATTCGCGTTCGGTCGGACAGGTGCTCAATATCGTCTATCTCAATCAGGCTTCGGTGGTTGGCGGCGGCTTCTTCCCCGCCGGCCTTAACGGCACGATCAAGACCAGCAGCGCGAACGGCGTGGGCCCGACCGGGTTCTGACGACGCGCTGATTGTTTCTCCCCGGCCGCGCGGTTCAACGACCGCGCGGCCTTTTCTTTGTCATGTTTCGATGACTTGCTTCACTACCGACGCCGTCGGAGGGTTCGCGCAGAGCCGCTGAGGACGCGGCGATGCGGCTGTTGGCGCTGATGGCTTTGCGCCAACGACTCTGTCCTCAGGGTCGGTGCGCCCGTGCAGGATGAGCGGGCAACTCGGGGTCTTCTGCGCGAACCCCTTCTTCGCGAGCCATGATGCCATCCGACCAGTCGCGCTTCCCTTGCCGCCGTAATCTGCTAGACCGGCGCCATCCCCGGGGGGCTACGCCAGAGTAGCTGAGATATGGCTGATGCCATGACCCGCCGAACCTGATCCGGTTAAAGCCGGCGGAGGGAGGGAGCGGCATTCGCCTCGCGAAATCCGTGTCCTCGCTCCGAACATTTGGAGCGAACACCATGGCCGACATTCCCGCCCGTACCGAAATAGGCGTTACCACTGGCCCAATTCGCGGCAGCCGCAAGATTCACGTCGGCGATTTGCGCGTCGCCATGCGTGAGATCATGCTCGACCCGTCGTGCAGCGAGCCACCGCTTCGCGTCTATGACACCAGCGGCCCCTATACTGACCCCAGGGCGCTGATCGACATCAATGCCGGCCTCGGTCAGCTGCGCCGCGACTGGATCGTCGCGCGCGGCGATGTCGAGGAATATGACGCACGCGAAACCCGTCCCGAGGATAACGGCCTGTCCGGCCCCGACCGCTCCGCCGGCGTGCCGCAATTCCCCAATGTGGTGAAACGCCCGCTGCGCGCCAAGGCCGGCCATAATGTCAGCCAGATGCATTACGCCCGGCGCGGTATCATCACGCCCGAAATGGAATATGTCGCGATCCGCGAAAATATGGGCCGCGCCCAGATGAAGGAAGCGCTGATCCGCGACGGCCAGGATTTCGGCGCGTCGATCCCCGATTACGTCACCCCCGAATTCGTCCGGGATGAGGTCGCGCGCGGCCGCGCGATCATCCCCAACAATATCAACCACCCCGAATCCGAACCGATGGCGATCGGCCGCAACTTCCTGGTCAAGATCAACGCCAATATCGGCAACAGCGCCGTCGCATCGAACGTCGCGAACGAAGTCGACAAGATGGTCTGGTCGATCCGCTGGGGCGCGGACACGGTGATGGACCTGTCCACTGGCCGCAACATCCACGACACGCGCGAATGGATCATCCGCAACTCTCCCGTGCCGATCGGCACCGTGCCGATCTACCAGGCGCTGGAAAAGGTCGGTGGCGTGGCCGAGGATCTGACTTGGGAAATCTTCCGCGACACGTTGATCGAACAGGCCGAACAGGGCGTGGATTATTTCACCATCCATGCCGGCGTGCGCCTCGCTTACATCCCGATGACCGCAAAGCGCGTGACGGGCATCGTCAGCCGCGGCGGATCGATCATGGCGAAATGGTGCCTGTCGCACCACAAGGAAAGCTTCCTCTACGAACGCTTCGACGAGATCACGGAGATTATGAAGGCGTACGACATCGCCTATTCGCTCGGCGACGGCCTGCGTCCCGGCAGCATCGCCGACGCCAATGACGAAGCACAGTTCAGCGAACTCTACACGCTCGGCGAACTTACCCACCGCGCGTGGAAGAGCGACATTCAGGTGATGATCGAAGGCCCCGGCCATGTGCCGATGCACAAGATCAAGGAGAATATGGACAAGCAGCTCGAGGTCTGCGGAGAGGCGCCCTTCTACACACTCGGGCCGCTCACCACCGACATCGCGCCCGGTTACGATCATATCACCAGCGGCATCGGCGCCGCGATGATCGGCTGGTACGGCACCGCGATGCTTTGCTACGTCACGCCGAAGGAACATCTGGGGCTTCCCGATCGCGACGATGTGAAGGTCGGCGTGGTCACCTACAAACTCGCCGCCCACGCCGCCGATCTGGCAAAGGGCCACCCGGCCTCGAAGATGCGCGACGACGCCTTGTCACGCGCCCGCTTCGAGTTCCGCTGGCGCGACCAGTTCAACCTCAGCCTCGATCCCGACACGGCGGAGCAATATCACGACCAGACCTTGCCCGCCGAAGGCGCCAAGACCGCGCATTTCTGCTCGATGTGCGGCCCGAAATTCTGCTCGATGAAGATCACCCAGGAGGTGCGGGATTTTGCGGCCAAGCAGAACCAGCCGGCGGATGCGTTCATCGCGGCGGGCGATGCGGAGAAGAAAGCGGACGGCGACCGCGCGGCCTTCGCGAATGGCACCACGCACGCGGAGGCCGAAAAGGGCATGGCGGAGATGAGCGAGGTGTTCAAGGAGAAGGGCGGGGAGATTTACTTGCCGGCGGCAGGGTAACTCGATGTCCAAATCTTCAACCCCCTTCTTTCTGCTAAAGGTCGGCCAGGATTCAAATTGTGGGTTGAACGTCACGACGCTCCAGCTAGCTAGCTCGCAGAGACGCTCCGCGCACAGGTCTCATTATTTCGCCCTGCGGCCCGCGCGCGAATATTCCAACCGGACCGTCAATGCCTCGTTGCCGTCATGCACTTCGAAATACTCGTACTTGAAGTGGTTTCCATCAATGATGGTCATCACCTCGCGGACGGGGATGGCGCTGGCTCCCGGGGTCGATGCTGTCATGATGCCGCGAAAGACATAGGCCTTGGATGCCGGATCGAACTGTCCCCGAGCGATCACAAGTCCCGGGAAATTGATATCCATCCATGTGCTGAAGTAATCGCCGGAAGCGTTGTCATAGCCGATATAGCCCAAGCCCTCGAAATTCGTACCGTCGGCAATACGAAGGGTCTGTCGTAAATGTCGGCGGTTGAGAACCATGCTAAAGTAGGCCGTTCCCGCATCGACCTTGGGCGCCGTCTCAGCGGTGGTCCAAAATGATTGCTTGACCTTCCACGATCCCGCCAAATCGGCAAGCGCCTGATGCTGGGGGTCGAGTCCGGTTGCGCGATCAGCCGAACATGCCGGGCCAGCGATTGCGGTGGTGGTGAGCAACGCAAAGCACAAATAAGCCGTTTTCATAGATCATCTCTCCAATTGCGTGATCGAGGCCTCGCAGTACAACCTGCGTTTTTCAACTACCTGCCAGGTCGTTGTAATATTGTGGGCGGATCTGGATATTGAGGATGCCGCATTAATTATGGGAGGGCGCGCGGGATGATCCAGCCTGCGTTGGGCAATGGCCGCTATCCACCGATCGGTGTTTTGCTGCGTGAATGGCGCCGGGCGCGTCGCATGAGTCAGATCGACATGGCATTCGAATGCGGAATGTCTGCCAGGCATCTTGGCTTTGTGGAAACAGGGAAGGCCAAGCCGTCTCGCGAAGCAGTCGGACGCTTCGCCGATGCGCTTTTGGTCCCCTTACGCGAGCGCAATGCAATGCTCCTTGCTGCGGGCTTCGCGCCGCAATTTGGCGAAATGGATCTCGCCGTGCCGGCGTTGGATCGCATGCGCGAAGCAGTTGATCTGATCCTGCGGCATCAGAACCCGTATCCGGCCTTCGTCCTCAACCGCCAATTTGACGTGCTGGGTGCCAATGACGCCGCTATGAACGTAAACCGTTTTGTAATGCAGGGACGTGAGAGCCGGCATAGCAATCTTCTACGGCAAATTTTCGACCCGGAAGAGTTCCGACCGGTAATTGCGAACTGGGTCGAAGTCGCAACTGGCTTCCTTAGGCGCTTGCACGATCATATCGCTACAGTCCCTGGGGACGATCAGGCTCAGCGGTTGTTGACGGAGTTGTTGGCCTACCCCGGCGTGCCCCAACAGTGGCGGTTTCGCAGTGTCGGAGTAGAAGCCGAACCAGTTCTCACTCTCGATTTTAGGAGTCCGGCAGGACCTTTGCGCTTCTTCGAGACAATCACCACATTCGCGGCTCCGCTGGACATAACGCTGGACGAGCTGCGGATCGACTGCGCGTTTCCGATCGACGACGCCACGGCATTGCTTTGCGCGAAGCTAGCGGCCGGGGAACTGAGCTGACCCGCGATGTGGCGGGAATTACAGTGGAAATTACAGTGACACTCCATTCAATTCCTGCGGGCCTCAATAATGATACCGGCACTGCGCCACTTCGAGCGCCTGTGTCTCACCCTTGCCCGTCACCCGATACACCAGCCGATGCTCGCGGTTGATCCGTCGCGACCACCAGCCGCTGAGATTACCCGCTAGAGGTTCCGGCTTGCCCGTGCCGCGAAACGGGTCGCGCATGCATTCCTTGATCAACGCGTTCAGCCGGTCGCTCGTCTTTCGGTCATCGCCTTGCCAGTGGAGATAATCTTCCCAGGCCGTCGGCCAGAAGACGAGCTTCACGGCTCGATCAACTCATGCTCTTCGCCCTTGCCGGTTTCCAGCCCGCGCACTGCCTCCAGCAGCCGCTCGGCATTCTTTGGTGAGCTCAGCAGGTACAGCGTCTCCTCGATCGATGCCCATTCGCTCGCCGAGATCATCACCACGCCTTCGGCCTTTTGCCGCGTAATGGCGATTGGCGCCTTGTCGGCAACCACCTGGTCCATCACCGCCTTCAAATTCGCGCGAGTATCGGAAAAGCTGAGTGAGTGCATGGAAATCTCCTGAGGGGTTTGTACAAAATGCTGTACAAGATGCAACGGAATTACGGCGACACAGTCCACTCATTGTCACCGTTCCTCAGATAGTGTGCGAAGCGCCATGGCCAGACTCGCGTGCGCTGAGCCGCCCCGGGCCTGTGAGAGGCTCAATCAACGAGAAAGGCGGATTGTCCGGCAGACCGGAAGGCAAACAGCTGAAGCCGCGTTGCTCGTTCACCGATGCTTAGACTTGCGGCAAGATGCGCGGCAAAGCGTTGGTTGTAGGGTACGGGTTAACGAGACTGAGAAGCGGCAACAGTCCGAAAAAATACCATCAATGCAGTCAATGCATTCATTGCATACATTGTATGCAATGCATTCAATTTGATTGCGCTTCCCAGCGACAGGCTACGCCGGCTTCGCATTCCTGAGCGCGAATGGCTTTAACGCTCCCTATTATAGCATTGATATAAAATGATTTAATTGGATAGTTCTCCTCGTGTGGCGCTTGGCGTCACGGCGAAATGCCGTTCAATTTCTGGCGCCTTCGCACGTTGACCGCACCCCTCGGGTGACACACGGGAAAACTAGTTGCGCTGTAATCATTAGCAAAATCAATGAGGTAGCTTATTCGCCTCGCGCCGAAATATGACACAATCCGGTGTAACATATCTCTCCGCTCCCCATTCGCACGGCTCGATTCAGAAGCTGCTCGACCGTCGCTATCGCGGCAAGCATGCAAACGCACCGCTCAGGCTTCACATCCGGCTCAGCCCGTCAAATCACGAAGGCAAGGCACCTGCTCGCCTGGTGTCGAACCGAAGCCACGGTGACTGCGCATCGATTACCCGCTTCCGGCGAAATCCGGTCAAGCGGTATTACCGCTCCGGCGTGTCCCTCAGCGCGCCTGGCCTCGCGCGATAGTCCGTCAACAGAGCGGGATCGGCGTCATTACCGTGCTGCGCTGCCTGTGGTCACGGCACCTGCGGGGGTCAATTCGGGTCGCGGCCCGGACCGGAATTCGATCTTGCCGGGGGCTCGCGTCGCCCGCGCCATCCGCCAAAAAATCCATGTCGGGCCTGATAAAGAACAAATGGTCATGCTAGAAATCGGCCATGCCCCATATCGCCCATATCGCCCTGGTCGTCCGCGATTATGACGAAGCGCTCGCTTTCTATGTCGGCAGGCTCGGTTTCACCCTGGTCGAGGACACCTATCAACCCGCGCAGGACAAGCGCTGGGTCACTATCCGCCCACCCGGCGCGCCCGAGGATGCGACCACTATCCTGCTCGCCCGTGCATCGCAGCCGGTGCAGGAGCCGTTCATCGGCGATCAGGCCGGCGGCCGCGTCTTCCTGTTCCTCGCCACCGACGATTTCGCGCGCGATCATGCCGCGTTCAGCGCCGCCGGGGTGGAATGGGTGCGCGACTCCGCGACCTATGACTATGGGACGGTCGCGGTGTTCAGGGATCTCTACGGTAATTTATGGGATCTCGTGCAGTTCGCCGATCGGTGATCCAACGATAGCACCGGTCATGGCGAGGTGGGCGAAGATGTCTTGTTCAGGCCGCCCGCCGCGCCGCCGTGTGACTCAGCGCGCGACCTTTGCCGCTGCGCTTGGCGGCGTAAAGCGCTTCATCGGCGGCGCGCAGCAGCGTATCGAGATCGCGCCCGCCGGCCGGGGACGAGGCGAAGCCCAGGCTGCCCGAAACCTTTATCGTCAGCTCCTCGATCTGCGCCGGCTGGCACAGCCGGGCAATCACTCCGGTCAGCCGCGCGTCGATCGACAGCGCGGTCGCTTTCTCGCGCAGCATCAGCACGAATTCATCGCCGCCAAGCCGACCGACCTTCGCGCCCGGTCCGGCATGCTCGGTCAGCCGCTCGCCGACGACCCGCAGCAGCGCATCCCCGACATGATGGCCATGCGTATCGTTGATCGCCTTGAACCCGTCGAGATCGACCAGCGCCACGGTCACGCTGTCGCCGCGCGCCTCGGCATCCGCCAGCGCATCCTCGATCGCCTCGCAAATCGCGCGCCGGTTGGCGAGGCCGGTCAGCGTATCGGCATTGGCCAGCGTTTCGACGCGGCGGTGCAGCACCAGCATCGCGACCATCTGGCGGTGGTAATCGCGCAGGAAACCGATCTTGAGCAGCGCAACGCTGGTCATGCTCACCGCCAGCACCATCGCCATGAAATTACCCGATACGAACATGACCATGGCGGTCGGCAAGATCCCGACCAGCAACGCGGCGATCGATGCGAAGCGCAATGGCGCCAGGCAATGCGCGATGCTGAACGCGCCAAAGGCGAGCGAAATCGGGATGAGCAGCGGAAAATCGAGCCCGCCACCTGCATAGCTGAACGCACTGAAGCCGCTGACCAGCGCGACCGATCCGGTAGCGGCGATGTTGGTGCCGCGCAGGAAACGGGACAGCGCTGCGGAATTGCCGCCCGCGTCACGCCGGCGATGCCACATGACCATACGGAACAGGCTGAACAGAGCCACCCCGGCGGTCCAGCCATAATAGCGAACGGGTGTGTGTTGATGCCACAGAACATAATCGACGATCACGATGTTGATCAGTGCGGCGAGATGAAGGGTCGGGATCTGCCGGTGGATGCTGCTGAACTGGAATGTGAGCATGTTGTCGCACACATCGACCGGCACCGGCGGCGACCATTGCCGGGCCAATTGCCGCAACCATTGCTGCGGTCGGGCGAGTATGCGACCGGTAGATATCGTCGATCGCATCGATTCCCCGCCCCCTCGTTCCCGTCCCGGCCCGTCGGAACTATCGGCTGGCGCGGTAAAGATGCCGTAAACCATCATGTCGCCCGAACCGGCCGACCCGTATCACTGAATTGGTGCCGACCCGGATTGACGTCGGGCGGTATCACGGTTTCATCTGACCAGGGGGTTCCCGATATGCAGCGTGCCATTCGCGTCTGGATGATCGTCGCGGCGGCGTTGGCGCTGTCGGGTTGTTATGGCCACGTCTTCCCGACCGCCGGACGCTTCATCTATGCGGACGACCGGGCGGGTGCCGCCCCGGCCGACGCGGCAGTCTTTGTCGATCCCAATGGCAGCTTTTATCCGACCGGCTGGTGTGGCTATTTCGGGTCGCGCGCGCAGCCATGCGACACGTGGCGCGGGCCACGCCGGTGGAAGGCCGCCAGCCTGTTGGGCGAAACCTATCTTCAACCAAATCCCGGCTTCCGCGCGCTGATCGAATCCGACGAGAAGCGGCAATTGGCGCAGCTCCGCGCCTTTGCCGGCGGCAAGAAGCGCATCTTCATCCTGGTTCATGGCTATAACAATTCCGTCGCCGAGGCCGACCCGCCGTTTAACGAGATCAAGGCCATGCTCGATCTGCGGCCCGATGACGGCGTGCTGCGTTTCTACTGGGATGGTCTGACCGGCAAGGGCATCTTCGGGGCGAAGATCTGGTTCAACGCCGTCGGCAACAGCCAGCTTGCCGGTTCGCGCGGCCTGCGCCGGGTGCTGGATCAGTTTCACGGCCAGGAAATCTATCTCATCGCGCATAGCCGGGGCGCCTCGGTCATTCTCTCGGCGCTGGGCGATCCGGTCTATTCCAGGGAGTTTCGGGACGCGACCGAGAAGGCGACCGCAGCATGGGGGGACGATTACAGGCATTTGCTGACGCCGAAACCGCCGGTCGCCGGCCGGAACAACCGTCTCCATATCCTGCTGATGGCCGCCGCGGTCGGGCGGATCGATTTCTGCGACGTGAGCGAGCAGGAGCGGCTCGATCGCAATCAGGGGTGCCGCAAGCTTCGCCCGCTCCCCGATGTCAAAAGCTTCCGCTACACGATCAATACCGGTGATCCGGTGCTGCGGAAATTTCTCGGCCTGGGGTCGCGGCTCAATCCCACGACCTTCGGCCTTAATCCGGAGGTTGGGCGGGCGATCGACGAAGAAGCCTATGGTGGCATGATGCGGCAATATTACACCGATCCGCCGCGCCTGAGGCACAGCTTCATCGACTATGTCACCGACCAGACATTCGCCCGCATGCTGGCGGATGAGGGGATTTTGAAACCCGATTGACCCGCGTCGGCCGCGCCCTCCGCAGGGCGCGTGCGCTGACTGACCGCAATGCGCCGCCGTTTCCAGGAACCGCAGCGCGGGCATCGCGTTGGTTGAACCTTGTCCATGGCGCGAGCGGATTTATGCACATCATCCTTGGCGGAACGGGCCATGTCGGGTCGGCGGCGGCGAAGGCGCTGCTGGCCAGAGGCGAGCCAGTCACCATCGTCACCCGTGAGGAAGCGAAGGCGGACGATCTGAAACGGGCGGGCGCGAAGGTTGCGGTCGCCGATGTGCTCGATACCGACGCACTGCGCCGCGTCCTTGCCACCGGCACGCGCGCTTTCCTGCTCAATCCCCCGGCCGACCCCAAAACCGACACTGATGCACAGGAGAAGCGCACCGTCGCCGCGATCCTCGCCGCACTCGATGGCGCGGGACTGGAGAAGATCGTCGTTGAATCGACTTATGGCGCACAGGCCGGTGACCGGCTCGGTGATCTCAACACGCTCCATGCGCTGGAGCAGGGGGCAAAGGCGCAAGCCATCCCCGCCGGCATCATTCGCGCCGCCTATTATTTCAGCAATTGGGACGCCGCACTGCAAACAGCGCGCGCGGAGGGCGTCGTCCACACCATGTATCCGGTCGATTTCAAGCTGCCGATGGTCGCGCCGCAGGATCTCGGCGAGCAGGCCGCGCGCCTGGTCGCCGACGATCGCACCGGCATCCATTATGTCGAGGGGCCGGCGGGTTATTCCTCCGCCGATGTCGCCGCCGCCTTCGCGGCCGCGCTGAGCAGGCCGGTCGAGGCGGTCGCGACGCCGCGCGAACAATGGGTTGAGGGATACAAGGCGCTCGGCTTTTCCGACCGCGCCGCCGATTCCTATGCGCGCATGACCGGAATTACGCTCGACGGCGATTACGAACAGCCCGAGGCACCGATCCGCGGTCAAATAACGCTGCAAGACTATATCGGGCAGTTGGTCGAAGCGTCGCGTGACAGCTGATCGACCAATTCGCCCTTGCCCAATGTTCTCTTTCCGTTCTAATTGGCGACTCACCGAACCTGCGGTGATTCGTCATCTATGGAGTTGGAATGCAGCACGATCTGCACCTGCGTGCGGCGGCTCGCGCGATCTACGACGCCTGTTATCCGTCCGAAGACTGGGCGCCGACGGGGTTCGACGAAGCGGAGCGGTGCCGTACAATTCATTATCGGCAAGCGGTCGACGCGGCGCTCGAAGCGAAGGCGGTTCTGACCAGCCCCGTCGGGCAACTGACGCTGTTCGCGGTGCAGTGATGCGCGGAAAAGACCAACAGCCAGCGCCTGGGCCCCGGTCGCGATTGGCACCGGACCATCCGGTCGCGCTGCGGGTCGCGACCGGCGATCCCTGGCTTCGCGCGTGGCGCTTGCAGGCGCTTGTGCGGTTCGATCAGCTTGCCCCGAGGACCGGCATATCGGTCGCCCGGCTGTTCGACATCGAACGAGGCGAACCGATCACGCATGAAGAACTCCGCGCGGTCGCACGCGCGATCGGTGCCGACCCGGCCGACCTGATCGCGTCGCTCCCCGATCCGGCTTTGCTGATCGCGTAAGGTCTCCAAATCAGTGTCGGTGGTTCGGAACAGGCCTCTCCCGGAAATGCGATTCAACGGCCGTAGCTATCGTGACAGGGTCAGTTCTCCAGAAGCTGGAGCAGAATAGCATTGGACCAACCCGCCACGGTCATCACCGCGAAAGCGGCGATCCCGCTTCTCCTTCTCCGCCGCGCTTGCTCAGGCGCTCAGCCCGGAGCGCCGGCTCCGGCCTTGATCATCACTTCGCCCTCGTCCTCGCCGTCCCAATAATGCGCTCGCTCGCCCCGCACCTTGATCAGCACCAGGCCCGGCGTGTCGATGCCTTGCTTGAACCAGCGATCGAGCCCCTTGGTCCAATGCCGCTCGAACTGCGCCTTGTCGCGGATCAGCGCCGCGTGGCCCTCGATCGCGACGAAGAAGGGCCGCATGCCGAGCATCCCGGCCTTGCCCTGGAAACTCAGCGAGACCTTGGGATCGGCGGCGATGTCGGTCACCATCCGCGTATCGTCGGTGGTGAAATAGAAACTGTCGCCGTCATAGTCGACGTCGCGATTGTTGCTCATCGGACGTGCCCCGATTGCGCCGCCATCGGTAAGGGTGGACAGCATCGCGAAATCGATATCGCGCATGCTCTCGGCAATGTCGGACAGGGTCTTGGGCACGGCTTTCTCTCCTTCCAATCTGGAATGCCGCCAACGCCTCAACTCCGCCTTCGCTCCGCCCGCCACGCCCCTCGATCTCCAAATCCCACTCGCATCCCTTGTCGCCATCCTTGACGCAGGCATGGCCGAGAAACTCGAGCACTGGCCCATAGACCGCCCTGCCGCCACCAGATCGCTGACGTTCAGGTCAATATGATGGAATGCACCGCGATTGGTTGTCACCTCCAACCGATCATCCGGCCCGCTTCACGCTGGAAGCGCGGGCAGTGCCCAATCGATCGGCGTCCGGCCATGCGTTTCGAGGAACGCATTTGCCCTGGAGAAGTGCCGGTTGCCGAAGAACCCGCCATGCGCGGATAGCGGCGAGGGATGCACCGACTTCAGCACCAGATGGCGCCCGCCGCGGTCCACGCTGTCGACGAATGCCGCCTTCTTCTGCGCATGCGACCCCCACAGCATGAACACTGTCGGCTGGTCCTGCGCATTGACCAGCCGGATCACCGCATCGGTGAACTTCTCCCAGCCGCGCCCCTGATGCGAGGCGGCAGCGCCCATCCTCACCGTCAGTACCGCATTGAGCAGCAGCACGCCCTGCTGTGCCCAGTGTTCGAGGAAACCATGCCGGGCCGGCGCAATGTCGAGATCGCTCGCCAGTTCCTTGTAGATATTGACCAGCGATGGCGGCGTCCGGACGCCGGGCTTGACCGAAAAGCACAGCCCATGCGCTTGCCCCTCGCCGTGATAGGGATCCTGGCCGAGGATCACGACGCGCACATCCTGTAATGGCGTCAGGTCGAGCGCGCGGAACCACTCCTCGCCACGCGGAAAGACCCGCGTCCCCGCCGCCTTTTCCGCGACCAGGAAGCTTTTCAGCGCGTGCATGTACGGGCTGTCGAATTCGGCGCGCAGCGGTTCGAGCCAGCCGGGATGCAGCTTGATGTCGGTCATCGGTGCTCCTTCTCGTTGCGCCGTCAGTGCCGGCGCGCCGCATGGGCTGTCAACGGGCCGAGGGGCAATCCGGGCTGAGCGGGCAGGCAGTGCAGATCGGGGAGTCGGACGGCACGCAACCTGATCCAGCCGCTTGAGCAGCATGTCGTAAAATCATCAGCTTCCCAATCGGGCATCGCAGTTGTGACGGCTAGCGAGACCGGGTCGCGCGTTCGTCGGCATCAGCCTATCGCGCCAGTGCACGATGTCCCAGGATGAAAGATCGAACAGCGACCGTATGTCGATTCTATGGAAGATAGAAAGAGCATACGCAGGTGCGAGAATGCATCCCCGCCGTTCGCGCCATCGCTCATCGTTTCTTGACGAACTCCGCACGCAGTACGAGGCCCTTGATGCCTTCGTAGCGGCAATCGATTTCCTGGGGATCGCCGGTCAGTCGGATCGACTTGATCAGCGTGCCTCGCTTCAACGTCTGGCCGGCGCCCTTGACGGTCAGGTCCTTGATCAGAGTCACCTGGTCGCCATCGGCGAGCAGATTGCCGACCGCGTCGCGTACTTCGACAGCATTGTTGCTAGCCTTGGTGCGCGCGTCGGTCGCGCTGATCCACTCGCCGCTCGCCTCGTCATAGACGAATTCGTCGTCGCCATCGGTCATACCCGAGGCGCCGATCAGCTCTTGATCGTGGTCATCTCGACCGCTTTGCCCTTGGTCGAGCTGTTGGCGGCAATCGTCTTGACCTTTTCGGCCTTGGGTTTGCGGACTTCCTTGTTGGATTTCTTCTGGCTCTTGGCCATCACGGCTCTCCTTCGGGGCGAGACGCCCGCGCCCCGTCTTACACGAAAAAGGGGCTGGAATACCGTGCTTATACCGCTTGCGGTATATTGGGGCCGGTAAGGGCGCGGCGTCGGATGCCCGATCGCGCGCCCTGCCGGGCCTGCCGTCGCTCAGCTGATCATGTTCGCGCCGGTTGCGGCGCCCTGGCTGAGGATCATGAGAACGGTCATCGCGAAGGAGGCGACGCCGAGGAAGATGCTGCGGGTCATTTATCTGGTCCCGGTATTGGTCGGATGGTTGTCGTTCCGGTTATGCAACCGGAAGGACGGGGACTGCGGCGCTGATCATCACGGCGGCGACGAAGAGCGAGGCAACGAGCGAGAAAGCGACGCGCTGGAAGGCTTCGAAACGGACGGACATGGTATTTACTCCCTTGGTTCGGCGATCCGGACCATCCGGCCACCGATGCAAAGGGAATTGCAGGGAGCGTGCCAGTTTTATAACTGTCTGTATTTCAAGGATATTAGGTTTTTACGCCGCTGAACATCGCATCTCTTGCCAAATTACGCAGCATTCTGCACCAATGATTGGCAGGTCGCGATCAGCCGGTCTTGCTCAGGTTCCGGCCGGCGTCCTTGGCGGCGTACAGCAGCCTGTCGGCGCGGGCGAACACCGTGCCGAACACCTCCTCCGGCTTCGCGATGGTCAGCCCGGCGGAGAAAGTGACAGCGCCCAGCGGCTCGTCGGATTCGCGCAAGCGATAGCGTTTGGATGCGACGGCTTCACGCGCATTTTCAAGCGTCGCCAGCGCGGCCTCGCGCTCGATACCGACGAACAGCACCGCGAACTCCTCGCCGCCATAACGCGCGACCATATGTCCCTCGCAGGCCTGACGCAGCGCCTCGCCGATCGCCTTGAGCACGCGGTCGCCGATCGAATGGCCGAACCGGTCATTGACCGTCTTGAAATGGTCGATGTCACACACCGCCAGGCAGACTTGTTCGTCGGCGGTCGCCTTCGCCGCATAGGCTTCTTCGACCGCGCGGCGATTGGGCAGGTCGGTGAGCGGATCGCGGCGCGCGTTGTCGCGCGCCTCTTCCAGTTTGGCGCGCAGCTCTGCCGCTTCGTGGGTCGCCGCTTCGAGCCGGGTTTCCGCGACATTCACACGATCGAGCATGCGCGTCGTGATGCGCACCACCTCATCGACGGCGACCGTTTCATGGCTGCGCCGGATCTCGTCTGCGCTCGCCGCCAGGTCGCGACCGAAGCCTTCGGTGTCGTCGCGCATCGCCTGCATCATATCGGCAAAGCCTTCGACCTGTAACAGGGTCTGCGCGACCAATCCGTCGCTCTTGGCAAGCGCGATCGCTTCGGTCGGGGTCGGTGCGGTGAGCGCGCCGATCTCGCCGCCGAGATTCTCGATGTCGCGCCGTGACAGGCTGACGCCGCCATCGGTGAGGTGCGCGACTGCCCGGGCCAGCGGCCCGCGAGTGTCGGTAAGAACACGATGGGCAAAGGCATAATGAAGCGGATCGGGGCTGAGATGATTGTCGCGCAGGAACTCGCCCACCCGACAGAATAGCTGGGTCGATGCGTCAACGGTGTCCGCCACCCGCTGTGTATTTACGCCCGTCATGCCCGCCTCTTTGCCTCTGATCACCTTCGCGTGCGACTCACGTCGCTTGTGATGCGACTTTCCGTTGGCATGGCTGATAATGTTGAACTGCTAATAACGAGTGACTGACCGTAACGATACCGTATCGAGCAATGCTGCACGCGGCCTTATCGAAAACCATCTTAACGCGTGAAGGCGAAACCGACGCGGGCATGGCTGTCGCTGCTGTCGAATCGGCTGAGCGCTTCACCATAGCCGGTAAAGGCCTCGCCAAAGAGGTAAAGGCCCACCGGGCCGACTCTGGTGAGGGGGTAGGATATGAACAATTCGCCCGCGCCCTTGCCGGTGCCTGGGTTGCCACGCAGCGTGCCCGCGACTTTCAGCCCATCGGTCTCGGCGATCGAGGCGCTGAGCGACGTATAACCCCAATAGCGGTCGAGATCGGTGCCGCGACCCACCCGGCTCGCGTAGAACCAGGCTTGCGGTGTCAGCTCGAAGCGCCAGTGGTCGCCCAGGTCGAACGACCTGGTCGCGCGCACGAAGAAGCGGTTGACGTCGATCGACTGGCCGCCCGCCTCGCCGTTCGAATCGTGACGATACCCCAGTCCGAGGATCGTCGACTGATCGAGCGGCAGTTCGGCGAACAGTTCGGGGCTGTAGGTGGTCGGGCGGATCGGCCCCGACGGCTTGTCGAGCGCCCAGAACATCGTCTGGGTATAGGCGCCTTTGAACCGCAGGCCGTCCTCATCGCCGAACAGCCTGATCGCTACGCTGAACTGCATCTTGGCGCCAGCATCGCCCGGGCCATAGACGCCATAGGTCGGCTCATAGGGACCGATTCGGTCGGTCAGCGCGGCTGCGGTACCGGTCGATCCGCGCGCCAGCGTCTCCGGCCCGCGGTCCGTTGCTGGCACCGCCACCTTCGTGCTGGCCGTCGTCGCGGTGACCTGGGCAGCGGCGAGGCGGTAATGCACGCGGACGAAGCCGCCGGGCGGCACTGTCGCCTGCCCATCTGGTGCCGCGACCAGGCGCAGCGTCGTGCCGTCCTTCGCCACCGTGTCGATCGTATCGGGACCGGTAGCGGGAAGCGCGACCTGGCCCTCGTTGATCAGGAAAACCTCGACCCCGTCCCGGGCCGCCGCGGCCGACGCCGGTGGCTCGGCCAGCGGGCGGAGCTGGGCGGCGGCCGGCATGGCGACGGCCAGCAATGTCAGGATGGGAGCGGTGGCAAGACTGTGCATCGCGGCGTGATGCCAGTCGTTTGTTACGGATGCGAGTCTCGATTCGCGGCTGGCGGTCGGCGATCGAGAAAGCTAGGCGAGGGCGATGCGCGTCTCCCCATCCGATATCGCCTTTGCCGACCGCCTTGCCGACGCGGCGGGCGCGGCGATCCGCCCTTATTTTCGCGAGCCTCACGGCCTGGAGGCGAAGGCAGACGCTTCGCCCGTGACGTTGGCCGACCGCGCCGCCGAACGCGCGATGCGCGAGCTGATCGAAACCTCATATCCGGCCGATGCGATCATCGGTGAGGAATATGGCGTGCGCGAAGGGACCAGCGGCCGTGCCTGGGTGCTCGATCCGATCGACGGCACGCGCGCCTTCATCTCCGGCCGCCCGATCTTCGGCACGCTGATCGCGCTGGTCGCCGATGGCTGGCCGGTGCTGGGCGTGCTCGATCAGCCGATCCTCAAGGAACGCTGGCTCGGCGTGATCGGCCGTCCGACCTTGTTCAATGGCCGGCCGGCAAAGACGCGGCGCTGCCCCGATCTCGCTCAGGCATTGCTCGCGACGACGTCGCCGGCGCTGTTCGATGACGGCCAGCTTCATGCCTTTGAACATCTCGAAGCCGGTGTGATGAGCACGGTGCTGGGCGGCGACTGCTATAATTATGGTGGCGTCGCCAGCGGCTGGCTCGATGTGGTGGTCGAGGCCGGGCTCAAACTGCACGACTTCGCCGCATTGGTACCGATCGTCGAAGGCGCGGGGGGGCGCATGTGCGACTGGTCGGGCGACCCGCTGACCGTCGACAGTATCGGAGAGGTGATCGCGGCGGGCGATCCGGCGCGGGTCGAGGAAATCCTTGAAGCACTGAGGTGCCGGGGCCACAGCTAACTCCAATTCCTCCTTCGGGAACCGATGGAGGAGCCGCAAACGCTGCTCCCGTGGAGAGCGCCCCCTCCGCCACGCGCTGAAGCGAGGGAGGAATTAGAAGATCCCCAGGAACTTCTTCTTCTCGCCCTTCTTCTCCGCGTCCGATTTCTTGCCGTTCTCGGCCTTGGCGGTGGTGCCCTTGCCGACATCGTCGCGTGGCTTGCCCTTGGTGGTGAGCTGCGCCTTGGCAGGCGCGCCCGACAGGATCGGACCACATGCCGCCGACTTGGCGTCACCGACATCGACGAAGGCGAGCACGCCGACGAGCGGCGTCGCGAGCAGGCTCAGGCCGAGCCCGGCACCGGCGCGACCGACCAGTTCGGGGCTGATCGGGTTGATCGCGGGGGCCGCGAAATAACCGCCGATCGCGACGGGAGACTGGGCGGAGATCAGGCTGAACTTCTTGCCATCGGCGCGGAAGGCGACATCGACCGCTTCGTTGCGGAAGCTGAACCCGCCGCGCCCGATCATCACATTCTTCTGCGTGTCGATCAGGATCGGGTCGGCGGCGGCGATGCCGTTGCGCACCGTAAAACCGATCAGTCCGCAATTGATCTGCACCGGTTCCTTCAGCTTGCCCTGGAACATCTTGTACGCAAACGTACCGAGATCGAGTTCGGACAGCTGGATATTTCGCGTCCAGAAACTGCCCTTGGGCAGGATCACCGCGATCCGTCCGTTCGCGTTGCTCAGCGAGTCGTGCACGGTATTGCCGACGCCCCTCAGCTTCGCGCGTGCCTTGACAGTACCGGTGGTGCCCGATTCTTCGACACCCCAGCCCGCGAGCAGCACGCCGAGCGGCGTCGGTGACAGGCGGATATCATAGTCGGTGATCACTGGCGCGCGACGCGCATTGATGATGATGTCCGACGCGACGTTGCCGCGCGCCATTACGAAAGTGAGCGGCGACAAAGTGAGCAGGCTGCTGTCGAGCTTCAGCGTCAGCGCGATGTTCGACACCGGCAGGCTACGTGCGCGCAGGGTACGCACAGTGTAGCGGACATCGGCATCGAAATTGCGCAGTGCCTCGACCTGCAGTCTGGCGTCGGGCAGCAATCGAGGCGTGCCTCCGACTGTGGTGATCGCGCCTGCGGCACCCTTGGCCGCAATCAGGTCGGGATTATAGCCGATGAACGGCGCGACATCGATAATGTCGAGTTTGCGCGTTGCCAGCGTCGCGGTCAGCAATATTCTCGGTTCCTTCATCTTCACGGTTAGCGAACCGGTGATATCGCTGTCGCCGAAATGCCCGCCGAGACGCGTGAAGCGCCACTCATTGCCGGCCTTGGTCAGCGCCGATTTGAGTGTGTAAGTGCGCGTTTCCGGGATCACCACGCCGATCACCGCCAGCAGATCGGCCAGATTGCGTCCGCGCGCCGTAACCCGCAGCTTCGATCCTTCGAGCTCGGTCGCGCCGGGCAGGGTGCCGGCGATGTCGAGCTTGGTCCGCGCGCCATCGATATGAACCAGCAGCTGATTCTCGCCCCCGGTGACTGTGGCGTTGGGGGACAGCAATGCCCCGGTCATCGTAAACGGCGTGCCGCGCGCACCGCCGGTACCGTTGAAGCGGATCGCGCTGGCGAAGCGGCTGTCGGCCGCCTTGGCGGTTTCGATTGTCACATCGGCCGACAATTGCATGTACGGGTCGCGGTAGCGGATCTGCGTGCCGCTGATCGTGGCGCTGCGGATCAGCGGCAGCTCGAGCGGCTTGCCCCTGCCCTCGCTGAACGTCCAGCTGTTGCGCTGACGTGCCTTGTCCCATTCGGCATCGACCTTTGCGCCATCAAGCTCCAGGCGGTTGACCCGTTTGACGCCGCGAAACACGAACGGCACGAGTGCGAAGCGCGCATCGATCCGCTTTGCCTCGAAGAAATTGGCCGGGCCGCCGCCGGCGCGCGCCCAGTCCGGGTTGGTGACGCTCAGTCCCTCGGCGTAGAATTTGAGGTTGATGGGATTGAAATAGAATTGGAAATCGCCCGCGACCTTGACCTCGCGATGGGCCGATCGGCTCGCGATCGATTCGAAAATATGTTTGAGGAAGCGTCCCTTGGTGATGAACAGGATCGCCCAGGCCAATATGATCGCGACCAGCAGTCCAAGCAAGATACGCCCGATCCAGCCGAGCGGGGTGTGTTTGCGGTAGCGCCGCCTGTACCAGGGCGTCGCCGCAATTGGCTTGGCCGATTCGACTATTGGCGCCGCGCCGGTCTCCGGCACGATGTCGGCTGGGGTCGTTACGGGTTCATCGGTTTCGGTCATCGGCTATGCAAGCGCCCGGCGGCACCAAATCGTTCCCGGTGGTTGCATTTGCGCCGACTCCCGGTTATGCGCCCGCCTTTCGCGAGTAAGAGGAACTGCCCGGCCGGTATGGGCTGCCGTGGCTGTTCATAAATCGTCGCGTTCATAAGGAGACGAAAATGCCCAAACTCAAGACGAAGAGCGGCGTCAAAAAACGCTTCAAGCTCACTGCCACCGGTTTGTTGAAGCACGGCGTTGCCGGCAAGCGTCACCGCCTGTTGCATCACAACGGTAAGTACATCCGCCAGAATCGCGGCACCAAGCTATTGTCCAAGGCCGATACGGCCGCGGTCAAGGCCTGGGCGCCTTACGGTCTCGGTTGAGCGGAAGGAATTAGACAATGGCACGCGTCAAACGGGGTGTAACCACCCATGCCAAGCACAAGCGGGTTCTCGAACAGGCGAAGGGCTTTTACGGCCGTCGCAAGAACACCATCCGTATCGCCCGTCAGGCCGTCGAGAAGGCCGGACAATATGCGTATCGCGACCGCAAGGTTAAGAAGCGCTCGTTCCGTGCCCTGTGGATTCAGCGAATCAACGCGGCCGTCCGCGTCGAAGGCCTGACCTATGGCACGTTCATGCACGGCCTGAAACTCGCCGGCGTCGATCTCGACCGCAAGGTCCTGGCCGACATCGCGATGCACGAAGGCGCGGCGTTTAGCGCGATCATCGCTCAGGCGAAGGCGGCTCTGCCCCAGGCCGCCTGAGGCGACCTGTAGCGACCGGATTTGGGGCGCGGGAGGCTATGCCTTCCGCGCCCTTTTCGTTGGGAATCGAGATTCATGATCAATCTGCACCCCATGATCGACCAGGATTTCGCCTGGCTGCTCGGCGAATCGCCTGTGCGTGCCGATGGGCTGATCCAGTGCGAAGGCAGCATCGGCCCGGCCGAAATGACGGCGATGCTGCGCGACGTCACCAAGGGCGTCGCAACGACCAGCGATCACCCGGTCGCCTGGATGATCGCCGATGGCGACGAGGTTGTGGGCATGATCAGCTTCACCAAGCAATCGACCGATGGCAGGTACGAGATCGGCTACGGCATCGCGCCCACGCATGAGGGGCGCGGCGTAATGACTCGCGCGATCGCCATATTGCTGCCGATGCTGCGTAGCCATGGTCGTTCCAGCTTGACCGCTGAGACCAGCGTGGACAATCCGGGCTCGCAGCGTGTGCTCGACAAGAACGGCTTCGTTCGAACCGGTACGCGCGACGATCCCGAAGACGGTGCGCTCATCACCTGGGCGATCGACCTGACCAGCAATGGAAGACCCGCATGACCGATCCTGATCAGACGACCAGTCTTGACCACATGCAGCGCGACCTGCTCGCCGCGATCGATGCGGCGGGCAGCCTGGAAGGGCTCGAATCGGTGCGCGTCCATGCGCTCGGCAAGCAGGGCGCGGTGACCGGGCTGCTCAAGACATTGGGCGGCATGTCGCCCGGCGAACGGCTGGTGCAGGGGCCGAAGATTCAGGGGTTACGCGAAGCGGTGACCACCGCGATCGCCAACCATAAGGCGATGTTCGAACGGCTCGAGCTTGACGCACGGCTTGCGCGCGAAACGATCGACATGACCTTGCCGGCGGATGCGCTGCCTGCGGGGACGATCCACCCGGTCAGCCAGGTGATGGACGAACTGGCGGAAATCTTCGCCGATCTGGGCTTTGCGGTCGCGACCGGTCCGGAGATCGAGGATGATTGGTATAATTTCAGCGCGCTCAACATTCCCGAGACGCATCCGGCGCGGGCAATGCACGACACCTTCTATTTCCCGGCGCAATCGGAGGGGAGCACTGCCCGCGACGGGCAAAGCCCGTCATCGGACGGCGAGCTTGGCTCGCCGCCGGTCGCGCTAGGTTCCTCGCGGATGCTACTTCGCACCCACACGAGTCCGGTGCAGATCCGCGCGATGCAGGCGGCGGGCGGAAACAAGCCGATCCGCATCATCGCGCCGGGCCGTACCTATCGTTCGGACAGCGACGCGACGCACACGCCGATGTTCCATCAGGTCGAAGGACTGGTGATCGACAAGGGCATCACGCTCGGCCATCTCAAATGGACGCTGGAGACTTTCCTGCGCGCCTTTTTCGAGCGCGACGATGTCGTGCTGCGGCTGCGCCCGAGCTATTTCCCCTTCACCGAGCCTTCTGCCGAGGTCGATGTCGGTTACAGCCTGGTCAATGGCAAACGCGTGATCGGCGGTTCGGATGGATGGATGGAAGTGCTGGGCAGCGGAATGATCCACCGCAAGGTGATCGCCGCCGGCGGCTATGATCCCGACGAATGGCAGGGTTTCGCGTTCGGCTGCGGAATCGACCGGCTGGCGATGCTCAAATACGGTATGGATGATCTGCGCGCCTTTTTCGACGGCGATGCGCGCTGGTTGAAGCATTATGGGTTCTCGGGCCTCGACGTGCCCACGTTGAGCGGGGGAGTGGGGGCATGAAGTTCACGCTGAGCTGGCTGCACGAGCATCTCGATACCGACGCTTCGCTCGATGCGATCGTCGAAGCGTTGACGCGCGTCGGCCTCGAAGTCGAAGGCGTCGAGAATCCGGGCGAGAAGCTCGCCGCGTTCAAGGTTGCCAGGGTGCTGAGCGCCGAGCGTCATCCGCAAGCCGACAAACTCCAAATCCTGTCGGTCGATGCCGGGCCCGATTTCAATAATGGGGCACCGATGCAGGTCGTGTGCGGTGCGCCCAATGCCCGCGCCGGGCTGATCGGCGTGTTCGGCGCGCCCGGTGCCTATGTGCCGGGCAGCGACATGACGCTGAAGGTCGCCGAGATTCGCGGCGTGGTCTCGAACGGCATGATGTGTTCGACGCGTGAGCTTGAATTGGGTGACGATCATGACGGCATCATAGAGCTGCCCGCCGATGCGCCGATCGGTACGCCTTATCCCGATTATGCCGGTCTCAACGATCCGGTGATCGATGTCAGCGTCACGCCCAACAAACAGGATTGCATGGGCGTGCGCGGCATCGCGCGCGACCTTGCGGCTGCGGGCATGGGCACGCTCAAGCCGCTCAAGGTCGATGCGGTGACCGGCGAGGGTGACGGGCCGCTAGTCGGTACGGACGATCCCGAAGGCTGCCCCGCTTTCTTCGGTCAGACCGTGTCGGGCGTGACCAATGGCGCGGCGCCGGCGTGGATGCAGGCGCGGCTGAAGGCGATCGGGCAGAAGCCGATCTCGGCTCTGGTCGACATCACCAATTATGTGATGTTCGATCTCGGCCGACCGCTGCATGTCTATGACCGCACGACGCTGACCGGCAAGCTGGTCGCGCGCCGGGCGCGGGACGGCGAGCAGGTGCTGGCGCTCAACGGCAAGACCTATACGCTCGACGCAACCATGACCGTCATCGCCGATGACACTCAGGTGCACGATATCGGCGGCATCATGGGCGGCGAGCATTCGGGTGCGTCGGATACGACCACTGAAGTGCTGATCGAATGCGCCTATTTCGATCCCCACCATATCGCGCGCACCGGGCAGAAACTTGGCCTGACCAGTGACGCGCGGCAGCGGTTCGAGCGTGGCGTCGATCCGGCGTTCCTCGATGACGGCATCGCCATTGCCGCGCGGCTGATCACCGAGATTTGCGGAGGGACGGCAAGCAAGGTGACCCGTGGCGGGACGCCGCCGGTCGAGGCGCGGACCATCTCCTATGATCCTGCGCGGGCGGAAACGCTTGGCGGCCTTGCAGTCGCGCCGGAGCGCCAAAAAGCGATCCTCGAAAGCCTTGGCTTCACCGTCTCGGCCGACTGGCAGGTTGGCGTGCCGAGCTGGCGCCGTGATGTCGAGGGCTATCCCGACCTGGTCGAGGAAGTAATCCGCATCGAGGGCATTGATAACGTGCCATCGACGCCGCTGGAGCGTCTGCCCGGCGTAGCGAAACCGACTGCGACGCCCGAACAGAAGCTCGAACGCCGCGTCCGCCGCGCCGCCGCCGCGCGTGGCTTCGACGAAGCAGTGACGTGGAGCTTTCTTTCCGAAGCCGAAGCCGCGCCATTCGGCGGGGGTAAGTGGAGCCTCGCCAATCCGATCAGCGAAGACCTGAAGGTGATGCGGCCGACCTTGCTCGCCGGGCTGATGTCGGCCGCCGCGCGTAACCTCAAGCGCGGACAACCGAGTGTGCGCCTGTTCGAGGTTGGGCGTCGCTATCTGGCCGATGCCGAGCGGCCGACGTTGGGCGTGATCCTCGCCGGCAATTCCCGCCCGCGTGGCTGGCGCGGCGGCAAGGCGGCGGGCTTCGATGCGTTCGATGCCAAGGCCGAGGCGCTCGCGCTGCTTGCCGCTGCGGGCGCGCCGGTCGATAATCTGCAGGTGTTCGGAGAGGCTGGCGATGCCTGGCACCCAGGCCAGTCGGGCACGCTGCGGCTCGGGCCGAAGACGGTGCTCGCCGCGTTCGGCATGATCCATCCGCTGGTGCTCAAGGCGTTCGACCTTGACGGCGCGGTCGCCGGAGTGGAGCTGTATCTTGACGCCATCCCACCCAAGCGCGGCGCCAAGGTATCGGGTGGTTTCATGCGTCCGGCCTATGCGCCGCCCGCGCTGCAGGCGGTAACGCGCGACTTCGCTTTCCTGGTGCCCGCCGATCTGGCCGCCGACTCGCTGGTCCGTGCGATCAGGGGAGCGGACAAGGCGGCGATCACCAGCGCGCGGCTGTTCGATGTCTTCACCGGTGCCGGCGTCGAGGAAGGGCGGAAAAGCCTGGCGGTCGAAATCACGCTGCAGCCGAGCGCGAAGAGCTTCACCGACGAAGAACTGAAGGCGATCGCCGACAAGGTCGTCGCGGCGGCGGCCAAGCTTGGGGCCAGTTTGCGAGGGTGATTGCTCCACGTCCGTTCGTGTCGAGCGACGTCGAGACAGTGATAGCTGGAACTGGCTTCTCGACTTCGCTCGACGCGAACGGATAAGGTAGAGCATGACTGAAACTACGCTCGTTCAAATCTCCAGCGACGGCCTTTCCGCCGCGATCGATCCCTATGGCGCGGAGCTGAACTGGCTGCGCGATGCCGCGGGGTGCGACCTGATGACCGATGCCGATCCGGCGTTCTGGACCGGGCACGCGCCGATCCTGTTCCCGATCGTCGGGCGGGTGAGCGATGACGTGATCCGCGTCGATGGCGTCGAGTATCCGATGCCGAAACATGGCTTTGCGCGCCGGTCGACCTTCGCGGTGGTGCGGCAAGAGGCAGCGCGCGCGACGTTCCGGCTGGTCGACAGCAGCGAGACGCAGGACAATTATCCGTTCCATTTCCTGCTCGAAATCGACTTTGCGATCGTCGATGCCACGCTGACCATGACCGCGCGCATCGGCAATACCGGCGAGGTCGCGATGCCGGCCAGTTTCGGGTGGCATCCAGCCTTTGCCTGGCCGCTGCCTTATGGCGTGGATCGCGCCGACCACCGCATCCTGTTCCAACAGGACGAGCCGGGGCGGCTGAAGCAGGTCACCGAAGCGGGCTTCATCGCTGCAGGGGAGCGGGAATCGCCGGTCGAGGGGAATAAGCTCGCCTTGCGCGATGCGCTGTTCGAGCATGATGCGCTGGTGTGGGATCCGATCGAGTCACAACGTCTGACCTATGGCGGCGCGAGCGGGCCTACGCTCGATATCGAATTTCCCGATACGCCGAAGCTCGGCGTCTGGACCAAGCCGGGAGCCCATTATGTCTGTGTCGAGCCGTGGCACGGCATTGCCGATCCCGAAGGCTATGACGGCGATTTCTATGCCAAGCCCGGCATATTCGAGCTCGCGCCCGGCGCAGAGCGGCATATCGTGCTGCGCGTGACGCTGGTGCCCTGAGCCATCGTCTCTCGACTTCACGAGGGGCGACCGGGTAGGGGGTCGCGATGACGACCAGTTCCGACCATATTTCCGATCCCATTTCCGACCGGCGCACCTTTGCGATCATTTCGCATCCCGACGCCGGCAAGACCACCCTGACCGAGAAATTGCTTTATTTCGGCGGTGCGATCCATCTCGCCGGCGAAGTGAAGGCGCGCGGACAGAACCGGCGCGCGCGCTCCGACTGGATGAAGATCGAGCAGCAGCGCGGCATTTCGGTCACGTCGTCGGTGATGACGTTCGAGAAGGACGGGCTGACCTTCAACCTGCTCGATACGCCGGGGCATGAAGACTTTTCCGAGGATACTTATCGCACGCTGACCGCGGTCGATTCCGCGGTGATGGTGATCGATGCCGCGCGCGGCATCGAGGCGCAGACGCGCAAATTGTTCGAAGTGTGCCGATTGCGCTCGGTGCCGATCATCACCTTCGTCAACAAGGTCGATCGCGAGGGACGGCCGCCGTTCGAGTTGCTCGACGAGATCGCCGATGTGCTGGCACTCGACGTCACGCCAATGAGCTGGCCGGTCGGCATGGGCAGCGATTTCGAAGGTGTGTACGACCTGCACGGCAACACGCTGAGCCAGCCCGAGGGGCCATCGCGCGAGTTCATGGGCAAGGCCATTCCCTTTACCGGGTTCGACGACCCCGCACTGGCGCAGACCATTTCCGCAAGCGGTCTCGCGACGCTGCGCGACGAGGCGGAGTTGGCGATGGGCGGCTATGCCGGCTTCGATGTCGAGGCGTATCGTGCAGGTGACCTGACGCCGGTCTATTTCGGCTCCGCGCTGAAGGATTTCGGTGTGGCGGAACTGATCGCCGCGCTCGGCAAGCACGCACCGGGCCCGCGCCCGCAACCAGCCGAGCCAGCCCCCGTTTTGCCGAACCGCGCCGATGTCACCGGGTTCATCTTCAAGGTCCAGGCCAATATGGACCCCAACCATCGCGACCGGATCGCGTTTATGCGGCTCTGTTCGGGGACGTTCAAACGCGGGATGAAGCTGACCCCGACCGGGCATGGCAAGCCGATCGCGATCCATTCGCCGATCCTGTTCTTCGCGCAGAACCGCGAGCTCGCCGATGAGGCTTTCCCCGGCGACATCATCGGCATCCCTAATCACGGCACGTTACGCGTCGGCGATACGCTGTCGGAGCGGGCCGATGTGCGCTTCACCGGGCTGCCCAATTTCGCGCCGGAAATCCTGCGCCGTGTCGCGCTGAAGGATCCGACCAAGACCAAGCAGCTGCGCAAGGCGCTCGACGACATGGCGGAGGAAGGGGTTACGCAGGTCTTCTATCCCGAGATCGGCTCCAACTGGATCGTCGGCGTGGTCGGCCAACTCCAGCTCGAGGTGCTGCTCAGTCGGCTCGAGGCGGAATACAAGGTCGATGCGGGGCTGGAAATGGCGCCATTCGACACCGCGCGCTGGATCTCTGCGGTGGATCCCGCCGATCTCAAGGCGTTCATGGACCTCAATCGCAACGCCATGGCCAAGGACCGCGATGGCAACCCGGTCTATCTCGCCAAGACGGCGTGGGACGTGGGTTACGTGTCCGACCGCTATCCCAAGGTGAAGTTCGCCGCGACGCGCGAGCGGTGATTCAAGCCGCCGGTTCGTCCACCCAATCGCGCCGCAGCGGCTTGATCGCGAGGAAGGCGAGCAACGTTGCGACGAAGTAGAAGCAGACCACGATGATCGCCGAATAACGCAGCGCCTCATTACCGAATTGCGGCGTCATGTAATCGGACATTCGGCCCATCAGCCATGATCCGACGCCCAGGCCGATCAAATTGTTGATGAACAGGAAGCTGGCCGACGCGGTCGCGCGCATATGCGCCGGCACGAGATGCTGGACGGCGGTGACCAGCGGCCCGAGCCACAATATATTGAGCGCGTTGGGAATCAGGAAGAACGCCCAGGCGACCACCGGTGACGGCGAAAGAAAGCCGGCGATGAACAGCGGCGCGGTGATCAGCCAGGCGAAGGCGGGAAGCTTGGCGTAGAAACCGCGATCGGTCTTGCCCAGCCGATCGGCCAGCACGCCGCCGAGGAACACACCAGCCACCCCGCCGATGAGCAGCAGCGAGCCGAAATAATAGGAGGTGGTGGCGAGGTCGAAGTGGAAACTGCGGATCAACACCGATGGTACCCAGAACGCGAGGCCATAACCGGCCATCGAGCTCATCGAGGCGGCAAAAGCCATCAGCCAGAAGCTTGGTTTTTTCGCGAGGACCGCGAACACGGCGGAAATCGGGGCGGCACCCTTGGGCGCGGCGGGGCGTGGCGGCTCCTTCACGACAAGGCGGAAGATCGGCGCGATGATGATTCCGGCGAGGCCGACGAGCAGGAATGCCGCACGCCAGTCGACATGGTTGGCGATATACGCGCCGAGCAAGGTCCCCGCTGCAAGCCCGATCGGAACGCCGAGCGAATAGATCGCCAGCGCGCGAGCGCGGCGTTCCGGCGGGAAATAGTCCGCGATCAGCGCATAGGATGGCGCCACGCCGCCCGCCTCGCCGACACCGACGCCGAGGCGGAACGCGAACAACTGCCAAAAGCCCGTGGCGATGCCGCACAGCGCGGTGAAGCCGCTCCACACCGTCAGCGAGGCCGTGATCACCCAGCTGCGGCTGGTGCGGTCGGCAAGCAGAGCGAGCGGGATGGCGAGCGTCGAATACAGCATCGCGAAGGCGATCCCGCCCAACGCGCCGAGTTGCGTGTCGGTCAGGCCGAGATCGGCCTTGATCGGCTGGACCAGAATGCCGAGAATCTGCCGGTCGAGGAAATTGAAGATATAGACGAGCAGCAGCATCGCCAGCACGACGGATGGGTAACGCGACTTGGTTGCCGGTGTCTTCGTCGCCATCGCGCCACTCCCCGATAGAAAGAACCGGACACTCGTACCGTGTCGAGCGCCCGGTTCCATCCCCCTCTTAAAAGAAACGCCGGATCAGAATTTCGCGGTGAAGGTCGCAAAAACCTGGCGCGGATTGCCGTAAAAGGCTGTGACGGTGCCTTCGCGGCCGAGCGAGGGGACGACATTGCCCGTACCGGTGCGCACCGGTGTACCGTCGATGCCGGTGGTCAGGAACTGATAGCCCGAGGTGATATAGCGCTCGTTGGTCAGGTTCTTGCCGTGCACGCCGATCGAGTATTTGTCGTCGCCGAAGCTGTAGACGATGCTCGCGTCGAGCAGGCCGTAGCCGGGCTGATCGAGGAACGGGCTGCGCGTCTCGAATTGATGCGTTTCGCTGCGATAGGAATAGGTCGTCGAGGCGCTGAGTTCGCCGCCGGCAATCGGCAGCACCGCGCCGAGCGTCGCCGATCCGGTGAAGTCCGGCGTATTCTGGATGACGCGGACATTCGAGATGTCGGCGCCGGTCGTGCCGATGAAGCGATCATATTTGCCGTCGATATAGCCCAGCGTACCAGCGAGCGTGATCGCCGAGCCGGCGCCCGCGAAATCGCGCGACAGGACCGCCATGGTCTCCAGTTCGATGCCCTTGAGTGTCGCCTTGGCGGCGTTGGTGGTCACGCCGACAAAGCTTTCGAAGATGCCGTCATTATTGGCATCGACGCCGATCGAGCCGGGAATCTGGACGTCCTTATACTGCGAATAGAAACCGTCGAGCGCAAAGGTCAGGCGGCGGTCGAATGCCGAACCCTTGATTCCGACTTCATAGGTGTTGACGGTTTCGGGGTCGAACGAGAGGAAATCGTAAATCTCCTGATAGCTGCGCACGCCGTCGCGGTTGGTGTCGGGAGCGACGTTGCCACCGCCGCGCGGATCGAAGCCGCCGCCCTTGAACCCCTGCGAGAAGGATCCGTAAACGAGCAGGTTTTCCATCGGCTTGAAGCTGAGCGACGCACGCGGGGTGAAGCGCTTATAGGTCGCTTCGCCGCGGAAATCGGTCTGGGTCGACAATATCACCGCGGTGCCGCCGAACTGCGGCGAGGCGCCACCCGCCTTGGTCTGTTTGAGCACACGCGACTTGCGCTGGTCGTTGGTGTAGCGGCCACCGAGCGTCAGGCTGACCCAGTCGGTGAAGTCATAGGTGAAGTCGCCATAGAAGGAGATCGTCTCGGTCCGGACATTGCCCGCAGTATACGCGTTGAGGCCGGGAATGCCGATAAGCGGCCCCGTCGTGCCCAATATCACATCGAATGCGGTCGAGGCTTCGGCGCCGAGATAATAGGCGCCGACAATGCCGTTGAGCTTGTCGCTGGTATAGAGCAGCTGGAATTCCTGGCTGGTCTGGTTGTTGCGGTAAACTGCGGGCACATCGACATCGGCCGAGGGCAGCGAATCGAAATCGATCGGCGCGTTCGAGCGGTCCTCGCGATACGCGCTGATGCTGCGCAGCGTTACATTGTCGGTGAGTTCGGCGGTGATCGCCATCGACCCGCCGCCGGCCTGGACGTCCTGGCGCGGCTGATTGAGGCCGGCGCGGGTGTCGTACACATTGCTCAGTACCGGCGCGCCGGTCAGCAGGCCGGTGATCAACCGGTGGCCGTTGCGCGCGTTCGACTTGTCATGGGTGAAATCGCCGGTCAGCCGCACAAAGAGCCTTTTGTCGGGCGATTGGAACTCGATCGTGCCGCGCGCCGCGTACACGTCCTTATTGTAATTCTCGATGCCGAGATTGAGATTGTCGCCAAAGCCGCCGCGCGATAGTCGCGCGATCGATCCGCCGATCTTGAGCATGTCGCCGATCGGTACGCTCGCCGACAGAATGCCGTCGGCTTGCTGATACGAACCGTAGGAGCCCTTCACCTTGACCGAGAAATCGTCAGGCAGGCGCTTGGTGACATATTTGATCGCGCCGCCGATCGTGTTGCGGCCATAGAGCGTGCCCTGCGGCCCGCGCAGCACTTCGATCCGATCGACGTCATAGATGTCGAGTACCGACGCCTGCGGACGGTTGAGATAGACATCGTCGAGATAGATGCCGACACCGGCTTCGAAGCCGGGCACCGGATCCTGTTGGCCGACGCCGCGGATGAAGGCGGTCAGCGTCGAATTGGTGCCACGTGAATTTTCGAACGTGGTGTTGGGCGTCACGTTCGACAGGTCGGTGATGTCGATCGCACCAGATTTTTCGAGCGCCTCGCCGGTAAAGGCGGTGATCGCGACCGGCACGTCGAGCAGCCGCTCTTCGCGGCGCCGCGCGGTTACCACGATATCGCCATCACTATAGTCTTTAACCTGTGGCTCGTCGGCGGCAGGCGCGTCCTGAGCGAAAGCGGGCGCAATGGATAATGGGGCGATAAGCGCGGCGATCGCGACGCCAGCGTTGAGTAGCGTGCGTGCGGCGTAAAGGCGTGACATGATGTTCTTCCCCTCCTAATGGCGCCGCGCTGTCGCGTCCCGGTTCGTCCCGGGTTGTGCACCGATCCGGGAGGCTATACTGAAACCTGAACCAGGTTTCAACTTGGACTTGCGGGGGAGAGAAATAATGCCGGTCGAGCGTGGCGAAAGAGCAACGCCTGCACAGGTCGAAGGCCATGATCGCGCGGTCAGCGCGGCGGGCGAAGGCAAGGCGCCGCGCACCGAGCGCGGTCGCAAGACAATGCGCGCGATCCTCGACGCGGCGGCGCTGGAATTCGGCGAACGCGGTTTTCACGAAGCGTCGGTCAGCGGTATCACGCGCCGCGCGGGTGTCGCGCTGGGCAGTTTCTACACCTATTTCGATACGAAGGACGCGGTGTTCCGGGCGCTGGTGCGCGACATGTCGGATCAGGTCCGTGACCATGTCGCGCCACTGATTCGCGCCGCACCGGACCAGATTGCCGCCGAGCGCGCCGGGCTGCTGCACTTCATCGAATTCGTGCGTGGCCACAAGGAATTGTACCGGATCATCGACGAGGCCGAATTCGTCGATCCGGAAAGCTTCCGTCTGCATTATGCGACCACCGCCGATCGAATCGCCCGCCGGCTCCAGGCGGCGGCAATGCGTGGCGAAGTGCGTGGCGACGTATCCGAGGTCCATGCGTGGGCAGTGATGGGGATGAACGTGTTTCTCGGGCTGCGCTACGGCGTGTGGGAAGAGGATGTCTCGCCCGAGGCGGTGGCCGATGTGATCGCCGATATGCTCGCCACAGGCCTCGCGCCGCGCTCGGGGATTTTGCCCTGAGCTTGTCGAAGGGCATGCGCAACGCTTGGGCTTCGGCAAACTCAGGGCGAATGATGGTTGGGCGGTTTTCGATTAGTTCGAGAACGCTCTAACGATCAGGGCAGATCTTCGCGCAGCGCCCGTGCCAGGCGATCGCGGACCGCTTTCACCTGATCGAGATTGGCGCTGCCTCCCGGAGTGTCCTCGCCTTCACCACCGGATCGCTTGCGCTCCGTCGACAGCATCTGCTGGACGCCGCGAATCGTATAGCCTTGTTGGTCGAGCAATGCGTTGATCCGCAGCACGAGTGCGACGTCGTCGGGGCGGTAGTAGCGGCGGCGCCCGGCGCGCTGCAACGGGCGCAATTGCGGAAAGCGCGTTTCCCAATAACGCAGGATATGCTGTGGAATGCCCGTTTCGCGGGACAGTTCACCAATCGTCCGGAACGCGCCCGCCGCCTTTTCGGAGACGACCGCCATGATACGATCAGCTACCGCTGACGATACGGTCGCGCATCATCTGACTTGCGCGGAAAGTGAGTACGCGGCGCGGCGCGATCGGCACTTCGACCCCGGTCTTGGGATTGCGCCCGACGCGCTCGCCCTTGTCGCGCAGCACGAAGGTTCCGAAGCCCGAAATCTTGACGTTTTCGCCCTTGGAGAGCGATTCGCACATATGACCGAGAATCTGTTCGACCAGCTTGGACGAGTCGGCGCGCGACAGCCCCACCTGATGATGCAGTGATTCGGCCAGATCGGCCCTTGTCAGCGTACCGGCAGGCGCCATGCGACTTCCCTTCCCCCATAGCGTGGCAGAAAGTCTGCCTAACACAATGATCGGACAGACGGAAAGGGGCTTGTGACGCTAGCGTCACAAACAGGCAAGTGTTTGTTACGTATGGGCCTGGATTCCGACCCTAGAGTCGGACGACCGCAGCACCCCAGGTGAAACCGCCGCCCATCGCCTCGAGCACGATCAACTGGCCGGGTTTGATCCGCCCGTCGCGCACCGCCGTGTCGAGCGCGAGTGGCACCGAGGCGGCGGAGGTGTTGGCGTGCCGATCGACCGTGACCACGACCTTTTCTGGAGCCAGGCCGAGCTTGCGTGCAGTGGCGTCGAGGATACGGGCATTGGCCTGATGCGGCACGACCCAGTCGACTTCGTCCGAGGTCAAGCCGGCGGCGGCGAGCGTTTCGCCCATCACCGTGGCTAGATTGACCACCGCATGGCGGAATACCTCACGGCCTTTCATGCGGACCTTGCCAACCGTGCCGGTGGTCGAGGGACCGCCATCGACATAAAGGAGTTCGTTGTGGCGGCCATCGGCGTGGAGCTTGGTGGCGAGGATGCCGCGTTCGCCGGTTCCCTCCTCACCCTCGAGCACGATCGCGCCGGCGCCGTCGCCGAACAGGACACAGGTCGTGCGGTCCTCCCAGTCCAGGATACGGCTGAACGTCTCGGCACCGATGACCAGCGCGCGATTGTGCGCGCCGGCGCGAATCATGCTGTCGGCGACCTGCAGTGCGTAAAGGAACCCCGAACAGACCGCGGCGACGTCGAACGCCACGCAATCGTCGATGCCGAGCATCGCCTGGACCTTGGTCGCACTCGCCGGAAAGGTCTGGTCGGGCGTGGCGGTGGCCAGCACGATCAGATCGATATCCTGTGCCGAGCGGCCCGCCGCACCCAGCGCGGCGCGGCACGCATCGGCCGCGAGCGTCGCCGTGGTCTCGTCGGGGCCGGCGATATGGCGAAAACGGATGCCGGTGCGCTCGACGATCCATTCGTCGGTGGTGTCGACCGTCTCGGCCAGTTCGGCGTTCGAAACGCGACGGGTGGGCAGGGCCGATCCGGTGCCGGTGATGACGCTGCGGATCATGCTGCTTTGGCCTCGAAATTGCCGAGATCCTCGGCGATGCGGCGGGTCAGGTCGTCGCGCACCATCTTGGCGGCTGCAGCGATCGCCGTCGCCACGCCGACCTCGTTGGCGCCGCCATGGCTTTTCACGACCAAGCCGTTGAGCCCGAGAAACACCGCGCCATTGTGATTGTTGGGATCGAGATGATGGCGCAGCAGCTCGGTCGCCGGTTTGGAGATCAGGAAACCGATCTTGGAGCGAATCGAGCTGCGGAAAGCACGCTTGAGCAGGTCGGCGACAAAGCGCGCGGTGCCCTCGGCGGTCTTGAGCGCGATATTACCCGAAAAACCGTCGCACACGATCACATCGACATCGCCGTGCGACAGTTGGTCTCCTTCGACGAAACCTGAAAAGGTCATCGGCAGGTGAGTCGCGGCCTTGAGGTCGCGCGCGGCGTCACGAATCTCGTCGGTGCCCTTCTGATCCTCGCTGCCGATATTGAGCAGTGCGACGCGCGGGGACGCGAGGTCGAGCGTGGTGCGCGCATAGGCGGCGCCCATCACCGCGAATTGTACGAGATTGCGGGCGTCGCATTCGGTATTGGCGCCGAGGTCGAGCACGACCACGTCGTTGTCGCCGAGCGTTGGCAGCAAGGCGGCGAGCGCAGGGCGGTCGATGCCGGGGATCATGCGCAGCGACACCTTCGCCATGGCCATCAGCGCGCCGGTATTGCCCGACGACACCGCAGCGGCGGCGCGGCCCTGTTTGACCATGTCGATCGCAATTCCCATGGATGTCTTCTTGGCGCGGCGCAGCGCCTGGCCGGGCTTTTCGCTCGACCCGACGACTTCTGGCGCATGGACGATCTCGGAATGCGCGGTCAGGTTCGGGTGACTGAGCAACCCATCACGGATCGCGGTCTCGTCACCGACAAGGATGAACTGCATCTCGGGAAAGAGCCGACGCGCACGCGCGACGCCGGCCAGCATCACTGCCAGCCCCTTGTCGCCGCCCATCGCATCGACGGCGATCCGGGAGCTGTTCGACACGTCGCTTGCCCCCTTCCGAAGTGAAGCCGTGGTCAGCCTTCGACCGAAACGATCTCGCGGCCATTATAATGGCCACACGAACCGCACAGATTGTGCGGACGCTTAAGCTCGCCGCAATTCGGGCATTCCTGATATGATTCGATCGGCAGCGAATCATGCGAACGGCGCATGCCGCGCTTCGACGGCGTGGTTTTTCTCTTGGGGACGGCCATTTCGGCGAAACCTTTGTCTGGATCAAACTGCGATAAGCCCGTCACAGGCACCGCGCAACCGACGGATAAGGTCGACCGCAGGTGGCACCGGCGGCCGGACACGTCGCGAAGCGTTGCGCCTATAGCGATTCCGCACGGCGTTGCAAGCTTGTGCGCGGACTGGCAGGGTCAGCCCTCATATGATCAGGGGGAGATTGTCGATGGGAATGGTGATGCTGCCGGTCACTTTGGTGACCGCGGGTGGGGCTGCGCTGATCGCGCTATGGCTGGCGATTCGCGTTGGTCAGGTGCGCACCACGGCCAAGGTCAGCATCGGCGATGGCGGCGACGAGCGGCTGATCTGCCGTATGCGCGCCCAGGCCAATTTCGTCGAATATGCACCCTTCATCGTCATCCTGATCGGCCTGCTGGAATTCACCGCAGGCACAGCGACCTGGCTATGGGTCGCCAGCACGTTGTTCCTGCTCGCTCGCGTCGCCCACCCGCTTGGCATGGACGGGTTGAAATATGCACGGATGGCCGGCACGTTGGTGACATTCCTGCTGTTGCTCGGCCTGGGTGGTTACGCCATCGCGCTGCCGCTGATCGCAATGGAGCATGCCCCCGCCAACGATCCGGTCGAAGTGGTCGCTCCGGCCGGTTGAAGCGGAGGAGCGGATTTTCCTCGCCGGGCTCGCGCCGCGGCGCCGGCAGCAAACGTCTTATTCGGCGAGCGCGGAATCGCTGACGAACGGGTTGTAGGCGCGCTCATGGGCAAAATTGCTCATCGGACCGTGCCCGGGGATGAAGGCGGTGTCGTCGCCCAGCGGCCATAATTTGGTGGCGATGGATTTGAGCAGATCGGCATGATTGCTGCGCGGGAAATCGGTGCGGCCGACCGATCCCTGGAACAAAACGTCGCCGACCAAAGCGAGTTTCGATTCGGGGTGATGGAAGATGACGTGGCCCGGCGTGTGGCCGGGCGTTTCATAGACGTGGAAGGTCAGCTCCCCGACGATAACCGTGTCGCCCTCGGCCAGCCAGCGGTCGGGAACGAACGCCTTGCCGCCCATGATGCCGTATTTCGCGCCGTCCTCGGCCAGCGTTTCGAGCAGGAACAGGTCGTCGCGGTGCGGTCCCTCGATCGGGATGCCGAGCTCCTCGGCGAGCGGCTTGGCCTCGCCGCAATGGTCGAAATGGCCATGGGTCAGGATGATCTTCTCGACCGTCACGCCGTGCTGAGTCGCTGCCGCCTTGAGCTTAGGCAGATCTCCGCCCGGATCCACGAACGCGCCCTTCATCGTGGCGGTGCACCACAGCAAGGTGCAATTCTGCTGTAATGGTGTGACGGGAATGATCGCGGCACGCATTGGTGGATTGGCCATGGCCCCGAAATGGTCGCGCCTTTGCGGCCAGTCAATCTTGAGTGGTCGATCTTTGGCAACGTAACGCGGTTTTTGCCGAGAAGCTGGCACGCGATTGACCGATCCGGTCGCGCCGGCGGCGATCGGCGGGACGGACTGGCACCCACACTGGCACATCGCCCCGTTTTCGCTCTACAGGGCGGCGACTATGCCGATCGACGTCCCCTTTGTCCTGCTCGATGACGCTCGTGACGGCGGTGCGCCGGCGCGGCTCTATCGCGCACCGGTGCGGGTCATCGAGACGTATGAGACGGCTATGGTGTTGCCCGCCCTGGCCGATCTGCGCGGCGCGCGCGATGACGGACTCCATGCGGCGGGTTTCCTGTCCTATGAGGCAGGCGCCGCATTTGAGCCGGTACTCGGTGAGCTCGGCAATATGACGCCGTTGCTCTGGTTTGGGCTTTTTGAGGGATATGAGGAGATTGCGCCGGGCGATGTGCCCGCTTTGTTGCCAGATCCGGCGGGTGCCTGGGTCGGGTTGCCGGTGCCGGGGATCGATCGCGCGACCTATGATGGGCAACTCGCCCAGGTCCTCGACCTGATCGCGGCTGGCGACATTTATCAGGCGAACCTCACCTATCGCTCGCGCGTTCCCTATGCGGGCGATCCGCTCGCGCTTTACGCGCAACTGCGCGGGCGTGCCCGGGCGGGCTATGGCGCGGTCGTCAATACCGGGACGGACATGCTGTTGTCGCTGTCACCCGAATTGTTCTTCGCCGCCGAACAGGGCAAGCTGACATGCCGGCCGATGAAGGGCACGGCGCGACGGGGCGTCACGCCGGAGGATGACCGCGCACTGGCAGAGAGGCTCGCCGCGGACGCCAAGCAGCGCGCCGAGAATCTGATGATCGTCGATCTGATGCGCAACGATCTGTCGCGCGTCGCGCGGCCCGGCAGCGTCGCGGTGCCGCAATTGTTCCATGTCGAAAATTATCCGACCGTTCATCAGCTGGTCTCTACCGTCACCGCCGACCTGGCCGAGGGCAGGGACGCGATCGAGGTGCTGGGCGCGTTGTTCCCGTGCGGTTCGATTACCGGCGCCCCCAAAATCCGCGCGATGCAGGCGATTACCGAGATCGAGCATGACAGGCGCGGAGCCTATACGGGATCGATCGGACGGTTCGACCCGAATGGCGATGCGATGTTCAATGTCGCCATTCGAACCTTGTTGATTCAAGGAGATGGTGGCTACGCCATGTTCGGCGCGGGCGGCGGTATCGTCGCCGATTCGCGCGCTGACGAGGAATGGGACGAGAGCCTGGCCAAAGGAGCCTTCCTGACCGCGGGCCAACGCGATTTCGATCTGATCGAGACGATGGCGTTCGATCCGGAGATTGGCCTGCAACGGCTCGAGGGGCATCTCGCGCGGATGAAGGCGAGTGCCGAACGATTCGGCTTCACCTTCGATCGCCATGCCACGCGCAACGAACTCCAGGCCGCGACCTTCCGCCTGCGGAGCGCGCGCCGGGTGCGGCTGTTGCTGGCGAAGAGCGGTGCGATCGCGATCGAGGTGTCGCCGATGCCGGAGCCGAGGACGGACCCGATGCAGGTGGCGATCGTACCGCTGCCCGTCGCGCCGGAGGATTTTCGACTGTGCCATAAGACCAGTGACCGCGGTTTCTACGATGCGGCGCGCCGTCGTGCCGGACAGGATGAGGTGCTGTTCACCGATCCCGCCGGTTTCCTGACCGAGGGCAGCTTCACCTCGATCTTTGTCGAGCGCGACGGCGTGCTGGTTACGCCCCCGCTGTCGCGCGGACTATTGCCCGGTGTGCTGCGCGCCGACCTGATCGCCAGCGGCCGTGCGGTGGAGGGAGAATTAAGTCCTGCCGACCTCGCCGGCGGTTTCCTGCTCGGCAATGCATTGCGTGGATTGATTCCGGCGATTGTTGCGGTTGCGAAAGCGAACAATCGCGGGCTATAGCCCCGCCGCTCGCCCAAGAGCCGCTCCCACGAGAGGTGTTCGTTCCCATGCAGCCATCCGCCGCGCTCGCCCGTATCAAGCCCTCGCCAACGCTCGCGATCACGTCGCGCGTGCAGGAGCTGCAGCGCGAAGGCGTCGATGTGATCGGTCTTGGCGCCGGCGAGCCCGATTTCGACACGCCGGAGTTCATCAAGGAAGCCGGGATCAAGGCGATCCGCGAGGGCAAAACCAAATACACCAATGTCGACGGCACGCCCGAGCTGAAGGACGCGGTGATCTTCAAGTTCAAGCGCGACAACGGCCTGACCTATGCGCGCGATCAGATCACCATAAACGCCGGCGGCAAGCACACCTTGTTCAATGCGATGGTCGCGACGATCGACGCCGGCGACGAGGTGGTCATTCCGGCACCCTATTGGGTCAGCTATCCCGATGTCGTGCTGTTTGCGGGCGGCACGCCGGTGTTCGTCGAGGCGGGGTCGCAGCAAAACTACAAGCTGACCCCGGAGCAGCTCGAGGCGGCGATCACGCCACGCACCAAATGGGTCATCCTCAATTCGCCGTCCAACCCGACCGGCGCCGCCTATTCGCGCACCGAACTGAAGGCGCTGGGCGAGGTGCTCGAACGGCATCCGCATGTGTGGATCTTCGCCGACGATATGTATGAGCATATCATCTATGACGGCTTTGAATTCACCACGATCGCCGAGGTTTGTCCTTCGCTCTACGATCGTACGCTGACTGCTAACGGTTGTTCGAAGGCCTATGCGATGACCGGCTGGCGGATCGGGTTCGCCGGCGGCGCGCCCTGGCTGATCAAGGCAATAGCCAAACTGCAGTCGCAATCGACCTCGAACCCGTGTTCGATCGCGCAGGCCGCATCGGTTGCGGCGCTGACCGGCGATCAGGCATTCCTCAAGGACAATGCCGCCAAGTTCCAGTCGCGCCGCGACCTGGTCGTGTCGATGCTCAACCAGGCCAATGGCATCACTTGCCCGCGGCCGGAGGGCGCATTCTATGTCTATCCCGAATTCTCCGCGCTGATCGGCAAGTCCACGCCCAAGGGCAAGCTAATCGATACCGATGAGGCATTCGTCGCTTATCTGCTCGACGATGCGAAGGTCGCGGCGGTGCAGGGCGCGGCGTTCGGCCTCTCGCCGGCGATGCGTATTTCTTATGCGACGTCGGAGGATTTGCTTCGCGAAGCCTGCGAACGCATCCAAACGGCTTGCGCAGCCGTACGGTAATCGAATTGCGGCTCCGTCTTCCCCAGACGAACATGGGATGAACGGAACGGCCAGCGGGCGTTAACGCTGGGTTTCGTAATTCCGCATTGCAGAGGGTCGGGCCACTCCCGATCTTCGCATTTCCGACGGCCCGTTCCTGACGGGTTTGTCATCAGGGTTTTTTGCCTGCGCGGTGCGACGACAGGCCCAAGAGGTGAGATCATGCGTAGCATCCTGAAGTCAGGGTTTCTGTGGCAGTTCATCGGCGGCTTCGCGTTGGGCGCGGTCGGCGTTTTCAGCTTCCAGCCAGCCAATATCGAAACCCCCGCGAATCCGATCGCGAGCTCGATCACGACGGGCGCGCACGCCTCGCGCTAAGCCGCGAGCGGTACGCCGTCGCGTTCCTGAAATGCTGCCCGGTGTAACCTTATCGCCGACCGCTTCGTATATGACTTTAACGGCGCGCTTCTTGGCGCCCTCTACGAGGCGGATGTCATGAACAGACTCACCATCGCAGCCGCGCTTGCCGCCACGCTCAGCGCGTGTGGCATCGCCAATGCCGAACGCGCCGTGCCGATCCCGGCAGCGGCACAGGATTTACCCCGGGCCAATGGATTGCAGACCGCAGTACTGGCCGGGGGCTGTTTCTGGGGCATGGAGGCGGTGTTCGAACATGTGAAGGGCGTACGCAACGTGACTGCGGGCTATGCCGGCGGGACTGCGGCGACCGCGACCTATGATCAGGTATCGACCGAGACGACTCGTCATGCCGAGGCGGTCAAGATCGTCTACGATCCCGCACAGATCAGCTACGCCACGCTTTTGCGGGTGTATTTCTCGATCGCGCACAACCCGACCGAGCTCAATCGACAGGGGCCGGACACCGGAATAAGTTATCGCTCGGCGATCTTCCCGCAGAGCGTCGCGCAGAAATCGGTCGCCGCCGCTTATATTGCGCAGCTCGGTCGCGCCAAGGTGTTCTCCAAGCCGGTGGTGACGAAGCTGGAGAGCGGGGGTTTCTTCCCGGCCGAAGCCTATCACCAGAATTTTTTCGACCGTAACCCGACTCACCCGTACATCGTCAACATCGACAAGCCAAAGCTCGCGGCGTTCAAGGCGGGGTTCCCGTCGCTCGCGCGCTAGAGCACCGGGCGGTCAATCCGATTCATGTCGCGCCGAGCTGATCGCTTGGAGCAAAGCCACATCGGAAACTCGCTGGAATGACATCTGGCGCGCCAAAGCCCGATCGACTTCGGGACCGCCGCGTGTCCCATATCTCCTTAAGTCGTGGCACCGGCCTGCGCCGAGTATCTTATATCAAGCATCTGATATATAAGGAACTATACCGCTTGGTTGAGAGGCGGCGGCCTGAGAAACGGGACATTACCGGTGTCCCATATCTCTCGCCGCTCCATCCTCCCGATTCTGTCCCTCGCAGCGATTCAAGCATTGCACAGGATATGGTCGGGCATTCTGCCTGACCGATGCAGGCTCGCTCTTTCTTATTGTCGGAACGAGGATCGCTACGCGTCCAAAACCCCGTGCATGCATCTGACATGATGTTCCATGCTCTGAGGAATGGCCGAACGATGTAAGAGGTCCTTCGTCCAGGACCTGTCCTGCACCAGTATCAGGCCGCCAACGGGAAGCGCAGCATTCGGTTATCCACCGGCAGCATTGCCTCGGCACCGTGGCCGATCGCGCGGACTATTTCCGGATGATCGGCGTCGAGGCCCCCGGTCAGTGAGCCGAAAGCCGGCAGGATCAGCTTGGTCGCGGTCGCGACGAAGCAGCGGCGCGACACATGGCGACCGCGTACGGTGACGCGGAACTTCGGGTGGAAATGACCGGACAGCTCGGGCCGCGCTTCGTTTCGCTCGGCTTCATGGCGCAGCACGAGCCCGTCGATCACCGCTTCATCGATCACCTCACCGCCACAACGATCGATCAGCGCCACATCGTGATTGCCGGTGATCCAGGTCCAGCGCCGTGTCGCGGTCAGCGTGCGCAACATCGCCGACGCGTCGGCCGGCAACCGGTCGCATCCGGCCGAATCGTGAAAACTATCGCCAAGGCACCAGATTTCCGCCGCTTGCGTGCTTTCCGCCACTGCGGTTAGCGCGCTCAGCGTGGCGATCGAGTCATAGGGCGGGAGCATCTGGCCGCGCGCGGCGAACCAGCTCGCTTTCTCGAAATGCAGGTCGGCGACGAGCAAGGCACGCCGCGCCGGCCAGAACAATGCGCCCTGCGCGAGCGCAAACATGTCATGGCCAGCGAACGAAAAGGGAACCATGTCATTGCTATGACGCGACACGGCTCCATGTTCAACGGGTTGCGCGAAAATCGCTTGCGCTGCGATGCAACAAGCGTAGAGCGCGCCGTCCCAACGACAGGCCAATGACGTAATGTCTTCCGGTAAAGACGCATCCGGGCATTCCTCTATGTCCAGGTCCGACATTTCTAGACCGGCGACCGTCGCGCTCGCGATCGGCGCGATCGGTGTGGTTTTCGGCGATATCGGCACGAGTCCACTCTATGCGTTCCGCGAAGCGCTCGGGCAGACCGCGCGCGACGGCGTCGAGGCGAGTGAGATTCTCGGCGTGCTCAGCCTTGCCCTGTGGTCGCTGATCCTCGTCGTCACGATCAAATATGTGCTGTTCCTGACTCGCGCCGATAATCAGGGCGAGGGCGGAGTGCTCGCGCTGACCGCGCTGGCGCGGCGTGCGCTTGGCAAAAGATCGCTGATCGCGCTCGTGCTTGGCGCGGCCGGTGCGTCGCTTTTCTACGGCGACGCGATCATCACGCCCGCGCTGTCGGTGCTGTCGGCGGTCGAGGGATTGCGCACATTGCCCGGTATCGGCCCGATGATCGACGAACGGCGCATCCTGATCCTGACCATCATCATCCTCGTCGCGCTGTTCGTGATCCAGTCGCGCGGTACGGCGCGCGTCTCCAAACTGTTCGGGCCGGTGTGCATTATCTGGTTCCTGGCGATCGGCGGGCTCGGCCTGTGGCATATCGCCGACGAGCCTTCGATCCTGCGCGTCGCATCGCCACATTATGGCGCTTTCTTCCTCGCCAATCACGGGGTGACCGGCCTGTTCGTTCTCGGCGCGGTATTTCTGACCGTTACCGGCGCCGAGGCGCTGACCGCCGATATGGGTCATTTCGGTCGCCTGCCGATTCAGCTCGGCTGGTTCGCGCTGGTGTTCCCGGCGCTGACGCTCAACTATCTTGGCCAAGGCGCGTTCGCGCTAAATGCGCTCGAGGCGGCACAGGCGGCCGGCACACCTTTCCACAATCAGGACTGGTTCTTTCTGATGGCGCCCGATCAATTTCGTCCCTGGCTGGTCGGCCTGTCGATGGTGGCGACGGTGATCGCCAGCCAGGCGGTGATCACCGGCGCCTATTCGCTGACTCAGCAAGCAATCCAGCTCGGCCTTTTGCCCCGGCTGCGCGTGCGCCAGACCTCGGCGCGGCATTCGGGACAGATCTATCTTCCCTCGATCAACTGGCTGTTGCTCGCCGGCGTGCTGGTGCTGGTCACCCAGTTCCGCAGCTCATCGGCGATGGCCGCCGCGTACGGCATCGCGGTGACCGGCACGATGGTCGTCACCACCTGCCTTGCCTATATCGTCGTGCGGCACCACTGGAACTGGTCACGCAGCGTTGCGATCGTCGTCGTCACGCCGTTTCTCGCGCTCGACCTGGTCTTCTTCGGCGCGAATATATTGCGCGTGATCGAGGGCGGTTGGGTGCCGCTGGTGGTCGCTGCAATGATCGCGCTGCTGATCTATACCTGGGTGCGTGGTCGCGGCATCGTGCGCATGTTCGAACAGCGCCAGAGCGTGCCGCTCGCCGATCTCGCGGCGGCGCTGTCGCGCCGCCCACCGGAGCGGGTCGAGGGCACCGCGATCTTCCTCACCGCCAATCCGAGCAGCGCGCCGGGCGCACTGCTCCACAATCTGAAGCACAACAAGGTGCTGCACGAGCGCAATCTGGTGGTCAGCATCCGCACCGCCGACCGCCCTCACGTACCCGATGAGGAGCGCGTGGCGACGACCGAGGTCGATGCGAATTTCGCGACCGTCATCCTTACCTATGGCTTTATGGATTCGCCCGACGTGCCGAACGACCTTGGCTTTGCGCCATCGGGCCTGCGCATGCCGATGAACCCGGCCAAGACGAGCTATTTCATTGGCCGCAACACGATCAAACCCGCCGCGAAACAGGGTATGCCGCTATGGCAGGACCGCATCTTCATGTTCTTGCAGCGCAATGCCAGCGACCCGACCGACTTTTTCAAAATCCCGCCGGGCAAGGTGCTGGAGCTGGGCGAGCAAGTCACCGTTTAGAACTTGGAGTCTTTTGAATTGGGTCGATTTGGCTGACACCATCCAACACCGGAAAACGCTAAATCTGCTTGAAAACCCAATACCGGTTGAGCGCAAAGCTCGCGAACGGCGTAACGAACAGCATTGCCGGGACCGGCCACCAGACTGGCCCATGCAGCACACCAGTCGCCAGCCACACCCACACAGAATTGAGCGCAAACGCGACGCCCGATACCAGCACGAAGCGCAGGATCGTCACATCGCCATGCCGCGCATCGCCCCGGAAGCTCCAGCGGCTATGCACCGCATAACCCGCCGCAACACCCGCGCCATGGCTGACCATATTGGCGATCAGCGGCTCGACCTGGAGCAGCATCGCATAAACAAGGTAAACAGCGATCGAGAAGGCGGTAACGCCCAGCCCAGCGATGACGAATCGGACGAGCTGGCCGAACGCCGGATGATCCAGCACGGCCCGCATGCGGGTCAGCGTCCGAGCGCGACCGAACCGGCGTAATCGACCGCGTCGAGCAAGGCGCGGGGCGTCTTGGGGATCGCGCGCAACGCTAGCACGGTGCCGGCATAAAGCGCATAGACGGCGAGAAACGGCAGCATGACTGCGGCGCACAACGGCAGGACTATCGCACCGACGACGCGGCGAGCGGTAGTCGAGGCGGGCGCTTTCGCGGCGACGATCGGGGCCATATACATGATGCGTATCGTTCCGAGACCAAAATGCGACCCAATTGGTTAACGGATCGTCACGATCGGCACAGCGGGCCCCTCGCCAAGGCCGTTGAAATTTTATAACAAGGTCTGGAATCGATTCCGCGCGTTACTCCAGACCATTGTTGCGGTTGGGGTACGCCGACAGAAGTGGAGAGAACATGGCAGGCGACAGTCCGCGCGCCAATTTGAAGCCGTTATCGCTGTACGTACCGGAGCCCAAGTTCCGCCCCGGCGATACGGTCGACTTCACCGAGGTGACGATCCCGGCCGCCGGCTCGGTCTGCCGCCCCGACATCGCCGACCCCGCCGACAGTTTTATCGACCTGGCTTACGATCTGGTCCGCGTGCTCGACCATGAGAATCAGGCGGTCGGCCCGTGGAACCCGCGATTGTCGCCGGACACGCTGCGCGCGATGCTACGCTCCATGGCCCTGGTCCGCGCATTCGACGAGCGCATGTTCCGTGCCCAGCGCCAGGGCAAGACCAGCTTCTACATGAAGTGCACCGGGGAAGAGGCCGTCGCGGTGTCCGCCGCCTTCGCGCTCGATTATGAGGATATGTGCTTCCCTTCCTACCGTCAGCAGGGGTTGTTGATTGCGCGCGGCTGGTCGCTGGTCGACATGATGAACCAGATCTATTCGAACCGGGGCGACCGGCTGCAGGGCAAGCAGCTGCCGATCATGTATTCGGTCAAGGAAGCTGGTTTCTTCTCGATCTCGGGCAATCTCGCGACGCAATATCCGCAAGCCGTGGGCTGGGCGATGGCCTCCGCTGCGAAGGGCGACACGCGAATCGCGGCGACATGGTGCGGCGAGGGGTCGACCGCGGAGGGCGATTTCCATTCCGCCTGCACTTTCGCCAGCGTCTACCGCGCGCCGGTGATCTTCAATGTGGTCAACAACCAATGGGCGATCTCGAGCTTTTCGGGTTTTGCCGGCGCCGAATCGACCACCTTCGCGGCGCGTGCGGTGGGTTATGGCATCGCCGGCCTGCGCGTCGATGGTAACGACGCACTGGCGGTCTATGCCGCGACCGCCTGGGCGGCCGAACGCGCCCGAACCAATCATGGCCCGACCCTGATCGAGCATTTCACCTATCGTGCGGAAGGTCATTCGACCTCCGACGATCCGGGTCAGTACCGCTCCGAAGGCGAGCCGACCGCATGGCCGCTCGGCGATCCGGTCAAACGCCTCAAGGATCATTTGATCGCGATCGGCGAATGGGACGAGGAACGCCACGTCGCGCAGGACAAGGAGCTCGCCGAGCAGGTCAAGGCGTCGCAGAAGGAAGCCGAGCAGAACGGCATTCTCGGTCATGGTCTGCACCAGCCGCTCGACACATTGTTCGACGGCGTGTTCGAGGAGATGCCCTGGCACCTACGCGAGCAACAGGCGCAGATGCTTGCCGAAGAAACCGCCTCGGGCCGGCCTTGGGCACGCAAGAAATGAGCGAGACGATGGAAACCGCAACCCCGGTTGACGCACCTGAAGGCGCCACCGTGCGCATGAACATGATCCAGGCGATCAATTCCGCGATGGAAGTGGTCATGGCGCGCGATCCCGACGTGATCGTGATGGGCGAGGATGTCGGTTATTTCGGCGGCGTGTTCCGCGCCACCGCCGGCTTGCAGGAGAAATTCGGCAAGACCCGGGTGTTCGACACGCCGATCACCGAATGCGGCATCATCGGCGTCGCGGTCGGAATGGGCGCATACGGCCTGCGCCCGGTACCGGAAATCCAGTTCGCCGATTACATCTATCCCGCGCTGGACCAGCTCGTCTCGGAAGCGGCGCGGCTGCGCTACCGTTCGGCCGGCGAATTCACCTCGCCGATCACGGTGCGCTCGCCCTTTGGCGGCGGCATTTTTGGCGGGCAGACGCATTCGCAGAGCCCCGAAGGCATCTTCACTCATGTTTCGGGCATTAAGACGGTGATTCCATCGACCCCGTATGACGCCAAGGGCTTGCTGATCGCGGCGATCGAGGACAATGATCCGACGCTCTTCTTCGAACCCAAGCGCATCTATAACGGCCCGTTCGACGGCCATTGGGATCGCCCGGCACAAAACTGGTCGAAGCATCCGGCGGGCGAGGTGCCGAGCGGTTACTACAAGATCGAGCTGGGCAAGGCGAAGATCGTGCGCGCCGGCGATGCACTGACCATCCTCGCTTACGGCACGATGGTGCATGTGTGCATGGCGGTGGTGACCGATGCGGGCGTCGATGCCGAGATCATCGATCTGCGCACCCTGGTTCCGCTAGACATCGAGACGATCGAGGCGTCGGTCAAGAAGACTGGCCGTTGCATGATCGTGCACGAAGCGACGCGCACCGGCGGGTTTGGCGCTGAACTGTCGGCGCTGGTGCAGGAACGTTGTTTCTATCATCTCGAAGCGCCGATCGAGCGTGTCACCGGCTTCGACACTCCTTACCCGCACAGTCTGGAATGGGCTTATTTTCCCGGGCCGGTGCGGATCGGCGAGGCGCTTAAGAAAGTGATGAGGACGTAATGGCACGCTTCGAATTCAAATTACCCGATATCGGCGAAGGTATTTCTGAGGCCGAGATCGTCGCGTGGCATGTAAAAATCGGCGACCGGGTCGAGGAAGACCAGGGCTTGGCCGACATGATGACCGACAAGGCAACGGTCGAGATGGAATCGCCGGTGTCGGGCACGGTGATCGAGCTGGCTGGCGAAGTCGGCGACCAGGTGTCGATCGGATCGCCGCTGGTCGTGATCGAAACCGACGCCGCCGAGGATGACGCGCCGGCGAACGACGCCGCTGCGCGTGCCGAACTGGCGCAGGATGTCGCTGAGCAGATGGGCGCGGAAAATCCCGGCTCGGAAGAAGATATCCTCCCCGGCACGGGAATGGGGACCAGCGAAGCTGGTGGAGCGGGCGTGCCAAGCAACGTTTCACCCGTGGACACCCCCCTCCGCCATTCGCCGGAAGTGGCGAACAGTCCCCCTCCCCGTGCCGGGGAGGAACCCAAGGTGGTCGCCCATGCGCTTGCCTCACCGGCAGTGCGCGCCCGTGCCGCCGATCTCGGTATCGACCTCATACAGGTGAAGACTGACAGCGACCGTGTGCGCCATTCGGACCTCGATGCGTTTCTGCGCTATGGTTCGGGTCAGGGCTATCAGGCCCCGCATGCGAACAATGCCCGCGCTGACGAGCCGATCAAGGTCATCGGCATGCGTCGGAAAATTGCCGAGAACATGGCCGCATCGAAGCGCGCTATCCCGCACTTCACCTATGTCGACGAAATCGATGTGACCGCGCTCGAGGAGATGCGCGCCGACCTCAACAACAATCGCGGCGGCCGGCCCAAACTGACCATGCTGCCGCTGCTGATCGTGGCGATCTGCAAGACGATCCCCGACTTCCCGATGATCAACGCACGCTATGACGACGAGGCCGGCATAGTCACGCGCCACGGCCAGATCCATCTTGGCATGGCGACCCAGACCCCGGCTGGCCTGATGGTCCCGGTGATCCGCGATGCGCAGGATCGCAATGTCTGGCAGCTCGCGACCGAGATCACCCGCCTGGCCGAGGCTGCGCGCACCGGCAAGGCGAAGGTCGAGGAATTGTCGGGTTCGACCCTGACGATCACGTCGCTCGGCCCGCTCGGCGGGATCGCGACGACCCCGGTGATCAACCGGCCCGAAGTCGCGATCATCGGGCCGAACAAGATCGTCGAGCGCCCAGTCTTTGACGGCGACGAGATCCGCCGCGCGAAACTGATGAACCTGTCGATCAGCTGCGATCATCGCGTGGTCGACGGATGGGACGCGGCAAGTTTCGTCCAGGGTCTGAAGAAATATCTCGAAACCCCGGTGCTGCTTTTCGCCGATTGATCGGTCGCCGTGCCAGGCGTGGTTGGGTTTTCAGGCTATTCCCTCCTTTCCGAGGGCGGCAGGTCAGCGTTCGACGCAGCGTGTCACGACCGCAGATTGATTGGTGAAGTTCGCGACATCGCCCATCACGTCGGGGGCCTCCGGCGATCCTATCGCCCGGTCTGCGGCTGAGGCGTCGGTAAAATCGAGGATCGCAATGGCGTAATAAGCCGCGCCGGGCACCTCGGGGATTAGCGCTCGCGCGCTGGTTAGTCCGTATTGAGTCCATTTTTCGCGCACCAGCGGAATGTGACGCGCGACATAATAACGCGCGTCGAACGTGGCGCCGTCCTTGACGGGATAGGTCACTACCAGCGTCGTCATATCGATTCACCCTTCCGAGCCGCGGCCCCGGAGCCGAGTCGCGACGTTGCATGGCCGCACGTTGGGACCGGGATGCGATGACGTAAAGGGTCGGCGAGGCCCACTTTCACGGCGCATAACAGGTCCAACCATCGGGACGAACGGCCGGTTTTCGACGCAAAACTGTCATACTCCGGAGAAATGGGGGAGAGCGCCCCGGGCAGCTCGATCCCCCACACTGCAATCGCGCCGTTGCCGGGTTCTCCGGCGGGCTCCGCTCCACGAACATTTTTTATTGTTCGACGTGACGACAGCGTTGCTATGCGTAGCGGAAAGCATCGACAAAAAAAAGGGCCAGCCCCGAAGGGCTGACCTTTGAAAGTTTTAGGAGAGGATGCCTGAAAGGCACCGTCTTTGTGCAGTGCAGCGCAAAATCTAGCAAGTGCGAAAAATGCGACCATGATTGCGTAAACTGCAATCGCAATTGTGTTTCGGTGATCGCCTTTTCCTGCAACGACCGGCTGGATACTCGCTAAGGGCATCTGCTTCCGCTGTTCGAACGGCTCGAAGGCCACCCCGAAAGATCGCCGCAAGTCATGCTCCGTCTGTTCAGCCTGCCTCTGATCGCCTTGATCGTCCCGCTGCCTGCCGTAGCGCAGCAAAGTGCCGGTCACGCTTCGGCGCCGGCCCCCATTCCGATCGCGTCGGATACGGGCGATATCGTAGTGATCGGCACTGGCCTGCCGCTGCCGCCGGGAACGCCGGCTTATGGGTCGGTGGTGATCGACCGCGATCGGTTGACCGACGAGGCTTCTGGCCGGGTCGAGAATGTGTTGAAGGATGTGGCCGGTTTCCAGCAATTCCGCCGCTCCGACAGCCGTTCGGCCAACCCGTCGGCGCAAGGCATTACCCTGCGCTCGCTCGGCGGCAATGCGTCGAGCCGAACCCTGGTGCTGCTCGACGGCGTGCCGATCGCCGATCCGTTCTTCGGTTATGTGCCCTTCACCGCACTGGTCGGCGACCGGCTCGGTGGCGCGCGCATCACGCGCGGCGGCGGCTCCGGCCCGTTCGGCGCGGGCGCGGTCGCCGGCACGATCGAACTGGTCAGCGCGACGCGGCGCGATTTGCCCTTTGTCTCGGGCGATGCATTCTACGGCAGCGACAATGCGATGAGCGTGTCGGGCAATGTCTCGCCCGACCTCGATGGCGGTTACGCGACACTATCGGGCCGGTTCGAGCGCGGCGACGGTTTCTTCACCACACCGCCGGCGCAGCGTGTCGCGGCAAGCGCGCGGGCGCGCTATCGCGACTGGTCGGCTGGCTTACGCACCGTCGCACCGCTCGATACCAAGACCGATCTGCAATTCCGCGGGCTCCTGTTCGGCGACAACCGTAGCTTGCGTTTCACCGGCGCGGACAGCAGCTCGCAGGGTCAGGATGCGAGCATCAGACTGGTCCATCGCGGTGCCTGGAAAGTCGATGCGCTCGCCTATGTCCAAGCGCGCAACTTTTCCAACAAGGTGATCAGCGCGACCAGTTTCCGCCTGACGCTCGACCAACGCAATACGCCGTCGACCGGGATCGGCGGCAAGGTCGAGATTCGTCCGCCAGTCGGGCTGGATCATGTCCTGCGCATTGGCATCGACGCGCGGCTGGCCGAGGGCGAGCTGTTCGAGGATGCCTATAGCGGCGTGACCGTTACGACGCGGCGCAATGCCGGCGGCAGGACCAGCACGACGGGCCTGTTCGTCGAGGACGACTGGTCGATCGGCAATCTGGTGCTGACCGGCGGCGTGCGTGGCGATCGCTGGACCATTACCGATGGTTTCTTCCGCGAACGGAGTGTTATCGGACTTTCGACCATCGACAACAGCTTTGCCGATCGTGATGGTTTCGAAGGCACCGGCCGGGTCGGTGCGCTGTTCCGCGCGGGTGATGCGGTGGCATTGCGCACGGCGGGCTATACCGGCTTCCGCTTGCCGACACTCAACGAACTCTATCGCCCCTTCGTGGTGTTTCCGATCGTCACCAAGGCAAACGAAAATCTCGGGCTGGAAAAGCTGAAGGGCGTCGAGGCCGGGATCGATTTCAAGCCGCTAAATGGCGTGTCGATCGGGCTCACCGCATTCTACAACCGGCTCGACGATGCGATCGCCAATGTCACCATCGCGCCCAATCTGCGTCAGCGTCGCAATGTGGACGCGATCGTCGCCAAGGGGATCGAGCTGACCGCCGACATGCGGTTTGGGGCGGTTCGTTTCGACGCTGCCTATGCGTTCAGCGACAGCAAGGTGCAGGCGTCGGGCATTTCGGCCGGACTCGATGGCTTCGCCCCGGCGCAGAGCCCGCGCCATTCAGCCAGCGCGACACTTGGCTGGTCGCCGTCGAGCGGCCCGGCTCTGTCGGCGACGGTGCGTTATGTCGGCGCGCAGTTCGAGGATGATCTGGAGACGGATGTGCTGCACGACGCGCTGACCGTCGATGCGACCGCGCGGCTGCCGATCATGAAGCATGTCTCGATCGTCGGGCGGGTCGAGAATCTGTTCGATGAGACCGTCGTCACCCGCAACGCCGGCGGATCGATGGATTACGGCACGCCGCAGACGTTCTGGATCGGCCTGCGCTTCAACTGATCACAGCCCGAGCTTGCGTTCCAGCCAACGCGCCGCGGCTTCGGGCGACGCCTTGTCGGCATCACGGTCGACCATGTAATTCGCCTCGCGCATTGCATCGACCGATACGCGACCGACCAGGGGCTGCAGCGCGGCGGCAAAGCGCGAATCCTGTGCGCGGCGAGGTGCGAGCAGCAGAATCGCATCGTAACCGGGGATCGCACCCTTGGGGTCTGCCAGTACCGTCAATTTGTCCGCGGCGATCCGCCCGTCGGAGGAGAAAGCCGGAATGACATCCGCCGTGCCGCTCGCCAGTGCGCGGTACATGAAAGTCGGCTGATAGGGTTGCGTGGAGGCGAAGCGCAGGTCGTATGCCTTGCGCACCGCCGCCCATTCGGGCCGTTCGAGAAATTCGATATCGGTGGCGAGCTTGAGCGTCGTCGCGATCGCGGTCAGATCGGCGATGCTCGTCACCCCGCGCCGCGCCGCGTCGTCGCTGCGCATCGCAAACGCATAGCTGTTCTCGAAGCCCAGGCTGCCGAGCAGGCGCACGCCGTGCTGTTGCGCGGTCCATGCCCCGACCCCCGAGACGATTGCCGCGCGCGGCGGCACGTCGCTGCGCTTCATCTCGTTGGTCCAGATCGTGCCGGAATAATCGACATAAACATCGACATCGCCGCCCGCCGTAGCGTTGAACGCGACGACCGATCCCAGGCCTTCGCGATATTCGACCGCATAGCCCGCCTTCTCCAGGCGATGCCCGATCAGCCGGGCGAGGATATATTGCTCCGAAAAACCCTTGGCGCCGACCACAACCCTGTCGCCGCCGCGCGGCCACATCGGCGCCAGCGCGGCGAGCACGCCAAGTCCGAGCAGCGCCGCAGCGATCCATACGCGCCGCCGCTTGCGCGCCGCGATGCCGTGCTCGATCACCCCGAGCAGTCCGTCGACCGCCAGCGCAAGCGCCGCCGCGGTCAGGCAGCCGGCGAGGACCAGCGCCCAGTTCTGCGTCTGCAGTCCGGCAAAGATCAGGTCGCCGAGGCTCGGCTGGCCGACCGTGGTGGAGAGCGTCGCCGCGCCGATCGTCCACACCGCGGCGGTGCGGATGCCGGCCATCAGCACCGGCGCGACCAGGGGAGCCTCGACCAGCCGCAATTTTTGCCAGGCGGTCATACCGACCCCGTCTGCGGCTTCGATTACCGCCGGGTCGAGCCCGGTCAGCCCCGTCACTCCGTTCCGCAGGATCGGCAGCAATGCGTAGAGTGTCAGCGCGAGCAAGGAGGGCAGGAAGCCGAGCGCGGGGATACCGCCACCGACCAGCACCGAGAGTGACAGCAGCAGCGGATAGAAGAGCGCGAGCAGCGCCAGCGACGGGATCGTCTGGACCAGACTCGCGAAACCAAGCGCGATCCGTGCGACAGCGGGCCGGCGCGCCGACCAGATCGCCAGCGGCAGGCTGATCACCAGACCCAGCAACAATGCCGAGGCGGCGAGCAACAGATGCGCGGCGAGCAAGTCTGGCACGCGCGCAAAGGCGTCGAAGAACGGATCGCTCATGCGCCACGCTCCAGCGCGATCAGGCGGCGGCTCTGCTCGCGCGGCACCGCGACCAGCGCATCGGCCGCTGCGCCGCCCTTGCCGGCGAGCAGCTCACGAGGTGTGGCGTCGGCGACGATCTTGCCCGCCTCCATCACCAGGACGCGGTCAGCCAGCAGCAAGGCTTCAGCCATGTCATGCGTGACCATGATCGTGGTCAGGCCAAGCCGGTCGTGCAGCGCGCGGATCGCCGTGCCGAGCTGATCGCGCGTGACTGGATCGAGCGCGCCGAATGGTTCGTCCATCAGCATCAGTCCCGGCGCGGTTGCGAGCGCCCGCGCCACGCCGACGCGCTGGCGCTGCCCCCCGGAGAGTTCGTCGGGCATGCGCGTGGCGAACGCGGCGGGCAGGTCGACCAGATCGAGCAACTCGGTCACCCGCGCGATATGGGTCGCCTTGTCGTTCTGCCCGGACAGTTTCAGCCCGATCGCGATATTTTCCGCCACGCCCAGGTGCGGGAACAGGCCGATATTCTGGAACACATAACCGATCCGCCGGCGCAGCGCGTAGGGCTCGATCGATCCGACCGCTTCGCCGCCGATCGCGATACTTCCGGCGCTCGGCTCGACCAGCCGGTTGATCATCTTGAGCAGGGTCGATTTGCCCGACCCCGATGCGCCGACCAGCGCGACGAAGCTGCCCGCCGCGATCTCGGTCGTGACATTGTCGACCGCAAGCGTGCCGCCGGGATAGGATTTGGCAATGCCTTCAAAGCTGACCGAGGGACCGGGCGTGGGCGTTGCTGACATGGGGTATGTGTGCGGGAGGACGGCGTGCGCGTCAACGAAGGCGCTTGTTCCGGCGGGCATGGTTCAGCATACCTTGCGGCCGAGATCTTGTGGCACGGTGGGTGCCGGAAAGCATCTGGCGAGGAACTGGAAACGATGACCGAGGGCGTACAAAAGGCGATCTTCATCACCGGCGGCGGTTCGGGCATCGGTCGCGCCACGGCGCAATTGTTCGCCGCGCGTGGCTGGCGGATCGGGCTGGCCGACGTCAACGCGACCGGCCTGGCCGAAACCGCCGCGTCGCTGCCGGGGGGCACGGCAGCGACCTATGCGATGGATGTGCGCGATCGTGACGCCTGGGTTGCCAGCCTTGACGCCTTCACCGCGACCACCGGCGGTCGGCTCGACGTGCTGTTCAACAATGCCGGGATCGGCACCGGCGGGCCGATCGCGCAGATGAGCTTCGAGGATATGGACCGCACCGTCTCGATCAACCTGATGGGGGTGTTGAACGGCGCGAAGATCGGTCATGCCTATCTCGTCAAGACGCCCGGCTCCTGCCTGCTCAACACCGCTTCCGCGTCGGCAATCTATGGCTCGGCGGGCCTCGCGCCCTATTCGGCGACCAAGTTCGGCGTGCGCGCGCTGACCGAGGCACTCGACGGCGAATGGGCGGCCGACGGGATCAAGGTCCGCGCCATCGTGCCGGCCTTTATCGAAACGCCGCTGCTCAACTCGCCCGCTGGCGGTTCGAACCGCTCGATCCGCGAAACAGTGACCGGGGCCGGGCTCGAGCTGACCTCCGCCGACACCGTTGCGCAGGCCGCCTGGGATGCGGTGCATGGCGACAAGGTCCATACCTATGTAGGCAAGACCGCCCACCGCATGGCGTTTGCCGCACGCTGGATGCCCGGCAAGCTGCGCAAGATGATGCGCCGGGGCATGGCGGGGCGATGAATCCTCCCCAGCAGGCAGGATCTAGGAAACCAACCCGTCGATCGCTTCGGCCATATCGACGTCGCGATGCGACAGGCCGCCGGCGTCGTGCGTGGTCAGCAAAATCTCGACCCGGTTCCATACGTTCGACCATTCGGGGTGATGATCGGCCTTTTCGGCGAGCAGCGCGACGCGCGTCATGAACGCGAACGCCTCGCTGAAATCGGCGAAGGTGATGGTGCGCGTGATCGCGTCGCGCGCTTCGTCATAGTCCCACTCGTCGAGCGCATCGAGCGCTTCGGCGCGGTCCTCTTCGCTGAGCGGTTCGATCGTCACGTCTGCCTCCTGCTGGCGCCGCGTGCGCCTTGGCCTTATGGCATAGCCGATGGCCACACCCGATCAACCCAACCCCAAGGATTTCCGGGCGCCCGACGCGAAAGCGATCGAGGACATTGCGCTGCGCACGCTGGAAAGCCTGCCGGAGGCGTTCCGCGTGCATCTCGGCGATGTCGTGCTGATCGTCGAGGATCTGGCCGATGAGGAGACGCTCGACGCGCTCGGTATCGAACATCCGCTCGACCTGACCGGCCTTTATCATGGTCGGCCGCTGGGCGAGAAGTCATCGATGGAATCGGGCTCGCCACCCGACCGCATTCATCTCTATCGCCGTGCGATCCTGGAGGAATGGGTCGAGACCGGGGTCGGGCTCGACGAACTGGTATCGCACGTCATGATCCATGAGATCGGCCATCATTTCGGCTTGTCCGACGCGGACATGCACACGCTGGAGGAAGCGGCGGCTTGAGTGCCGCGCTCGCGTTCGATGGTGTGACGTGCGGGCGCGGCGGGCGGATGCTGTTCGAGCATCTGTCGTTCGCGCTTGACGCGGGCGATGCGGCGCTGGTCACTGGCCCGAACGGGGTCGGCAAGTCGAGCATGGTGCGCGTCGCCGCGGGCTTGTTGCCACCGGCGGCGGGCCGGGTCGAAGTCACTGGCGAACGGGCCTTGCTGACTGAAGCGAGCGCGCTAGATCCCGACCTGACTCTGGCGCGGGCGCTCGGGTTCTGGGCGTCGATCGACGGGCAATCTGACGCGGTGGCCGAAGCACTCGCGGCGTTCGATCTCGCGCCGCTTGCCGATGTGCCGGTCCGCCTGCTCTCTACCGGTCAGCGCCGCCGCGCCGCACTGGCGCGGGTTGCGGCGAGTGGATCGGCGATCTGGTTGCTCGACGAGCCGGCCAATGGCCTGGATAGCGGGGCGATCACCCTGCTCGAGACGGCGATCGCGACGCACCGCGCCGGCGGCGGGATCGTGCTCGTCGCGACTCATTTGCCGATCGCGGTGCCGGATGCGCAGCCGATCATGTTGGGCGGCGTAGCATGATCGCCGCGCTGATCCTGCGCGATCTGCGCCGTGCCTGGGCGGGTGGCGGCGTGACCCTGGTGGTCGCTTTCTTCCTGCTCGTCGCGATCCTCTTCCCGTTCGCGATTGGCCCCGATGCGGCACTGCTTGCACGCGTCGGCGGCGGGGTGATCTGGGCGGCGGCACTGCTTGCCGCGCTGTTGCCGGTCGAACGACTGGTCGCACCCGATGCCGAAGCCGGGATGTTCGATCAGCTCGCGGTGCGCGGGGTGAGTATGGCGACCATCGCGACGGCGAAGATAGTCGCGCATTGGCTCAGCTTCGGCCCGCCTTTGATGCTCGCTTCGGTCGTGGCCGCCGGATTGCTCGGCCTGTCGCCGGAGACATTGCTAGCGGTCGAACTGGGGCTGCTGATCGGCACGCCCGGGCTGGCAGCGCTGGCGGTGACGACCTCGGCGCTGGTGGCGGGTGTACGCGGGGCGAGTGCAGTGGCGGGGTTGGTGATGTTACCCCTCGCCGTGCCGCTGCTGATCTTCGGCGCAGGGTCGATCGAAGGAGGCGAAGGCGCGGTCAAGCTGCTCGCGGCGGTCAGCTTGGTGTTGCTTGCCGGCGCGCCATTCGTGGCGGGCGCGGCGATAAAGGCGGGAATGGATTGACGACACTCTACTCCCCTCCCGCTTGCGGGATGGGAAGTACGGTCTACCGGCTCCACCGCGCGAAAATCGCCGTCGGCAGCAACAAGCCTCGCGCCTCTTCCCGCACCACCAGCTCGCCGGCCTCGACCGTCCCGCCCAGATCGGCAAACGCCTGCCTCAGCAACTCGCCGATCGCGAGCGCCGACATGCGCACCGCATAGACGGTGAGAAACAGGAAGCGCGAATCGGCATCGAGCAGCTTGCGGCAATCGGCGATCAGCCCGGGCAGGCCGTCTTCCAGCTTCCAGACCTCGCCCTCGGGGCCACGGCCATATTTGGGCGGGTCGAGCAATATGCCATCGTAACGGCGCCCGCGCCGTACCTCGCGCGCGACGAACTTGGTCGCGTCGTCGGTCATCCAGCGTACCGGCTTGTCGCTCATGTCCGACAGCGCGGCGTTGGCGCGTGCCGCCTCGACCGATTTCTTCGACGCATCGACATGGACCATCTTCACACCCTTGTCGGCCATCGCCAGCGTGCCGACCCCGGTATAACCGAACAGGTTGAGGCATTCCGGTGCCTCCATTCCCGCGACCTGTTCACGCATCCAGCTCCACACTGGCGCCATATCGGGGAAGAAACCGAGATGACGGAACGGCGTGTTCTGCGCGGTGAAGGTGACGCCGTCCCATTTGAGCGGCCAGCCTTCGCGCGGCACGGGCTCATTATATTCCCAGCGCCCGCCGCCATCCTCATCGGATCCGGGGACGAACTCGCCCTGCGCGCGCCAGTCGTCGCTCGCCGGCGCCCATAGCGCCTGCCCCTCGGGGCGGATGAAGCGGAACCGGCCATAACGCTCGAGCTTGCGGCCATGCCCTGAATCGATCAGGCCATAATCCGCCCAGGGCTCGCCGATCAGGGTCGTGAGGTTCATGCCTAAACAGCCACGGCCCGCTCGGCGATATAGGCGGTGACCGCGTCGAACGTGCCGGGCAGGCTGTCATAGCGTTCCTGCCGTTCGAACAGGTCGCCGATTCGGGCCGGCAGGACAGGCCGCAAGCCGGTCGCGCGCTCGACCGCGTCGCCGAACTTGGCCGGATGCGCGGTAGCCAGCGTCACCACCGGAATGTTGCCGAGGTCGGCGCGGCGCGCGGCGGCAAGGCCGATCGCGGTGTGCGGGTCGATCACCTCGCCCGACTTCTCGCATGCCCAGCGCATCGCCAGCGACATGTCGTCGAGATCGATGCGGTCGCTGGCGAACAGGCCCGCACCACTTTCACGCTGCGCATTGGTCAGGCGCATCGCTTTGGTCGCTTCAAAACCCGCCATCTGCGCAGCAAGCGCGGTGCCATCGCGACCTCCGAGATCGAACAGCAAGCGTTCGAAATTGCTCGACACCTGGATGTCCATCGACGGGCTCGGCGTCGGCACGACGGTCCCTTGCGAATAATCGCCATCGGCCAACGCGCGGTGGAGGATGTCGTTGACGTTGGTCGCGACGATCAGTCTGGCGACCGGCAGGCCCATCTTCGCTGCGACATAACCGGCGAACACATCGCCGAAATTGCCCGTCGGCACGGAGAAGGCGACCGGATTCTCGGGCGCGCCGAGCCGGACGGCCGCGTAGAAATAATATACGATTTGCGCCATCAAGCGCGCCCAGTTGATCGAATTGACTGCCGACAGTGCGAAGCGGCCGGAGAAGTCGGGCGAGTTGAACATCGCCTTCACCAGCGCCTGGGCGTCGTCGAAGCTGCCGTCGATCGCGATATTGTGGATGTTGGGCGCGAGCACCGCGGTCATCTGGCGCCGCTGCACATCGGACACGCGCCCCTTGGGGTGGAGCATGAAGACATCGACACCTTCGCGCCCGGCCAGCGCATCGATCGCCGCCGAGCCGGTATCGCCCGAGGTCGCGCCAACGATGGTGATGTGCTTGTCGGAGCCACTGAGAAAGCGTTCGAACAACAGTCCGAGCAGCTGCAGTGCGACATCCTTGAAGGCGAGCGTGGGGCCGTGGAACAGCTCGAGCAGCCAGTGGCGCTGGTCGAGCTGGACCAAGGGCGTGACGGCGGCATGCGAGAAGCGGCCATAGGCCTGGGTGCACAGGTCGCGCAGTTCCTCGTCGCTGAGCACACCGGCGACGAACGGCGCCATCACGGTCACGGCGGTGTCGACATAGGACATGCCGCGCATCGCCGAGATCGCCTCGCGCGACAGTGTCGGCCAGCTTTCGGGGAGATAGAGCCCGCCATCGCTGGCGAGACCGGCCAGCGTCACTTGCTGGAAATCGAGAATGGGTGCCGCACCCCGGGTGCTGATATAGCGCATGGCTTGGCGACTAGCGGCGTGTGCGACGACTCACAAGGCGCTCTTGTCACCACGCATCCGCCGCCTGAGTGCCAGCGCATAGATCACGCCGGCGATTCCGGCGAACAGGAACCATTGCACCGCATAAGCGAGATGGTTGTTGGGCACCGCCGACAAGTCCGGTTCGGGATTCGCATCAAGCCCGGCGAGCGGCGTGTCGCTGACTAGCATCAGGGTCTTGGGGTGCGCCCCGCCGATCAATGGGCCCAACAGCGAAAGGATCAGCGGCTGATCGTCCGGCGCATGGGTGATGTAGCCATGCACTTCGCCGCCGGTCCAGGTCGGCTTGGCATCGGGTTTGCGCGCAAGACCGATCTGGACCGTCAGACCTGGCCCCTCGGCGCCAGTGCGGCACCGCGCGATCTGGCGCCAGCCAGTGCCGCCTTTGGCATTGCGGCCCGCGCGGTTGGTCCAGCCGACCGGTTGCAGGCAGAAGGCGCCCGCCTTGCGGAACAGCAGCGCATCGTTGACCGGGATATTGGGGAAAGCGATCGGCGGCAGCGTGCTGTTCGTCGCATATTGCGCGATCAGTGCTTCCTTCTCGGTCTTACGTTGCAGCTGCCAGATGCCGAGCGCGATCATGACCGCGATGGCCAGGCCGACGACGATCGTCGCGACGATCGGGATCTGCTTCATGAATCATCGCCCTTGATGCGACCTTCGCGCGCGGCGTTACGATATTCCAGCGCGATCAGCGCGCCCTTGGCGACGCGCAGTGATCCAACCACGCCCGCCGCGGTGATCGGGATCCAGATCAGCATATGCAGCCAGAGCGGCGGATGCAGCGTCAATTCGGTCGTGATCGCCATCGCGACGACCAGCGCACCGAGGATCAGCGTGAGGAACGCCGCCGGCCCATCGCCGACATTGAAGCTGTCGAAGTCGAGTCCGCAGTTCGGGCAATTGGGCGCGAAGGCGGCGAGGCCGGCGTACAGTGTTTTGGCACCGCAGCGCGGGCACAATCCCTTGACCGCGACCTGAGCGGGCGTCGGCGCCGAGGCGAGGTCAGGCGCGACCGACACACCAGGGATCGGGTTGGTGATCGATCGGCACGCCAGTTTCGCCCGGTACGGGAAAGCGGGCCTTGAAGGTGAAGGCCTGTTCGGTCGGGCCATAGCGATCAAGCCGCCAAAGTCGCCCCAATGCCTCGTCTATGGTTGGAATATGGCCGGCGGAGATCCACCACAGCGCCTGATAGGCGCCGTCGAAACGATCGAAGAATTCGCGCCGCCGCGCCATGATCGGCGTGTGTGCGCTGCGATAGACATAGTCGAACAGCGCATCGGCATCGCGCCATACCGACATGTTGACGGCGAACAGCGGGTCGGATGTCGGGCGGATCGCGGTAGCGTTGCCGCTATCGTCCTGCAGCCGCCAGATGAAACCCGGCGACGCGTCGGCGATGGCGTTGACCCGGTCGAGTGCTGCCATGAAAGGCTCGACGCGCGGGTCGCCGGGCGGCGCTACGAACCGCCCGACATTGACCTGCGCAAGGTGCCAGCTCTCCCTCATCCGCCGTGGATCGGTGCGCCCCAGCCGCCCCACACATAGATGGTGACGAACAGGAACAGCCACACCACGTCGACGAAGTGCCAGTACCAGGCGGCGGCCTCGAAGCCGAAATGCTGGCGGGGGGTGAAGTCGCCCTTATAGGCGCGGACCAGGCAGACGATCAGGAAGATCGTGCCGATCAGGACGTGGAAACCATGGAAACCCGTCGCCATGAAGAACGACGCGCCATAGTTGATTCCCTTGAAAGGGAAGGGCGCTTCGGAATATTCATAAGCCTGGATCGAAGAGAATAGCAGGCCGAGGACAATGGTGATCCACAGGCCCTTGAGCACGCCATCGCGATTGCCGACGCCGATCAGACCCCATAGGCCGGTCTTCTCGCCGCCGCGCTGACCTTGGATCAGCGCGTGATGTGCCCAGGTCACCGTCGTGCCCGACAGAAGCAGGATCAGGGTATTGAGCAACGGGAATTGGAACGCGTTGATCACTTCGATGCCCTTGGGCGGCCAATGCGCGGCACCAGCGGCGGCGTCGGCGATCACGCTCGTCGCGCCATCGGCATATTGCACCGCTGCGGGAAAGAGCGAAAAGTCGAAAAAGGCCCAGAACCAGCCGACGAAGAACATCACCTCCGAGGCGATGAACAGGATCATGCCGTAGCGCAGGTGAAGCTGCACGACCGGCGTATGATCGCCCTGATGCGCTTCCTTGATGACATTGGCCCACCAGCTGAACATCGTGGTCAGCACGCCGGCCACGCCGAGAAAAAACAGGATGCCGCCGCCATTGGGCTTGCCGACATGGCCGCCATGCATCCACATGATGCCGCCTGCCGCCATGGCGAGCGCGGAGAAGGCGCCGGCAATCGGCCAGATATCCGGTGCGAGGATGTGGTAATCGTGGTTCTTGGCGCCGGCCATGCGTCGGTCCCCTGTCAGGCGGTTGTCAGTTGATTTCGGATTGCTCTAGCTCGACGCGTCGCCGGAATCCACCGCGTAAAACGTGTAGCTGAGCGTGATCGTCTTGATGTCCTTCGCGTCGGGATCATCGAGTATTTTCGGATCGACGAAGAAGATCACCGGCATGCGCGTCGTCTCACCTGGCTTCAGAGTCTGCTGGGTGAAGCAGAAGCACTGTATCTTGGTGAAATATTTGCCTGCCTGCGCCGGGGTGACATTGTAGGTCGCGGTGCCGGTGATCGGCTTGTTCGAAGTGTTGGTCGCGGTGAAGAACGCCATGTCGCGCGCGCCGACATCGACCGTTTCGGATGGATGCTCGGGTGAGAATTTCCACGGCAGCTTGGGGCTGACATTGGCGTCGAAGTCGATCTGGATGCGGCCCGCGCCTGCACCGGTCACCGCGCCCGGCGCGACCAGCCCGCGCTGCGTGGTGCCGTTCAGTCCGGTCGCGGCGCAGAACATGCTGTACAGCGGCACGGCGGCGAAGCCGAGCCCGGTCATGAAGCACACACCGAGCACGGCGAGCAACGCGGTGCGGACCGGGGGTGTCAATGCGGCATCCCCGCCTTTATCTTCACAATGGTGATCGCGAATACCAGGATGACGAGCGCGCCAAGGATCAGACCCATGACCGTCGCGCGTGAGCGTTGGCGCGCGCGGATCAGCTTGTCGGTCGGGGGAATCTGTTCAGGCATGGATCAAATCCAATGATCGACGACAAGCGCGCCAAAGAGAATGAAGAGATAGAGGATCGAATAAGCGAAGAGGCGCTTTTCGGGACGCATTGTGTCGCCGGCACCGGTGGTGCGGAGAGCGACCTGCAATGCCATCGCGCCAAACGCCGCGGTCGTGACGATCGCGACGATGCCGTAGAGCGCGCCCGCCTGGCCGAATGGCCAGGGCGCGATCGCCGCGGCCGCCATCGGCAAAGTGTAAAGCCCGATCTGCACGCGCGTGGTGCGCTCGCCCGCGACGACCGGCAACATCGGCACGCCGGCGGCGGCGTAATCGGTCTTCATGAACAGCGCGAGCGCCCAGAAATGCGGCGGCGTCCACAGGAAGATCAGCGCGAACAACAGCATCGGCAAGATCGCGATGTTGCCGGTCGCGGCGGCCCAGCCGATCAGCGGCGGGAAGGCGCCGGCAGCGCCGCCGATGACGATGTTCTGCGGCGTGCGGCGCTTCAACCAGATGGTGTAGATGAAAACATAGAAAAGGATCGATGCGCTCAGGATCGCGGCGGCAACGAGGTTGAGCGCCAGCCCCATCAGGATCACCGAGAAGGCCGCGAGCCCGACGCCGAAATGCAGCGCCGACTGGCGGTCCATACGCCCGGCAGGCAGGGGCCGGCCCGCAGTGCGCTTCATCACCCCGTCGATATCCGCCTCATACCATTGGTTGAGCGCGCCCGCCGCGCCCGCGCCGAGCGCGATGCATAGGATGGCGGTGAAACCGAGCACCGGATCGATCGTCACCGGCGCGGCGAGCATGCCGCACAGGCCGGTGAACACCACCAGGCTCATCACCCGGGGCTTGGTCAATGCCAGGAAGTCGCGCCAGTCGGCGGGCGGGGGGAGAGTCGTCGCGGCGGTCATGATTGCCTGCGCCTATAGGCCGCCGGACGAACTTGGGAAAGTGCTGCGTTCGCGTCTCGGTTCAGTCGTCCTGGCCAGCACGGCGATTGCATCGGATGACGCGCGATCCTAGTTTTCCGGCATGCCATCTAACCCTAATGCACCGAATCCGGAGCTGATCGATTCCTGGCTGCGCGCCCGATCCGTCGGGAGGGGGCTGCCGCAACCGGTCCCCGATCGCGGTGGCCTGAGACTCGATACCAATCTGCCCGCGGAATTAACGCGATATGTCTTCGCGCGGCCTGGTCCAGGGTTGGTGGACCTAGGCCGGTCGATCACCTGTCCGCGTATCTTCCTGAAGTTGTGCCGGTCGCCGGAAGAACTCGCAGCGATACTCCCGCCGCACTGGCGGCTTCTTCCCGTCGGCTATGTGATGACCTGCGACGCGGCGCCTACGCCCCACACCACGTCGTTGCCACCCGGCTACCGGATCGAGATCGATGCGAGCGGCCCGATCATCGAAGTTCGCATCCTGGCTGATTCCGGCGACCTCGCGGCGAGTGGCTTTGCCGCTGAATGGGACGGGGTGTTCGTGTACGACCGGATCATCACCGATGCCGCGCATCGCCGCCTCGGCCTTGGCCGAATCGTCATGGCGGCACTGAGCGGAGAGCGGCGATCACGCCATTCGCGCCAGATTCTCGTCGCGACCGATGAGGGGCGGGCGCTCTACATGGCACTGGGCTGGACCGTTCAAATGCCTTTCTCTTCCGCTGGTCTCCCGGACGACGACATGTCCTAGCGCTCGAGGCGCCGTACACCCTCCGCGGCCAGTGCAATCTGGTCAGCGACTTCCTTGCCCGGCCCGTCTCCGCAATGCCCCAAAAGCAAACGCCCCGGCTCATCACCGGGGCGTTTCACTGTTCGAAGGGTCGTCGGTCTCAGTGATGACCGCCGTCGTCGATCACCGGAAGCGTCTCGAACTGGTGATATGGCGGCGGGCTGGACAGCGTCCATTCCAGCGTCGTCGCGCCTTCGCCCCAGGTGTTGTCCGCCGCCTTGCTGCCCTTGGCCAGCGACCAGAACAGGTTGATGAAGAAGATGATCATCGAGGCGCCCATGATCATGTAGCCGACCGTCGCGATGTAGTTCCAATGGGCAAGGCCGTCGGTATAGTCGGGCATGCGGCGCGGCATGCCCTGCAGGCCGAGGAAGTGCATCGGGAAGAACATCACGTTCACGCCGATAAAGAACACCCAGAAATGCAGCTGGCCGAGGAACTCGTTATAGTTCTTGCCCCACATTTTTGCGAACCAGTAATAGAAGCCCGCGAACAGGCTGAACACCGCGCCGAGGCTCAGCACATAGTGGAAATGCGCCACCACATAATAGGTGTCCTGCATGTAATCATCGACGCCGCCATTGGCGAGCACGACGCCGGTCACGCCGCCGACGGTGAACATGAAGATGAAGCCGATCGCCCACAGCATCGGTGTCTTGAAGCTGAGCGAGCCGCCCCACATCGTCGCGATCCAGGAGAAGATCTTGATCCCGGTCGGCACCGCGATGACCATCGTCGCGGCGGTGAAATACATTTTGGTATTCACGCTGAGGCCGGTGGTAAACATGTGGTGCGCCCACACGACGAAGCCGACCACGCCGATCGCGACCATGGCATAGGCCATGCCGAGATAACCAAAGACGGGCTTTTTCGAAAAGGTCGCGATGACCTGGCTGACGATGCCGAAGCCCGGCAGGATCATGATGTACACTTCGGGGTGACCGAAGAACCAGAACAGATGCTGATACAGGATCGGATCGCCGCCGCCCGCCGGATCGAAAAAGGTCGTGCCGAAATTGCGATCGGTCAGCAGCATGGTGATCGCGGCCGCGAGCACCGGAAGTGCCAGCAGCAGCAGGAAGGCGGTGACCAGCACCGACCACACGAACAGCGGCATCTTGTGTAGGGTCATGCCCGGCGCGCGCATGTTGAAGATGGTAGTGATGAAGTTGATCGCGCCGAGGATCGAGCTGGCGCCGGCGAGATGGAGCGACAGGATCGCCATGTCGGTCGATGGCCCGGGCTCGCCATAGGTGGAAAGCGGCGCATAAAGCGTCCAGCCATTGCCGGCACCGCCAAAGAAGGGCGATGCGAGCAGCAGCGTGAAGGCAGGCACCAGCAGCCAGAACGAGATATTGTTCATGCGCGGGAAGGCCATGTCCGGCGCGCCGATCATGATCGGCACGAACCAGTTGCCGAAGCCGCCGATCATTGCCGGCATGACCATGAAGAACACCATGATCAGACCGTGGGCGGTGACCAGCACGTTCCACAGATGCAGCGAGTGATCGAGACCCGCTTCGCCACCAGGCAGATAATGTACCCAGGTGCTGAGATACTGGATGCCCGGATGCATCAGCTCGGCGCGCATCAGCCCCGAGATCGAGCCGCCGATGATCCCCGCGGTGATCGCGAAGATCAGATAGAGCGTTCCGATGTCCTTGTGGTTGGTCGACATGAACCAGCGCGCAAAGAAACCGGGCTTGTGATCAGCGTCATGCGCGTGATCGTGGCTGTGGCCGTGCGCGTCGAACGCGGACGAATGAATGGCGGTATCGGTCATGTCTTAGCGTCCGGTGCCGGCGCCGGCGGGGTTAGCCGTCGCGCCCTGAGTGGTGGTGGGAGCGGGCAGGCTCGCATTCTCGACCGGACCCGTGGTGTTGGCGACTGCCGCTGCGTCGGTTGCGGCTGGGGCTGCGGTCGGTGCCGCAGCAATGGGCTTGGCACCCTTGGGCGTGCCGCCCTTGGCCTTGACCCAGGCCGCGAACTGTTCCGGGGTCACCGCCTCGACCGCGATCGGCATATAGCCGTGACGCGCCCCGCACAGTTCCGAACATTGGCCGAAATAAACGCCGGGCTTGTCGATCGTGAAACTGGTCTCGTTCAGGCGGCCGGGAACCGCGTCGAGCTTGATCCAGAAGGCGGGGACCGCCCAGCTATGGATCACGTCGTTGGCGGTGGTTATCAGGCGGATCGGCACACCAACCGGCAGAACCACGCGATTGTCCGCGGCAAGCAGGCGGGGACCATCGGCATCGGTGCGAAAACGCTCGCCTGCGGCGGCATCGCCCTTTTCCTTGAGCATGTTGGCGGTCACTTCGAATCCGCCATTGTCGGGATACTGGTACGACCAATACCATTGGTTGCCGATTGCCTTGAGCGTGATCGCGTTGGTCGGCGCCGGTTTATATTGTGCCTGGAGCAAGCCGATCGACGGCACCGCGAGCAGCACCAGGATGACCACCGGCAACAATGTCCAGACGATCTCGATAAAGGTGTTGTGCGAGGTCTTGGAGGCCACCGGGCTGGCCGCCGCGCGGTAGCGATACATCACCCAGAACAGCAGGCCGAGCACGAACAGCGAGATCACGGTGATCACCGGGACCAGAATCGCATCGTGAAACCAATGCGCGGTTTGGCCATTCTTGGTAACCTGCGGCTGGATGCCCCAATGGCCATCGACCGGCTGGCCGATGCCTGCGGTCGGGGCCATGATCGGCGCGCCGTCCTGCGCGAGGGCCGGATCGGTCGGCTTGGCAGTCGCGGGGCCCGCTGCCGGCGCGGTCACTGCCGGGGCGACTGGCGCCGTTACGGTCGGCGGTGCGGCATGGCCGGCACCTGCCAGCAGCAAGCCTGCCGCCAGTACGATTGATTTCAACCCCGTCATACGCATCAGTGTCGTCATCCCCAAAATCTTGGCCCAAAAATCTTGACCGGACGAACACGCCACCCCCTGTTGGAAAGGTGACGCTGGGCGAGAATACGCCCGTTTGTGACGGGCCTATACGCGCGACCCTCGCGTGTCTCAAGCTTGTGAGAGGCTTTTTTGACCATAGCGTTGCGCTCGGGGTGTCCTCCCCCCTATTTGAGCCGCGACGAAAGGGCATCAGCCATGACCGAAGATCAGGTTCTCGCCGAATTCCGCGCTGCCGAGGCGCTGCTCGAGGGGCATTTCATTCTGTCGTCGGGCCTGCGCTCGTCGCGCTACCTGCAATGCGCGCGGGTTCTGATGGATCCGGCACGCGGCGCGCGGCTGGCCGAAGCGCTCGCCGCGCAACTGCCTGACGAACTTCGCGAATCGGTGCAGGCGGTGGTGTCGCCGGCGATGGGCGGGGTGATCGCCGGGCATGAGATGGCGCGCGCATTGCGGGTCGAGGCGATGTTCCTCGAACGGCCCGAGGGTGTTTTCGAACTGCGCCGTGGTTTCCGCCTAACGCCAGGCACGCGCGTGCTGATGATGGAGGATGTGGTGACCACCGGTCTGTCGTCGCGTGAGGCGATCGCCGCGATCGACCGCGCCGGGGGTAAAACAATTGCCGCGGCGGCTTTGGTCGACCGTTCGAACGGTGCTGCCGATCTCGGCGTGCCCTTTTTTCCGCTGATCCGGCTCGAGGTACCAACATATGCCGCTGACGCGCTGCCGTCTGAACTTGCAGCGATCCCGGCGATCAAGCCAGGGAGTCGCGCGGCGTGAGCGATCATCTCCGTCTGGGCGTCAATATCGACCATGTCGCAACGGTCAGGAATGCGCGCGGCGCGGGGTATCCCGACCCGGTACGCGCGGCGCTGCTCGCGGCAGAGGCTGGCGCGGACGGTATCACCGCGCATCTGCGCGAAGATCGTCGCCACATCACCGACGATGATATCGCGCGGCTTGCCGAACAGCTGACCATTCCGCTCAATCTCGAAATGGCGGCGACCGACGAGATGCTGGCGATCGCACTGCGTCATCGTCCGCATGCCGCGTGCATCGTGCCCGAGAAGCGCGAGGAGCGCACCACCGAGGGTGGGCTCGACGCGGCGGGGCAGCACAATCATCTCGCCCCGCTGGTGACCAGTCTCAAGGGGGCCAATATCCGGGTCAGCCTGTTCGTCGAACCCGATGCGCGCCAGATCGAGGCCGCGATTCGTCTTGGTGCGCCGGTCGTCGAATTGCACACCGGCCGCTATGCCGAGCTGGAGGGCGAGGCGCAGGCCGAGGAGTTACGCCGCCTGGCCGATGCGGCGGCGCTGGCGGCGAAGAACGGGATCGAGGTCCATGCCGGGCATGGTCTGACCTATGACAATGTCGCGCCCGTGGCGGCGATTCCGCAGATACGCGAGCTGAATATCGGGCATTTCCTAGTCGGTGAGGCGATGTTCGTCGGCCTCGGCGAAGCGGTTCGCCGGATGCGCGCGGCGATAGACGCGGCGCGATGAGCGGGCAACTTAATCCTCCCCGACACGGGGAGGGGGACCGCCCGCTTTCTTCAAGTGGGTGGTGGAGGGCGCGCTCCGCAAGCGAAACGCCACCGGCCCACCCCCTCCACCAGCTTCGCTGGTCCCCCTCCCCGTGCCGGGGAGGAGCTGGAACGTGATCATCGGGCTCGGCTCCGACCTGTGCAGCATCGAGCGCATCCAGGCGTCACTGGACCGGTTCGGCGAGCGGTTCGAACAACGCGTTTTTACCGAGGTCGAGCGCGCCAAGGCGGCACGGCGGCCGTTCACCAAGGCGGGCACGCTGGCCAAGCGCTTCGCCGCCAAGGAAGCGTATTCCAAGGCAGTCGGTACCGGATTCAAGGCTGGCGTGTTCATGAAGGACATCGGCGTGGTCAATGCCCGGTCGGGCGCGCCGACCCTGGCGCTGACCGGCGGAGCGAAGGCGAGACTTGACGCGTTAACCCCTGCGGGCCACGTCGCGGCGGTACATTTGACGATGACCGACGATCATCCCTGGGCGCAGGCCTTTGTGATCATTGAGGCTATCCCCGTTAACGACGAGTAATGGCAAGGACGATTATGGCGGCCGAGGAGTTGGCGTTGAACGCAAATGAGCCGGTGGCAGCTGAAGCCGGGCCGAAGCCCAAGCCGCGCACCAATTGGTGGGAAGAAATAAAGGGCATCGTCTGGCTCGTCCTTGCTGTGCTCGGCTTTCACAGCTTCATCGCCAAGCCCTTCTATATCCCATCCGAATCGATGCTGCCGGGCCTGCTCGTCGGTGATCGGCTGGTGGTCACCAAATATCCCTATGGCTGGTCGTTCGTGTCGCCGACCTTCCATTTGCTGCCCTTCTTCCACGGGCGGCTGTTCGGTCGTTTGCCGGAGCGTGGCGACGTCGTCATCGTGACGCCGCCCGGCACCAAGACCGATTATATCAAGCGGATCATCGGTCTGCCCGGTGATCGGTTGGAGGTGAGAGACGGCGTAGTGTTCCTCAACGACGTTGCGGTGAAGCGCGGACCGTTACACGACATACGCATTCCCATCGATACCAATGCGACGTGCGACCCCCAGCAATATCCCGATGCCCGCGAAGACGGCGCTGACGGGAAAAGCTATTGCCGGCTGCCATTGGTCACCGAAACACTGCCCAACGGCCGCAGCTATGACACCGTCGACCTGGAGCCGCACAGCCAGGGCGATAATTATGGTCCCATCTCCATCCCGGAGAAACATGTCTTCCTGATGGGCGATAATCGCGATCGTAGTTCGGATAGCCGGTTCAGCCTGGACGCGCAGGGCCTGGGTGGCTCGGTGCCGTGGGAATATCTCGGCGGGCGTGCCGAATTCATCACCTTCTCATTGGACGGTGACGCGACCTGGAATCCGCTCACCTGGTGGGGTTCGTTCCGGTCCGGCCGGGCGGGTACCTCGTTGCACCCCCGGGAAGAAAAGAAATGAACGACGACAGCGTCGACGTCGTCCAGGGAGCGAGCCCGCATGAAGTTCGCGACCCGCTGGTTCGCGCCGAATTCAAGCGCGCCAGCGTGTGGCTCGGCCTCGCCGCGGCGATGGCACTGGTCGTGCTGCTGATCCAGCCCTTGCTGATCATTTTCGCCGGGCTGGTATTCGCCGCGATGCTCGACGGCGGCGTCCGCCTGCTCGGCCGGATCCTCAAGATCGGACGCGGCTGGCGATTGATGATCGTTGTTATCCTGGTCATTACCTTCCTGGCGAGCACATTCTATATGACCGGAGTCCAGGTCGTGCAGCAGGTCACGCAGTTGCAATCGACTCTGATCGAACAATTCAATCGCGCCACGGCGTGGCTGTCGCAAATGGGCGTAATGCCCGGTCGGTCTGATCTCAACAGCATATTGCAGCAGGCGATGGGCTCGGTCGGCCGGCTCACCTCATTCGTCGGTACCGCGGCGGGCGCGCTGACCAGCCTGTTCATGGTGCTGATCATCGGCCTGTTCCTGGCGATGGATCCCAAGGTCTATGAACGCGGCGTCCAGTGGATGATCCCGATGGATAACCGGCGCGAATTCGCGATCACGCTGCAGCGCATGGGCGTGACGATGCGGCGCCTGCTCGCCGGGCGGCTCGCGGGCATGGCGTTCGAAGGCGTGCTGACCTGGATCGTGCTGGCGGTCGGCGGCGTGCCGATGGCACTGCTGCTCGGTATCATCACCGGCATTCTTGCCTTCATCCCCAATATCGGCGCCTTCGTCAGCGGCGTGCTGATGGTCGCGGTCGGCTTCAGCGCCGGGGTGGATACCGGCCTATGGGCGATCTTCACCTATTTTGCGGTGCAGACGTTCGATGGGTATGTCGTCATTCCCATGGTCGCCAAGCGCACCGTCGATCTGCCGCCGGCCCTGACCTTGGGCGCGCAGATCCTGGCAAGCGCGCTGTTCGGCGTGATGGGGCTGGCGCTGGCCGATCCGATGACCGCGATGATCAAGGTCGCGCTCGAACGCAGTTCGGAACGCTCCGATGAAGAGGATGCGGCGGAGGCGGCGATATGATCCGGTTGCATGACTATTGGCGTTCCTCGACGTCGTACCGGGTGCGCATCGCGCTCAATCTGAAGCATATCGCCTATGAGCGGCATGACATCGCGCTGCTCGAAGGACTGCACCGCGCGCCAGACAATCTGGCGCGCAATCCGCAAGGGTTCGTGCCGACGCTCGAGATCGACGGTGCGATGCTGACGCAGAGCCTGGCGATCATCGACTATCTCGACGCGAAATATCCCGACCCGCCAATGGTGCCGCATGACGCGCTGGCACGATCACGCGTGCTCGCCCAGGCGCTGGTTATCGCCGCGGACATCCACCCAATCGACAATCTGCGCGTGTTGAAGCGGCTGCAGAGCCAGTTCGGTGCCGACCAGGCCGCGCGTGATGACTGGTACCGGCACTGGATCCACGAGGGTTTTGTCGCGCTGGAGCAAATGGCGGGCGACGGGCCATTCCTCGGCGGTAATGCCCCCGATCTTGCCGATGTCTGCCTAGTGCCGCAGATGTACAATGCGCGACGGCTGGAGATGGATCTCGCAGCCTATCCGAAACTGGTCGCGGCGGACGCGGCGGCGGCGGCTGTGGCCGAGATTGCGGCGGCACATCCCGATCGGTTCAAGCCGGCGGCCTGAAACTCGCCCGTTCCAACAGCCCGTCGAATAGCGCCAGATAGTCATCACTGGCATTTTCGCCCGGCTGCGGCACCGGCTCGGGACGGATCCGGCCGGGGACGAGCCAATGATCGAGCGCCCCGACCAGTGCCGCCGGATCGCCCGCCGGGACGATCATGCCGAGTGCCGGTTCGGTGACGATCTCGCGCACCGCGACGCTCGATTCGGTCGTCACGACCGGCGTGCCCAGCGCCAGCGCCTCGCGCAGCACGCCCGGCACGCCTTCGAAATCGGAAACCAGGGCGACCAGCGCCGCGCGTCCGATCACCGGCAGCGGGTCCGCGACATGGCCGGGTAGCCGGACCCGAGCGCCCAAGCCGAGCGAAGCGATCTGCGCTTCCAGCGCCGCACGTCCTTCGCCTTCGCCAAGGATGACGAGATTGATCGCCGGATCGGCCAGGCGCGCCAGCGCGTCGATCAGCCGGCCCCAGCGTTTCTGCGGTACGAGCCGGCCGACCCCAAGGATGAAGCGTCCTTGCGGCAGGTCGGGCAGGGGCGCCCCGGCAATGGACCGCGCCGGCGGATTGGCGATGACGCTGATCCGGTTGGCCGCCATCGCCATCGCGGCGGCGGCTTCGACCGCCATCGCCGGGGTCATCGCCACGACATGGGCGATGAACCGCGGATGCAGGCGCAGCCACAGGCGATAACCCTGCGCGACCGGAAAGGACTGGTCGGGCCGGACCAGCGCATTCGATACCTTGGCGACGATCGGTGGACAGGCACGGCCGAGCCGCAACCGGACCCAGGCGGCGATGCTGGTATAATGGTTGCCGGGACAGAAGATCAGGTCCGGCTTAACCCGGTCGACCAGAGCGGGCATGGCGCTCAGCAACTGGCGATAGTCGGCCGACCCGGTCGCGATCACTGTCACGCCATCGGGCAATTCGGTCGCGAGCGGCCCGCTGGAGTCGCCGATCACCAGCGTGACGCGCCGGCCCGCCGCGATCCAGTCGTGCGCCAGCCGCAATTGCACGCGTTCGACCCCGCCGCCGCGCCAGGATTGGGCATAAGTCAGGATATGTCGGGCGTTGGGGGGCGGAGCGGCGGACATCGGATGCGACAAATCCCCGAGACCCTGACAGGCGTCAAAGGAATTCGAAGCCTGACGCGTCTCGATCTCGCCTCGTGTTGGCTTTGCCTCCTCTTGAATTCGCTTTGTCGCGCACAATGTTGCAGCGCGGTAAGCTTACGGCTAAGTGCGCGCGGCAACGTCTCGGAACTGTGCGGCAACGGCGGACGTTTCCTGATGGCGAATTCAACACGCGGAGCTTCGATGAGCACGAGCATGGCCGAGGCTTCCTTGCCGCTCGCCCCCGATCTGGCGGGGCTCGAGCCGCTCAAGACGATCAAGAGTCGCTGGCCGACGATCATCGGCGCGGTCCTGACGGTTGCGATGGTCGTCGGGCTGGGCCGCGAATTGTTCGGGTCGGGGCTGGCCGGGCTGAGCCGCATGGTGCCGGCAAGCCCGTTGTTCTACCTGTTCTTCGGCATGCTTTATATGTCGCCACCGACCGGCGATCTGGTCATCTTCCGCAAGCTATGGGGCATTCCGGTCGGGCAAGGCTATGCCGCGCTGCTCAAGAAGCGGATCGCGAACGAGGTCGTGATCGGTTATTCGGGCGACGCCTATTTCTACACCTGGGCGCGGCAGCGAGCGCGGATGATCGCGGCGCCGTTCGGTGCGGTGAAGGACGTGACGATCCTGTCGGCGATCGCCGGCAACGGCATCACCCTGCTGATGATCGTGCTTGCCCTGCCGCTCGGCATCAACCTGCTGACCGAGGCGCAGCTGCAGACGCTGGGCGGGTCGGTCGCGGTGGTCTTTGCGATCTCGCTGCCCTTCCTGGTCTTTTCGAAAAAGGTATTTTCGCTACCACGCAAGACGCTGTGGTGGGTGTTCATGGTCCATTGCCTCAGGCTGACCGCCGGCTCGGTGCTGATCGCGCTCGCCTGGCATTTCGCATTGCCGACGGTGTCGGTGTGGATGTGGCTGTTCCTGGCCGCCGCGCGCCTGCTTGTGTCGCGCCTGCCGCTGGTGCCGAACAAAGACCTTCTTTTCGCCAATGTTGCGATCCTGTTTATCGGGCAGGATCAGGCCTTGTCCGAACTGGTCGCGTTCAGCGCAGCGTTAACCTTGCTGATCCATGTGGTTCTGATCGCGTCGTTCGGACTGCATGGCTTGGTGAGGAAGCGGAGATGAAATCTGTTGTAGCGATCGCGCTGGCCGGGATTGGTCTGGTGACGGTGGCCGTCCCCGCGATCGACGCGTCGGCGCGCGCGGGCGTGATCGGCAGCGACGCCGCCGCTTGTCTCGGCGGCGGCGGCGCGGCGATTCGCGCCAATATCACCGGGTTGAAGGACCGCATCGGCGAGCTCAAGCTCGAACTCTATCCGGCGACCGAAGAGGATTTCCTCAAGGACGATCGCGATCTGATCAAGCAAGGCAAATTCTTCCGCCGCATACGTGTGGCGACGCCGCAAAGCGGTGCCGTTTCGGTATGCATCAGGGCGCCGCGCGCGGGACGATACGCACTGCTCTTCACACACAATCGCGACGGCCGGAACAAGTTCGATTTTTGGTCTGACGGTGCCGGCTTTCCGAGCAACCAGAAGCTTGGCCGTTCGCGCCCCAAACTGTTCCAGGCGATGATCAACGTGCCCAATGGCGTGGTGACGACCGAAATCCGTGCGCAGTATCTGCGTGGCCTTGGTGGGTTCGCGCCGATGAAGGGCGATTGATCGGATGCGCATCGTCGATGTCAACGAGTTCTACTCGCCGACCGGTGGCGGGGTACGCACCTACATCGACCGCAAGATGGGGATCATGGCCGATCTGGGTCATGAACTGATCGTTATCGCCGCAGGGCGCGAGGATCTGGTCGAGGAACGTCCGGGCGGCGGCAAGATCATCTATGTGAAGGCGTCGCGCCTGCCGTTCGACAGCAATTACGGGCTGTTCTGGGATGCCGATCCGATCATCCGGCTGCTCGACGAGTTGAAACCCGATCTGGTCGAGGCATCCTCGCCCTGGCGGCCGGCCTGGATCGTCGGTCAATGGCAGCCTCAACCCGGGCATGACGCCGCCAAGGTGTTCTTCATGCACAACGACAATGTCGCGGCCTATGCGCTGCGCTGGTTCGAGGGGCTCGCGCCGCACGACCGGATCGAGCGCGCCTTTGCCTGGTACAGTCGTTACATGAGCCGCTTCCTCGACAATTACGACGCGGTGGTGACCAACGGGCCGGCGCTGGAAAAGCGTCTCAAGGCACGTGGGGTCAGGATCGACGCGGCGATGCCGCTGGGGATCGAGCGCGGGCATTTCTCTCCCGAATTTCGCGACGAGAAACTGCGCGCTTCGCTGCTCGCACAATGTGATCTGCCGCCCGAGGGACTATTGCTGCTCGGGCTTGGCCGGCATCACCCGGAAAAGCGCTGGCAGCTGGTTGCCGATGCGGTCGCGCGCGCCGGTTCGAAAGTGCCCGTCGGCATGATCCTGCTCGGCACCGGCGTTGCCAGCCGCAGAATAGAGAAGACGATCGCCGGCTCACCCCATATCCGTATGTTCAGCCCGGTCTATGACCGCGAACGGCTCGCTCGCGTAATGGCCAGCTGCGATGCGCTTATCCACGGGTCGGAAGCCGAACCGTTCGGGCTGGTCGCGTCGGAGGCGATGGCAGCGGGTCTGCCGTTGATCGCGCCGGACACCGGCGGCTGCGCGGAAATCGCCGACCCGCATGCGTCGGAACTCTACACCGCGCGCGATGCGACGGCCTGCGCCGCGGCGATCGAGCGGCTCTACACGCGCGATCGGACCCTGTTGCGCCGCGCGGCGGTGATCGCGGCCGGCAAGGTGCGCAGCGACCGCGAGCATACCGAGGAATTGATGGCCTATTATGCCGGGCTGGTCGCCGCTAAGCGCGCCGAGCGGGCGCTCAAAGCGGCCTGACGTAAAGCCGGAACCGTCCGCCCGCGACCGATACCGGCCGCCAATGGTTATGCTTCGCCCAATCCTCCAATACACCATCGAGTGCTGCATCGCCGCTGGTCCATGGGCCTTCGCCACCGATCAGGATCGCGGCCGGTGCCTGCGCAAAATGAACGCCCAGCGTGTCGCGCGCGACGACGCGGTAAACCGATTCGGCATTGGCGTTGAGCAGCTTGTGGCTGCGGAAATAAAAGGGCCCGGTGGCAAAGCGCGGGTCGGGCAAGCGGCCCGTCACGGGCAGGAATTGCGGCGACAGGGTCGCGACCGAACCGGTGACGCCAGCGCGGTCGAGGCCTGCGCGAATCGCACTGCCCTGGCGCATCGCCTCGAGCATCGGCACGCCGGCCACGGTTCGGGCGAGCGCCTCGACCGACGGCGCGAACCCGGCACAGACGAATACGACCAGCGCGATCCGCGTGCGCCGTCCCGGCGGACCCGCTTGCCAGCCGATCGCGAGCCGCACGAACAAGGGCGGGAGCAGCGGCAGCAGATATTGGCGCCAGGTGGGGGAGGGCAACAACGCGGCGATGATGCCGGCCCACAGCATCCAGTCGATCGCGCGGCCCGATGTCGCGCGCCAGCGCACCCGGCTGGTCAGCAACAGCCCGATCAGGGCCGGGCCGAGCGCGAGGAACTTGAACGTGTCGAGCGCTTTTGCGGCCCATGACATCTTCCATGGACGATCGATCGCGCGGTAATATTCGCCCGGCGCGAACGCAGGAAAATCGAGCACGCCAAACTGGAAACCATAGGGCTGCCAGGCGATGCTCGCGATCATGAAAGCGCAGACCGGCAATGTGCCCAGCGCAAGCCATAAGGGCTGGTGGCGACGATCGGACAGCGCATAAAGGCCATAGGCGACCGCCGGCAGCGCATAGGAGATTTTCGCCGCACTCGCCCCGGCCAGCAGGAGCCCGGCGAGCAACGCCGTACAGCGCGTGCCGCGATCGTTCGCGGTACGGATCACCAGCGGCAGCGCGGCGGCGAGCAGAGCCACGGGCAGCGCGTCATTGCGTGCGGTGCCGATGCTGAACAACAAGATGTCAGTACAGGCGAACAGGCCGGTGCCAAGCAGCGCCGGGCGGGGTTCCGCGCCGCCTTCGCGCGCCGCGCGATAGACGAAGGCGACCGCAGCCGCGCCGAGCAACGCATTGACGATGCGCAATCCCGGCCAGGCCCAGCCGCCGAACGCCCAGGCCAGCGGCGCGAACAGGATCGGCTGAAGCGGGGCCTGCAGATAGGCGAAGTCGCGATAGGGCAGATAACCATGCGCGGTCAGCACCGCCGCGGCTACATATTGGCTCTCGTCATGATCGAGCGGTCGCGCGAGCGTCAGCATGACGAACACCAGGGCCGTCGCCACAAACCAGGTGCGCGCGGAATTCGAGTATTGGCGCATGGTTCTTTCGTTTCGCGGCGGATTGGCGCAGCCTTAGCCAGCGCGGGTGGAACTGTCACGGACAGGACTGTCATGGGCGCGCCATATCCGCGGCGCATCAGACGCCGACAACGCGAAGAGGGCCGCCATGGAATTCACGATCGACCGCCGTTCATTGATCCTGACCGGCGCGCTGGGGCTCGGCGCCTATGCCATTCCCGGCTTCGCGCAGACGGTGACGGTTGCCGGCGGACGTGGCTTCACCCATTCGGTGGCGAGCGGCGAACCGGCCAGTGATTCGATGCTGCTGTGGACGCGCTACGTTCCCACCGATGGCGGCGCGGTCGAATTGAAGGCCGAGGTTTCGCCAACGGCGGATTTCGCGAAGATCGTCAGCGGTGGGGTGCAGATCACTGGCCCTTGGCGCGACCATACGGCCAAGATCACCGTCGCCGGATTGGAACCAGGAACCGTCTATCATTTCCGCTTCGTCGCGCCCGATGGCGGCATGTCGCCGGTCGGGCGCACCAAGACTCTGCCCGAAGGCAAAATCGCTCGCTTCCGCACCGCGATCTTCTCCTGCTCGAACCTCGCCTTTGGTTATTTCAATGCCTATGCCCATGCCGTGGCGCGCGACGATCTCGATCTCGTCATCCATCTCGGCGATTATTTCTACGAATATAAACCCGGTGCCTATCCGTCGCTCAAGGAAACGATCGGCAACCGCCTGCCCGAACCGGCGAGCGAATTGCTCCATCTCGCCGATTATCGGTTGCGCTATGGCAGCTATCGCGCCGATCCGGACCTGCAGGCGCTCCACGCGAAGCATCCGATGATCGTGCAATGGGACGATCACGAATCCGCCAATGACAGCTGGGAGGGTGGGGCGCAAAACCATCAGCCGGGCGAGGGCGACTGGAACGACCGCCGTGCCGCGTCGATCCAGGCCTATCGCGAATGGATGCCGGTTTCCGACGAGCCGTGGAAGGTTTATGACATCGGTACGCTGGCGACGCTGTTCCGCACCGAGACCCGGCTGCTCGGGCGCACCAGGCAGCCCGACCTCGAGCCGTTGTTGAAAGGCCCCGATCCGGCCAGGGCGCTGGTCGATTTCCGCAACGGCGCGTGGATGGACCCGGACGCGACGATGATGGGCACGCAGCAGGAATATTGGCTCGACCATGAACTGCGTCGGTCGGTGAAGGCGGGACAAAAGTGGCAAGTGGTCGGCTTCGGCACGATCATGGGCGAAACGATGACGCCGCCCGATTCGCTTAACTGGCTCTCACCCGATGCGCCGGCTTATGTGCGCGGTTATGTCAGCGAAGGATTGGCGGCGGCAAAGGCGGGACTGCCCTCCAACCTCGACAATTGGGGCGGCTATCCCATGGCACGCGCGCGTTTCCTCAAGGGCGCGCAAGGCGCCGGGGCGAACCTGGTGGTCATTTCGGGCGACAGCCATAATGCCTGGGCATTCGATCTGGCGCAGGACGGCCAGGCGGCGGGCGTCGAATTCGCCGGGCATTCGGTCACCTCGGGCGGTTATGAATCCGCGCTGGCGGCCGATCCCAAGATCGTCGCGGCGGGACTGGTCAAGGCCAATCGCGAGCTGAAATGGTGCGACACATCGCGGCGCGGCTATATGGCGACGACCCTGACCCCGGAACGGGTCAGCAACGACTGGGTGATGGTCGATCCGGTCAAGACGAAGTCGGCCGGGGGCATCGTCGGCCACAGCGTGTCGGTGGCACGTGGACGGAATGTGATGGCTTAGTTTAATCCGGACGGGGGTTTATTCCTGGCGGGCGGCGGCAACCAGAGTGCGCGCGGTTGTCAGCAATAACGGTCCGGCCTCGCCCGCCGAAAACATCTGCGAACTCACGAACGCCCCGTTGATCAGCAGTGATAATTGCATGGCCAGTTCATCGGGGCGTCGCACCCCGAGCCGGACGGCCACGCCTTTCAGGCGCACGCGAAGATCGTTCTTGTGCTTTGTCGCAACAGCGCGCGCGGGGTGGTCGGCGTCGGGAAATTCGGCGGCGACGTTGATCTGCGGGCAGCCGCGATAGTCCGGGCGACCGACGCGCTCTGCGATCCAGTCCAACTGTGCTGCCAGTTCCGCGTCGGCATCCGCCTCATGGCCTTGCGCTGCCCGGTTCCAGCACGCCCAGAAATCCTGGTCCTCACGGGCAAGAAACGCGGCGATAAGGTCGTCCTTGGTGCGGAAGTGCCGATAAAGGCTGGTCTTCGCCACACCGGCTTCCTCGACCACAAGATCCACGCCAACCGCACGCACGCCCCGGCGATAGAATAATGCCGATGCCGTATCGAGGACGCGCTTCCGCACATCGGTTGCGCCCTGGAGCGGCCCATCGTCGGGGCTGGCGTCGTTCCTGTGTCGCATTGGTCGATCTCCTGATCCGCTGTCTATCAGCAAAATCCTTGACACGCTACAGACCTGTTTGTAGGCATGTTGCAACAGACAGGTCTGTAGCGTGTCAAGGGAGGTCGAAATGTCGAGTTCGGAATCAACTCAACGGGGTCAGTCGATTGCCGTTTTCGGCGCCTCGGGTCACACCGGGCGGTTCGTTATCGCGGAACTGCAGCGCCGTGGATTTGTCCCGATCGCGATCGGTCGCGACGCGGCCCGATTGATCTCGTTGGCCTCGCCCGGCCAAGCCGTCGAAACGCGCGTCGCCACTGTCGAGGACGCCGCATCGCTCGATCGGGCACTGATCGGTGCTGCGGCGGTGATCAATTGCGCCGGGCCGTTTCTCGATACTGCGGATGCGCTTGCCACTGCGGCGGTACGTGCGCGTATCCATTATCTCGATGTCACACCCGAACAGTCGAGCGCGCTGGCAACATTCGAACGGTTCGCCGCACCGGCGCAGGCCGCCGGTATCGTCCTGGTCCCGGCGATGGGGTTCTATGGCGGTCTTGGCGACCTTCTGGCCACGGCCGCGATGGGCGACTGGGCGTTGGCGGACGAGATCCGCATCGGTATTGCGCTGGACAGCTGGCAACCAACACCTGGTACGCGGCTTACCGGCCAGCGTAACACAGCCAGACGCTTGGTTATCGCCGGCGGAGAACTGGTGCCATTGGCCGACCCGGCACCGCAAGTCTCATGGACCTTCGCTGATCCGTTCGGCGTGCAGGACGCCGTCGAAATGCCGATGACCGAAACGGTCCTGATTTCGCGTCATCTGCGCACCGACAGCCTTCATACCTATCTCAATCTCGCGCCGCTGCTCGACCTGCGCGATCCGTCGACTCCACCGCCCAGCCCGGTCGACGAAATGGGTCGCTCGGCGCAGATTTTCCTGATGGAGGCGATCGTTAGAAAGGGTCCGGTGGAGCGCCGGGCCAGTGCGCACGGCCAGGATATCTACGCGTTCACCGCCCCACTGGTGGTGGAGGCGGTCCAGCGGATTTTGGCGGGCGCGGTCGACGCGCGAGGCGTGCTTGCGCCGGGCGAGATATTCGATGCGCGGGATTTTCTGCGCGCATTGGCGCCGGAGCACCTCACGGTGGAGATCAGCTGACCCGCACCGCCGTCACGAAATAATCGAGCTTCAGATCGTCGCTGAGTATGAACCCCATCGCGGCGGAAAAGCTCAAGCCACGCGTGTTGACCACGGTTAACCCGGCCGCCTCGATCAGTGCTGTCAGCTCGCCCGGCGTCAGGAACTTGTTCCAGTCATGCGTTCCCCGCGGGATCCGTCCGGTTCCCTCGGCCAGCGTGATCATCGCGAGCCGCGACAGCGCGGTGCGGTTGGGCGTCGACAGGATCAGCAACCCACCCGTGGCGAGCGCGCCCGCCAGCCCGGCGATGAAGCCGGCCGGGTCGCTGACATGTTCGATCACCTCGAGCGAGGTGACCAGGTCGAATTTCTCAGCGCCCACCCCTTCGATGCCACCGGCCCGGTAATCGATCGTCAGGCCGGATTGCATGGTGTGCACGCGCGCGGCGGCGATGTTCTCGGGCGCGGCATCGATGCCGGTCACCGCCGCACCGAGTCGGGCGAGCGGTTCGCACAACAGCCCCGCACCGCATCCGACATCGAGCGCTGTCCTGCCCGTCATCGGCTTGAAGCTCCTCTCGTCGAGCTGCCAATGCCGGTCCATCTGCGACCGGAGATAGACCAACCGCACCGGGTTGAGACGGTGGAGCATCCCCGACGATCCATGCGGATCCCACCAATCGGCCGCCATCGCGCCAAAATGCGCGGCCTCTGCCGGATCGATGGTCGTTACAGGTGCGCTTGCGTTTGCCATGACCGGTTTCTATCAGCAGCCCCTCCGCAGCCCAAGGACTTCCGACCTCAATGGCCCGTATCGTGATGAAATTCGGTGGCACGTCGATGGCCGGGATCGAGCGCATCCGCACCGTCGCCGCGCGCATCAAGCGTGAAGTGGAGGCGGGCAATCAGGTCGCCGTGGTCGTCTCGGCGATGGCCGGGGAGACCGACCGGCTGGTCAATTTCTGCCGTGAGGCGTCATCGCTTTACGATCCGCATGAATATGACGTCGTCGTTTCTTCGGGCGAACAGGTGACCAGCGGGCTGCTCGCGATCGCGCTGCAGGCGATCGGTGTGCCGGCGCGTAGCTGGCTCGGCTGGCAATTGCCGATCCGCACGTCGGACGGCCATGCCTCGGCGCGCATCGGCGAGATCGAAACGACACGGCTCAACGAATCGCTCGCGCGCGGCGAAGTGGCGGTCATCCCCGGCTTCCAGGGCGTCGCGCCCGGCGAGCGCGTGACGACATTGGGTCGCGGCGGGTCGGACACGTCGGCGGTGGCGATGGCGGCGGCGATGGGCGCGGATCGCTGCGACATCTATACCGATGTCGACGGCGTCTACACCACCGACCCACGGATCGTCCCGCGCGCGCGCAAACTGAAGCGCGTGACCTATGAGGAAATGCTGGAACTGGCGAGCGTCGGCGCGAAAGTGCTGCAGACGCGCTCGGTCGGTCTGGCGATGAAGGAAAATGTGCGGGTGCAGGTCCTGTCGTCGTTCGTCGATGAGGATGCGCCCCTGGGCAGTGCCGAACCCGGCACGCTGATCGTCAGTGAAGAGGAATTGGGCGACATGGAACGGCAATTGATCACCGGCATCGCGCACGACAAGAATGAAGCGAAGATCACGCTGACCGCCGTGCCCGACCGGCCCGGTTCGGTCGCCTCGATCTTCGCGCCGCTCGCCGACGCCAATATCAACGTCGACATGATCGTGCAGAACGTCGCGCACACCACCGGATCGACCGACGTGACCTTCACCGTGCCCGCCGCCGATCTCGCCAAGTCGCTCGATGTGCTGGGCAAGGCGCAGGGCGATATCGGTTATGCCGAACTGTTCCACGACACGCGCGTCGCCAAGATCTCGGTCGTCGGTGTCGGCATGCGCAGCCACGCAGGCGTCGCCTCGCTGATGTTCACCACGCTGGGCGAACGCGGCATCAATATCCAGGCGATCGCCACGTCGGAGATCAAGGTCAGCGTGCTGATCGAGGAGGATTATACCGAACTGGCGGTGCGTGTGCTGCACACGGCGTACGGGCTGGATGCCGAGGACGCGGCTTAAAATCGTCACACCCGCTTGCGGGGGCGGGCCGGGGAGGGCATGTCGCAGCGCATGACCGATACCATTGCCGCTAAGGCCGATACCTCGTCCAACCCTTCTCCGAACGTGGGGGAGGAGCGCCTGGCCCGCCGCATGGCGCGCGGCGTCGAATTTCTCGGCTCCGAAGTGGCGATCCTGTGCGGCGCAATGTCCTGGGTCAGCGAGCGGCATCTCGTTTCGGCGATGTCCAATGCGGGCGGCTTCGGCCTGATCGCCTGCGGCGCGATGACCCCCGAACTGCTCGATGCCGAAATCGCAGCGACCAAGACGCTTACGACCAGGCCGTTCGGCGTGAACCTGATCACCATGCATCCCGGCCTGTTCGACCTGATCGAGGTCTGCAACAAACATGGCGTCGGCCATGTCGTGCTCGCCGGGGGCCTGCCGCCGACCGGCAGCATCGATGCGATCAAGCGGAATGGCGCGAAACTGATCTGCTTTGCGCCCGCACTGAGCCTGGCCAAGAAGCTGATCCGCTCCGGTGTCGATGCGCTGGTGGTCGAGGGCATGGAAGCGGGCGGGCATATCGGCCCGGTCTCGACCAGCGTGCTCGCGCAGGAAATCCTGCCCGAGGTCGCCGAGCAGGTACCGGTGTTCGTCGCCGGCGGGATCGGCCGGGGCGAGGCGATCGCCGCCTATCTCGACATGGGTGCGGCTGGCGTGCAGCTCGGCACGCGTTTCGTGTGTGCGACCGAAAGCATCGCGCACGCCAATTTCAAAAAGGCCTTCATTCGCGCCTCGGCACGCGATGCGGTTGCCAGCGTGCAGATCGACCCGCGTTTGCCGGTCATTCCGGTGCGCGCGCTGAAAAACGCGTCGAGCGAGTTGTTCACCGCCAAACAGCGTGAGGTCGCGCAATTGCTCGATGAGGGCAGCGTCGCGATGGGCGAGGCACAATTGCAGATCGAACATTATTGGGCGGGCGCGCTACGCCGCGCGGTGATCGATGGCGATATCGAGCATGGCTCGATCATGGCCGGCCAGTCGGTCGGCATGGTGACGAAGGAAGAACCGGTCACGGAGATCATCGCGACGCTGATGGCCGAAGCGGCCCATGCGCTAGAGAAGCGGGCAGTCTGAATGGAGACCGAGCGCGCCGGCCTGCCAATCCTTCCCTTCGCCGATTCGGCGGCATGGGAAGCATGGCTCGGCAAGCAGCCGCGCACATCGAAGGGCGTGTGGCTCAAACTCGCCAAGTCCAGTGCCGGCGTGCCATCAGTATCCAAGGCGCAGGCGATCGACGGTGCGCTGATCCATGGCTGGATCGACGGTCAGCTCAATCCTTTCGATGCCGATTGGTGGCTGATCCGCTTCACCCCGCGCAAGGCGCGGAGCAAATGGTCGGAAAAGAACCGCACGCGTGCGCTGGAACTGATTACCGAAATCCGGATTGCGCCCGCCGGACAGGCGGAAATCGATGCGGCGAAAACGGATGGGCGCTGGGATGCGGCCTATGCGCCGCAATCGACGATCGGCGTGCCGGATGATCTTGCGACGGCGCTCGACGCCGAACCCAGGGCACGCGCCTTTTTCGACACGCTGACGGGGGCGAACCGCTATGCGATTCTGTACCGCATCCATGAAGCGAAGAAGCCGGAGACGCGAACGGCGCGGATCTCGAAGTTCGTCGGCATGTGCATGCGGGGCGAAACCGTCCACGGGGATCGGTGAAGCCAGAGCACCGGGCACCCGGCCCACCACCGTCATTCCCGCAGAAACGGGTATCCCGCTTCTTTTTCTACTGCTGCTTGCTGCGGGAAAGGCAGGGATGACAGAAGAAGCTAGGTCTCAAATCATCTGACTCCAGCGCGGAGAACTTGCGCTTCCTGCCCACGCTAATGCCCGATCTTATCTTTAAGTAGCTGATATATAATTATATATAGCTCATCTCGCCGGGGCGGGGACGGATAAAGATATGTCACATATGGGTGTGACATATCTCCCGCCTTTTGTGCCACACCCACAATCGCTGGTCCCATCGGCCCGATCACCAGCGATTCAGCGATGACATAGGGTGGGGCATGTCATCCCTGCCGGAATATGACGGCCCGCTCTTTCCTATTGTCGAAAACAGGTCGTCACAGCGCTACCAGCGCCAAGATTTCGCCCGTGACTTCAGCCGCCCTGTAAGCGCCTGACAAGCGCGTGAGGCTAACGCGATCTTAACCATCTTGGGCGATGACTGTCCGGCCGGGGGGCACGGAGATCCTGAATGACACGCTTGTGCCGCGTCCTGTTGCTGCCGCTGGCGATTGCCGCGATGTCTGGTTGCGCAAGCCGGCAGGTCGCCGTGACGCCGCCGCCTCCACCCATGGTGTTTGCACCGCCGGCGCCGAGCATCGCGATGCCGGCAGGTGCGTATCCGGGCATGGCGATCCCGGTTGCCCGGATCGACGGCAGCTATCCCACGCCGAATGAAGACCTCTCGCCCGCCGCCAGCGTCTGGCACCTGCGGGCCGGGCTGAACTTCGCCGCGCTTGGTTGTCGCGGCCCGGAGGAAGGGGCGATCATCGCCAGCTATAATGCGATGCTGCGCGGTCAGAAAACGGCCCTGGCGCAGGCGGAGCGCTCGTTGACGGCGGAATATCGCGTCTCGGGCGGCGTGGCGTGGCGCGATTCCTATGACGATGCCATGACCCGGCTTTACAATTATTACGCCCAGGCACCGGCCAAGCCCGCCTTGTGCGCAACGGCACAGCGGCTGCTGGCCGAGGCGGCGAAGGTGCCGTCGGAGAATTTCACCGCCTTTGCCGAGGCGCGCCTACCCGAACTCGATCATAGCTTCACCGACTTCTACCGCGCCTATGACGCGTGGCGCACGCAGCGCCAGCCGTCCGGTCCGATCATTTCGCTCGCGTCGAACACCGTGCAACGCCCGTCGCCCAGGATCGAGATCGACCCGGCGATCTTCCGCCTGCCATAGAATCTTTTGAATAAGACGACACCGGCCCGCCGCCGATGAGTGCCGCGTGACTCAGTGGTTACGTTGTTAGCAAGTGGCGCCGGATGCGGGTCGAACGGGGTTCCTTACAGCCTCCGGCTTCGCTACGACGAACCGATGGCCGAGCATGATCCCGACCAGCCGAGTTCCGATCTGACGATCCCCGATCTGCCCGGCGGTGGGCGCTTCGTCGGCCGGCAGCATCGTTTCCCGATCCGAGTCTATTTCGAGGACACCGATCTTTCGGGTATGGTCTATCACGCCAATTATCTGCGTTTCATGGAACGCGCCCGCTCGGACATGCTGCGTCTTGTCGGGGTCGATCAGCGCGGTGCGCATGATTCTGGTGAGGGCGCCTATGCGATCACCAAGCTCGCCATTCGCTATGAGGCGCCCGCGAAACTCGACGACGCGCTGGTGGTTATATCCGACGTGATCCGGGTGCGCGCCGCATCGGTGGATATTCAGCAACGAGTCATGCGCGGTGCGGAGATACTGACCACAGCCGAGGTGACGGCGGCGCTGGTGGGGGCATCGGGGCGACCGCGCCGGCAACCGAAACATTGGGTCGAGGCGTTCGAGCGTCTCGTCGGGCCTGGGAATCAGATGGGGATAGAAGGAAAATAATGAGCGTATTGTTGAATACCGATGCCGCGACCATGTCGCCCATCGCCCTGTTCCTGCAGGCCGATTTCGTCGTGAAGTTCGTTATGCTCGGCCTGTTGCTGGCGAGCATCTGGACCTGGGCGATCATCGTCAGCTTCGCGCTCAAGCTCGGGCGTACGCGCAAGAAGATCGACCGCTTCGAACGCGATTTCTGGAAGGCCGAAGATATCGACGCCTTCCACCGCATAGAAGGCGACAGCGACTTGCCGATCGCCAAGATCTTTTCATCCGGCGTGGCCGAATGGCGGCGCTCCACCGCCAGCGGCGCGGTCGATCGCGGCGGCACGCGTGAGCGGCTGGCGACGGCGATGGGCGCGTCGGTCGCGCATGAGATCGACAAATTGTCGGACCGCCTCAACATCCTCGCCACGGTCGGCTCGGTCGCACCGTTCGTCGGCCTGTTCGGCACCGTCTGGGGCATCATGCGCAGCTTCACCGGCATCGCGCAGCAGCAGAGCACGTCGCTCGCGGTGGTCGCGCCGGGCATCGCCGAAGCACTGTTCGCGACCGCGATCGGCCTGTTCGCCGCGATTCCGGCGGTCATCGCCTATAATCGCTTCAGTCATGGCATCAACCGGATCGAGGCACGGCTCAACCGTTTCGCCGACGGCTTCCACGCGACACTGAGCCGGCAGCTCGAGACCGAGGTGCGCAAGTGATGGTTCTTCGAAATTCCTCCCCCATCGGGGGAGGAATTTAAGCGATGTCGATCAATCTCCCCTCGCAGCGCGGTCGTGGTCGCCGGGCGCCGATGGCCGACATCAACGTCACGCCGTTGGTCGACGTCATGCTGGTGCTGTTGATCATCTTCATGGTCACCGCCCCGCTGCTTACCGCTGGCGTACCGGTGAACTTGCCCGACAGCCGCGCCAAGCCGCTCGACCAGGACCAGAAGCCGGTGCAGATTTCGCTCGACGATCAGGGCAAGCTGTTCGTCGACGACGATGAGGTAACCGACGCGCTCCTGCCCGATGTGCTGCAGCAGATCGCCAGGAAGACTGATGGTGGACAGCCGCCGCAGATATTCCTGCGCGCCGACAAGTCGCTGAAATATGACCGCGTGATGCGCGTGATGGGTGAACTCAACCGCGCCGGGCTCAACCGCGTCGCGCTGGTCACGGTGGGCAGCGACAAGTGAAGTTTCGCCAACGGTATTCGGGCTAGACCCGGTGGAACGGACCGAAAAGATCGGGGTGGGCGCCGCCGTGCTGGGCCATGTCGTGCTGTTCGGCGCATTGTCGCTGAGCTGGCTTTGGCCCGCCGAAGAAACGCCCAAGGCGAAGCCGATCGAAATCTCGCTGGTCGACGATGTCGCGCTGGATTCGCAGGCGCCACCATCGGCCGAGCCGCCAGCGCAATCGCGTGCGCCCGAAGAGGCTCCCCCCGAGGAAGCCGCGCCACCTGAGCCGGCGGTGGAGGAGCCTGCGCCCACGCCCCCGGCCAAGCAGCCCGAACCCGCGCCGGCACCCAAGCCAGCACCCAAAGCGCCGCCACCGCCCAAAAAGCCGCCTGTAACCAAGCCGGACAAGGCCAAGACGCCGCCGGCCAAGACCGCGACGACCGCGCCCAAGGCGGCCAGCGTCGCCAAGGCGACCGGCACCAAGCCGGGTGCCACACGGCGCAATCCCGGTGGGTTCGTGCTGTCGGACGAGACGCGCCGCGGGCTGGCCGCTGCGGAATCCAAATCGAAGGCGGAGACGCCGCCTGGCGCGACGATGGATTCGAAGGCGGCGGCGGATATCGGTTCGGCGATCGTGCGTCAGGTTCAGCCCTGCGCCAATCGTCAGGTCAAGCCGGGACCGGGCGCCGAGCGAATTCGCGTGCAGATCCGGCTTCAGCTCAACAAGGACGGATCATTGGCTGCGCGGCCGACGATCGTCGGGCATACCGGCGTGGATGACGAAAATGGCCGTTATGTCGACGCGGTCGACCGCAATGCCATCGCGACTTTCACGGGTTGTTCTCCGCTGCGCGGGTTGCCGATCGAGCTGTACGACGTGCCCCGCGGCTGGAAGACGTTCAGCCTACGTTATAATCTACCCGGGTGAGGAAAGACCATGATGCACCACAGTAAATATCTGGCGTTCGCGCTGGCGCTTTCCGGAGCGGCCGTGGCACAGGCACAGACCGCGCCGCCGCCGGTCCGCTCGACCCAATCCGCGCCGCAGCCGGGCCAGGCCGCGCCGGCCGCCGGCCAGCAGCCGGACGAGCTGGTCGTCGATGTCGTCGGCGGCATCTCCGCGCCGCTCGGCATCGCCATCCCGATCATGCCGACAGCTGCCGTCGTCGATACGCCCGCTGGCCGCACCGACGAACTGGGGCGTCAGCTTGCCGGGATCGTGACCAACGATTTGCGCAACAGCGGCTTGTTCAAACCGATCGCGTCGGGCGGCCTGAAAGGCGTGGCCTTTCCCGAGGTGACTGCGCCGACCTTCGATTATTGGGGCGGCGCCGGCGCCTCCGCACTGGTCCAGGGTTATATCCGCGCCAATGGCGACGGAACGCTGACCGTCGGCTGTTACCTCTATGATGTGTTCTCGCGCAATGAACTCGCACGCCAGGGTTTCGTCGTGCCGCCGGGCGACTGGCGCCGCGCGGGGCACAAATGCGCCGATATGGTCTATTCGAAGCTGACCGGCGAAGGGCCCTATTTCGACAGCCGCGTGATCTATGTCTCGGAAACCGGCTCCAAGGCCAAACGTATCAAGCGCCTGTCGATCATGGATCAGGACGGGGCCAATCACCGTTTCCTGACCAATGGCCAGTCGATCGTGCTGACGCCGCGTTTTGCGCCGAACCAGCAGACGATCGTTTATATGAGCTATCTCAACGATCGGCCGGCGATCTATGTCTATGACATCGGAACCGGCAAACAGCATTTGCTGGTCAACAATCCCAGCCTTAGCTTCTCGCCCCGCGTCTCGCCCGATGGCCGCACTGTCGTGTTCTCGATGGCGGTCGCGGGCAATACCGACCTCTACAAGGTAGCGATATCGGGCGGCTCGCCGCAGCGGCTGACCGATGCGCCGGGGATCGATACCGGCGCCAGCTTCTCGCCCGATGGCCGCCGGATCGTGTTCGAAAGCGATCGTTCGGGCGCACAGCAAATCTATGTGATGAACGCGGATGGATCGAACCAGCAGCGCATTTCCTTCGGCAGCGGACGTTATGCGACGCCGGTGTGGAGCCCGCGCGGCGACCTGATCGCTTTCACCAAGATCGCCGGTAATTTCCGCATCGGCACCATGAGCCCGTCGGGCAGCGCCGAAAAGCTGCTTACCGACGATTGGCAGGACGAAGGTCCGAGCTGGTCGCCCAATGGCCGCGTGCTGATGTTCCATCGCCAGGGGCGTGGCGGCGCGGGCAAGGCCGATCTCTGGTCGGTCGACCTGACCGGCGTCAACGAACGCCGCGTGCCGACCCCGCTCGATGGATCCGATCCAGGTTGGGGACCGTTACGTCGTTGAGACCGTTACACCCCTGAGCTTTATCAAGACCACTGACCGAAGGAGAAACCAGATGGCCAGACTGACAACCACGATGCTCATTGCGACGGCATTGCTCGCCACCGCTGCCTGCAGCAAAAAGCGCCCCGAAGTGCTGCCGCCGGCGCCAGGCGTCGATCAGGGCACGTCCCCGGGTCAGGGCGATAATGTGCAGCCCGGTTCGCGCGCCGATTTCGAGCGTTCGGTGACCAGCAACACCGTCAATTTCGCGCTCGATCGTTATGATATCGACGCCCGTGCGCGTGAAATTCTCGACAGCCAGGCGGCTTGGCTCGCCAAATGGCCCAATGTGCCGGTCAGCCTCGAAGGCCATGCCGACGAACGCGGCACACGCGAATATAACCTCGCGCTCGGCGATCGCCGCGCCAATGCGGCGAAGAATTATCTCGCGGGTCGCGGTGTGAATCCGGCGCGGATTTCGACCATCAGCTATGGCAAGGAACGACCGATCGCACTTGGCTCGGACGAGGCAAGCTGGGCGCAGAACCGCCGCGCGGTGACCATCGTCCTGAACTGATACCGGGCGGTTTGCCGTCCGATCTTTCTCGAAACGCCGTCGGATCGCAGCACCCGGCGGCGTTTTCGCGTCATGTCGCAACCGATCCGATTCCGCTTGCACCCACTCGATACCCGATATAAATATGATATCATATTAACGGGAGGTTCCAATGTCGGATTCGAGTACGACCAACACTGCGCTCACGCTCTCTCGCGAGCGGCCTGCGGTCACGTCGAGCGGCTATGTGATGCTGTTGCTGATGCTCGTCGCGATCGTGGCTGGCGTGTTCGGCGCTTCGCTGATGCAACGCGATCCGGCGCTTGGCGGCATGATCATCGCCGTTTCGGTGATCGCCTTCTCCTTCATACTGTGCGGCTTCTATATGCAGCAGCCCAATCAGGCGACTGCGATCACCCTGTTCGGTGCGTACAAGGGCACAGATCGCAACACCGGGCTGCGCTGGCTGCTGCCGTGGCTCGGCCGCAAGAAGGTGTCGCTGCGCGCCAACAACATGATCTCCGAACGACTGAAGGTGAACGACTTGCGCGGCAATCCGATCGAGATCGCGGCGCAGGTGGTGTGGCGCGTGACGGATACCGCCCAGGCGCTGTTCGATATCGACGATTACAAATCGTTCGTGATCGTCCAGATCGAAGCCGCGGTGCGCACGATCGGCTCACGTTACCCCTATGACGATTTCGAGCATCAGGAAGTGACCTTGCGCGGCAATCACGACCAGGTCGCGGTCGAACTGCGCCAGGAACTGATCGCGCGGCTGGTCGTCGCCGGCATCACGGTCGATGAATGCGGCTTTACCCATCTCGCTTATGCGCAGGAAATTGCAGGCGCAATGCTCCGCCGGCAACAGGCGCAAGCGGTGGTCGCGGCGCGCAAGACTTTGGTCGAGGGCGCGGTCGGCATGGTCGAAATGGCGCTAGAGATGCTCAGCGAAAAGAATGTCGTCCATCTCGATGACGAGCGCCGCGCGGCCATGGTATCGAACCTGATGGTCGTGCTGTGCGGTGAGCGCGATACGCAGCCGGTGGTCAACACGGGCAGCCTGTACCAATAGGCCGCGCCGCGTGACGCCCCCTTCCAAAAAAGCGTTCCCGTTGCGCCTCGACCCCGCGCTTCACGCGGCGATCGAGCGCGCGGCGGCGAGCGACCTGCGCAGCGTCAACGCAGAGCTTGAATGCTTGCTGCGCGAGGCGCTGGCGCGGCGCGGGGTGAAGCTGGAGGCGCCGGTCGCCGCGCGTCGCGGACGGCCACCAAAGCAAATCGAAGGAGAAGCGTGATGAATGTCGAATCGATCAAACGCGCCTACCGCATACGCGAGGGATATTGGTTCGCGCCCAGGCTGTTCGGCTATGGCGCGACGCCAGTGAACTGGCAGGGCTGGGTCGTGATGCTGGGTTACGTCGTGGCGATGCTGGCGATGCTCAACTGGTTGCCAGGTGCCGTTCCGGGCATCCTTGTCGGCATCGCGCTGACCGCCGCGATGATCGTCATCACCTGGCGTAAGACCGATGGTGACTGGCGCTGGCGCTGGCGCTGGGAGCCAAATCCCTAGCCAAACGCCTCGTCAAGCAACCGTGCCAGCCGCAATCCGCCGCGCTCGATCTCGAGTCGCGCGGTGGGCACCAGCTTCCCGATCGTCGCCTGGTCGAGTTTGGCGCGTGTCGGCACCGGGCCGCAGGCATCGCCGCCGAGCGCGGTGGCATAGGTCGCGTCATGCGCGACCTGCCAGCTCTCCCGGCTCCAATCCTCGACACTGCCCGCCTGGATCGGCATTTTCTCCTCCGGCGAATAGCGCCGTAACAGCGATGGCGGGGTGGAGATCGCACGCTCGGCGAGATAGCCGTCCCAGATCGCATGCAGGTTGAGCCGTTCGGGCGCATAGGAGCCATAAGCGGCGGTCACCTTGTTGCCGCCGAGATCGCCACGGTCGCCGGCATGGAGCGGCTGGTGCAAATCGCCCATGAAATGGATCAGGAACGCCAGTGCCTGGACGCGCTCGCGCATCGGCAGCTTCTTGTCCTTGAGCAATTTCAGGTCGCGCTCGATCTGCGCCGAGACGCAATTGCCGTCGCGGCATGCCGATTTCAGGTCGAACGGCTTGCACACATCGACATTCTGATAATGCCAGCTGGACGTGTAGCTGAAGCGTGGACCCAGCGTCTTGATGCAGTCGGCCCACACGCTGGCCTGCTCGATCGTCATGGCGGGGCACGTCGGAGTCTCAAGCAGCTGTGCATGGCGCAGGATCTGGTCGATGGCGGCTCGGGTCTTGGGTTTGGCATTGCGATAGCCGATCGAGGCGACCGTCTCATGACCATATTCCCAATAGGCTGAAACGGGTGCCGCGATGGTGGCCGCGAACAAGGCGAGCAGGGCGGGGATGACACGATTCATGGGCGCCGCTCTACTCCTCTCGTTCCCCCGAACAAGAGTTGGGGCATTGTGATCATGCGTGCCGTTACTCGTCGCCATAGATTGCGAGCGATCGTGCGCCGTCCGATGTCGCGCGCGCCCGGTTCATGCCCGCGGTGATAAAACTCCATGCGAGGTCGCCATTTGGCGCGGCGACGATCACGCCACCGGTGCCGCCCAGCTCACGGACATCGGCCAGCACCGCGTCGGCCGCACCCTGTACGGTTTCGCCGCTCAGCCGGACCCGGGCGCAGATTTCGTGCGCGACGCCGGCGCGGATGAAGAACTCGCCCGCGCCGGTCGCCGACACCGCACAGGCGCGGTCGTCGGCATAGGTGCCTGCGCCGATCAGCGGCGAATCGCCGACCCGGCCCCAGCGTTTGCCGGTCACGCCGCCGGTCGAGGTCGCCGCCGCAACATGGCCGCGCACATCGCATGCGACGGCACCGACCGTGCCGTATTTCATGTCCACGTCGAACGCGCCGCCGCCGCGCGATTTGAGCTCGTCCAGCTGCCGGCGTCTTTCGGGCAGGGCGAACCAGTCCTGACCGACCTGTTCGAGTCCCGCATCGATCGAGAAGGCATCGGCGCCGGTGCCCGACAACAACACGTGCCGCCCGTCCACCATCACCGCCTGCGCCAGATCGACCGGGTGACGCGTCGCGGTGATGCCAGCCACCGCGCCCGCGCGCCGGTCGCGTCCGTCCATGATCGCAGCGTCCAGTTCGGCCACGCCGTCGAAGCTCAGCGCCGCGCCCCGCCCCGCGTTGAAATGCTCATCGTCTTCAAGCACGCGCACCGCCGCGGCCACTGCATCAAGCGCCGACCCACCACTGCCGAGTATCGCTGACCCGGCATCGAGCGCCTCGGCAAGCCCTGCGCGGATGCCGGCGTCCTGCGCGGGCGTCAGCCGGTCGCGGGTCATCATACCCGCCCCGCCATGGATCATCAGCGTCCAGCGCCGATCTGAAATGGGGTCGGGAACGGGTTCGGGCATGATCGGGTTCCGGTATCGGAGGGTCAGATGGTCGCGGGTCTGGTATCAGATGATACCGGTCGCGCCACCCTAGCCCGCAACCCGATCAGCGGTCGCAGCCACCCCACTTCGCGTCCGATCAGATAAAAGGCCCAGCATCCGGCGACAGTGGTCGTCACCAGGATGACGAACTCGACGCCCGGCGGCAGATGGAAGGGCAACAGCGCGAATTCGACCCCGACGATGATCGTCTGATGGATGATGTAGAAGGGGAACACCGCTTCGGTCAGCGTCACGCGCCACGGATGGTCGCGGTTCCAATGGCTGTCGGCAAAGCCGATCAGTGCGATGATCGTGCTCCACCCCTGGATCGCGCGCGCCCAGGAGAAGACCTGGCCGTAAGGCCAGGACGGCATCGCGCTACCGGGCCAGCGCCACTCGATCGATGCGGCCACGGCGTAGCCGATCACCGCCGCCACCGCTGCGGGGCGCCACCATCGGCCGATCGCGGCAAAGGTCGGTTTCGACCCGGCGAGCGCGAAGCCGAACAGGAAACCCGGCAGATATTGTGCATGGGCAACCCAGTCGCCGAACAGCGCATGCGTCTCGCGCGCGCCGGGAAACAGCCAGGCCGCGACGAGAATCAGCCATGCGGTCGGGATCAGCCATGCGCCAATCCCACCGAAGATGCGGTCGAACACGACTTGCAGCTTGAGTCGGCTGAGCAGCGCCCCGATCAAGGCGGCGCCGAGCGCCAGCGCCATGGTGTAGACCCAGAGATAGACGACGAACCACAGATGCTGCCAGGTCGGCAGGTCAATGCCGTTGAGTTTGCCGAAGCGAAAATAGTCGTGCAGCCAGAAGCTCCACAGGCTGCCGGCATAGCCGTGCTTGCTGGCCAGTTCCGCCCAGGGCTGAAGCGGGATGACCACAATCATGCCGAACAGTAGAGGGATCAGCAGCCGCTTGCTTCGCGATCCGGCGAATGCTCCTGTGCCGCCGCCCTTCATCAACAGCGCGCGGCTGGCATAGCCCGACACCACAAACAGCAGCAGCAGCCGCCAGCTATTGGTCGCGAGCATCGGAATCGCCACCCAATCCATTGGGTCGGCGGTCTTCACATGGAAATCCCACGGCACGAAGATCATGCCGATATGGTAAAAGATGAGCAGCCCGAATGCGCCGATCCGAAGCCAGTCCAGTCCGTAATGCCGTTCCATCTCAGTCCCTTTAACGCGTAAGATGGCGCTGGCTAGCGAGCAGCGCGCTCTCCCGGTATCGGGGAGGGGCGGGTGGCTGCAGGCAGGGGACGAGCGTGGCGGACGGCGGGACGAGCGGCGGGAATGTCGGGGCAAGCGGGGCGCGGCGGCGGCTCGCGCTGCTGCTTGCCGCCGGTTTCGCACTCACCGTGGCCGCGATCATGATCGCCAACGCCGAATCGATGATGACCGATTTCGCCGCAGCGGGCATCGCTGTGACCCGCACCCATGTGTGGGTGTGGGAAGTGTCGAGCATCATCGCCTGGCTCAGCCTCGCGCCGGCCGTCTGGTACATGATCGCCAAGGTCCGGCCGCCGCGCTTCTCCTGGGCACAGGTCGCGCTGATCCTGGCGCTGGCGAGCGTGCCGGCATCGGCCTGGCACATCGGGTTGATGGTCGCGCTGCGCAAGTCGTTCTACGCGCTCGAGGGGCAGACCTATCATTTCTTCGGTAACATGCCGAACCCGCTGCTCTACGAATACCGCAAGGATGTCGGCACTTACCTGCAATGGATCGGCCTGGCGGCGATCGCGCAGTGGCTGCTGGCGACGATCGGCGCGGGACCGCCGGCGCCGGCATTGGGCATTTCGTTCCTCGCGGTGACGGACGGCAGCGTCACGCATCAGGTGCCGGTCGCCGAGATCGACCAGCTGGTCGCCGCGGGCAATTATGTCGAGGTCATGTGGGGTTCGCGCGTCCTGCTCCACCGCGCGACGCTGGCCATGGTCGAACAGGCGCTGGGCGACGCTTTCGTGCGCATCCATCGCAGCCGCATCGTGCGCCGCGCCGCGATCCGGCGGGTCGAGACCGATCGCAGCGGCGACTTCACCGTCGAACTGGCGAGCGGCATCAGCGTGCGGGGGAGCCGACGCTTCCGGACAGGGGTACAGGCCTGATCCGCGGCCGTGCGCGCAACCCGATCAGCGGCCGCAGCCAGTTGATCTCGCGCCCGACCAGATAGAAACCGAGACAGGCCGATGCGGTGGCGCCGAACAGCAGCGCGAACTCGGTCCATGGCGCAAGGCCAAGCGGCAGCGTAAACCACGCCGTCACGACGATCACCGGATGATGGATGATGTAGAACGGGAACACCGCCTCACCCAGGGTCGCGCGCCATGGATGGTCGCGGTTCCAATATGTCTCGGCGATGTGGAGCAACGTCACGATCATGCTCCACGCCATGACCAGCTGCGCCGATCGATCGAGCGCCATCATCAGATGCGAAGGCATCTCATGCGCCTGATAGGCCAGTTCGAACCCGACGACGATCGTGCCGGAGAGCAATGCGATCAGCGCCGCGAGCCGCCAGTGACGCGCGATCGGCGCCCACAGCAGTTGCGAGCCGCCGAGCGCGAAGCCGAACAGGAAGATCGGCACATAATGGGAATGGCCGGCCCAGTCGGTGAACAGGCCCTGTTTCTCCGGCACGACGAACAGCAGCGCCAGCTTCAGCATGACGACCAGGGCGATCGGCGCCCACAAGATGCGGTGGCCGCGGCTGAGCCATTCGAACCAGCGCTGCAGCCGCGCCGCGCCATCGCTGCCGAGCCAGCCGAGCAGCCCCGCGAGCAGCATCGTATAGGCCCAGAGATATTCGACGAACCACAGATGCTCGACGCTCGGGAAACTGCGTTCGTAGAAGGTGCCGACCCGCCAATAATCATGCGACCAGAAATGCAAGAAGCCGAGCGGATAGCCCTTCTCCATTACCCGCACCCACATTTCCGGCGGCACGATGAAGACCATTGCGAAGACCAGCGGGATCAGCAGGCGCGCGCTGCGCGAACGCACAAAGCCGCGCACCGAGGGTGACTTCTCGAACAGCTTGCGTGATGCGTAACCCGACACCGCGAACAGCAACGGCAGGCGCCACGGCGTGAGCAGCGCCATTGGCACGATAAGCTGCGGATAGGTCTGGGCGGATTTCACCACCCAGTCCCATGGCGCGAAGACCATGCCGATATGATACAGGATCAGCAGGCCGAACGCAGCGACGCGCAGCCAATCGAGCCCGTAATGGCGGCCGCCTTTTATCAAACTCGTTCAACTTCATAATAGTGGGTCGGTCTGTTATAGCGGGGGTCCAATCACCAAAAGGTTAGGACGGGCGATGCGGATCGGCGGCTGGGTCGGACTGGCGGGGCTACTCGCCGCGGGGGCGGCGACACCGGCGATATCGCAGATCGGCCAGGCGCTGAAGATCGCGCGCAACAACCAGCCACCGCCATTCCCATTCGACCCGCGCAGGGCACCGCCCGCGCCGGATTATGCAAGGGCGTCGAACTGGGCCGCGCTGCCGACGGCGCGCGACGAGGCCGATGTCACCCCGCGCGGCGTGACCGGCATCGACCAGCGCAGCGCGGATGCCGATGTGTTCTTCATCTATCCGACCGTGCTGATGAGCCGGACGCAATGGAACGCCGATGTCGGCGACGTCGCGCTCAACCGCAAAATCGAGGATACGACGATCCGCGGACAGGCAAGCGTATTCAACGGCTGCTGTGCGATCTATGCGCCGCGCTACCGTCAGATGACGCTTGGTGGTTACATCAAATGGTCGGCCAACAGCGAAGCGGCGACCGAGCTCGCATATGGCGATGTCGCGCGCGCCTTTCGCTACTTCCTCGCCAATCACAACAAGGGCCGGCCGTTCATCATCGCCGGGCACAGCCAGGGATCGCGGCTCGGCCGGTTGCTGATCGAGCGCGAGATCGACGGCAAGCCGCTCGCGCGGCGGATGATCGCGGCCTATCTGATCGGCACCTGGATCGAGAAGGACTGGTTCAAGGGTCTGCGCGACGTGCGCGCTTGCACCCAGGCGTTCGACACCGGCTGCGTGGTCACCTGGTCGACCTATGCGCAAGGCCGCAACGCGTCGTTGCAGCGCGTGAATATCGGGCGGCAATCGAAATATACGCCCGAAACGAAGATCAGGCCCTATGCCGGGATCAACCCGTTCAACTGGAGCAGCGGCGACGCGATGGCGCCCAAGACGATGGATAAGGGCAGCTGGATCCATGGCGCGGGCGCTACGCCGGCCGCTCCGGTGCCGGGGCTGGTATCGGGCCGGATGCGCGACGGTGCGTTGTACGTCTCGCCGCCGGGCAAGGCTTATACCGACCTGATGATCCCGCTCGGCAATTTTCATAATGTCGATTACAACATCGCCTATATGAACCTGCGCGAAAACGCGGTCGTGCGGGTTGGGGCCTTTTGGAAGCAATAGGTTCCTCCACACTCGCGGTCACGCTATAGGAGGCGGGAAGACACCCCGAGGAATCCCAATGTCCCTTCGTCCGTGGCGCGACATCACCCGCCGCAAGAGCCGCCAGATCATGGTCGGGAATGTTCCCGTTGGTGGCGATGCGCCGGTGACGGTGCAGACGATGACCAACACGCCGACCAGCGACCCGCGCGCAACGATCGACCAGATTCGCCGTTGCGAGGACGCCGGCGTCGATATCATCCGCGTGTCCTGCCCCGATGTCGAGAGCACCGCCGCCTTGAAGCAGATCGTGCGCGCCAGCCGCGTGCCGATCGTCGCCGATATCCATTTCCATTATAAACGCGCGCTGGAGGCCGCCGATGCCGGCGCTGCATGCCTGCGCATCAACCCGGGCAATATCGGCTCCTCGGAGCGGGTGCGCGAGGTGGTCAATGCGGCCAAGGCCAATGGCTGCGCGATCCGCATCGGCGTCAATGCCGGCAGCCTGGAAAAGGACTTGCTCGAAAAATATGGCGAGCCGTGCCCCGAGGCGCTGGTCGAATCCGCGCTCGACCATATCAAGCTGCTGCAGGATCATGATTTCCACGAATTCAAGGTCGCGGTGAAGGCGTCCGACCTGTTTCTCGCGGTCGCCGCCTATCAGCAGCTTGCCGAAGTGGTCGATTGCCCACTGCATCTCGGCATCACCGAAGCGGGCGGGTTTGTCGGCGGCACGGTGAAGAGCGCGATCGGGATCGGCTCGCTGCTCTGGTACGGCATCGGCGACACGATCCGCGTCTCGCTCTCGGCCGAGCCGGAAGAGGAAGTGCGCGTTGGCTTCGAAATCCTCAAGAGCCTCGGCATCCGCAACCGCGGGGTTCGCGTCATTTCCTGCCCGAGTTGTGCGCGCCAGGGCTTCGATGTGATCCGCACGGTACAGGCGCTGGAGGAACGGCTCCAGCATATCCGCACGCCGATGTCGCTGTCGGTGCTCGGCTGCGTCGTCAATGGCCCGGGTGAAGCGCGTGAGACCGATATCGGCCTGACCGGCGGGGGCAACGGCAAGCATATGGTCTATCTGTCGGGCGTCACCGACCACACCGTATCGAGCGCCGACATGCTCGAACATATCGTCAAGCTGGTCGAGGCCAAGGCGGCCGAGATCGACGCGGCGGATGAGGCGCGCGCGGCGGCTTAGTAATGGGCTTTCGAATTTCTTGGTTAGCCGCGAAGGACATGCGCAAGGCGGACTTGTTGAAGCATTTTCAGCTCGTCGATACGGAACGCCGCGATGAAGCTAATGAGGCCGACTTCTCGGTGGCTGAACTACCCACGGGCTGGAGCGTGCTCTGGTCGAATGATCCGACATTTGCCCGTATTGCCATCTGTCAGCCGATTTCGCAGCGCCGACCAGTCGTGAGCTGCTGGGTAAATGAGACTGCGATGGTTTCGTCGGTCAACTATTTCAGCCGAGACACCTATTGGTTTGCTGGCCATGACGCCAACGCCGATAACCCTGCGGATCGCGACATCCAAGGTGAATATCCCGCGGAATTTCAGGATATTGTCGATCAACATCGCGCACTGCAAGTTGAGGCAGACCGGGCTGAGCCAGGGCAGGTTGACTATATGTTTGATGCCCCGATCGAGATGGCACGCAGGCTATGCGGCTTTCGCCATGACCTGATAGAATTCGATTGGGGAGTGCCCCATTTCACTGCAGCTGAAAGTGCCGCAACAGTTACGGATAGATCGACGGTCGACAAGCGGGGCTGGTTCGCCCGACTCTTCGATCGGTGACGGCTGGCTTCAGGCATTAGTACATCGTTTGCCATAGCTCTTAGCCCGAACCTAACGTCCCACCGCTAAGGCAGGTAGCATGAAGATCGCGCTTGCCCTGATGGCCTTAACGGGCATCGTCATCGGCCTAGCCATCCCGGCCAAGCCCAGGGCCGCTGCCGCACTGGTGGCGCAACCGGTGGGCGACGTGCCGGTGGAGACGGTGCTCGACCGCAGTCCCGGCGGGCATTTCCTCGCGGTCGTCGACGTCAATGACGAGCCGATCCGCTTCGTCGTCGATACCGGCGCAGATACGGTCGCGCTAACGGTCGAGGACGCGAAGCGCGCGCATGTCGCGTTCGACCCGTCACTGTTCCAGGTGGTCGGGCGCGGCGCGTCGGGCGATGTGCGCGGGCAAGAGGTGCGGATCGCTGACATCGTGCTCGACGGCAAGCGAGCGACCGATGTTCGCGCCGTGGTACTGGAGGGCAGCGACATGTCGCTGCTCGGCCATACCTATCTGCGCCGGATGCAAAATGTGCAGATCGCCGGCGACAAGATGACCCTGCGCTAGGGTCTTTCCGACTTACGTCGTCTAAACCCGGAAAGACTCCAGGGCCGAACTCTAGCCCGCATAAGCCTTGACCAGATCGTACAGGTACGCGCGGCCGTCATAGAGGGACTTGACCCGGATCCGCTCGTTCAGCCCGTGGATGCCGTTGAAATCGGGATCGACGAAGATGCCGGGCACGCCGTAAACCGGGATACCAATCGCCTGGAAGAAGATGCCGTCGGTCGCGCCGGTGGACATCAGCGGCAGCATCGGCACGCCAGGGAAATGTTTGGCCGCGATCGTCTTGGCCGGACCGAGGATCTTGGGGTCGAGCGGTGGCGGCACGGCGGTCGGGCGAACCGGCATGTTCATCGTCACCTTGACCTTGGGGCCAGCCAGTTCAGTCAGCTTGGCGAGTGTCGCCTCGACCGTTTCGCCGGGAAAGACGCGGCAATTGATGTTGGCGGTCGCCCGCTGCGGCAGGGCGTTTTCGGCATGGCCGGCGGCAAGCAGCGTTGCGACGCAAGTCGTGCGCAGCGTCGAATGCATCGTTTTGTCGCGGCTGACGATCTTGTCGGCCTCGGCATCGTTAGGGTTGGCGAGCAGGCGCTTGATCGCGTCGCCCATCGGCCCCGGCACCGACTGCGCCGTGGCCGAGAAAAAGGCTCGCGTCGTATCGGTGAACTTGATCGGGAATTCATACCCGCGCACCGCCTCGATCGCGTCGGCCAGTTCATAGATCGCATTGTCGGGCACCGGCTGCGAGCTGTGTCCGCCGGGATTGGTTGTCGCGAACGTATAATTCTGCGCCGCTTTTTCGCCGACCTGGATTGCCAAAACCTCTGGCTTGCCTTTGGCATCCGAGCGCCCGCCGCCACCTTCGTTGAGCACGAATTCGGCGGCGATCAGGTCGGGCTTGTTGGCGGCCAGCCACTGCGCGCCGTTCCAGGCAAAGGTCGTTTCCTCGCCGCAGGTCAGTGCCAGCTTGATCGTGCGCCTGGGCTTATATCCGCCGGTCTTGAAGCGGATCATACTGTCGGCCCAGATCGCCGACATACCCTTGTCGTCGACCGTACCGCGCGAATAATAATAGCCATCCTCTTCGGTCAGCTTGAAGGGATCGCGGATCCAGTCCTCGCGCTTGGCTTCGACCACGTCGAGATGGCCGAGCAGCAGCATCGGCCTCAGCTTCTTGTCGCTACCGGGCAGGATCGCGACGATGCCGCCATCCTTGGGATGGTCGGGCACCGAGAACAAGGTGATGTCCTGGTCGGTATACCCCGCAGCTTTCAACCGCGTCGCGATCTGTGCCGATGCTTGGGTACAGCTGCCCGACGACAGCGTCGTGTTGGTTTCGACCAGTTCCTTGTAGAGATCGAAGAAGCGCTGCTGGTCGGGGGACAGCGTCTGGGCGGTCGCAGCGAGCGGTTGCACGCCGCCCGTGATCAGCAATACAGCAACCACACGCCCGATCAGTCCCGTCATGATAACCCCTTTTCCGGGGCGATCATCGGGCCCCGTACGTGTTGCAGTTCAACCATGCGCGGCAGGCACTCCGCAGCAGTGGTGGGCTTGGCAAGGTAAATAATATTTCGCGATTTGCGAAATCGATCTCGACGCGGCGGAACAGCTTGAGCGAGCTCATGCCCAGGATCAGCGCCGGCTTATCGCGCAGGCCGAACCGGTCGAATGGCGGCGCATCGGCGAACGCCAGCGGCACATTGTCGAAACGGACGCCGCCGATATTAAGGCCGTCGGTCGTGACATAATTGGCGTCGAACGACTGGCCGGTCACCGAGATCACCGATATCGGGCCGATCGGCCGCAGGCGGGTCTTGGTCAGGCGCATCATCGCGCTGTTACCCACCGTGACGGGCGAGCCGGTATCTACGATGACCGAGATGGGTTTGCCCGCATAGGTGGCGTCGGTCACGATCAGCTGGCCCGCATAATCATTCGCGTGCACGACGATCCTGCCGCCGAGCCGGCGTTTGTTCGACGGCGTCAGGGTCATTTGCTTGCGATTGAAGTCGATCGAAATGCGATGGCCCTTCAACGCGTCGATCCCGAGCATGCCGCGCGCGCCGAGGTTGCTGCTCGCCAGCGCCGGAGCCTCCATCGTGGTCGTACCCAGCGTACTGACCGACAGTGCGGGGACGACCACCGTGTCAACCGCCGCCACGCCGCCGAAGCCGAAAATGCGCACCGGCCGGCCGCGCGGGAGTTTAAGCGACGCGGCCAACTCCCGCGACACGACTGAGCGTTCTGCGCCGGTATCGATGACAAACTCGAACGGACCCTGACCGCCGATCTGAACGGGAACGGTCATTCGGCCATTGTTTGCGGCACCGAAGGTCAGCACGGGCGCTGGTGTTGCTTCGGGCTGCGGGCGACTGGCCTGATCGGCGATCGGTGTGGCGCCCGCGGTCAGCAGCGCAATCGTCAAAAGAGAAAGCGAGCCGTGCATGGCCGAAATCTGCGCCCGTTTCGGACATATTGCAAGCAGCGCGATCAGCCCGTGCTGCGAGCCTCTGCACGGGGCTTTGAAAAGCGCACTTCACGGTTCGCAAAGTCTATTTCGACACGCCGGAACAGCTTCAGCGCATCCATGCCAAGCAATAGCGCCGGTTTGTCGTCCAATCCGAAACGGCGAAAGGGGGCAGCATCGGCGAAGGCGACGGGCAAATTTGCAAATCCAACGCCGCCGACCTCGATCCGCTCGACTTGAGTATAGTCGGCGAGCAGCACGCCGCCGGTCACGCTCTTCAGTGTGATCTTCTGCGGTTCGCCCTGCTGGTGGATGCGCTTGCGCAGCGCGGCATTGCCCATGCTGACCACCGATCCGGTATCGAGGACCACGCGGATGCGCCTGTCGCGATAATGCGCATCGGTCACGATCAGCTGGCCGAGATAGCTTTTGGCGCGCACCACGATGTCGCCGCTGCGATCTTCGCCGCGGCGCTTTTTCCTGGTCGATGGCGTCAGCGTCATCCGGTTGGTCTCGAAATCGATCGTCAGCATATGACCTTGCAACGTGTCGATACCAAGCAGGCCCTGCGCGCCGAGATTGATCGCCTCAAGTGCGGGCGCCTCGATCGGCGCGCTGGTGATGGCGCTGACATTAAGTGACGGGATCATCACGGTGCCGACATTGGTTGTACCCGTCATCGCGGTGACCCTGACGTTACGGCCGCGCGTCAGTCCGAGCGTTGTCGCAAGTTCGCGCGCGATCACCGTTCGTTCGGCACCGGTGTCAATGATGAAAGCGAACGGGCCGACCCCGCCGATCATGACGGGTACCGTCATGCGATCGTCGATCATGTCCATGCCCATGTCGTTCGTGGCTGCGGCGGGCACGCTGGGTAAAAGGGGGGGAAGAATGGGGGATATGACGGGTTCGCCAGGCGGGGCGGCCTGCCCGGTCAACGGCACCGCGAACAGCGTGAAGATCAAGGCGGGGATCAGGCGAATGTCGGCAGGGTACGCCCGCTCCGGACCTTTGCCAAGCGGGCTCAATCAAGCCGCATCGCCTCCGCCGCCAGCACTTCCGCCTCGACCAGCAGCGCATCGTCGGCAAGGCCCGTCGCGACTCGTTCGCGGCCGATCAGGGTCAGTACTGGAACCGCCAGTGGCGACAGGCGCGGCAGGTCGACATGAACCATTGTCTCGACCGCGCGGTCGAGCAGGCTTGCCAGTCGCCCGACATCGGTCATCCGCGCGCGCGCATCGGCCCAGGCTGCCTGGAGCAGCAAATGCCCCGGTTCATACTTGCGCAGCACGTCGTAGATTAGGTCGGTCGAAAAGGTCACTTGCTTGCCGGTCTTGCGCTTGCCGGGGTGCTGGCGCTCGACCAGCCCGCCGATCACCGCGACTTCGCGAAAGGCGCGCTTGAGCAAGGCCGAAGTCTGTACCCAATCGACGAATTCGTCCTCCAGGATGTCGGGCGACAACAGGCTCGCCGGATCGGTAATGGGGTCGAGCGCATAACAGGCCAGCGCATAGTCGTTCGATACGAAGCCCAATGGTTTCAACACCTGCGTTTCCATCCGCCGTGTGATCAGCATGCCGAGCGACTGGTGCGCGTTCCATCCTTCGAAGCTGTAGATCACCATGTAATGCCGGCCTTCGCGCGGGAAGGTTTCGACCAGCAATTGCCCCGGCTCCGGCAGGCGCGAGCGCAGCGCCTGGATCTCCAGCCACTCACGCACGTCGTTCGGGAAACGCGGCCATTCGCTGCGGTCCCACAGGAACCCGCGCACCCGCTCGGCGAGGTTGGTCGACAGCGGCATGCGCGCGCCGCCATAGGTCGGGATGCGTGCCGGCCGCGCGGTCGCACGCACCAGCAGATCCTCGGTGTCGACGCCCATCACTTCCAGGCTCATGCCGGCGAAGAAGAAGGTGTCGCCGGGCGACAGCGTCGCGGCGAATCCTTCCTCGACCTTGCCAAGGCTGCGCCCATTCTTGAAACGCACCGTCAGCATCGTTGCCTCGACGATGATCCCGGCGTTCAGCCGGTGCTGTGCGACGAAACGCGGATGACTGACGCGCCAGCTGCCATCGAGGTCCTGGGTCAGCCGCTTGAACTTGTCATAGGCTTTCAGCGCATAACCGCCGTCGCGGATAAAGCCGAGCACGCGCGCAAAGGTCTCGTCGGTCAGCGCGGAATAAGGCAGCGCCGAGCGGATCTCGTCGAGCATCGCCGCTTCGGTGAACGGCGCGGCGCAGGCACATGCCATGATATGCTGTGCCAGCACGTCGAGCCCGCCAGGCCGGAAAATGTCGGGGTCGAGTTCGCCCGCCTCGACCGCGTCGAGCGCCGCGCGCGCCTCTAGATATTCGAAGCGATTACCGGGCACGAGCACGGCCTCGGACGGCTCGTCGAGCCGGTGGTTCGAGCGCCCGATGCGTTGCAGCAACCGCGACGACCCCTTTGGCGCCCCCATCTGCACCACGCAATCGACATCGCCCCAATCGACGCCCAGATCGAGGCTTGCGGTTGCGACCAGCCCGCGCAATCGGCCCGCCACCATCGCGCCTTCGACCTTGCGCCGCGCCTCCAGGCTGAGCGAGCCGTGATGGATACCGATCGGCAGGCCCATCGTGTTGGCCTTCCACAAATCCTGGAAGATCAGCTCGGCCAGGCTGCGCGTGTTGCAGAAGATGATCGAGGTCTTGTGCAGCTCGATCTCCGCCATCACCTGCTCGGCGGCATAGCGGCCCGAATGGCCCGACCAGGGCACACGTCCTTCGGGGAGCAGGATGGTGATGTTGGGATCGGCGCCTGGCTCGCCCTCGACCAGGGTGACCTGGTCGATATCACCATCGGGCGCGATCCAGGCGCGATAGCCATCGGCGTCCGCGACCGTCGCCGACAAAGCGACACGGCGCAGGCCGGGCGCGATCGCCTGCAGTCGCGCCATACACAGCGACAACAGGTCGCCACGTTTGCCTGTGGCGAAGGCGTGGACTTCGTCGACGACGATGGTCCTCAGTCCTTCGAACATCAGGAAGCTATCGGGATAGCTGAGCAACAAGCTGAGCGATTCGGGCGTGGTGAGCAGAATCTGCGGCGGCCGGATGCGCTGCCGCGCCTTGCGGTCCGATGGCGTGTCGCCGGTGCGTGTCTCGACCCGAATGTCGAGGCCCATCTCCTCGATCGGCGTGATCAGGTTGCGCTGCACATCGACCGCCAGCGCTTTCAACGGCGAGACGTAGAGCGTGTGCAGCCCCGTCGGCGGCGCCTCGATCAGCTCGGTCAGTGTCGGCAGAAACCCGGCCAGCGTCTTGCCCGCGCCGGTCGCCGCGACCAGCAGCCCGTGCCGCCCGGCGCGCCCGACCGCGAGCATGTCGAGCTGGTGCCGGCGCGGCGCCCAGCCACGCTGCGCGAACCAGTCGGCCAGGGGTACTGGTAAGGTCGTCATGCGCTCCAGGGTCCACCGTCGCGCTGAACTTGTTTCGGCGTGACGAACCGTGTGAGGCATACACAAGAATTGGAACAACCAGTCATCCCGACCATATAGGCATGATGGCAAAGCTCGGCGACTGGATCGATCCGCAACCGCACGGCATCTATGTGAAACCCGCTGACATCTGGGTCGATCCCGCGCGTCCCAGCCCGCGCGCGCTGGTCACACATGGTCATGCCGATCATGCGCGCGGCGGGCATGGTGCGGTCTGGGCGACGCCCGAGACGCTGGCGATCATGGAAACGCGCTACGGTCCGCAATCCGGCCATCCCGTCGCCTATGGCGAGATGCTCGACCTTGGCGAGGTCAAGGCGACCTTCGTACCCGCCGGCCATGTCCTCGGCTCGGCGCAGATCCTGCTTGAACATCGCGGCGAACGCATCGTCGTTTCGGGCGACTATAAACGCCGCGCCGACCCGACCTGCGCGCCGTTCGAGCCGGTCAAATGCGACGTGTTCATCACCGAGGCGACCTTTGGCCTGCCGGTGTTCCGCCATCCCGAAACCGGCGACGAGATCGACAAGCTGCTGGCCGCGCTTCACGCCAATCCCGATCGCTGCGTGCTGGTTGGTGCCTATGCGCTGGGCAAGGCCCAGCGCGTGATTCGCGAATTGCGCGACCGCGGCCATACCGCGCCGATCTATATTCATGGCGCGATGCAGCGGCTGTGCGATCTCTATGTCGAACTGGGCGTCGATCTCGGTGAACTGGTCCCGGCGACCGGCGTGCACAAGGCGGCAATCAAGGGCCATATCGTCCTTGCCCCGCCCTCCGCGCTCAACGATCGCTGGTCACGCCGCCTGCCCGACCCGATCACCGCGATGGCGAGCGGGTGGATGCGCGTTCGCCAGCGCGCGGTGCAACGCAATGTCGAATTGCCGCTGATCCTGTCGGACCATGCCGATTGGGACGAGCTGACGACCACGCTGACCGAAATCGCGCCGAAGGAAGTCTGGGTCACGCATGGCCGCGAGGACGCGCTGGTCCATTGGTGCATGGCGCGCCAGATAAAGGCGCGCGCGCTGGCTCTGGTCGGTTATGAGGATGAGGACGATTGACGCCCAAAGCCATTAACGTCCGGCGACGGCGGCGCGGTACGCGATCAGATCTTCGAACAGCCATTGCTCGGCCGCGGCGGGATCGGTGAAGCATTCCGCCGAGCGCGATCCAAGTGCGCGAACCAACTGCATCCGGGCCAGCGACGACGCGACGACAAAAGCGAGTCGGCGCGACCGATAGGCCGGGTCTGCCAGGACGGAATAGAATTGGCTGACCACGTTCTGCGACTGTATCTTCATCTCTCGCAGGTCGTTTATCGTCAGATGTTCGTTCGGGCCGCAGCGCAATTTCGCATGAGCATCGCGTCTGGCAGTCAGAAAGACCTTGATGCTGTCTGGCGTGAAAAAGCCGCTCATCCGGATCCGAATCAGATCGCGCGACGGATCGGCATCGACGGAGAAAATTGCATCCATGTAACTTTCGATACGGGGCGACACCTACGATATTACTAATGCGTGCAAGGCCATCCGGCATGTTGCGTGGAACAACGAACCACCGGATATGGTTTGTCTCGAGGAAGAGGACCCCGCCATGTCGAATGCCGACAAACGCCCGACATCCGCCGAACTCGCCGCGAAGAGCAATTATCGTTTTCCTGGCGAGAGTCCGGAATATCGCGCGGCGCGAACTGCATTGCTTGCCGAAGAGATTGAACTGCGCCGCCAGATCGAACGCGTGGCTGAGCATCGCCGACAGCTCCCGCCGGGACGCGAAGTGACCATCGACTATCCGTTCGAGGGAGAGAATGGTCCGGTCCATTTCGCCGACCTGTTCCAGGGCCATGACAGCCTGGTCGTGTATAATTTCATGTTCGGACCCGAACGCGAGCGGCCCTGCCCGATGTGCACCGCGTTCCTCGGCCCGCTGGCCGCCAATGCCGCCGACATCATGCAGCGCACCGGGCTGGCGGTGGTCGCGCGTGCGCCGATCGACCGTCTGGTCGCATTCAAGCGGGAGCGTGGCTGGCGCAACCTGCTGCTCTACACCGATACGACCGAGCAATTCGGCAAGGATTATCTCACCTGGACCGACCAGGGGGACATTCCCGGCTATAATGTCTTCACCCGGCGCGACGGCACGATCCGTCATTTCTGGGGCGGGGAGATGAGCGGCGAGACCGCCGACCCGGGCCAGGATCCGCGCGGTGCACCCGACCTGACGCCATTATGGAACGTGCTCGATACGACGCCTGAGGGGCGCGATCCGAAATGGTATCCGAACCTCGATTACGATTGAAGGCGTCAGGCCGGATCGTCCGCCGGGACTTCCCTTGCCTCGTACACGCTGACCGATTCGCTCGACGCCGCCAACTTGCGCACCGCGCCGATGAATTCGGCCGATCCGGGCTGGACGAAATGGGCCTTGAGCGCGGCCATATCGCGCCAGCGTTCGTAGAAGAATAGTCGCAGCGGATTCTCACAATCGACCTGCACCGAATGGCTGATGCAGCCATCTTCTGCGCGCGAACGATGGACATGGTCTAGGCTCGCCTGGCGCAGTTCGTCGAAGCTATCAGGCCGGGCGATGATGCTTCCGGTGACGATGATCATGCGCGCTTCTCCCTGGTCGAGTTGTTCGGGATCACCGTGACCGCCGATAAATGCCGGAAAACGATACGTTAACGCCGCCGCATTGCAGATTGTCGGTCACGACAAGATAGGGGCCGACCAGCCTGAGCCAGGCCGCGCACCCGTCCGGGCCGTCGGTAATGGAGAGGCGATCGCCGACCGGTGTCGCTTCGCCATTCAATTCGCCCGTGTGGATGCCGCCCCGTTCAACCCGTTCGGGATCATGCGTGCCCCAACTGGCCGTGCCGTCGATATTCAGGCGGCCGGGGCGTTTGGTCGGTTTGATATCGATCGACGCCTCGTCACGTTGCCAATTGCCACGCCAGGCGGCGCTACCGGGTGGTAATGGCGCGACGCGCGTGACGGCGGTGGCGGGCAGCCAGCCCTGGGTCATTGTGCCGCTCGCGGCGACATAGTTGACCGACACGAAAGCACCGGCCGAAGCGTCGATCAGTACCGGATCGCCAGTCACGAGATAGGCGGCTCGCCGGCACCGCACGCTATTGGCCGGGCATCCCGCCCGATCCTTGCCGTGCAGGAGATAGGTTTTCGCAGCCTTGCTGACCCTGGCCAGCGACAGCTTCGACATAGCGGCGGCATCGGCCGCATAATCGGTCTGCGCCGTCGCGATCGAAGCCATAGTCAACAACAGCAGCGTGAGCCACCAACGCGAAACACTCATCCCGCACCCTCCAGCGCCTTGGCACGCCTGCGCTGCACCGAACTGCCGATGCCCAGGGCCTCGCGATATTTGGCGACGGTGCGACGTGCGATATCGAAGCCCTTGGCGTTGAGCAGTTCGACCAATGTGTCGTCGGACAGGATCTTGGCGCCTTCCGCGCCGATCAGCGCACGGATCGCGCTCTTGACCGCCTGGGCCGACACCGCATCGCCGCCATCGGACGACTGGATGGCCGAGGTGAAGAAATATTTGAGTTCGTAAAGCCCGCGCGCGCAGCTCATATATTTGTTGCTGGTCACCCGGCTGACGGTCGATTCGTGCATCTCGATCGCGTCGGCGACCTGACGCAGCGTCATCGGCTTCAGATGCGCGACGCCGTGCAGGAAGAACGCTTCCTGCTGCTTGACGATCTCGGTCGCAACCTTGACAATGGTGCGCTGCCGCTGGTCGAGTGCCTTGACCAGCCAGTTGGCGCTGGCCAGCATGTCGCTGAGCCATGCCTTGGACGCCTTGTCCTGGTGTCCGCCCGACAATTCGACATAGTAGCTGCGGTTGACCAGCAGGCGGGGCAGAGTCGCGGCGTTGATCTCGATGCCCCAGCCTTCCTTGCGCCGCGCGACGAATATATCGGGCGTCACCGCTTGCGCCGGCTCTCCGCCGAAGCGGCAGCCTGGTTTGGGATCATAGCCCCGCAGCTCGCGGATCATATCCGCCATGTCCTCGTCATCGACGCCGCACATCCGCTTCAACCGCGTTAGATCGCCGCGCGCGAGCAAGTCGAGATTGTCGATCAACCGCGCCATGCACGGGTCGTGGCGGTCCGCTTCCTTCGCCTGCAACGCAAGGCATTCTGCCAGATCGCGCGCGCCGATCCCGGTCGGGTCGAAGGTCTGGATCGTCATCAGCACCGCCTCGACTCGTGCGAGCGCGATGCCCAGCCGATTGGCGATCTCGAGCAGCGGCACGGTCAGGTAACCGCACTCGTCGATCTGATCGATCAGATGCGCGGCAATGAACATGTCGGGGCCATCGACCACCGGCCCCGCCTGGGCGAGCAGATGATCGGCGAGACTCGCGCCGGTATCGGCGAAACTGTCGAAATCAGGGCCGTCATCGCCCATGCCGCCGCCACTGCCGCCGGTCAGCCCGAGCGCGCCATCCATGCCGGCACCGCCCGGCTGATCGGAGGCGCTGTCGTGGTGGAAGCTTTCAGATGTGAAATCGACGTCGAGCGAGGCTTCGCCAGTCGCGTCGCCACCCATCAGCAGTTCGTCGGCGCTGGCTGGCTCGTCGCGCGGTTCGGGTGCGGCTTCGCGCTCCAGCGTCGGCCCGTCATCCTCGGCCGCGCCGCTTTCGAGCAGCGGATTCTTCTCGATCTCCTCGGCGATGAACCCCTCGACCTCGAGGTTCGACAGCGCGAGCAAGCGGATCGCCTGCTGCAGTTGCGGGGTCATGACCAGCGATTGCGACTGGCGCAGATCGAGACGGGGCGCGAGGCTCATAAGATCAGAGCGAGAAGCCCTCGCCCAGATACAGACGCCGCACATTCGCGTCGGCGACCAGCTCGGCGGGCGAGCCGGTGAACAGCACGCGGCCGTCATAGATGATGTAGGCGCGGTCGACGATGTCGAGCGTCTCGCGGACATTGTGGTCGGTGATCAGCACGCCGATGCCGCGTTCCTTCAACTGGCACACTAGGTCGCGGATGTCGGCGATCGAGATCGGGTCGATCCCGGCGAACGGCTCGTCGAGCAGCATGATCGAGGGATCGGCGGCCAGCGCGCGCGCGATCTCGGCGCGGCGTCGTTCGCCGCCCGACAGCGCCATTGCCGGCGCGTCGCGTAGCCGCGTAAGTCCGAAATCGCCGAGCAACTTCTCCAGCCGCTCGGCGCGTGCTGCCTTGTCGGGCTCGGCCAGTTCGAGCACGGTCAGGATGTTCTTTTCGACCGAAAGGCCGCGGAAGATCGAGGTTTCCTGTGGCAGGTAACCAAGGCCGAGGATCGCGCGGCGGTACATCGGCAGGCCGGTGATATCGTCGCCGTCGAGCATGATGCGGCCCGAATCGGGCTTCACCAGTCCCATCACCGAATAGAAGCAGGTCGTCTTGCCAGCGCCATTCGGCCCGAGCAGGCCGATCACCTCGCCGCGTCCGACCGTGACCGAGACGTCGGACAGCACCACGCGCTTGTCATAGGATTTGGCGATCGACACCACCGATAGCCCGGCCATCGCGGGTGCTTCGTGGATCGGCGGGATCGTTTCGAGGGTTGCGGTGTCGGTCATCGGTTGAGTCCGTGCTCGCATCATAGGGTTAGCAAAACCTTACCAAAACACGACTTGGCAAGCTTCATGCATGGCCCCTTTGCAGCAGGCCGATGATTTAGGGAAGAGGAGCGCGGCGAAACGCGGGAAAAACGCGGGATGCCGAGGGTTTTCAGTTCCGCTTCGGGACCGAGAAACGGCCGGTCACCCGTCCGCCGGGCGTCGTGGTCGTGCTGCCGTCGGGATTGGCGCGGGTGCCGCCGACCGACGATCCGTCGATCACCGCTTTCCCGGAATCGAGATTGATCGTCAGCCGCCCACCATTGACGGTGCTGCCGCCCTGAAGAAGCGACACCCCGCCGAGCATGGTGATGACGCGGCGGTTGAGGTCGTAGACCGCATATCGACCGCGCGCGCTTTGGTCGGGGCGCGTCACGACGACGCCACCCGAGGCGTCGATTCGCGATACCTGCGGGCTGCCGTCGACCACTTGGCCGGTATAGGCGACATTCATGCGCGCCGCGTTGAGCGTCATTTCTGCCTGCTTGACCGATACGCTGCCCGACAGGATCGCGCGGTTGGCCTTGTCCTGTAACTCGATATGGTCCGCGCCGAAATCGATTGGCGCGTTCGAATTATGGCGCGACTGCGCGCTTGCCGCCGTAGCGGCAGTGAGGGCGATGACGGCGAACAGGCGGGCTGGCGTGACCATGGGCGCCTATTTGTTCCTTCCCGGCACGATCCGCAAGCGCGCGTTGCCGTCAAGCGTAACGATATGTGATTCGAGATCGGCTTTCATGCCGTTGGCGCTGAAAATGCCTTGCGGCACCGTCCCGGTCACTGCGCCGCCACTCTGCAGTTTGCGCGTCTTCAGGTCGACCGTCGCGTCGTTTGTGTCGAGCTGATAACCGTTCGCCGCGCGGAAGCGGATCGGGCCTTCGACCGCGACCTGCTCGCTGTTCATGTTGTAATTGCCCTTGTCGGCGACCAGCGTCGCCGGGCCATCGGGCAGGCTGATCGCCGCCGACAGGGTCTTGAGCTGAACGATCGGCTCGCGCGAGCTTTTTTGTACCGCCGATCCGGCGGTCAGTGCGAAGGGCTGGCCCTTGCCGTCCTCGCCGCGATAAAGCGCCTGCTGGATGCGCAGCCGTTCCTTCGCGACCTCGACCTTATTCTTGTCGAGCAGGAAACTGACATCGCCGCTCTTGGTCAGCGGCGCCATGACCAGGAATGCGGCGAGGATGCCGATACCCACCGGCAGCATGATTCGCGACCCGGCGACGACGCGGTCGTGGCTGCTGCCCGGTGCGGCCCAGACCTGCCGTTCGGAGCGGATCCGGGCCGCGACCTCAGACATGCGCGAAAATATCTACTTCGGGCCAGCCGGCGAGATCGAGTTCGGCGCGCGCCGGCAGGAAATCGAAGCAGGACTGGGCAAGCGCCATGCGGCCTTCACGCACCAGCCGGCGGTTCAATTCCTCGCGCATCGCGTGCAGGAACCGGACATCGGACGCGGCATAGTCCTTTTGCGCATCGCTCAGCACCGGCCCGCCCCAGTCGGACGATTGTTGCTGCTTGGAGATATCCTGGCCGAGCAATTCACGCACCAGTTCCTTCAGGCCGTGGCGGTCGGTATAAGTGCGCACCAGGCGTGAGGCGATCTTGGTGCAATAGACCGGCGCCGCCGTGACTTTCAGATAATGGCTGATCGCGGCAAGGTCGAAACGCGCGAAATGATAGAGCTTCACGCGGTTCCGGTCGGCGAGCAACGCGCGCAGGTTAGGCGCGGCATAATCGCTGCCGGGTCCGAAGCGCACGAGATGCTCGTCCGGCCCGCCATCGGACAATTGCACGACGCACAGCCGGTCGCGCGGCGTTATCAGCCCCATCGTCTCGGTGTCGACGGCGATATCAGTACCATCGGCGAACAGGCCTGCGGGAATGTCTTCTTCGTGGAAATATACAGTCATGCGAATCGCCTAGCCGCGAACGCGAATCCGCTCAATGGCCTGGTGCTACCGGCACGTCGGTCGCAGCGCGCTTTTCGCGGCGACGCCGGGCGAAGATGTTGAGCGTCTCGACCCCGGCGGAAAAGGCCATCGCGGTGTAGATATAACCCTTGGGCACATGCATGCCGAAGCCGTCGGCGATCAGCACCGCGCCGATCATCAGCAGGAAACCGAGCGCCAGCATCACCACGGTCGGGTTGCGGGCGATAAAATTGGCCAGCGGGGTGGCGGAGAACATCATGACGCCGACTGCGATGATCACGGCGACGACCATGATGGGAAGATGGTCGGTCATGCCGATCGCGGTAAGGATCGAATCGATCGAAAAGACCATGTCGAGCGCAAGAATCTGGGCGATCGCGGATCCAAAGCTCAGTGCGACCTTGCCTTTCTTGTCGAGTTGTTCGCCCGATTCCTCGGGATCGACGCTGTGGTGAATCTCCTTGGTCGCCTTCCACAACAGGAAGATGCCGCCGGCGATCAGGATCAGGTCTCGCCACGAAAAGGCGGTTTCGAAACTCGGCTCGCCATGCGCGCCGGGTGCCCCGCTCAGTCCCAGATCGAACACCGGCTGAGTCAGTCCCGCGATCCATGCGATCATCGACAGCAGCACGAGGCGAAGGCCCAGCGCGAGGCCGATGCCGAGCCGGCGCGCCTTGGCCTGCTGATGTTCGGGCAGCTTGTTCGACAGGATCGAGATGAAGATCAGATTGTCGATGCCGAGCACGACCTCAAGCACGATCAGCGTGGCAAGGGCCGCCCAGACGGCGGGATCGGACAGAAGCGCGACGATCGACATGGCTTGCCCCTGTGCCGTCTTGGCCACAGGGGCGCAAGCGAACGATACCTGCGCGCAGTAATTCCGACGAATTCATTCGCAGCACGGGTGTTTTTAGGCTAAACCGATTCGGTGGCACGATTGGTTTGGTGCCCGAAGACCTGCGCTCTTCGTCCGGCGTATCGGTTCTTGATAGGCGATTTGGGCGGACCGGGAAGACGAACAGGGCATGAGTTTCGATAAAGGACGCCGCGGGGATCGCGGCGGGCGTGGCCGCGACAAGCGCGATGGTTTCGGCGGCGACGATTTCGGCGGCGGTAGCAGCTTCGGCGGCGGCGGCGATCGTTTCGGCGGCGGTGGTGGTGGCGACCGCTTCGGTGGCGGCGGCGGCGGTGGCGGCGATCGCTTCGGCGGCGGTGGCGGTGGCGGCGGTTTCCGCAGCGGCGGTGGCGGTGGCGGCGGCTTTGCCGGCGGTGGTGCCGGCGGCGGCGCAGGCCGCGGCATGCCCCCCCAGGTCGTTGGCGAAGGCACCGGCATTGTCAAATTCTTCAATGGTCAAAAGGGCTTCGGCTTCGTCGTTCGCGATGATGGCGGCGAGGATGTGTTCGTGCACATCAGCGCGGTCGAGCAGGCTGGCCTAACCGGTCTGGCCGAGGGGCAGCCGCTCGGCTTTACCCTGGTCGATCGCGGCGGCCGTATCTCGGCAACCGACCTCAAAATCGAGGGAGAGCCGCTCCCTGTCACCGACCGCGGCCCGCCGCGCGAGCGTGATGCGGCGGCTCCGGGCGGCGGCGCGCCACGCGGCGGTGCTGGTGCCCCGCAGCGCGAGCTGACTGGCGAGAAGGCGACCGGCACGGTCAAGTTTTTCAACGCGATGAAGGGCTTCGGTTTCATTCAGCGCGACGACGGACAGCCCGATGCGTTCGTGCACATCTCCGCGGTCGAACGCGGCGGCATGACCAGCCTCAACGAAGGCGACCGGCTCGAATTCGAACTCGAAGTCGATCGTCGCGGCAAGTACGCAGCGGTGAACCTCACCTCGATCGCGTAACCCGCGAGCCGAATGAGTTAGAAAACCCGGCGCGCCGAAATGCGCGCCGGGTTTTTCTTTGCCCAGTGCATATCGATCGGAGTCCCGGCGCTCGCTGCGCGAACCCACTGCCGCTCTGGCATTCGGGCCACGACATTCGGCTGCATGCCGGTTCGATTCACATCGATTGCCGGGATCGTCAGGACTGCTCTCCGGCGCATGGGTTTGCGCGTCACGGATAAAAGCCCATTCGCCCGACCATTTGAATCAGTACACCCGGAAACGAGCAGGCCATGACTCCCACCCAGACACTTCCCGATTTTCCCGCAGCACGGCCGAAAAATTCCCGTGGCGATCCAACAATATTCCCGCAGGATTTCCCGTAAATTCCCGCAGGCCGCTCAAAAAAGCATTTTCCCGTAAGGCTTCCCGTCGCTGCGGGAATTTGACTGCTGATGGCAGTGCCCAAAACGCACGGCGCCTGCTGATATACCCCGTCGATTCAACCCCGCCTGTCGAACCGTTAACACGATTTTCGGACGGCTCCTCTCTCGCCGCCGCCCCGCTCTTTCACATGACGAACACGAACACTCGCAGCGGAACAGGCGCGTTCCTGGCAATCAATGCCCCGGCTTCCTGCGGAAAAGAGCGACGGCTTAACCGACCAGGATCAGCGCCGCGCCACCCAATATCCCCACCACGCCGATCACCCGGCCCGACGTCACCGGTTCGCGCAGGAACAGGATCGAGATGATCAGTGCGGTGACCATGCCCGTCTCGCGCAACGCGGCCAGCGGCGCGGTCGGCCCGAGCGAGAAGGCATAGAGCGCCATGCCATAGGTCAGGATCGACAGCGTCCCGGCGATCATCCCCGGCCGCCATTGCCGCCGCGCCGCAGCGAAGATGCCACCGCGCGTGAGGATGCCGAACATCGCGACCACCACCGCGCCCATCTGCACGAACACCCACACGATATAGCTGGCGGGCGTCGGCGCCGCGCGCACGCCGATCGCATCGACCACTGTGTAGGCGGCGATCGACAGGCCGGTCAGCAACGACCATCCGAGCGCGCGGTGGCCGATATGCCGGCCCGCGATCATCACGAACATCGCCGCGCCGATCACCGCGATCCCGGCGATTTGTGTGATCGTGGCATGTTCGCCAAGCACGCCGATCGTCACTCCCGCCGTGATCAGCGGCGCGCTGCCACGCAGCACCGGATAGACGGCCGACAAGTCGCCCAGCGAATAGGCCCGGACCAGCGAATAGAGGTACAGCGCGTGGATCAATGCACTCGCCGCGAGCCATTGCCAGGCGCCATGGGGTAGCGGCACCAGCAAGGTCGCGGGCAACAACACCAGCGCGCTGGTCCCATCGGTCACCGCACGCCCGGACGCCTTGTCCTTGCCACCCTTCACGATCGCGTTGACCACCGCATGGATCGACCCGGAGGCGATCATCAGGATCGAGGCTAGAACGATTGGGGGCATTGGTCAGCGGTGGCGAGACGAGGCGCAGAGCGCAAGGGCGTTGCTGAACTACACAATCAGCCGCTTCAGCCCTGCCACCGTATCCGCCTCGGCCGCCGGCTTGTCGGTCCGGATGCGGGCAATGCGCGGAAAACGCATTGCCACCCCGGACTTGTGCCGTTTCGATTCGTGGATCGAATCGAACGCAATCTCCAGAACCAGGGTTTTCGCCACTTCGCGCACCGGGCCGAAGCGGTTGAGCGTGTGGCCGCGCACGAACTTGTCGAGCATCTTCAGCTCCTCGTCGGTGATGCCCGAAAAGGCCTTACCGACCGGCAGCAGCTCGCCGTCCTCTGTCCAGCAACCAAAGGTGTAATCGCTGTAGAAGGACGACCGCCGCCCGGATCCGCGCTGCGCGTACATCATCACGCAATCGGCGGTCAGCGGGTCGCGTTTCCATTTATACCAGAGGCCGACGCGCCGCCCGGTGACATAAGGCGAATCGCGCCGCTTGAGCATGACGCCCTCGATCGCGGCGTCGCGCGCGCCGGCGCGAATCCCTTCCAGTGCGGTGAAATCGTCCGCCTCGATCATCTGGCTGACATCGAACCGTTCCGGGTCGAGCTTTGCCGCGAACCGTTCGAGCCGCGCGCGCCGTTCGGTCCAGGGCAGCTCGCGCAGATCCTCCGCGCCGTCGAACAGGATGTCGTAGAGCCGTACGAACGCGGGATAATCGGCGAGCATCTTCGCCGAGACAATCTTCCGTCCCAGCCGCTGCTGCAGCGCGTTGAAGCTCGCAGCACCGCCGCCTTCCTCCAGCGCGCCGCCCTGGACATCGCCCTTCACCATCAGCTCGCCATCGACCACGCCAAGCGCGGCGAAATCGCGCGCGACCTCCGGGAAGCTGGCGGTGATGTCGTCGCCGGCGCGGCTATAGAGGCGCGTTGTGCCGGCGATATGGACGATCTGCACGCGGATCCCGTCCCATTTCCATTCGGCGGCATAATCGTCGAGGTTGACGCGCAGGTCCTCCAGCGGGTGCGCCAGCATGAAGGGGCGGAACACCGGCACGTCGGCGGCGGTCGGCTGTGCCCCGCGCCCCTCGGCCCAGTCGAACAGCGCGGCATAGGGCGGCGAGATGCCGTGCCAGACCTCTTCGACCGCCTCCACATCAATGCCGAACGCGTTCGCCAGCGCGGTCTTGGCGAGCCGCGCCGACACGCCGATGCGCAACGCGCCCGTCGCCATCTTGAGCAAAGCGAAGCGCTCCTCGGCATCGAGCCGGTCGAGCATGGCAGCCAATGCGGCCGGGGCGTCCGATCGTGACAGCGAATTGAGTGTCTCGACCGCTTGGGCGATGGTCAGCGGCCCGCTTTCCTCCGGCGGCACCGGTGGCGTCGGCCAGAGCAGTGCGATCGTCTCGGCGCTGTCGCCGACATAATCGCGGCTCATGCGATAGAGCACGGGGTCGACGCGCGCCTCGATCAGCCCACGGACCACCGCCGGCTTGACCGCGGGCAAATCGAGATCGCCGGTCAGCGCGGCCATTGCCCAGCCGCGATCGGGATCGGGCGTCGCAATCAGATAATCGCCGATCAGCTTAAGCTTGGCGTTGCGCGATCGCGTGTAGATCAGCGAATCGAGAAGGTCGGCGAAAGCGCGCATGACGGACCAACGCATGGCGCATCGCGGACGCTCCCGCTAGGGAGCCAATAATGCGCACCTTCCTTCGCTTCGTGTTTCGTTCGATCGCCTGGGTCGCATTGGCCGCCCTGTTGATCTTCGTATATGGTTTCTTCGAGGCGCGGCGCGATCCGGTGGTGAAGCAGGGTCGTATGGGCCTGGCCGATTGGCCGACGGGCGCGCGGCCGATCAGGATGCTATTGCTCAGCGATATCCATCTCGGCAATTCGACGATGAACACCGCACGACTCAACCGGATCGTCGATCAGGCCATGGCGCAGAAGCCCGACCTGATCCTGTTGGCGGGCGATTTCATCTCCGGTTACGACGCGGGAACCGCGCGCGCGGTCTCGCCCGACCTCACTGCCGAGATGGCGAGGCTGCACGCGCCGCTCGGGGTGGTCGCGGTGCTCGGCAACCATGACTATTGGACCGACGCCGCGACCGTTCGCCGCACACTGTCTGCCGCCAAAGTCGATGTGTTGATCAACGAGGCGGTGCAGCGCGGGCCGCTCGTAATCGGTGGCGTCAACGACAAGATCGCTGAGCATGACGATGTCCCGAAGACCGAAGCGGCAATGCGCAAGTTGAAAGGCGCGAATATCATTCTCGCGCATTCGCCGGACATCGCCCGCATCTCGCGCCTCGGCAGCCAGCCGGTCTTTGCCGGCCACACGCATTGCGGCCAGATCGTACTGCCCTGGTTCGGCCCGCTCAGGACGATCATCGATCATCGCGAACAATTTTCCTGCGGCTTCTCGCATCAGGGCCATCATGCGATGATCGTTACCGGCGGGGTCGGCACCAGCATCCTGCCGATGCGTATCGGCGCCCCGCCAGAGATGTGGATCGTGACCCTGGGTCCGCGACGCGCGAACCCGGCCCCAAATTTATAGTCTAGTCGAGCGGGCTCTTGACGCCCTTGCCGGCAGCAAAACCCGTCAACAGCAGCACGATCATGTGACGCCTCCTGTTGTACGGAGGCGAAACGACCCGCCGAGCGAGCTTGTTCCGGGTTTTGTGGGCACTGTCTTACAAACCTTAAGCGCCCCGACTTGCTTCGAACAGGAACCAGGCACGTTCCTCGGCCTGGTCGGTCCAGTCGTCGAGAATGCCGCTGGTGGCATTGTCTTTCGCGTCGTCGACGATGTCCTTGGCCTCGCGCAATGCCTCGACCAGTTTCAGATTATCCTCGCGCAGTTCCGACAGCATGTCGGCGGCGGCGACGAAAGCGGCGTCATTGTCCTTGATCGTCTGATGGCGCGCAATGTCGCCGATCGATCGCAACGTCGTATTGCCGGTCTTGCGCACACGCTCGGCGATCGCATCGGTCGTACCGAGGATTTGCGTCGCCTGATCGTCGAGCATCAGATGATAGTCGCGGAAATGCGGGCCCGACACATGCCAGTGGAAATTCTTCGTCTTGAAGTACAGCGCGAAGCTGTCGGCGAGGATGCCATTGAGCGCTTCGGCGACCGACTTGGCGGCATTGGTCTTGAGGTCGGTGGGCGTCTTGAGCGGTGCGGGGGGCGTTGCCATGGAATATCCTGTTTACGGTCGAGTCGTTGCGATAACGATTCGATAGCGGAAACGCTCCGTCGATATGCGATGAACTTGTTCGATCAGAGTGATCGAACAATCAGATCAGCCGGATTGCGCCCAGGCCAAGCACCACGCCGACGATGAGGAACAGGATGCCGATCGCAACGCGGATCGCGGTGATCGGCAGTTTTTTACGCGCACCCTCTCCAGCGATGATCGCGGGTACGTTGACGACCATCGCGCCGATCGTCGCGCCGACCGCCGCCAGAATGGGCGCAGGCACGGGGGAGGGGGTGCGTGCGGAAATGGCCAGCGTGATGAATTGGGTCCGGTCCCCGGCGGCGAGAATCGCGACGCCAAGAAAACTGGTCATGAATGCGCCGATCCGCCAGCCCGACAGCCGGTCGGGCGGCTTGATCGCGAACAGCGCCGATCCGCCTGCCGACACCAGGGCGAGCGCGAGGAACAGATCCCTGGCGTTGGGCGATATGCGTGGTCCGATCAGTGCCCCACCAACGGCGGCGACGCCATTGCCGATCGCCAGTGCGATCGCTGTCGCAAGGATGATCGTTGCGGGGCGTGCGAATCGGGTGGAGAGTATGGCGGTCAGCCATGGCGTCCGGTCGCTCGCCTGCGCCAGCAGCGCCGCGACAAAGGCGGCCATCAGCGCATCCATGTCGGCGGCTTAGCCGGTCAGGCGAACGGAGCAGGCGGCGGCATAGGTCGCGCAGGCGGCGCCATCGGTCCGCTCGCTATCGACCGCATCGCTGAGGATCGCCAGCCAGTCATGGATCAACGGTCCGCGCTCACCGCGGGCCAATGCCGATTCGAGCGCCTGGGCGACGGTGACAGCCGGATATATGCCGCTGCGGTACGCGATCGACCGGATCGCATCGATCTCGTGCGCGACGTCGGCCGATTCGCTGATCGACATGCGTGCGTCGATCAGGCCGATTCGTGCCGCCAGTTCCGCCCTGATGGGGTCGTACCCCGATTCCCGCTGCGTCATGCCATGCTTCCCCTTCGTTAGAAAGCTGCGCCCGATATGGTAAACAGGGGGTTAAACCGGTGCCGGACTTGACATTCGCGCAGGCCTCGGCCAATCGCCCCGGTCTGTGAGCGGCGGCGCGTCCGCCGCTTTTGCATTTTTATCGTACAGGAATCGGGCTCATGGCCAAGCCGACAACCGTCAAGATCAAGCTGCTCAGCTCGGCTGACACGGGTTTCTTCTATGTCACCAAGAAGAATCCGCGCACCAAGACCGAGAAGCTCAGCTTCAAGAAGTATGATCCCGTCGTGCGCAAGCATGTCGAGTTCAAGGAAACCAAGATCAAGTGATCGGGCCGGGGGCGTAAGTCCCCGTTTGGTTATCCCGATCCAGTCGGGATCCGGGGCCGCGGGCGCACGCCTGGCGGCCCTTTCCTATGTCTGTTTGAAAACTCGCGGTAGAGCGAGTTTTCAAACAAGCCTTTCACAGCAGCAGCGATGACACCGCATCGACGAAGCGCGCCAGCGAAATCGGCTTGGAGACATAGGCGTCCGCGCCCGCCGCGCGAATCCGCTCCTCATCCTCGCGCCCGGCATAGGCGGTCACCGCCATGATCGGGATCGCCTTGAGTGCATCATCGGCCTTCATCTGGACGATCAGTTCGAATCCACTGATATGCGGCAGCTGGATGTCCATCACGATCAGGTCGGGGGCGAAATCGCGCGCGCGTGTCAGCGCCTCACGCTCGTCACGGACCCCCTCTGCAAGGTAATCGTGCGCACGCAACAGGTCGCAAAACAGCTTTAGATTGAGTTCATTGTCCTCGACAACGAGCACTCTTTTTGCCACGCGAAGCCCATCCTTCCATTCAGTTCACGCTGATAGGCCCCCCTCCTTGATAAGAAAAGCGCGTGCCACAGACAAATGAAGACGCGACCGCGCTCGCCCTGCGCGCGCTGGTGTGGATCCTTGGCGATTCCGATCGCGCCTCGCGGCTGCTTGCCGTGACCGGGCTACAGCCCGACGATCTGCGCGCTCGCGCCGGCGATCCGGCGGTCTTGGCAGCGGTGCTCGCGTTCCTCGAGGGGTATGAACCCGATCTGGTCGCTTGTGCTGCCGCGATCGAGGTCCCGCCCATGGCGCTGGTTGCCGCCAATCGGAGTCTCCAGGCATGAGGCCGCTGCTGATCTGCGATTGCGATGAGGTGCTGCTGCACATGGTGCGGCATTTCAGTGTGTGGCTGGGCGAGACGCATGAGATCGATTTCTCCCCCAATGGCGGCGATTTCGCCAGTTCGATGAAGCGCCGCGATGGCGGCCCGACCCCGGTGCGTGAAGAGATGTGGGCGATGCTCGACCAGTTCTTCCCCGCCGAAATGGATCGCCAGACGCTCGTGCCCCATGCCCGCGAAGCGCTCGCCGCGCTGTCACAGAGCGCCGATATCGTCATCCTGACCAATTTGCAGGATCAGTGCCGCCAGCCGCGCATCGAGCAACTGGCGCGCTTTGGCATCGCGCACCGGGTCGAATGTAACCAGGGTGGCAAAGGTGATCCGGTCGCGCGCCTCGTCGCCGAGCATAATGATCCGGTCACGGTATTCGTTGACGATCTCGCCGTCCATCACGATTCGGTCGCGCGCCACGCGCCGCAGGTCCACCGTCTGCACATGATCTCGGAACCGGCGCTCGCGCCCAAAGTGCCCAAGGCACCCGCCGCGCATGCGCGGATCGACGATTGGGTCGAGGCGGAGGCATGGATCGCGGAGCGCTTCGCCGCGGGTCAACCGGCGGCATGAGAGAGGGTTTCACCTTTTCGACGCACTTCAAGGTGCGTTATGCCGAGATCGACGGACAGAAGATCGTCTTCAACTCGCGTTATCTCGAATATGCCGATGTCGCGGTGACCGAGTTCTGGGCCTGGAGCGGGATCGACGCGCTACCCGACTGGCACGGGGCGGAATTCAACGTTCGCCATACCGAGATCGATTATCTGAAACCCTTCCGCCTCGGCGATGAGATCGAGGCGTTCGTACGACTCGACCGGCTTGGCGGGACCAGCCTGACCAAGAAATTCGAACTGTGCCACGCGGTGACCGGCGAACTGCACTGCGCGATCCTGATGGTGAGCGTGAACGTCGATCTTGAGCAGGGGCGATCCGCGCCCTTCTCGTCCGGGATGCGCGCTTTCCTGGAAAAGCTGCTCGCTAGCTAACAGCGCGCTATTCGGCGGCCTGTGCCGCCGGATCGCTTGTCACGACATCCTCGGGCAGCGCCCAGAGCAGTTCATGCTTGGTCAGGATGCGGCCGTCCCAGGCGCGGACGTCGATCGGCGCGATCGGGCGCATGTCGCGCTCATCGACCAGCACCGGGGTCGCTGGCATGCCGGTTTCCCAGCGTTCGCCCCATTGCCTGAGCGCGATCATCGTTGGCAGCAGCGCCGATCCCTTGTCGGTCAGGCGATATTCGATTTTGCGCCGATCTTCGGGCAGCGCGTCGCGCTTTAGGATGCCATGTTCGACCAGCCGTGCGAGCCGGTTGGCCAGGATGTTGCGCGCGATCCCCAATTCCGACTGGAATTCCTCGAAATGGTACAGGCCGTTGAACGCCGCGCGCAGAATGAGGAAGGACCAGCGTTCCCCCATCGCCTCGAGCGCCGCCGGCAGGCTGCACTCGGCAAGGTCGCGAAGAGGTTCACGCAATTTCTGGTTCATGATCGATCAGCCTAACCCATTTTCCGTGTCTTGCGAATGAATTATCAATTTTCAGTTGCAACGAGAAACCTAACGAGATAAGTAGCGTTTGGCAACCTATGCTGCAACGCACTCCCCGGAGGAAAAAATGTCTCGTTTCATCTCGCTCGCCATCGCCCTTGCTTCCACCACGCTGCTTCTGCCCGCGACGGCGGCCAGCGCGCAGGGCGGCGGTTATTATAACGCAACCCCGGTGGCTGCGCCGGCCAAGCCTAACGTCATCACCAACGGCATGATGTGGAAGTGCGGCGACACCGCATGCACCGCCGCCAAGGGCTCGGCACGCGACACGATCGTGTGCGAACTCGTCGTCAAGCGCGTCGGCGCGCTCAGCACGTTCACTGCCAATGGAGCGGCGTTCGATACCGATGCGCTGGCAAAGTGCAACGCCCGCGCGAAGTAACGCTTTTGCCGACTGACGTCGGTTCGGAGCCAGCCCGCTCCCCCTCCCGACCACCCACAGCGTATCCTGAATGGGTGGTCGGGAGGGGGAGCGGGCTGGCTCCGTCTATATCAAAAAAGCACTAAAGAACGAATTTGTTGCAAAGCAGCAGCACCCGGCCCCATCTTGGCCGGGTGCTGCGCCAATATGAACTTGTCGATCGCGTCCTGAGCTACGATCCCGACGCCAATGAGGCGTTGCTCAACCGCGCCTATGTCTTCTCGGTCAACGCGCACGGCACGCAGAAACGCGCCTCAGGCGACCCCTATTTCAGCCATCCGATCGAGGTGGCCGGCATCCTGACCGAGCTCCATCTCGACGATGAGACGATCGCCACCGCGATCCTCCATGACACGGTCGAGGATACCGTCGCCACGATCGAGGAGATCGAGAAATTGTTCGGCCCTGCGGTCGCGCGACTGGTCGATGGCGTCACCAAGCTGTCGCGGATCGAGGCGCAGACCGAGAATGAGCGCGCGGCGGAGAATCTGCGGAAATTCCTGCTCGCCATGTCGGACGATATCCGCGTGCTTCTGGTCAAGCTCGCCGACCGGCTGCACAATATGCGCACGCTCCATCACATCGCCAATCCGGACAAGCGCCGTCGGATCGCGAAGGAGACGATGGACATCTATGCCCCGCTCGCCGAGCGAATCGGCATGTATGAATTCATGAAGGAGATGCAGACGCTCGCCTTCGCGCAGCTCGAACCCGAAGCCTATCAATCGATCGACCGCCGTCTTTCGCAACTGAAGGAAGGCGGCGGGGATCGCATCGCCAAGATCGGATCGGGGCTGAAGCTCCTGCTCTCGCGTCACGGTGTCGAGGCGGACGTGTCGGGTCGCGAAAAGCATCCCTATTCGATCTGGAAGAAGATGGCCGAGCGGCACATCAGCTTCGAACAGCTTTCCGATATCATGGCGTTCCGCGCGATCGTGCCAAGTGTCGAGGCCTGTTACGAGGCACTGGGGGTGATCCATCGCCGCTGGCAGATGGTCCCGGGCCGCTTCAAGGATTATATCTCGACGCCGAAGCGCAACGGCTACCGCTCGCTCCACACATCGGTAATCCATGCCGACAATACCCGGGTCGAGATCCAGATTCGCACCGAGGACATGCACGAAGAAGCCGAACTCGGCCTCGCCGCGCACTGGGCGTACAAGCAGGACAAGGTGAAGCCGGAGACCCAGGTCACCTGGATCCGCGACCTGATCGAGATCCTCGACACCGCCGAATCGCCCGAGGAACTGCTCGAACACACCCGCATGGCGATGTACCAGGACCGCATCTTCGCCTTCACGCCCAAGGGAGAATTGCATCAGCTGCCCAAGGGCGCGACCCCGATCGACTTCGCTTATGCCGTGCATACCGATCTCGGCGACCAGGCGGTCGGCGCGAAGATCAACGGCCGAATCGTGCCGCTGCGCACCCAGATCGAGAACGGCGACCAGGTGCAGATCCTGCGCTCCAAGGCACAGGAGCCGCAGCCCAACTGGATGAACTTCGCCTTCACCGGCAAGGCGCGCGCCGCGATCCGCCGCCATCTGCGCCACAAGGAGCGCGAGGAAACCCAGGCGCTCGGTCACAAGATTTATGACGAGATCGTCCAGCGCCTGCCCGCGCAGATCGCCGGCGATGCGCTGAAGGCCGCGCTCAAAAGGCTGAAGCTGGTCGACGAACCATCCCTGATGGAAGCGATCGCGCGTCGCCGCATCACCGATGCCGAGGTGATGGAGGCGCTGATGCCCGGATCGGCGGGGGCCGAGGCAATGCGCGAGCTGCCGCCGCAATCGAGCGCGATCTCGATCCGCGGGCTGACCCCTGGCGTAGCCTTCGACCTGGCCGAATGCTGCCATCCGGTGCCCGGTGACCGGATCGTCGGGCTGCGCCGTCCCGACAAGGGGATCGAGGTGCATGCGATCGATTGCGAGAAGCTGGTGTCGGGCGACGATGCCGATTGGGTCGACCTCGCCTGGGGCGACAAGACGGAGGGGGCGATCGGGCGCATCCTGGTCGAGGTCAAGAACGAACCCGGCGCGCTCGGCACGATCGCGACGATCATCGGCGCGCAAAAGGCCAATATCGTCAACCTGCGGCTCGATAATCGCGACACCGGCTTTCATACCAACACCATCGATGTCGAAGTGCACGACGTGCAGCATTTGACGCGCGTGATCGCCGCCCTGCGCGCGGCCGACGCGGTCAGCACGGTCGAACGGGTCTGAATGCGCCGTTAGGGATGGGACGGGGATGACGAGCGTCGCGCCAGCCGTTACATCGCTTGCCATGAACCGCCCCGCACTCTCCGTCGTCATTCCCTGCTACAATGAGGAATCCTGCCTCGAATTGCTCCATGCGCGCGTATCGGCGGCGGCGCGTGCGGCGGTGGGCGAGGATTATGAGGTCATCTTCATCAATGACGGGTCGCGCGACGGCAGCTGGCCGGCGATGCAGCGCCTCGCCGCGAGCGATCCGCATCTTGTCGCGATCAACCTGTCGCGCAACCACGGGCATCAGCTCGCACTGACCGCCGGGCTCGATCTGTGCGCCGGCGCGCAGATCCTGATTATCGACGCCGATCTGCAGGATCCGCCCGAACTGCTCGTCGAGATGCGCCGGACCATGGCCGAACAGGACGCCGATGTGGTTTATGCCGTGCGCCGCAAGCGTGAGGGCGAGACCGTGTTCAAGAAGATCACCGCGGCGATCTTCTACCGCATGCTCGACCGGCTGACCGACACGCCGATCCCGCTCGACACCGGCGATTTCCGGCTGATGAGCAGGCGCGCGCTCGACGCCTTTCTGTCCTTGCCCGAACAGGCGCGCTTCATCCGCGGCATGGTCGCATGGATTGGCTTCCGTCAGGTACCGTTCCTGTACGACCGCGCCGAGCGTCATGCCGGTGAGACCAATTATCCGCTCGGCAAGATGGTGCGTCTCGCGTTCGACGCGGTGACCGGCTTTTCGACTGCGCCCTTGCGTTTCGCCAGCCATGTCGGCCTTGCGCTCACCGGCCTGTCGCTGTTGTTGTTCGTGTATATTGCGATCGGCTTTATTTCCGGGACGGCAGTGCAGGGCTGGACCTCGACCATGCTGGTCGTGGTACTGCTCGGTGCGGTGCAGATGTTCGTGCTCGGCATGATCGGCGAATATCTCGGCCGGCTCTATGTCGAATCGAAACGCCGCCCGCTCTACCTCGTGTCCGACATCGCCGGGCCGGTTAAGGGTACCGCGACGCTGGGTTATCGCGCCGAGCCGCGCGGCGAATTGCGGGCCGAGCCTATTCCAGCGCCCGAGGCAACCGCCGCCGTTCGCCCTGAGTAGCCGTATCAAAGGACGCTTCGGCTAATCGCTCTCGAACGAGCGAGCGAGCACGGCTCAGGCCTTTGGCGCCGCCAGGGTGATGATCGAAACGCCAGGCGACATCGGAACCCGCCCGACAAGATGGCGCTCCATCCGGAAGATCATCTCGAACAATGAATTGACCGCCTTGGGCGGGGGCGAATCGTCGCTATCGTCGCGGCCCGTCATCCGCCCGAGTAGCCGCGCCGCGGCAGCGAGCGGGAACAGCAGCGAATTGAAATAACCGAGCTTGCGTGGTTCCAGCCCGGCCTTGCGGATCGCCGCGGTCAGCGTCGCTTTGGAATAACGCCGATGGTGATGGTTGACCACGTCGTGCGCACTCCACAACCATTGATGCGCCGGCACGGTGATAAGGATCTTGCCGCCGGGCTTCAGGCACGTCGCCATCGCCTTCAGCGCCGCGATATCGTCCTCGATATGCTCGACCACATCGAGCACCGCGATCAAGTCGTACGCGCCGCGCTCGACCCCGGGCAGGATCGGCAATGGCGCGGCGCTGACCTCGCGCCCGAGCCTCAGGCTGGCGATGTCGCGCGCGGCCGGATCGATCTCGATCGCTTCGACCGTCCCGAAGCTCGCCAGCATCGGCAAATTATGTCCGGTGCCGCAACCGATCTCCAGGATCCGTGCATTGTCGGGCAGATTGCCCTCGCGCGTCAGGTAATCGGCCAGGATGTCGCGCCGCGCGCGGTACCACCAGTGCGTCGAGTCATGCGCCGCCATGCGGTCGTAAACGATTCTATCCATCAGTTTTTCGCCATCTCGCCGAACACCCATTGGCGATTGAGCGCAAAGGTCGCGATCGGCGTGATCAGCACGACCGGGATCAGTGGAACCCAATTGGGCTGATGCAGCGGTCCGGTCAGTACCCAGGTGAATACCGCGTTGAGCGCCAGGCCGATGCCCTGCACGACGAGGAACTTCACATGCTGGCGGCCGCTGGTGTCGCGCGTGCCATGCCCCTTGAAACTCCAGCCGCTGTGCAGGAAGAAACCGCAGGTCACCGCGACGGCGAAGGCGAACGGCACCGCGAGTACGGCGTTGCCGTGGCGAAAGACATAGGCCGATAGCGGCAGGTACACCGCCGAATAGATGACCGTCGAAATCCCCCCGGCAATGCCGAAGCGAATCAACTGGCCGAGCATGCCACTCGTCCGCCACATCTCAAATCGTCTGATAATCGCCGTCACACTGTCTTGCCCTTTGTGGCGGTGGCACTAGAGCGCGAAGCAGGGCGAGGGAAGCATTTTGAACGACGGTCCGAAAACCATGCCGCTCAGGGACGAACTCGATCGCTATTGGCTGCGGCTGACGCTGATCGCGTGGGGCGTGTTGCTCGTCTGGTATGTGTTCGATCGCTGGTATTCGATCCATTGGCTGGCGCTGGGCGATACCGACGACAATATGCGCCTGATGCAGGTCCGCGCCTTGCTCGACGGGCAGGGCTGGTATGATCTGCGCCAGTACCGGCTCAATCCGCCCGGTGGTTTCGATATCCATTGGAGCCGGATCGTCGATCTGCCGATCGCCGGCCTGATCTTGATCCTGCGTCCATTCACCGGCACGCCCGTGGCGGAACAGCTCGCTTGCGGGATCGCGCCGCTGTTGCCGCTGAGCATTGCGATGATCGGTCTCGCCGCGACTGCGCGGCGGCTGGTCAGCCCGGTCGCCTGGCCGTTGGCGATCGTCGTCCTGATCGGCTGCACCGCGACGATGCTGATGTTCATGCCCGATCGCATCGACCATCATGGCTGGCAACTCGCGATGCTCAGCCTGACCGTTGCGGGCCTGGCCGACCCGAAAAAGATGCGCGGCGGCGCGCTGGTCGGCGTGGCGAGCGCGGTGTCGCTCAATATCGGACTCGAATTGCTGCCTTATGCGGCGATGGCCGGCGCGATCATCACCTTGCGCTGGGCGTGGGACCGAAGCGAAGCGGCGCGCCTGTCGATTTATGGCCTGACGCTCGCCGGCGGCAGCGGGATCGGTTTCCTGCTGTTCGCGTCGCACGCCAACCAAGTGTTGCGCTGCGACGCACTGACCCCGGTCTGGCTGAGCGTGATGGTGGTCGGTGGCGGATTGCTGTTTGCGCTGGCACGGCTCAGCCCGGAACAGCGCTGGCTTCGCCTGACGCTCGCGCTGGTCGCCGGTGCGGTGATCGCGGGTGGTTTTGCGCTGCTCTTCCCGCAATGCCTTGGGCGCCCCGAACAAGTGTCGCCCGAACTGGCGCGGACCTGGCTCGACAATGTTCGCGAGGCGCGGCCGATCTACAAACATCCGTTCCGCATGGCGTTCCCGATCGTCACGCTGCCAGTGATCGGCATCCTCGGTGCGGCGTTCGCCAGCTGGCGCGCGAGGAACGACATCAGCATCAACGGCTGGGTACCGGTGCTGATGTTCTCGACATTCGCCGGCCTGATGTTGCTGTGGCAGGCACGTGCCGGTCCGGCGGCGCAACTGCTCGCCGTGCCCGGCGCGGTCGCGCTTGCCTGGATCGTGCTCGGCTGGACGCTCAACAACAAGAATGTGCTGGTTCGCGTCTTCGGCACGGTCATCGGGTTCATGGCGGTGTCGGGCATGTTTGCGGGCGCCGCGATCAAATATCTGCCGATCGATCGGCCCACCCCGCGCACCAATGTCGTCAACCGCGCCAGCGGTCTGTGCATGACCTTACCGGCGCTGCAGCCGCTCGACCGTTATCCCGCACAGACCATCTTCACCTTTGTCGATCTCGGCCCGCGGCTGATCGCGACGACGCATCACAATGCGGTCGCCGGCCCCTATCACCGCAACGGCGACGCGATCCTCGACGTGCAGCACGCCTTTTCGCGCTCGGCGGAGGATTTCCGGACGATCGCCAAGCGCCATGGCGCAACCTTGCTGCTGGTGTGCCCGAACATGGCCGAGTCGACGGTCTATCGGGCGCGCAATCCCGGTGGGTTCTACGACCAGCTCGCCACCGGCAAGGTCCCCGCCTGGCTCAAACCGCTACCGCTGCCTAAGAAATCGCCGTTTCGCCTGTTCCGCATCGATTACGGGACCGCCGCACTGAAGCCATAGGCCCGCGTTCAGCGCATGTTCAAACTGACTCTCAGGTCAGGCTGGTGCGGATTCCGTCGATCACGAACTGTACGGCCAGCGCCGCCAGCAGCACGCCGAGCAGCCGGGTGATCACCGCCTCGATCTTCGCACCGAGCACGCGCATGAGCGGGCCGGCGGCGAGCAGCGCGATCAGGGTCAGTAACAGGATTGTCGCCAATGCGCCGAGGATCACGAGCGATCGCTCGATCCCCTCATTCTTGCTCATCAGCAGCATGACCGATGCGATCGACCCCGGTCCGGCGATCATCGGCATCGCCATCGGGAAGATCGACACATCCTCGACCTCGGGTGCGGCCGCGACCTTGGCGGCGCGGTCCTCGCGGCGTTCGGTGCGTTTCTCGAACACCATCTCCAGCGCGATCAGGAACAGCATGATGCCGCCGGCGATACGGAAGCTCGCCAGGCTGATGCCGAGCCCGCGCAACAAATCCTCGCCGAACAGCGCGAAGACCAGCAGGATCGCCGCAGCGACCAGCACCGCGCGCACCGCCATCGACCGCCGATTGGCAGATGTCGCGCCCGCCGACAGCCCGGCATAGATCGGCGCGCAGCCCGGCGGATCGATCACCACGAAAAAGGTGATCAGCGAAGAGACGAAGAGTTCGATCATTGCCGTGCGGCTGCAATGTTGTCGGCGATTACGGTGACGAACTTTTTTCCGTTCCAAAGCCGTGCTTCGAATAGTCTGCGGCCGTCCGTCGCTACCACCCACTGCCACGCGAGGGTGTCATCGGCGGACTGGCCATTGCTCGCTTTCGCGTCGCGGGCGACCGTTATCGTTCGATCTAGATTTTTGCCGCAGTGCGCACGAACGACCTTGGGCTGCGCAGGAGCGGGGCGCGGTTTTTCCAGCCCGCCACCGCCATCGACGATCCATTTCCAGTTGCCGTCAGGCTGCTTGACCCACACGGTCGAGAAATAACCGACCGCCCCATCCGGACGGCTCCAGCCGCCGGTATTGATCGCCAGCGATCCGTCGCACGAGACATAGCTCTCGGTCGGCCACCAATTGATCGCCTTGGGCGGATCCTTGCGATCCTTGAGGAATTCCTGCGCCCTGATCGGCTGCGGCACGAACATCATCGCATCGTCGGTCGCGTAGCGGCGGAAGGCGGTCCATTGCCCGCCTGTCTGCGCGACGGCAGCAAAGGCGCGCTCGGCATCGATGGCTGTGACAGCCGGTGCTGGAGCGGCGGCTGCAAGCAGCATCGCGAACAGCATCACAGCGCTCCCTTGTCATAGGGCACCAGCGCCCGGCGATGCGCGGACACCAACGTGTTGCGCAGCAGGACCGCGATGGTCATCGGCCCGACCCCGCCCGGCACAGGCGTGATCGCGCCCGCGACGCTTGCCGCGCCGGCGAAATCGACATCGCCCACCAACCCCTGCTCGGTTCGGTTGATGCCGACATCGATCACCGTTGCGCCGGGCTTGATCCATTCGCCCTTGATCATCTGCGGCCGCCCGACCGCCGCGATGACGATATCCGCGCGGCGCACCACGCTGGACAGGTCGCGGGTCTTCGAATGCGCCACCGTCACGGTGCAGCTTTCGCCGATCAGCAATTGCGCCATCGGCTTGCCGACGATGTTCGACCGGCCGATCACCACCGCGTCGAGCCCGGCAAGATCGCCGAGCCGGTCTTTGAGCAGCATCAGGCAACCGAGTGGGGTGCACGGCACGAAGCCGTTCAGCCCGGTCGCCAGCCGCCCGGCATTGACCGGATGGAAACCGTCGACATCCTTATCGGGGTCGATCCGCGTCGTCACCAGACGCTCGTCGATATGCCCCGGCAGTGGCAGCTGGACGAGAATCCCGTCGACCGCCGGATCGGCATTGAGTGTATCGACCAGTGCGAGCAGTTCCGCCTGCGGTACGTCGGCGGGCAGGCGGTGTTCGAAGCTCTCCATCCCCGCCGCATGCGTCGCCTTGCCCTTCGAGCGGACATAGACGGCGGAGGCCGGGTCTTCACCGACCAGCACCACGGCGAGCCCCGGCGCGCGTCCGGCTGCCGCACGGAATTCCGCGACCTGAAGGGCTATGCGCCCGCGAAGGGCCTGGGCGAATGCCTTGCCGTCAATGATCTCTGCGCTCATGCCTCGGCCCCATAGAATGCGGCGGCGATTCCCGCCAGCGTAGCGACATCGCCCGCGATACGGATCCGTCGCCGCGTTCGGCCCGGGCGGGCGATCAGACCGTCGGTGCGGTCATCAACTGAATCTGCAGCGCCGGGATCACATTGTTCATCAGGATATAGAGGATCAGCAATACGACCAGCGGCGACAAGTCGAGCGCACCGAAATCGGGCAGGATGCGCCGGATCGGCCGATACAGCGGCTCGGTCATGCGCTTCAGCGCCTCCCAGATCGTACGGACCGTGTCGTTATGGGTGTTGATGACATTGAACGCGAGCAGCCATGAAAGGATCGCCTGAACGATGATGATCCACCAGACGACATTAAGCAGTACCTGAACGATACCAAGGATGAAGATCAAAGCTGCTCTCCGCTGAGCGTGGATATGCATCGATAGCGGAAAGCGGGTACCCTGAACAAGGGCGCCCGGCTCAATCGTTACGCGGTTGCAAGGGTCCGCGGTTTTTCCGTTACGGGTCGGGCAGCGCGCACCGGCTCGGCGACCCTGACGACCGCCAGATGCGTGCGCCGGGCAACGCCCATCGGACCGCTCGGCAGCGGCTCGGCCCGGCGCAGCTTGGCGATCGCGCGCCGATCGAGGCTGGCGTCGCCCGATCCTTGCACGATGCGGATATCGGCGATCGCACCGCCCGCATCGACGCTAAAGGCGAGCGTTGTCGCGCCGCTGCGATAGGCAATACCCGGAGAGACCGGGTCGGGCGCCGTGGCGCGATCGATTGCGGTGCCGAGGGCCGCGATCCAGCGTGCCTCGTCGAAGCTGTGGTTGTGGGTCATCGCCGTTTCCTTCGCTTTACCGGATTTCGGCTTAGCGCGACGATGTTAAGCTGACGCGACACTGGTGTGACGGTGGGCGACACGAAAACGTCACGGGTCTGACATGGATCGTTCCGTGCTCAGCCGCGAGGGCGCGGTGCGGTCAGACGCCCTTCCATGTCCCATCGGCGCCTTTGGCGAGTTCGACGACGAAGGTCTGCATGGTGGCCTCGGTCGCGCCGGGCATGGTGATCGAGACATTGACGGCGCAGGCCTGGCGGTCCGGCGTGCTGTTGTTGCACAGCCCGCTCTTGGAAATCGTCGCACCGGCCACCGCCGCCTCGAGCGCTTTTTTCGCCGCCGGGTCGCCGGCGTCCGGGCCGAGATTGTCCAGCATCTGCTGGCGCGCGATTTTCTCGATATCCGCCGCGCCGGGTCCGTTCAGTATGCTGCATCCCGCGAGCAAGGCTGCTGCTGTGATCGAGGCGATAAGCGATAAGAGACGATGCATGACGTTCTCCCTGTTCAAGCGCGTGCCGCGCCTGAAGCGAACGTCAGCGGTGGACGAGGGTTCCCGCGCCCTGGCGGGTGAAGATCTCGAGCAGCATCGCATGCGGCACGCGCCCGTCCAGGATGACTGCCGCATCGACCCCGCCCTCGACCGCCGCGACGCAGGTTTCGAGTTTGGGGATCATGCCGCCGCTGATCGTGCCATCGGCGCGCAGCTTGGCGATCGCAGCCGGGTCGAGATCGGTGAGCAACTCGCCCTGCTTGTCGAGCACGCCCGCGACATCGGTCAGCAGGAACAGCCGCGACGCGCCCATCGCCGCGGCGACAGCGCCGGCCATGGTGTCGGCATTGATGTTGTAGGTATGGCCGTCGTCGCCGATCGCGATCGGCGCGACCACTGGGATGACGCCCGCCGCGCTCAGCGTGTCGATGATCGAGCGGTCGACCGAGATCGGCTCGCCGACGAAGCCGAGATCGACCACGCGCTCGATATTGCTATCCGGGTCGCGCTTGGTTCGCTCGACCTTCTTTGCCCGCACAAAGCTTGCGTCCTTGCCCGAAATGCCCACCGCGCGACCGCCGGCCTGGCCGATCCACGCAACCAGTTCCTTGTTGATCGCCCCCGACAGGACCATTTCCGCGACTTGCGCGGTCTGCGCATCGGTCACGCGCAAGCCGTCGATGAAGCTCGATTCGACCCCGAGCTTCTTGAGCATCGCGCCGATCTGCGGCCCGCCGCCATGCACCACGACCGGGTTGATCCCGACCGCTTTCATCAGCACCACGTCCTCGGCGAAATCGCGGGCCAGTTCCGGATCGCCCATCGCATGACCGCCATATTTCACCACGAAGGTCGCCCCGGCATAGCGCTGCATATAGGGCAGCGCTTCGGTCAGCGTTTCGGCCTTGGCGAGCAAAGCGGGGTCTGGCGAATGATCTGTCATGCGCGCGCCATAACCCCGAAGTTACGCCAGTGAAAGCGGTGTGCTGGATCGAACCGCGCGGCCGATCGTATCGGGGTCAAGTGCGGTCCAGCCGCCGTCCGATTGCGACGAAGCCGGTGATCAGGAACGGTACCAGCACGATCGACAACACGACCTTGGTGAGCATCTGTCCTTCCATCAGCTGCAGGATCGGCCGTTCGCCATAAAAGGAGATGGTGATGAACAGCAAAGTGTCGATGATCTGTGAAATGACACTGGCGATCATTCCCCTGAGCCAGACCAGCTTGCCCTCACCACGCGACAATTTGGAGAAGATCAGCACGTTCAACGTCTGGGAAATGCCATAGGATATCAGTCCGGCGATCATCATGCGGGCGCTTTGCCCGACCACGATCGGGAAGGCGTCGATCGCTGGCGGATACATTCCCGGATCATGCGGGAGCGCCAGAACGAGTTGGATCAGGCTGGCCGACACGATCAGGGGGATGAACCCTAGCCGGACCAGGCTGGTGGCTGTTTTCTGGCCGTACAGCTCCGCGATCGCGCTGCTTATGACGACCAGCAACAGGAACCCAAAAATGCCGGCCTCCACCGCAAGCGGCCCAAGCGCGACCTGTTTCACACCGAGCACGCCGGCGATGCAGACCATGCCGCCGTAAAGCACCGAGAAGATGAAGAGCGAACGCGGGATCGCAGGACTGGCTTGGTTCATGGCAGCGACGCTAATGGCTTGCGCCGTTGCGTCAATCCGGCAGGTGAGGGGCGGGCGCATCGGGAGGGGCGCAATTTCCTTGCACAACTTCCGCTTATGCTGCGAAGCTGGGGCCAATTGGGCGTGGCAAACGCCGGCGGGGTTAATCGATGAACAAGTTTCTGATCGGTCTGGCGGGGATCGCCGTCATTCTCGGAATTGCGGTGCTGTTGTCGAACAACCGCCGTGCGATCCGTCTGCGTGTGGTCGGTGCGGCGTTCGCGCTGCAGGCCGGTATCGCCTTGCTCGTGCTCTATGTGCCCGCCGGCAAGCATGTGCTGCAGTTCCTGTCGGGCGGCGTCGCCAATCTGCTCGGCTATGCCAATGCCGGCACCAGCTTTCTATTCGGCAAGCTTGCCGCCGATCCTCTGGGCGCGAACTTTGCGATTCAGGCGCTGCCGGTAATCATCTTCTTCGCCAGCCTCGTGTCGATCCTCTATTATCTCGGCATCATGCAGTTCGTCGTGCGCTGGATCGGTGGTGCGATCGAATGGGTGATCGGCGTATCGAAGGTCGAATCGCTGTGCGCGGCGGCCAACATTTTCGTCGGGCAGAGCGAATCGCCGCTCGTCATCCGCCCCTATCTCGCCAGCCTAACCCCGGCGCAGCTGTTCACCGTGATGACCAGCGGGATGGCCGGTGTGGCCGGTACGATCCTCGCCGCCTATGCCTCAATGGGTATCTCGATCGAATATCTGCTCGCCGCGAGCTTCATGGCCGCGCCCGGCGGCATCCTGATGGCCAAGATCATCATGCCCGATGTCCCCGCGACCGTTCAGGGCGAGTTGCCGCTCGGCGACCATCCCGAGGACCAGCAGATCAAGCTGTCCGAGGCACGCGTCAGCGGACAAGGTCCGGCCGCGCTCTTGCCCGAGGGAACGCCCGGCGAACCCATGCCCGAGGCGAGCCATGACGAAGAAAAGCCCGCCAACATCATCATGGCGGCGGCGCAGGGTGCGCAAACCGGCGTCAGGCTGGCGGTCGCGGTTGGCGCGATGGTGCTGGCGTTCGTCGCTCTGGTCGCGCTCGCCAACGGCATCCTTGGTGGCATCGGTCACTGGTTCGGCCTGGAGAATCTGAGCTTCCAGGCCCTGCTCGGTTATGTTTTCGCGCCGATCATGTTCCTGCTCAACGTGCCGTGGAACGAAGCGGGCGCCGCGGGCGGGCTGTTCGGGCAGAAGATCGTGCTCAACGAATTCGTCGCCTATATCGACCTCGGCAAGCAAGCGGCGGCGCTTTCTCCGCGCACTGTCGCGGTAGTCACCTTCGCGCTCTGCGGGTTCGCCAATTTCTCCTCGATCGCGATCCAGATGGCGGTCACCGGCAGCCTTGCGCCCAATCAGCGGCCGATGATCGCCAAGCTCGGCCTGCGCGCGCTGTGCGCGGGCAGTCTCGCCAACCTGATGTCGGCGGCGCTGGCGGGGTTGCTGATTCCCTGAGCGAGCCGATGCACTGAGGTCACTGTTCCGGGTCGAAGAAAAGCGACCTTTCGGCAAGCTCGGGGCGAAATCGGGGGGCAGGTTCGGTCCGAGTGGCGGTGCCGATTCAAGACCGGGGCCGATTGTTGCAGCATGCAAGCGGACGGAAGACCATCGGCATTTCCGCTCCGCTCTTTCTCATCGTTGAAATTGTCCAGCTGCGTCGGGCACGCTGTTCCGGCGCATAACAGCGTGCTGTTCCGTGCTGTTATCAGGCTGTTCCACCGCTGTTATTCGATAACAGCGGCAGCGGCTTCAACTCATTGGAAAACAGCCGGAAAATCGGACCAGTCCGGCCGATTAACAGCATGGAAAAAATTTGCGTCGATATAACAGCGGGAACGGCATGAGAATCGCGGCGAAGGCAAGCGCGCGGCAGGCTTGGTTTGTCACATTTCGAGATCGAGTTGCGGCGTCGTGTCCTCCTCCGCGTCGAAGGTCGACAGTGTGACCCCGATCAACCGGATGCCAGCGCGTAGCGGAAACAGCGTGCGTACCAGCGAGAGCGAGACATCGTACAGCGTCTCCTTGTCCGCCACCGGCGACGCGCGGGTCCGGCTGCGCGTGACCTGGCGGAAATCGGCGTAGCGCGCCTTGACCGTGACGGTGCGCCCGCGCCCGCCCGATTTCTCGCACCAGGCCCAGACATCGTCGGCCATCGCGCGCACGCCCGCCTCGACCTGTTCGGGCTCGATCAGATCGACTTCATAGGTCGTTTCCGAACCTGACGACTTGCGTGGCCGGTCGGGCGTCACTTGCCGGTCGTCCTCGCCGCGCGAAATGGCATGGTACCAGGCACCAGCCTTGCCGAAATGGGCTTGGAGGAACTGCAATTCGTGCGTCCGCAGATCGGCGCCGGTAACGATGCCGAGTTTGTTCATCCGTTCCGCGGTTTTGGGTCCGATGCCGTGAAAGCGGCCGACCGGCAATGCTGTGACGAAGTCCAGACCCGCGCCGGGCGGGATGACGCACTGGCCATTGGGTTTGTTCTGGTCCGATGCGAGCTTGGCGAGGAACTTGTTGTACGAAATGCCCGCCGAGGCGGTCAGCCCGGTCGTCTCGAGGATACGTGCCCTGATTTCCGCCGCCGTCGCGGTCGCCGAAGAAAGGCCGCGCAGATTGTCGGTCACGTCGAGATAGGCCTCGTCGAGCGAGAGCGGTTCGACCAGCGGCGTATAGTCTTGAAAGATTGCGCGGATCTGCGCCGACACCGCGCGATACACTTCGAAGCGCGGCGGCACGAACACCAGATCGGGGCAGCGGCGCAGCGCGGTAACCGACGGCATCGCCGATCTGACGCCGAACGTGCGCGCTTCGTAACTCGCCGCCGCGACCACGCCACGCCCGCTCGACCCGCCGACGGCAAGCGGCCGGCCACGCAGGTCGGGATTGTCGCGCTGTTCGACCGACGCATAGAATGCGTCCATATCGACATGGATGATCTTGCGGGTCACGGCGGCTTTTTATGCGCCTCCGGCCCCGGCGGTAAGCGTCTTTATTCTGCGTGCACCACCGCGCCGACCGCCATATTTTCCAGCCCGAGCCAGCTGGCCATGCGTCGCAGTTCGACGCCAAGCCGCTCGATCGTCTCGCCCGGAGCGCCGGACTCGACCGTCACACGGTGCGCGAGCAACCGGCCCGCTTGCCGGTCGGCCTTCACATCGACGCGCGCGACGATACGATCGTCGAGCAGGAAAGGCAGGACATAATAGCCATGCCGGCGCTTCTCGGCCGGGACATAGATTTCGATGCGATAATGGAAATCGAACAGCCGTTCGGTCCGCGCGCGTTCCCAGATCAGCGGATCGAACGGGGCCAGCAGCGCTGCGCCGGTGATGCGTCGCGGTCGGCGTGCCTCGTGATGGAGGAAAGCGGGTTTGCTCCATCCGCTCACCGCGACCGGGATGAGCACACCCTCCTCGACCAATGTTTCGACACTGGTCCGCGCAGCCTCCGGCTTGAGGCGGAAATAGTCGCGCAGATCGGTCTCGGTCGCCACGCCCAACGTTCGTGCGGCGCGCTCGGTCAGTGCGCGGAACGCATCGACATCGCTCGGCGTGGGTACATCGCGGATCTCCGCCGGGATAACACGCTCGGTGACGTCATACACGCGCTCGAAGCTGCCGCGCCGCGTTGCGGTGGTGATGTGGCCGGCACGGAACAGCCATTCCAGCGCCTGTTTGGTATCGCCCCATTCCCACCAGCCGCTGCGGCTCTTGCCTTCCTCGAAATCGGAGGCGGCCATCGGCCCGTCGCTCCGGATACGCTCCAGGATCAGTTCGGCTTCACCGCGCCGTTCGGTCGCGAAGCGCCTGAGGCTGGTCCAGCCGCCCTCGCCGCGATCGGCCTGCGCCATGCGCCAGCGCAGCAGCGGATGCAGCGCCATCGGCAGCAGCGATGCCTCATGCGCCCAATATTCGAACAGCCGCCGTTCGCGCTTCGGCCCCCAGGCGGCGCGGTCGATCAGCGTGCGGTCATAATCTCCGAGCCGCGAAAACGCCGGCAGGTAATGCGCCCGCACCGCGACATTGACACTGTCGATCTGGTGCAGCGACAGCGTATCGATCGTGCGCCGCAAATGATGCTGGCCGACAGTCTCTGGCAGCGCCGCGCCGAAGCCCTGCGCCCCCAGCGCAATACGCCTCGCCAGTGAAATGCTCAGCGTTTCGGTCAGGAGTTGCGCTCCGCGCGCTCGGCGGCCCTGGCATAATTCTCCGCTGCCTGCCTCTCCCTCGCATCCTTGAACGCGGTCGCCGGATCGGGCGCCTCGCCAAGTCCATGCAGCAGCACCCACAAGGCAAAACGCCGGCTCGGGTCGCGCTCGGTGCCGAAATCGATGCGCAGCCGCTCGAGACCCGACTGGATCGCGGCTTCGTCGAGCGTCTCGAGGCTTTCGGTGCCGAAATAATGATAGAGCAGGGCGTCGAGGTCCAAGTCAGTTTCCCAAGAGAGCATTTTCGTGGCCGACCGATCGTGTAGCCTTATCCAGTGCCGTCGTCACCGGCGCCGGACGCGAGAATTTGCCCGAGCGCCCAATCGCGAAAGGCCATGATCGGTGGCCGGAGTGTGGTGGCGACCGGGGTGACGAGATAATAAGCGAGCCCGTCGAGCAGCGCCGGATCGGCAAGCGCGATCAGCCCTCCGTCGCTGATGTCCGGCTCGGCCAGCGCTGCGGGCAACAGTCCGACGCCATGACCCGACAGGATCGCGATCCGCAACAGTCCGACATCGTCGAACGAAGCGCCCCGCGCCGCGCCCGGCAATGCCAGGCCCTGATGCTCGAACCATAAGGCCCAGCCCCCGCGATCAGCACCGTGCACTTTCGGCCAGTCGAGCAAACCGGCGGCATGGGCGGGCGATCCGAGCCGGGCGACGAGATCGGGACTGGCCACCGGCACGACCATCGGCGCGATCAGCAAGTCGCTGACCATGTCGCGATATTTGCCGAGGCCGTGGCGAATCGCGATATCGGCCTCGCCTGCCGCGAGATTGGCGAGTCCCGTCGCCGCCATCACGCGCAAGTCGATCGTCGGATGTCGGTCCTGGAAGTCGGCGAGCCTTGGAACCAGCCAGGTTTCCGCAAAGAATGGCGTCACGCTGATCGTCAGGACGCCGCTCTCGACACCGCCGCGCACCCGGTCCGCCGCTTCGGCCATCAGGCGAAAGGCCTGGCGCACCCCCGGCAATAGCGATTGCCCTGCGTCGGTGAGGTAGATGGCACGGTTCGCCCGCCGGAACAGTGCCACGCCAAGTTCGTCCTCAAGACCGCGAAGCTGCTGGCTGACCGCGCTGGGGGTGACGCACAATTCCTCGGCAGCGTGCTTCATCGACAAATGCCGGGCCACGACATCGAAGGTGCGCAATCCGTTCAATACGGGCATTCGCATTAGAAAAACTTATCTAGTTAAGTTAGCGACGATCGTTTGTCAGTCGCAGCATATATGTCAAGAAAGGATCGCACAACAACGATGAACTATCGCCCAACGGCACGATTCAGTGAAGCGCGGCTACTTCGTTGACGCATGATGTCAGGAGTTCCGCCATGAATCCCGCGCCCGAAATCTCGACCGAGAACCCGATCTTCCGCAACTATGTCACCGTCCACAGCGTGCCGATGGCTTATGTCGATGTCGGCGAAGGCGATCCGATCGTCTTTCTCCACGGCAATCCCACGCCTTCCTATCTGTGGCGCAATATCATCCCGCATGCGCTGCCCTTCGGCCGCTGCCTCGCACCGGATTATCCCGGGATGGGGAATTCGGGTGCCGAGCCGAACGGCGCCTATCGGCTGGCCGACCAGCAGCGCTATGTCGATGGCTGGTTCGATGCGCTCGGCCTCGATCATGACGTCATTCTGGTGGTGCACGACTGGGGCTCGGCGCTCGGATTCGACTGGGCGCGACGTCATCCCGACAGGATCAAGGCGATCGTCCATATGGAGGGGATCGTGCGCCCTTTCCTGTCATGGGACGAGTGGCCGGCAGTGACGCGCGATTTCTTCCAGGGCCAGCGCACGGCGGCGGGGGAAAAGATGATTCTCGAACAGAATCTGTTCATCGAATATCTGTTGCCGCTGCGCGGTCTCTCCGGCGAGGCGATGGAAGTGTATCGCAGCCATTTTCGCGTGCCGGGCGAAGCACGCCGACCGATGCTGGCCTGGACTCGCGACTTGCCGATCGCCGGCGAGCCCGCCGATGTCGTCGCGGTGGTCGAGGCTTACTCGGCCTGGCTTGCGACCAGCCCGGTCCCGAAGCTGTTCATCAATGGCGACCCCGCCGGCTTTCTGATCGGCGCCCAGCGCGACTATTGCCGCGGCTTTCACAATCAGCAGGAGGTCACGGTCGAGGGCGCGCATTTCCTGCAGGAAGATTCGCCGCGCGAGGTGGGCGAGGCGATCGCACAGTTCATCGCCGCCGTTCTCGCAGGCAGATTCGCTGCATGACCGAGTTGCAGTATCTGACGATCGAAGAATTGTCCGCGGCGATTGCTCGCGGTGACCTGTCGCCGGTCGATGTGGTTCAGGCGCAGCTCGACCGGATCGCGGCGCTAGACCGCACGCTGCACAGCTATGCCTGTTTGATGGCGGAGGAAACGCTGGCCGTGGCACGGCAAGCCGAGGCGGACATCGCAGCAGGAAAGGCGCGCGGCCCGCTTCATGGAGTACCGCTGGGCATCAAGGACCTGTTCTGGACCAGGGATGCGCCGACGGCGGTTGGAACCGCGATCCATCGCGATTTCCGGCCCGCGCAGGATGCAACCGCCGTCCGCCGGTTGCGCGAGGCGGGTGCGATCCTGCTCGGCAAGCTCGAAATGACCGAAGGGGCCTATTCGGACTATCATCCGTCGGTCACGCCGCCGGTCAATCCGTGGAATGCGGACTATTGGCCGGGCATCTCGTCAAGCGGGCCGGCCGTCGCGGTTGCGGCGGGGCTTTGTTACGGCGCGCTCGCTTCCGATACGGGCGGATCGATCCGCTGGCCGGCTGCGGCCAATGGCATCACTGGTCTCAAGCCGAGCTGGGGCCGGGTAAGCCGTTACGGCGTGTTCGAACTGGCCGCTTCACTCGACCATGTCGGCATGTTGACGCGCAGTGCGGCTGACGCGGGATTGCTGTTCGATGCTGTTGCCGGCGCCGACCCGCTGGATCTGACCGCCGTGCAGGCGCCGGCACCCCGTCGCTTCGGCGAAGCGACGGGCGATTTGCGCGGGGTCCGGATCGGGGTCGATCCGGCGTGGAACGGCGACGGCGTGGATGACATCGTTCCGCCCGTTCTCGCCGGAGCGCTGGAGGTTTTTGCTGCGCTCGGGGCCGAGATCGTCGAGGTGACGGTGCCCGATGTCGGTGACGCCGTCGCCGACTGGCCGGCGAATTGCGCGGTGGAGGCCGCCGTCGCGCACCAGGCCACCTATCCGTCGCGCAAGTTGGATTATGGCGCTGTGCTCGCTGCGGTTCTCGATCAGGGCCATGCCATGTCGGGCATGGAGTATCAGCGGATCCTGTTGCGCCGCATGGCACTGCGTGGCGCGTTCGACGCGCTGCTCGCGCGGATCGACTTGCTACTGACCCCGGTCCATCCGTTCGCACCGCTCACCCTGGAGCGCATCCGCACGCTGGGCGACCAGCCGCACCTGATCGCCGCGCTTCAGCGTTATACCTGTCCCTTCAATATGACCGGCCTGCCGACGCTTACGTTGCCCGGCGGCCATGACGCGACCGGTATGCCGATCGGATTCCAGCTCGTGGCGGGCCATCTGCACGAAGCAGGGCTGATCCGTGCGGGCATCGCCTATCAGGGCTCGACCTCCTGGCATCGCAGGCACCCTATCGGTTGAGTCGGCCGACCGTTGAGCGCGAGAACGACCGGGGGCTGAACGGAGTTGCTCCCGCCCGGACAGGAGTTACCCTTGTCCGGCCGCGCGATGCGCTTCCGGCCGACCATAACGCTCATAAAGCATGATCAGCGCGACTGCCGCCATCACCAGGATGTGCGGCGCACCTGTGAAGAAGAACGGCAGCGCCATCAGCGCCCAGCACGATCCCACGCACGCGGCGCCGACCATGACGCCATGACGTGCCGCGTTCAGTTCATGTACGAAGCCGGATCGGGGCATCGGCGCAACGCCGCAGCGGTACAGGCAGCGCTGCTTGATCGGCATTGCCTGCCACGCCGCCGCTACACCAAGCGCGATCAGCGGGCCGGCCAGCACCGACGAGGCGGTCGTCAGCCGCAACAATGACGCCAGAGCGACGAGGACGACGATCGCCGCAATCCAGACGGCGACGTAAGCGATCAGAAAGGCCGCGACCGCGGCATCGCGACGACGCGCACCACTGCCGGCGCGAACCTGCGCCAGCGGCGTATGGAGCAACGGCAGCATCATCGCGCACAGCATCACCAGCCAGGATAGGAACAGCGGCGGTAGCGCATTGATGCGCAGTGCGATGGCGAAACTGGCCGGGACCGTGGTCCAGAAATGCCCGCCCGGGCCGCATAGATCGGGCAGGATCGGGATGATGCTCCACGACAGCAGCAGGGCCCAGGCAAACAGGCTCGGCGCGACCAGCGGCCAATGACGCCAGCGCCGGGCGGCCTGCCCGATCATGACGATGTTTGCGCTGCGGCCGGTGGCCAGGGCGGCATGGGACAGGTTTTGGCGGCCGGGAGTTTGCTGCTGACCGGCGGGTCGGGATAATATTGCGTCGTCCGTTGAACGTCGCGCGCGACCTTGCCGCCTTTCAGCAATTTGATCAGCTTCAGCGCTTCGTCCAGCCCGGAGGAAATGCCGCCCCCGGTCAGCCGGTCGCGGTCGAGATGGAAACGCGGATGCCCCCGCACCACGCGGACATGCTTGTACGCCTTCAGGCACGGAATGAACGCCCAGTGCGTCGTCGCCTTATAGCCGTCGAGCAGCCCGGCGGCGGCAAGCAGCAGCGCCCCTTCGCACACCGACGCGACCATCGGCGTCATCGCCGCCTGCTTGATGAGGAAATCGAGATAGACGCGTTTCGGATCGTGAATCAGTTGCGACAGCGCATTGGGGTCGCCGCCGGGCACCCAGAGCGCGTCATAGTGGCGCGCCTGATTGAAACTCCGCTCGACGCGGAACTCGAAACCATCGCGAAACCGAACCATGCCACGCTTCACGGCGAGCAGGTCGACCTCGATATCGGCCCAGCGGAACATCTCATACGGTCCGGCCACGTCGAGCATGTCGACATCGTCATATACCGGGATACCGATGATCATCGCGCCGCTCCGATCCTTAGTTGGCCTAAGGGAGAGCGCCGTTGCCAGAATGGCGCGTCCGGCCAGCGCGACCCGTTTGCGTAATGGTCGGCCAGCGCACGCGTGTAATCTTCGAAGCCATGCGCCCTGATCATCGCGTAACGTCGTCGGATTTCGTCCTGCCGGCCCTGCACGTCACCACCATGGACCATGTCGGATGCGGCATAGGCGGCCAGGATACCCGAGCGCAGCGCATGGACGATGCCGCGCGACGATAGCGGATCGGCGGCGAACAGCGTGTCTCCCGCCGCGATCCAGCGTCGCCCGGCGGCGGGTTCGGCCGTCCCGGTGCCGGCTGAGCGCACCCGCGCGTCACCGATCCGCGCATCGATCGGCACGAGCGCGCGTATATGGCGCGTGGCATCCAGTGCGCGTCGCCAGCCCTGTTCGGTGCGAAGCGCGAGCGCCTCGCCAAGATCGGGGTCGGTCATGCACGCGACGATGCGGCGATCGCCGGGCAAGTCCGCGCTGTACCACCAGCCCTCCGGCCGCGCCTCGATCACCGTCCGGTTATCCCCGGCCACGCCTTCGACGAAGCGACTATGTGCGACCAGGTCGCCATGCACACGCACCTTCGCGCCGAACGGCCGCGCCAACCGCCAGCTTCGCCCGGTCGCCCAGATCACCGCCTGGGCGACGACCTGATTGCCATCGGCGAGTGTCAGCCGCCAGCCTTCGCCGTCCGGTGCGGCCGATCGCACCGCGCTGCCGGTCGAGAGCGCGACGCCCGCCGCCATGGCGGCATCGGCGAGCATCCGGTCGAACCGTGCCCGATCGAGATGCCAGCCGGGGCCTTGCGCGGAAAAGATGCTGTGACGCTCGTCCAGGTCATCACCCATCCACGCCGAAGCGAGCGCGCGTCCTGCGAAGAAGCGCTCGCGCTCGAATGCTGCCATGACGCCAAGTTGTTCGAGCAGGCCGCGCGCCACGGCAGGCAGCACCTCGCCCGGTCGTGGCGCTCGATAGTCGCCCGCCTCGATCAGCCGCACGGCTAACCCCGGTGCATGACGGCGCAAGGTCAGCGCGGCGCCCACCCCGGCGGGGCCGCCGCCGATGACCGCGATCTCAGCCCTGGCGGGTGGCATAGAAGGACGCGACCACGCCCGCCGGAGAGGTGCCGCCGCCGCTGCTCGAATGCGGGATCGTGCGCGTCACCGATCCGACGAACGCGGCGGTCTGCAACTCATCCGTGCTGCTTGGCCAGACTGGCACCAGCCAGCCGATATAATCGTAGATCCATTGCTCGCCGCCGACCACGCCCTTGCCCTGGAAGCGCACCGCCATCGGCGATCCGAATTCGAAACTGCCGCGCAGGTCGAGCGACCAGCCCGGTCCGCCGATCGTGCCGCCCAATTCGGCCGGCGCGGTCTCGATGATGACCAGCGTGCCGAGCCCGAATTCCAGGTCGTTGAACGCGGTATCGACATCTGGGTCGTTGAGCAGGCTGCGATAGGTCCAGCTGCCAATGAATGGATTGGTCATGGCTTAGTCTCCCGAATCTTCGATGCTGATATATTTCTGGTCGGGCGAGGGGCCGGTGGCGGCTTGTGGATTGCGCACGACGAAGCCGAGTTTCGACCATTCGGTGACCATCTTCAGGTCGCCGGCCAAAGTCTGCGGAATGCCGCGTGCCCATGCGCGGAACTGCAGTGTCGGTTTGCCGTCCACGACCGCCGGGACATAGACTTGCATCGGCCGGTGCGCAGGCCACCACAAAGTTTCCCACACACGCTGTTCCTGCGTCATCAGGCTGTCGCCGATGCTGTCCGGACTGAGCTGATTCCACTCCTCATAGGTGACGTCGATCATCTGCGTGGAGCATTCGTTGAAATCCGCCTGCCATGGCAGGCCCGACAGCTTGGTCATGTCGCCCGGCTGCAGCCCGACGGTGAAATCGCTGCCCTGCGACAGCGGATCGTTGATGTAGGAAACATAACCTTCCTCACCGACGCCCGCGCCCCAGCGATTGGCGTTCTGCTGCGCGGCGGTGAGCTGGAACTGATACCATTCGGGATCGGCCTTGATCCGGTATGGCGCACGCCAGATCGCCGGATTGCGGATGATCCAGGTCACCTCACCACCGGGGCAGAATGCGCCGCCAAGGCCATTGGACAATATGCCGCGATCAAGCTCGCGCCCGGTCGTCGCCGTCCAGTCCTTGTACGGCTGCCACGGATCGATCGTATCGGGTACGAAACCCGCCGCGACTTCGTCGATGAACAGTCCCTTGGCCCATTGCCGCAGCATGAAGAGCTGCGTGTCGGTCAGCCGCAGGAACTTGCTTACTGTCTTGTTGGTGATCGGGTTGTCGCCGGCGAGCAGCGGCATCAGCGGCAAATGATAGGTTCGCGTCGCCGGGTTGCTGCCGAGGCGGAAGCTGTTTTCCTCGCCCGGCTTGCGCAGCAGGTCGAACAGATATTGGCGATAGGTACGGCCGGGATCGGTCGTCGCCTCGGCCCGCGCGGTATCGAGTGCCTGATCGAGCAGGATTCCCGCGCGATAATCGAAGGCGAGCCGGCGCAGCACCGACTCGATCGGTTCGTCGGGATTCTGCGTGCGGTCCGGCGCGTCCGGTTCCTGTCGCGACGATCCGCGCGCCAGCTTCAGCAGTGGCTTCAGCTTTGGCGACACCACCGCCGCGACCGCCGCGATCGCCGCATCGACCGCTTCGCCCCATGCAGCATGCGCGGCGGCATAATCTGGCGAAGGCGCGGCCTCGTTATCGGTCTGGATCAGATGCCAGCGCGCGGCAAAGGCCTCGGGCGTCTCGCCGTCGAGCGGGGGACATATGACGGCGGTGAATGCCGCCGCCGCTGCCTTGAGCGGGCCGGACGCGATATCGATCGCCCCCGCCGCACCCGGCGCCTGAGTCGCATCGAGCTGCATCAGGCTCGGCTCGAGCGCCGTTTCGAGCAGCTTGCCCGAGCGATGCGCATCGACCGCCGCTGCCAGTTTCCGGGCGAGCGTGCGTGGCGCCATCTTTGGCGGAATGCACAGTCGGTAGGGATCGAACGTGCCCCGGCTCGACTGGTTGTGCGGGAAATTCGACAGCTGCAGGATCGACGCGAAATAGGAGAATTCGTCGGCGCGAAACAGGATCGGCCAGATGTCGCGCCAGAACCATGGGCGATAATCCGGATTCCATTGCACCGGCCCGGCTTTCCAATGGAGCAAGGCCGGCGTGTCTTCCGGATCGATCTTCTGCGGCGCGGCAAATGTGCCGGCGGTGCCGTACATTTCGGTGCGATAGGCGAATTCACGGATCGACATATCCTCGACCACGTCTTCCAACGTGATCATGTCGAGGACTTGCGGAGCATAACGCGGATAGCCGGCGAGAACCCAGGCGGGATATTCGACATCGACATACCGCAGCTGGCCGACATTCTCGGCCTGCATCACGAGGCGAGCCATCACCGGCCCGTCGGAGATGTCGTCGAACCAGCTGTCGCTATTGGCATAGGTGTCGATGCGCGGATGGCCGAAGCCCGACGCGAACGAGCCGCTATTGCCGTGCCCGGCGAGCACCAGCAGCCGGCCGTCATCGTCGGTGATCAAATCGCCAAGCGTATCGATGTCGCGCGGCTGCATGCCGGTCGGCGGGAAATTGGCCGCATAGGCGGGATTGCCGTTGCGGCTGAAGCTCGCCTTGCGCCTTGTCTTGTGATCGACGGTCTGCGGACCGGGATCGATAATCAGCTTTTGCCGCTCCTGCGGATCGGTGATCGTCGGATTGCGTAAGGGGGCGCCATTCGGATAACCGACCTCGCCGCGCAGGCCGTCAAATGTGTACCAGGCGGCCTTTTTGTTGGCGAGCTGCACGCGCCACTGAATGTCGACCAATGTCCCTTGGTTGCCGCCGCCTTCGATCGCCTCGTTGAGCTTGAGCCGGCGGCCATCCGGATGTTCCTCGTCATAGACATAGATCTGGAAGCGCGCGGCCTGGCGCTTGATCCGGCCCTTGCTGTCCTTGAACGTCTTGACCGGCTTGTTGCCCTTGGCCGGATTGCCCATCGAATCGCATTCGATCGGCAGTTGTGCCGGGCCTTCGGGTGTGATGCAGAAATCGTCGGGGCTGTCGCCCAGCCGGGCGATGCCGATCGCGGGATGGATACGATATACCGGTGGCGACGCCATAGAATTCCCCTTTGGCCGGCGCCCGATTGGCGCCCCCTGCTGCTTCAATCGAGAAAGTTGAGCGACACCCCGTCGAGCCGCAGCAACTCGCGATCCTCCTCGTACGAGGCACCGATCACGACCAGGCTGACGGTCAGCGTCTTCGCCCCCGTAGCGAGCAGCTTCTTCACGCAGCGTGTCACGTCGATGCGGTGGTTGCGCGGCGTGTTCATGCTGCGCTCGCGCCGGTCGAACTTGCGATTGTCCGCCGGTGGCAGTTCGCAATGACCGGGGCCGCCATAGCATTCGCCGTGCCCGAACACCGCCGCATAGCCGGCATAGCCTTCGCTGGTCAGTGGGGTCGACGCATCGGCATCGGGCGTGTTGAGGAACACCCGGATGAAGCAGGATCGCGGCAATTGCGGCACGCGGTGCAACCGAACCTCGGCCGAACGGAAGCCCTTGTACACCGCGTCGGACACCGGCAGCGGCGCGGACACGAACCGGCCGACGGGATTGGTCAGCCCGACAGGGATCATGCTGCCACCACGGACATATTCGTAACCGAAGCGATGCATGTCGAGCGTGTCGCGCGTGGCGTAGCTCCACGGCGTCAGCGGCGAATCGAGATCGGCGGGCAGTCCGTCGGGATGTTCCTGCTGCCAATTGTGCCACAACCGGTCGATATTGGCGTGGATCGGCCAGAAGATCGGGTCGTAGGACGCGGTCAGGTTGCTGAACATGTCGCCAAATTGCGGTTCGCTGTACAGATCCTCGCGCTGGTGGAATTTGCGGCCCGCCACTTGCACCGCGCGATTGCGGTCGAGCGGCGTTGCCGCATTGAAGGCCGGATTGATGCCGCCGCTCCAGATATGCATCGTATTATGCGGATTCTGGTCAAGAAAGCCGAAACTGTCGACATATAGGCTGCCCCCGCCGAAATCGCGGAAGGTGCGCAAGGCCATGATCTCGTCAATGTCTTCCGGCCGCGGATAATGGTAGTGAATCCGGGTATTGATCGTCTGGTTGGGGCCGAATTCGCCCGAATAGCGTAGCGGATACCAAAGCGAATTGGCCTCGAGCAGGGCATCGATCAGCCGTTCGCGATAAGTGCCCTGGATATAATCGCCGCCGATCGCCGCGCCGACCACGGCAAGGAATTTGCTCAGCGTCGCATAATGCACCCCGACGATGGGCTGCAGCTTCTTGACCGGAAATCCCTGGCCGGCGAGCGTGCGCAGCGAAGCTTCGGTCAGGAACGCCTTGAACGCCTCGGGCAGGATCGCGCCCTTCGACGGGTCGTCGGGATTATAGCGCGGCGCGGGAAAATCCCACCAAGGCATCGTCACATCGGGACAATGATCCTGCAGCGCTTGTTCGAATTCATAGAGATAGACGCGGTGCCAGGGCAGGAAGCGCTCCCAGCCATGCTGACAGTGATTCTGATGGATCAGCGCGAGGTTGTTGTAGCTGCGCTTGTCGCCGACCCATTTGTTGAGCGTGTAGAGTTCGCGAAACGCGCAGCGCAGCCGCTCTTTCTGCGGCTCGCTCATCGCATCGACGTCCATGCGCTGACGCAATTCGCCCTTGGCATAGGCGTAGGCGCCGGGATCGCTGGTCGGTGCGAACACCGGTCCGGACAGGCCGCTCACCTCGACCCGGGTTTCGCCGGGCACGCTGACTTCACCGGCAATGGCCAGCGTATCGAGCAGCGCCCCCGGGCAACCCTCGTCGATCCACGCCTCGATCCGGTCGATATCGGCCGCCGCCACAGCCGCCCCGCCCCAGGGCAGGCGCGGGAATTGTGCGCCGTCGTATGGCGACTGGCCACGCAGGCCGCGGACCAGCCCGGATTGCGCACCGCGATCCGATACGCCGCCCTTTCCGCAGCAACTGCCGCTGGCCTGCGGTTCGATAAGCGTCACACCCATCACGCTGAGGACGAGGAATTGCGGTAAGGGCAATTCCCAGAAGGCGCCGAGCGCCCCGGACCCCGTCCCGCCCGCATCGCGCAGGATCGTCTGCACATCGGCATAGCCGAACACCGCGCGCGCGGGCGCTTTGGGCGGTTTCGGCGGCTTGGGCGCTTTAGTGGTTGCCATGCGCATTGCCCTGCAGCTGCTGTGGCGCCACCGGCGGCGCGCCGACATTACCGTCGGGCAGGACAACCGCGACATTCTGCATCATGCCCTGATCCTCATGGTCGAGGATGTGACAATGCAGCACGAATTCGCCGATATAGCGCTCGTAGCGGGTGCGGACCTTGATCGTGTAGATGCCGGAAAAACCCTCCGGCAGGCTCGTCCCGCCGATCAGGCTCTTGATCCATAGCGTGTCCTTCCACACGCCCTTCAGCCCGGCATATTGCGGGTCGATATCGCCGCCGGCGTCATCGGCCGATCCGATCGCGCTGACATCCTTGCCATCGGGATCGATGATCGAGACGATCTGGAACGGATTGACGTGGATGTGGAACGGGTGGCTGACGAAATGCGACTGCAGGGTCCATTCGTCGACCCCGCCGAGCTTCAGCGCGCGGTCGAGCCGGTTGGGATCATAGGATTTCGCGTCCGCCGTGACCAATGTGTTGCCGACCTCGAACTTGGTGTCGGCGGTCTTGGTATCGATGAAGAAGGTCAGTTCCTGCGTGCCGGTTACTTCACCTGCTTCGATCGTCGGATGCGGCACGAAGCGCGTCAACTTCATTCCGGCCTTGAGATCGGCGATGACCGACGGCTGGACATCGGCCGGAATCACCTTGGTCGCGGTCTGGACCAGTGCGTCGGTGACATAGTCGGCAAGATTGCCAGTCACCTTGGTGCCCGGTGCGACCCTGACGAAACCAAGCAGCTGGCGGCTGACCGCGAGCGCGTTGACCGTGCCCGATTTGGGCGCCGCCGAATCGATCACGCAATAGCCGGCGGTGTCGGGGAACACGACCAGCGCATCGTAGCGATAGCCGGGCTGGAACGTGGTGAGCTTGGTCTGCTGCCCCGCCGCCATGGTCAGACCGTCGGCAGCGACGACCGAATAGGGCAGGGCCTCGGTGCCGCAATTGTCGCGGATCGCCTTTTCCTCATCCTCGGGCGATTTGATCAGCTGCAGCTTCTTCACCAGCTTGCCCGGCTTCGCCTTGAAGAATTGCAGGCTGATCGTGTCGCGAACCCCGGCATGGATCATGCGCCAGCGCTCGACCTGGCCCTGCACCGCGTTGAAACTGGGCAGGATTTCGCCGTTGATCGAGGTGTAGCGGCCCGATGACGGCCAGGTGCCGGGGCCGAACTGATCATAATCCTCGATCACCCCGACATCGCCCGGATCGCACAGATAGCGGCCCTTGATGGTCTGCTTGATCGTGCCGTGCGGATGACCCGGCGAGGGCGCGGTGCGGCAGGCGTACTGGATCTGCTGCATCACCAGGATGCGCTCGGGCATGCCTGCGACGATCGTATCGAGATCGCCATTGCTTTGCAGCGTCGGCAACCGGTCGCCCCGGATGATCAGCGCCCCGGCCATGCCGCTCGACACTTGCAGCGCGGTCGATCCGTGGCGGTGGGTATGATACCAGAACGTGCCCGACGGATGCTCGCCCGGGATATTATATTCATATTGGAATTTCACGCCCGGATTGATCGACAGCAGCACATTGTCGCCATTGCCGGCCGGGTTCACCCACAGGCCATGGGTGTGCAGATTGGTGCCGTTGAAGCAATGCGGCTTGTCCGGCATGTGATCGGACATCGCGCAGCCCGGATCGGCGGGCAGTTGGTTGTCGAGATTGACCCGGATCGTCTCGCCCGGCCGGATTTCGATCGTCGGCGAGACATAGGGTTTGGTCGGATCGACGTCGGTGCCGTTATAGCTGCGCAGCCGCACCTTGTCGTTCAATCCGGTGGCCGGATTGTAGAGCTGGCCGTCGGTCATCACCACGTTCAGGTTGAGCACGCGCTCCCTGACCGTCGGGCTTGGCGCCGGGCGGGTGCTGCCGGTGCCCGGAACGGCGCTGAGCAGCATCTTCGACGCGGGCTGGTTCGAATCGCCCAGCGTGCGTGGATTTTCCACCATGCGCCCGCCCTCCTGGGCGGCGGCAAGGCTTGGGGATCCGATCGTCAGCGCGATCGCCAAAACAGACAGGCTAGTGCGGGCTAGTTTGGTATCGAGATGCAGCATGATCCCCCCTCAGGTCTTCACGCGGTTCGGTGCGACGTGTAACTTGTCCTCCGAAGAATCGATGATGTCGAGTGCTTGGCAGGAGAGAATTGGGACCATTTTGGCTATTGATGGCACCATCACTGCCGTTTCGGCAGCTATTAGGGCCGATAGTTTCAACTCTACCTTACCGCGTCATAGTGACGCGCAAGAATGAGCCGTTTTGGTTCTATGACGGTTTCGAGACTGTTAACAAAACTCGGCGCGATAACTTGGTCGATTGTTGCCGCGGCTGTCTTCGACTGATTATCGCGAATCCAGGAGGATTCGGCATCGAGGCGATCCATGCAAGCCCCGCGCGATCGCCGTCCCGCCTTCCACCGCCTTGGCGAGCTTTTTCGGTGCGACGCCCACAGCGTTGACCGCAACATTCGGATTGAAAACAGCGTCGTATCGGCCGATCTCGCAGGAGCAAGACACAGGAGTGCGATATGGGGCAAACCCCGCAAAGCTACAGTATCTTCGAGACCGCGAACGGTTTTGCCGCGATCGCCTGGCATTCGACCGGCATCACCGCTTTTCGCCTGCCCGCGAGTTCACACGAGGCGACCGAGCGCTCGTTATTGAAGCGACTACCGCATGCCGTTGCCGCCGATCCTCCGACTGCGGTCGCCAATACGATTTCCGCCGCTCAGCGTTATTTCGACGGCGAGGAAACCGATTTCTCCGGCGTGCCGGTCGATCTCGGCGATCAGGCGCCGCTCTTCGCCGACATCTATGCGGCGGTTCGGCGGCTCGGCTGGGGCGAGACGACGACCTATGGCGGCGTCGCAAAGCAGTTGGGCGAGGGACCGGAGGTGGCGCGCGATGTCGGTCAGGCGATGGCCGCCAATCCCGTTCCCCTGATCATCCCCTGTCACCGCGTCCTCGCGGCGGGCGGCAAGGTCGGCGGTTTCTCCGCGCCCGGTGGGTCGGACGCGAAGATGAAGATGCTGGCAATCGAAGGCATCGACCTATCACCGCCCAAGGCTGCTCAGGCTGGATTCGCCTTTTAGCCAAACGACGGCGATCAGCCGCGGCAGGTGATCATCGACACATTGCCGAAGGCGCCTTAATTGTCCGTCCGGATACCGTAAAATTCGCGGTTCGAGTGCGACTGACCTGCTGCGACGCATGGCTCGATGCCTGTCGGCGGATGCCGGGGATTATTGTACCTGCGCTACCCGCCCAGGTCCGGCAAGGCGCTGGCGAGCGCGTCCATGTCCGCCATGGTGTTGAACAGAGCGGGCGTCACGCGGACACAGGCGCCCTTGGCCGGTCCGACACGGTGTACGGTGAAGATGCGGTGCCGTTCGAGCAACGTCGCGGCCAAAGCGATATTGTCGGCGACGCTCGTCTTGCCCGCGACCCGGAACGCAGTGATCCCGCCGTGCAACGCCGGGTCCTCGGGCGTCAGTACCTCGATCCCCGGGATTTGCCGCGCACGGGCGACCCACCGGTTGCGCAGCATGCTCAGCCGGTCGGCGCGACGTTTGGTACCGATGGCTTGCTGAAAGGCGATCGCGGCGGGCACGGTCAGCTGCGCGGCAAAATCCAGCGTGCCGGTATGGACGCGTGCCTGAACCGTGTCGCGATCAGAGGCGTCGTTGGCCGGATCGCGATCGATCGCCGCTAGAGCGCGCTTGCGGATATGCAGCGCGCCGACGCCAAGCGGCGCGCCGAGCCATTTGTGGCAATTCAGCCCGACAAAATCGCAATCGAGATCGACCAGCGCGAAATCGAGCTGACCCCAGCTATGTGCGGCGTCGACGATCGTATCGATCCCGCGCGCCCGCGCCATCGCCGCGATCTCGCGCACCGGCACGACCAGACCGGTGCGATGGCTGAGATGCGTCAGCAGCATCAGTCTGAGCCGGGGATTGGCATTAATCGCCGCGGCATAGGCATCGATGATCGATTGCCGCGTGGCCGGTTCGGGCAGTGCGATCCGCACCACCGCGACACCGCGCCGCGCGGCCAGGCTCTCCATGCATGCCTGCATGCTGTCATAATCGAGATCGGCATAGAGCACCGCATCGCCGGTCTTGAGCCGGTTATAGCCGAGAATCAGCGTCTTCAGCGCTTCGGTCGCGTTGCGGGTGAAGGCGACTTCCTCGGCGGGCACGCCAAGCGTGGCGGCCAGCCCGTCGCGCGCGGCGATCACGTCACGCACCATGCCGCGCCGGGCATAGTAGCTGGTGTCGCGATTGACTCGTTCGACCGCTTGTTCATAGGCGCGCAGCACCGGCCGGGCCATCATGCCCCAATTGCCGTTTTCGAGCTGGATGACCTCGCGCGTCACGTCATACTGTGCCGCAACATTGCGCCAAAAGGCATCATCGTCACCGCTCGCCCCAGGTAGCGCCCCGGCGTGCGCGGCGACGGGCAACGCCACCGCACCCGCCAATAACGCACGCCGGTCGATCGGAAAACCGGTTGCCATCAAAAGGTCACTCCCAGCCGGACATAATATTGCCCGCCATCGGTATCGTATGGCGCGTTGCGCGAATAGATCAGACCGCGCACCGCTTGGTTGGTCGCTTCGTCGGGATAAGTGTTGAACACATTCTCCGCCCCGACCCGTACCGAGAAATGCTCGGTCACGGCATAGCGCGCCGACACGTCGAACAGGGCGATCGATCCGAAACGCTGGAACAACTGGGCGGAGCCGTTGGCGGCGATATCGGTCCACGCCCCATAATAGCGCCCGCGTGCCAGTAGCGAGACCGGGCCAATATCATAGCCGATCGATGCGGTGCCATTATGTTGCGGCAGGCGTTCCTCGAAGACGCGGCGCTGTGTATTGTTGGGAATCGCTGCGGAAATGCCGCTCCTCACTTTGGTCTGGTTGTAATTATAGGCAAGGCTCAGGCTCGCTCGCCCCGGACCGGCCCGGTGGGCATAGGACAGGATAGCGTCGATCCCGCGCGTGCGCGTGTCGAAATCATTGGTGAAGAAGCTGATCGTGGTGAAGCGCTGCGGATTGGGGACGTCATTCGGCGGCGGGAATGCCTGCGACTGGCTGAAGCGATCACTGACGTCGATCTGGTACAGATCGATGCTGCCGCTAAGACCAAAGCGGCTCTGGAAAGTCAGGCCCGTCGTCGCCGTACGCGACGTCTCGGGCGTGAGCGGTTTGGCCTGGAGGGCAACGGCCAGTGGATCGCTTGGTGACAACCGGCCCTGCGTGAAGATTTCCAGGGTGCTTGTGTTGAGACCCTGGGTGGTTTGCGACGTGTTGAGCTGCGCGGGCGTGGGCGCGCGGAAGCCGGTCGAATAGGTCGCACGCGCCGCGATCCCCTTGATCGGCTCGATGCGCGCCGCGAACTTGTAGTTGAACGTGTTGCCGAACTCGGAGAAATCCTCGTAGCGCCCCGCAGCGCCGAGCGTCAGCATTTCGGCCGGCTTCCACTCCAGGTCGAGATAGCCGGCATAGCTGGTCTGGCCGAAGGTGCCGGCCACCGCCGGGCTGAAACCCGGAAACCCATTCGAATTGGGGGCAAGGCCGGTCGCCGCGCCCGGGCCGACCGCATAGGATGCGGGGTCGCCGGCGGAGACCTGATAAGTCTCGACCCGGCGTTCGGCGCCGAACGCGATATTGACCGGATCGGCGGTGCCGAGCGGCAGGCGATAGACGAAATCGGCATTCAGGTTGAATTCGCGCTGCTCCAGCCGGCCGAGATAGAAGCTGGTCGGGCTTAGCGGACCGAGCGAGGCATTCAGGCTTTCGTTCAGCGTATAGTCGATCCGGCTGCGACCCGCTGCCGCGCTGATATCATAGGTGAAACGCTCGCCGATCGCCCCGCGCACGCCGCCATTCGCCTGGTAGTCGCTGAACGTCGTGCTGAAACGCGGCGTGAAGCCGACTGGATATAGGGTGAGGAAGGAAAAGCCGGGAAAAGCGGTACTGGTATTGAACACGCTGCCCGTGCCGGCCGGGTTGCGCCAGTTGAAATCGGTCACGCCCTCGCCCTGCTGTGCGGTGCCGAAGGCATAAAGCGTTGCCGCATCCGACAGGTCGTAATGAGCGTCGATGGCACCGCGGATACGCTCTTCGTCGGGCTGGCCCCAGCGCTGCACCGGATTGGGCACCGCGAGCCCCGGGTTGAGGTCCTGGAACTTGATGGCATCGGGCCGCTGACGCGTGCGCGATGTCGCTTCGCTATGGTCATATTCGCCGGTGATGACGAGCATGCCGCGGTCGCCCAGAGCGATACCGCCGCGTGCGCCGACTTGATATTCCTTCCCGTCGCCGCGATCATATTGGGAGAACTGGCCAAAGGCATCCATGCCCGGGCTGTCGTCGAGGATAATGTTGACCACGCCGGCGATCGCGTCGGAGCCGTATTGCGCCGACGCGCCGTCGCGCAGCACTTCGATCCGCTTGATCGCCAGCGACGGGACGCCGGCCAGATCGGGCGCCTGCGCACCGCGCGTGCCGAGCAGCGCGGAGCGGTGATAGCGCTTGCCGTTTATCAGGACGAGCGTCTGGTCAGCCGACAGTCCGCGCAGCGACGCGGGACGCACGAATGCCTGGCCATCGGCGGCGGGCAGGCGCTGGACGTTGAAGGAGGGCAGCAGTTGCGCCAGCGTGTCGGACAGGTCGCCCGAAACGCTCGACCGCACCGCGTCCGCCGACAGCACGTCGACCGGCGCCAGCGTGTCGAACTGTGTCCGTGACCGGTCGCGCGTGCCCGTCACGACGATATCGCCGATCGGCTCCGGCACATCGGCGGCCGCTTCCGATACGGAAAATGGCGGTCCGGACTGGACTTGCGTCTGAGCAAAAGCGGGTGCGCAGGCGAATTGCAGCGCGATGACCGCGCTGCTGGTCTTGAACTTCATGAAACCCTCCCGTCTGACCGAATGGATGGCCAGGTCGAGGCGGCTGTTAGGCACTCTATTGTTCAGCGCCGTGACGTTTGGCGCTCAATTTTGTTACATGGTACGGACATCGTGCGTCGGTGGCTGACACATCGGCCGGGCGCTTGGGCATCGCGTTGTGCGGGCCGAGCGCTGACCCGATCCTAGCACTGCGCGGCAAAGCAGATCATGATGCGCTTCGGAATACCCGTTGCTATGCGGCTGACCGCTGTCGCCGATGTTCTCGCGGCGAAGGCTCCCCGAAGGGAAACCATCCAGTGCTTGATCTGACGAGAAAAATGGTGCTGCCGGTGAGGATTGAACTCACGACCTCAGCCTTACCAAGTGGCATCTATACTTACTCATTACTATCCAAACCTACGATTTCCGCCATTTATTCTTGAGCAGACTACGCCAAAATGCGAGATTGGTGTCGTCGATATTCTACCGCGTGCTTCCGATCGGTTTCCAGAATCGGGGGATTGGGCGCGGCAGCTGGATCGGGAGTAAATGTAGCAATGTCCGAGCACCGTGTAAAATTGACCAAGCGTCTCGTCGGCGACCTCAAGGCCGGTCCGAAGGAGCTCTTCTTGTGGGACAATGAAGTCCTTGGCTTTGGCCTGCGAATCTCGCCGGTGGGTACCATCACCTACATACTGCAATATCGCTTTGAGGGGCGCCAGCGCCGCTTCAAGATCGGGTTGCACGGATCGCCATGGACGCCGGAGACGGCGCGACAGGAAGCGCGCAGCCTGCAAGGTAAAATTGTAGACGGGAGCGATCCCCAGCAGGCGCGTATCAGTGAACGTCAAGAATTGACGATTGCCGAGTTGGGCGAGATCTATCTGACGGAATCGCTTGCGACGGCCAAGGAGACGTCGGTGAAGTCGGCGCGGAACAATATCGACAACCACATCAAGCCCCTCCTCGGATCGCGCCGGGCTTCGACAATCACGCGCGTCGAGGTCGAGCAACTGCTGCGCGATGTGGCGAGCGGCAAGACGGCACGCAAGGCGAAGGTGGGCTATCGGAAGCTTTCGCAGGTGCGCGGCGGTAAAGGTGCGGCCAATCAGGTTCTCACGGTGCTGAGCGCAATGATGGGCGTTGCCGTCGTGCGCGGGCTGAGAGCTGCAAACCCGGTGATCGGGGTGAAGCGGTTTCCAAGCAGGAAGATGGAGCGGTTTCTTTCTCCGGCCGAGCTTGGGCGCCTTGGCGAGGCGCTGGCCGCAGCCACGGCGCTCAATGTCGAAAGCCCCTATGCGATCGCAGCCCTCAAGCTGCTGGTGCTGACCGGCTGTAGGAAGCATGAGATACTGAAGCTCAAGCGCAGCTATGTGGACACATTCCATCGCTGCCTGCGGCTTCCCGACAGCAAGACGGGTGCGAAGGTCGTCCATCTCGGTGCTCCGGCGATCCGGATCCTTGCGTCCCTGGCACCGGTCGAGGGCAATCCGTATCTGCTGCCTGGCAAGAAGGACGGCACCCGTGTGACCGACCTGCAGGCAGTTTGGACGCGCATTCGCAAGACCGCCCGGCTTGAAGACGTCCGCATTCATGATCTGCGGCATAGTTTCGCGTCGATCGGCGCCTCGACCGGCGACAGCATGCTGATCATCGGCGCCCTGCTCGGTCATAGCAGCGCGAAGACCACGCAGCGTTATACCCATTTGTCGGACCATCCGCTGAAGTCTGCGGCCGAACGCATCTCCGACGAGATCGCCAGGCATCTTGAAGAGCATGGCGCGGAGGGGGTTACGAGCGCGCCGACGGCCAACGACGATCCGTTCGGAGCATATTGGGCGGGGGAAACGGCAGTGGACGATCCCAAAGGCGATCCCGTGCTCGGCGACGTGATCAGGACGCAGTGGCTCGACACCCGCGCAGCGGCGGTACGCCTCGGCTTTACGGTGGGGACGATGCAAACCTATCGCTGGATGGGGACTGGTCCCGCCTTTCGAAAGATCGGGCGTCGAGTCGTCTACTCGGCCGTTGCGTTGGATGCGTGGATCGCGATCCAGCGCGGGGAAGCGGAGTTCGTGCTCCGCGCCGCTTGAGCCGTCGCCTAGCCGCTTCAGCGTCGCCAGAGGGGCGTCAGGATGCGCGCATTTCCACAAGCGACCTGCTAGGAGGCAAATATATGAGTCACTCTGTTCCCGCGCTCGGTGGGGATGGTTATGCGGCGCTGCTGGACGAGCTGAAGGAACGGATCCGCACGGCTCGACTGCGTGCGGCAGTTACCGTCAACCAGGAGCTAATCCTGCTCTATTGGAGCATTGGCGACGATATCCTCGCGCGACAGAGCGCGGAGGGTTGGGGAACCCGCGTCATCGACCGGCTGGCACAGGATCTGCGGCGCGATTTTCCTGACATGACGGGGCTGTCCTCGCGGAACCTGAAATATATGCGTGCCTTCGCCGAGGCGCATCGCGATCGGGAGATCGTGCAACAGCTCGTTGCACGATTGCCGTGGGGCCATAACATCAAGCTGGTCGAGGCGATCAAGGACGAGGAAGAACGCCTCTGGTACGCGCGCCAGGCGATCGAGCATGGCTGGAGCCGGAACGTCCTCGCGCATCAGATCGACACTGGACTGTTCCGGCGACAGGGCAAGGCGCTCACGAATTTCGCGCGAACGCTGCCGGCACCGCAGTCTGACCTCGCTCAGGAACTGGTCAAAGATCCTTACAGCTTCGATTTTCTGGCGCTCGGCACCGAGATGTCGGAGCGAGAGCTCGAAAACGGGTTGATCGATCATCTGCGCGCTCTGGTCCTTGAGCTGGGCAAGGGCTTCGCTTTCGTCGGCAGCCAGTACCATCTCGAGGTCGGCGGCAAAGACTATTATCTTGACCTGCTTTTTTATCACCTGCGGCTGCGCTGCTTCGTCATCATCGAGCTGAAGATCGAGGACTTCAAACCCGAATTTGCTGGCAAAATGAATTTCTACCTCTCTGCGGTCGATGCGCAGCTCCGCCATGCTGACGATGCGCCGAGCATCGGCATCATCCTGTGCAAGGGCAAGAACGAAGTCATTGTCGAGTATGCCTTGCGTGATTCCCAGAAACCGATGGGCGTGGCGGAATACCGACTGTCTACGGCGCTACCGGAAGGGCTGCAGGCCGAGCTGCCGACGGTGGCAGAATTCGCGCGCGAGTTTCCGCTCATGTCCCTTGTCAAACTGCGTATCGAAATTGAACGCGAGCTGAGACGGCTTGTCGATGACGGCACCTCCTCCAGACCGCTTAGCATCGGACCGATGGTGGCCGAACTGCAAGAGACCGGGCGCCTTCCGGCGGATTTTCCCGCGTTCCGTCCCGCGATCGACGCCATGAATCGCGCCGCGCACGGGTACGACATCGATCCGATAGCTGCGGGGGAAGCCGCCGAGCGTGGCGCGGAGCTGCTCGCTGAGCTCCGTCGGACCAGGCTCGGCGAGGCGGAATGACCAAACCAGCGTCCATCGTCACGGAGGGTCGGTCCGATGGATGATTGGATCAGCTTTGCGGATCATTGGCAGACGCTGATTGCGGGCATCCTTGCGATCCTCGCGGCGCTTCTCGGTGCTGGACTGGTCTATCACCAGACACGCCAGACACGCGCGATCGAGGAAGACCGGCTGCAGCGCCGCAACGCAGCGGCGCGATCGACGCTGCCGCTCGTTCTCAGCAGCATCATGAATTATGCGCGGCAGGTCGCCGCGGGAATGCGGCAGCTCTATCTGTCGAGCGTTGGCAATCACATCGACCGGGACCAGCTACTCGCATGGGATATCCCCACGGTCCCCCAAGGTGAAACGGCTGCCCTGGCCACTGTGATCGAGGCCGCAGCGAACGACACAGCGGACGTCATCGCCGACCTTCTCGGGCACTTGCAGGTGCAATCCGGACGCATCCGCGAGATGCAGGCCAATGCCGCGGCCGGCACGCCCGGTCGCCGAAATATCCTCAAGACGGCGCTTGAGGAATATTTGCTGGACGTGGCCGATCTGCACGCGCGCTGCGAGCTGTTGCTCGACTATGCGCGCCGCGAAGCCGAAACGGTTCAGGCTAAGCCCGGCGCGGAAGACCTGCTGCGGGCACTGTTTCTGATGGGGTTTCACGAGACGGTGTTCGAGCGGATCAAGGCGACTGTCCGGCGCCGAAATCCGCAGCCAGTCGCTGAGTCCGAACCTTTCTGGAAACCACTGTGGCGGAGGTTGTTCAGTCGAACACCGATCGCACAGGATCAAACACAACAGTAAATGCCGGGGGGCGATGTGGTCGACCAACATTCTCAAAGCGACGGATCGACGAGCGAGGCTATGGTTTTTGCTGAGCTGCTGACATGGTCGAACGACTGTCCAGCTTGGCAACGCGATGCTCTTCGCCGGCTCTGTATGCAGGAAAAGCTTGAGCCGACTGACCATACTTCCCTCCTCGAAATCTGCAAAGGGGCCGTCGAGGCGCAGCCGCTGACGTCGGCCCACATCAGGGACAGCAGCACCAGCGGAGGCGACGTCTCCTTGAGCGCGCTTTACGCGCTCGAGCATGTCAACGCGCTTGCCGTCGGGGAGCGCCTGACGTTCAACAAGGCCGGCGTGACTGTCATTTACGGCGACAATGGCGCTGGAAAATCGGGCTATGCGCGGGTTCTGAAACAAGCCTGCCGTGCGCGCTCGCCCAAAGGCGAAACGATTCTCCCAAACATCTATGCGGCCAGCAGTGGTGTGCCCGCCGCCAGTATCGATTTCCATGTGGGCGGACAGAAACGTGAGTCCCGCTGGACACAGGGCAGCGGCGCCGAGGCGCTGCTCTCGGCGGTCAGTATCTTCGATAGCCGCACGGCCAATGTCCATGTCGAGAACACCAACGATCTTGCGTATACGCCCCTGCCCCTCAAGGTCCTGGCAGCTCTTGCGCAGACCTGCCAGGATCTGAAGTCCAAGCTCTCGGCCGAGATTGCCGCTCTGGAGTCGCAAACACCGGCGATCATCACGAACCCGGGATGCACAGCCTCGACCCCAGTCGGCCGATTGATGGCCGGCCTTACCGCGAAGACCACGGTCGCCCAGATTGATGCCCTTGCGGGATTGGGTGTCGAACAGACGGATCGCTTGCAGGCGCTTCAGGCTGATCTTGGCAATGATCCAGGCAGGGCAGCGCGCCACCTTCTGGCAATGCACGCAACAATCACCGCATTTGTCGCGAAGCTGAACGCGCAGGCCGAAGCAGTCTCGCCCACGGCAGCGGACGCTCTCGAACAAACGGCGAAGTCTCTGGTCACCGCGCGCGCTGCCGCCCGCGCGGCTTCGATTGACCTCTTCGCGAAAGAGCCCTTGCCCGACGTCGGGTCTGATGTGTGGCGGGCGCTTTGGGATTCGGCCCGCGCCTTTTCGGAGGCGTCCGTATACCCCGAACGGCAGTTTCCAGTGACAGAGGATGGCGCGCGCTGCGTGCTCTGTCACCAGGAACTCGATAACGAGGCCAAGGTCCGGCTCGGCAGCTTCGAGGCATTCATCAAGGACGAGAGCAAGCGGCAAGAGCGTGACGCTGCGGGTGCGTATGCGCGCACGAGGAATGCCGCGATCGCCGTGCTGATTTCGATGTCGAAAGTTCGGGCGATGGTGACCCTGCTTCGAGACGAACTCGCACAAACGACCCTTGCTGAAGCCGTTCGCCGGGCCGCCGTCACCGATGCATGGCGGTTGCGGGGACTGTTGCGTAAGGCGTCGCACGGGGAAACCGCCCAGCTGCCGCCAGCAACGACGCTGACACTTGAGCCGCTTCATGCGGTGAGCGACGAGCTGGCCAAGCGTGCAGCGACGCTGCAGTCCGAAACGGATTCGCCGGAGCGGTTGGCGCTGGTGACCGAAATGAACGGCTTGGCAGACCGCAAATGGCTGTCGATCGTGCGTGAGGACGTGCTGGCCCATATTGTCCGCCTCCAAGCTATCGCGGTGCTTGTACGCGCGACGAAGGATACCGCGACTAACCGGATCACCACGCAGAGCGCCGATATCGCGCGCCAACTGGTAACCAACCGGCTGCGTGGCCGATTTGCCCGTGAGGTCGAGAAGCTTGGTGTAGCGGGGCTCGCGATCGAACTGCAGCAGGCGAAGACCAACGCTGGCGTGCCCTATTTTCAGGTGCGCCTCATCGACAAGCCATCCGAGCCGGTGGGCAAGGTGCTCAGCGAGGGCGAACACCGGTGCGTGGCACTGGCCGCATTCCTTGCAGAATTGGCCACCATCGACGCCAAGTCGGCCATCGTCTTTGACGACCCGGTGTCGTCGCTCGACCATCTTCATCGTGACAAGGTCGCTGCGCGGCTCGCAGAGGAGGGCCGCTCGAGGCAGGTCATTGTCTTTACACACGACATGGCGTTCCTGCTGCTGATGGAGGAGGCCTGTCGGGCGACAAAGGATCGGACCGAAACCCTGATCGCCTATCGGCTGATCAGCCGCGGCGAGGAGGCGGTCGGCTTTTGCCATCAGGATCCGCCAGCGAATGTCATGCCACTCGACAAGGTGATCGAAGCCATGGGCAATCATCTCGCGAACGTGTCGGTCCATCATGCGCGTGGCGATCAGGCGAAATGGTCTCGGGAGGTGATTTCGTTCCAGGACCAGATTCGAACAACGTGGGAACGAGCCGTGGAGGAGGCGGTCTGTCCCGTCATCAAGCGGCTCGCGCGCAAGGTCGATACGACGGGTCTGCTGAAGCTCACTGTCCTGACCGCGGCCGATTGCACTGCCATGAGGGAGGCATTCGGCCGATGCTCGCTGCTCCTGCATAGTCAGCCTGGTGAGCTTAACCCGGCGTTGCCAGCGCCTTCGGCGATCGATCGCGAGATCAAGGCTCTGGCGAGTTGGATCGCGGACATTCGGCAACGCCAGGCTGCCGTTGCCTAGTCGTACGCCCCGCGCTTCGATCCGAACGGCTGGGTCGGCGAGCCGGACGCGGAAGCCACGCGCTCGCGCTACTGCTACTCCGCAAGCGGCGCTCGTAGATTATCATCTTCACACGCTGGGCTGGAAGGCTTTCCAGGATCTCGCCGTGGCGGTGGCAACGGAGGTGCTGGGAAAGCCCGTGGAGACATTTTTGTCGTCTCGCGATGGTGGACGTGACGGCGCTTTCGTCGGGGTTTCGGACGGGAGCAGGTCGACGATCCAGTGTAAGTTCACGAGCCGCCCGGATGCTACATTGGGCGCCGGGGATCTCACGGCAGAACTCTCGAAGGTGCAGTCACTGGCCAGCCGCGGGCTAGCGGATGACTATGTTATATTGACCAACCACGGCGTGTCAGGTGTTGCCGCCGCCGAGATCGAAGCTCGATTCAAAGCGGCCGGCGCCGGGACCGTCCGAACATTCGGTCGTGACTGGATCACCGCGCAGATCCGCGAGCGTCCACGCCTGAGGATGATGGTGCCGCGCGTCTATGGCTTGGGCGATCTCTCGCAGATCATCGATGAGCGGGCCTATCTGCAGGCTCAGTACATCCTAAGTGCGATGGGCGATGACCTGCGCTGCTTCGTGACGACAGATTCGCACCGCCGAAGTATCGAGGCATTGACGCGTCACGGGTTCGTTCTGCTCTTGGGAGATCCGGCATCGGGCAAATCGACGATCGGCGCGACATTGGCGGTCGGCGCGCTCGACGATGGGTGTGGCCGTACCGTGCGCGTCACATCGGCGGAGGAATTCAAGCGGCACTGGAATCCCAACGAGCCGGACCAGTTCTTCTGGGTGGATGATGCCTTTGGACCCACCCAGTATCTTCAGTCGCGCGTTGACGGGTGGAACCAGGAACTGCTGATGCTCCGGGCGGCGATCAAGGCGGGTGCACGCATTCTATTCACATCGCGTACCCATATCTGGGAGTCGGCGCGCCCCAATCTCAAGATCAGCCAGTTCCCCTTGCTGGGGCGGAGTCAGGTGATCATCAACGTCCACGGCTTATCGGACGATGAGCGTGCCCAGATCCTCTACAACCACCTCAAGATGGGCGATCAGCCCCCCGAAACCCGAACGATATTGAAACCGTTGCTCGCTGCGGCGGCGGCGAACGCCGGCTTCCTTCCCGAAACCGCGCGGCGGCTTGGGTCGACAATCTTCACGAATACGCTGAGGCTGGATCAGGCCGGCGTGATCGAGTTCATCGAAAAACCCGAGCCGTTCCTGCGCGAGGTGCTTGAGAATCTTGACGATCACTCACGCGCCGCGATGGCACTGATCTTCTTGCATGGTCAGGCCGGCCAACCGTCACCGCTCGAACCATCCGTGGCGTCCGAGACTGTCGAGCGCCTGCTCGGTGTCAACCTGCCAAGCATAGGGCGGGCTCTGGAAGCGATGAACAACAGCCTGACCCTGCTCGTTCAGCAGGAAGACGGGCCGCGCTGGATCTACAAGCATCCGACGATCAGCGATGCGTTCGCCACGCTGGTGGGAGAATCACCGGAATTGATTGAATTATACGTCGGAGGCGCGAAGATCGAACGCCTGCTGGACGAAGTGATCTGCGGTGCGATCGAGATTCAGGGCGCGAGCGTGCGCGTACCTTCGAAGCTCTACAGTTCTGTTCGCACGCGCATTGCCGAATCTCGAAGCGATTGGTTCGTGCGGCGCTTCTTGGCAAAGCGCTGCGATGGGCCATTCCTGAGAACGCATCTTGACCAAGAGCCGACACTCGTAGCGGCCCTCATCAAAGCAATTGGGTCGACCATGGCATATGATGCCAACACGGATCTCCTCGCGCGGCTGAACGAGGTTGGAATGCTTGATGAGGCGGACCGTTTGACCGCCGCCAATAAGATTGCCGAGCTGACGATCGATGTGGTGGACAGTTCGGTATTCCGCGACACCAATCTTGCTTCGATCCTTACCAAACAGGAGGTTGAGGCGCTGAGCGAACGGTTCCAAGCCGAGATCGTCGGCAATCTCGATGAGGTGATCAGGTCTTGGGAAGAAGATTGGTCAGTGGAGGACGAACGCGCTCATTTCGAAGATCTGAAAACGAGCCTGGAGCGCTACGTCATGTACTCTGCCGGCGAAGATCATTCCATCGTGCAGGCGGGAATCGAGCGGGTCGATGCCAAGATCACGGAGCTGGAGGAACAAGAGGATGAGCCTGTCGAGCGGCATGCGAGCCCCGTCAGCCCTGTCAGTCCTTCGCTGGCGCAACTCGCGACGATTTTCGACGACGTTGACGAGTAGAGGAGGAGGCGAGGAGCGTGGACCCTGACGATGAAGCCAGAGCCTTCCAGATCGCGCGCGAGCTGATCGCGAAGCACGGCGACGATGTAGCCGCCGTTCTGCAAGCAAAGATCGACGAACTGATGGCCTCTCGGGATCTTGAGCAGTTGTCGGCATGGTTTGTCATCAGAAACGCCGTCGCCCTCACTCTGGTATCGGACACGACGCTTCACTAGGTTAGGTGCCGATGATCGGATTGGACGCGTTCACCTCGAGCACCAAATCTGGGACGGATATGAAATTCATTCTCGCGTGCGACGAATCCGGTGCCAAAGGCTATGCGGACCAGGATGAGCAATACTCCGGACAGGTGGGGGTATTCGCTGGGTTACTGGTGCCGGAGTCCATCCTCGCCCAGACCGAAGCTGCATTGGAGGCGGCGATCGCGCCGCATCGAGGAACCGATGGCAAGCTCCATATCACCGATCTGCTGGCGCCCGCGCAGGCGTCCTTGCGGGAGGGTCTCTACGAAGCGATCCGAGCGTGCCGACTGCCATGCTTCTGGTACGCCATCCACGTCGCCGGCTTTCACGCCCATCACAACCGGATGATCGGATTGCTCGAAGATGCAGCCGACCAGGCCCGCGCCCTCGGGAATCTTGTGAAGACCGGTGCGCCGCGCGAGAAGCCGGATTCCCTCCATGTCGAGCTGTTCCGGGCTCTCTACGGGCATATGGTCGCCTTCATCGAGGAACGCTCCCCAGGCGAGGTCGAAATCGAAGCGCGCACTGATCCCGTCGATACCCCGATCGCGAAGTCTTTCCGGCGCGAAGCCGATCAACTGCTGGACACGGCGCCGCGGAAGACGGTCGCCAGCGGATTCGATCCCGTCGCGAACAAAGTCATCAAGCGCGAGATGCGTTTCGAAACTTACTGGCCAGAAGAGCTTCGCATCACCACGCGCGTAAAATCGCTCGATCTCAAAATCGTCAGCGATGCCGATCCTATCGTGGTGGCGGCCGATGTGCTCGCGAACAGCCTTTACCACCATTTCCGCAATCGCGGACCTGATCAACTCTATGCGGATCTCAATCGGCCGATCGCCGTGGCGGACCATCCGCTGGCAAAGAGCCTGGACGCGTTTTGTAACTGGGGCGGCGGCGATCTGGTCGGCGATCGGATGTTCCGGCATCCGAAGGCCAAACCGGTTGTTGACTGAACGACCGCAGGCTTAGGCTGACGGGTCGAACGAGAGCGATGCCGGGAGCACCCAATCCTCGCCGACGTAAGCGCCATACCGCCTGAGGATCGCGCGGGCGGTTCGAGACGTATCCCACACCAGCTTGTCTCCAGTCAGCACTCCGTTGAGATATGTGCTGATCGCAGCGAGCTGCATGTCGATGACGTCGTTGACGCGCAGATGCTCGGCCCGGCCGGTTTGGCGACCCTGCTGAACCCAGAGAATATAGTAGATCATCATGCACAGAGAGTAGCGGAATCCGAACATTCCCCTCGCTTCCGTGACCTTTATGCCCTTCAGTTTGAGCGGCGCGTGATTATCCACGAAAAACCGAGCCGTCGTCTCTTTCAGCAGCCGAAAAAGCGTTTGCTGCGTGTCGTCGCTGACGCCTTCGCCCGTTCGCAGTTGCCTTATCTGCGGCTGGGTGAACTCCTTGGTCATGCTGACCAGAGCATCCTCGAGGCCCTCCATCTGCTTCCCTAGCTCGGCGATTACATTGACCGCCTCCTCTTCGAGTTCCGCTATGCGGGCCTTCAGCCGATCAGGCGATGGTAGCGTCATAAGATCGGCGGAAATCTGGTCGAGCTCTATGCCAGCCTCGTAGTCGAACAGCCAATCGACATCCGTGGCAGAGGCTATGTTCAATTCCAGGATCTCGTACGTCTTCTTCATGACGAACACTTGAACGGGGAACTGCGACGTGATCTGGAGTGACTCCCGCGAGGTCGAAAGGGCGTTCCTTTTCCGCATCTCGATCAGGGTAAGATCTGACAGCGCTATGTGATGGTCGCGCGACGCGCTCAGATAGGCCTTGAGATCGGGATTTCGCAGTGCGTTGGAGTCAGCGAGCAACATTGCCATGCGCTACAAGTAGCTCCTGCCGAACAAATTTGATGCCGAGACCGGTCCGCTGAACCCTCTATTCTATCCTTCTCCGCCCATGGTGGGGTTCCACCAGTCAGGGAAACGGCCTCACGCCAGAGACCATAGATAGTCCTCTCGGGTCTGCTGGCCCAGCGAACCGTTGGCCGCGTCGATGACCCCGACCACCACTTTGCGGGCAAGGCGGCGCGCCTTGATGCGATCGATGCTGGGGACCTTGTTGGCGATCGCCCGTCCGTGGACGAACTTGCTGCGGAGCTCGAACAGAGCGCGGTAGTCGTCGGCCAGCTGGAGATCGCCGAGCAAGGCGGCGATCCGCCGGGCCATGCGTTCGTGGACCTTGAGCTTCTTCGCATGTGATGGACGCGGCCCAGTGAAATCCTCGTGCATCCCCAGCGCTGCCTCGATCGTCGTCATATGCGCCATGATCTCGTCCATGCCGTCACTAAAGAAGGCTCGGACCAGGAAGTGCTTGATCGGCGTCGTGAACAATACCGATGAAGACGCGATCTCCAGCTGCGCCCACCACCTCTGGCCGAACTGAGGCAGCTCGATCTCTGCCTCCTCGTAGAGAGAGACATGCAGCGGCACCTCGATTTCCACCTGCTCGCCGTCTTCCTCCACGTGGAAGGGTGTCCAGCTCAGCTGGTCCGCAGGTGGCACCTGCTTCGGCCGAATGAACAGGTCGCCGGTCTCGACATGGATCCAGGGGATTCGAAACGCTCGCCAGTCGCCGCTTCCGGTCGAATGCCAATCCTCCCACGGCGCCAGCAGGAGACCGAACAGCGCGTCGGTTAGTGCGGCACTATGTTCACCGGCATGCACCTCGATCTCGCCAAAATCCTTCTGCATGAGATGCTTCATCGGAAGGGCCCGTTCTGCAAAGCCCTCGGTCAGCAGCACCTCCTCCTCGACGACAAGCCAGTGGAATTGCGCCAGGCGGCTAACGTCCAGGGGCTGTGCGGGAAACAATCTCGCCAAGCGGGGCGCGTCGAAGAGTGCGGCAAGATCCGGCCGAGACAGGGATCCGACGAAGGCCCGGCCGAATTCCATGTCGGGCAAGGTGTCCGCCCAATCAAGCGGACTCAGATATCGTTGTGTGATCTTCATCGCCTCGAGCGCATGGACAAAACGCTCTGCAGCATCCTCCAGTGAGCCCACACGGTCGGACCTGGGCGGCTTGATTGAGCATGGGAGTCCAAGCGCCCGCAAGGCGTCACCCAGCGCAAAGGCCGAGCCGAGACCTGGCTCAGCTGAGGGATAAGTTGCCTCGCAAAATGCCTTCAGTGCTGCGAAAGCGGGGTGCTGGTACAAGTTGTCCGGACCGGGCGATTGCAGCCCCCAGAGTGGTGCGAGGACCGTGCGCATCGCTTCCACCTTGGCTGCGTTTGTCCCGTCGACGGGTGGATAAACTTGCGTCGTTTCTGTCATCGTCGCTCCTCGGGCATCGGGTCGCCGGAGACTCGCAGCTTTCAAGGACTAGATCGTTTCGGAGACCTGCACCGTGATGCTACAGCCTCTCGATGGAGTCCGTGCACCTCTTCTATTCCTGGCAAAGCGATCGCGACAGCAAGCTCTGCCGCAATTTCATTGAGGGCGCGCTCGAGGCCGCCAAGGAAAGGATCGAGACCGAGCGCGGCGTCGTCCTTGCAATCGACCGGGATACCAAGGGCGTGGCCGGCACGCCGCCGATCACCCCAACAATCCTGCGAAAGATAGATGCGTGCGACATCTTCGTCGCCGATATGACCTTCGTCGGCCGCGCCGAGAATGACGTCGCCGGCACCGGCGCCGGCAAGTTGATGCCCAATCCGAACGTCATGTTCGAATATGGCTATGCCCGCCATGTTCTGGACGACGAGCAAATCCTTCTGGCGTTCAATGCCGCGTTTGGATCTTTCAAAGAGTTGCCCTTCGATCTGGCGCTGATGCGCCGACCGACAGAATATTCGGCTGCGCCGGGGATCGCCGACGGTGCCCGGCGAAACGCGCGTGACGCCTATGCCGATCTGCTCGTGGATCACCTCGGCCAGATCATCGATTTCGTCCTCGGCAAACGACTGCTGGCAACGATGGACGACGAGACGCTTCTGGATCAGGCGCGGGGCCGTCTCGCGTTGCTCGACAGCAGTCGCCAGGCTGGCGAGGCGCCGGCCATTGTGTCCTCGCCCTGTCTCAAACTGGCTCTCGTTCCGCTCACGATCCCGCGCGATCATATCTTTGACAACGCCCTGATGAAATCGCTGCGGCCGAATTTCGTGCCCGTTGACTTCGCGAACAATCGCCGCATCGATACCGCGACGTCGCGACAATGGGCGAGCCACGATCCGCTTCGGCCGATTCCCGAGAAGCCGAACGACGAGGCGCGCTGGTCGACCAGAGTTCTGCGACCCGGCGCTTTTGAGACGCTGCAGACGATCGCCTATTTCGAGGGCGACGACACCATCACCGGCCTCGAGCTGCACAAACTCGAAGCGAAGATCGTGGATGGCGCCACGCGTCTCGCCCGTCTTGCGGTCGTGACCGGCTTCTCGGGACCCGCTCTTCTGGTCACAAGCCTGCATGAACTGGAGGCAGTGGAGCCTTATGCCGGGCATCGAAGCGGCAGCTTCGGACGTCGCCGTGACGTGTCGCTCGGCGAATTGAAGGTGGCGGCGCTCGAAGATCTCGACGCGCTGGCGCTCAAGACGATGCTCGATGGCCTTTGGATGGACGCCGGCTTCGACGACGGTTCACCGTCCTTCTCGTCCGGAGCGTGGGACGGCGCGCGCGGCGATGGACCCTATCGTCTCGATTGAAGCGTGCGCCTTGGCGCTGCCGTCGAACATTTGCTGCCCCATCGACGCGACAGGCAGTTAACTGCTTGCGGGGTCGGTTTGCGCCTCGGCAAGCCTGTCCCCTAGCCGCTCGCGGACAGCCCGGCGCAAGCGGATCTTTCCCAGATCGTCGAGGATCGAGTCGGGAAGCGGCTCGGCCGCATCGAGGATCGCGCGCGCCGGATGGTTCGGCTCCAGGAGATCTAGGACTCCGCGGGCTGAGTCGGGGTCTCTCGATGCGAGGGTCACCGCGCCAATCAACAACAGCGCCCGCCGTTTGTTTGAACTGGCGACGCGTTCGAGAATTCGAACGGCTTCCGCCACTGGCGCATGAGTAGCAAGCAGGACGGTCGCCGGGACTGCCAGGACCGCAGGCAGCTGAAGGAGCGACTGTGCGGTGACCTGCGAGACGATTTCGGACTCAACGAAATCGGCATCGGCAAGCGCGTCGAGCGCATCCAGGCGGATCCATCGGGACTCGGGAATGTGGACCAGCGCCCAAATCCTCGCGCGTATTTCCGGACCGCAAGAATGCGAGGCCAGAATAAGCGCGTACTGGCCGAGCCCGCGGTCTGGGGTGCGGTCCGCTAGCGCAAGGAGCTGAAGGCCGACATGGTCGGTCAGGCTCTTGTATTGGGCGAGCGCCTCAACCGCCTCGCACGCGATCGGGTAGGATTCCGGCTCGTTGTAAAATGCCTCCGCGCTCGACCAGGTATCAGAGGTGAGGCCGAGCAGCACGCGCTGGTGTTCGGAATGAGGCCGATCCTTGAGGATTGAGACCAGCGCCCGGCGCACGCGGCTTCCCGGGTCGTTCGCCAACTCGAGGACGTCGGTCGGCAGCGGATCCGCCATGGTCGGCGCGAGCGCGAGCAGCGCGACGCGACGGGCTTCCGCGCGTTTGTGATGCAGAGCGAGCTTTAAAAGCGTGTGGTCGCCGATCGCTCTCGCCGCTTCGGTGGCCTTGCGCGCCGAATCGTTCTCGTCAGCCTCGGCCAACCACTTGCCAATGGCGACAGCGGCATTTCCGCCACTCGCAATGATGACGGGGACAATCGCCTCGAGCGTATCGGCGGGCAATGAGCCGATTGTCGTCTCAAGATAGGCAAGAGCGGCCGGCCCAACGCCTTTCGCCTTCCGGCTCTTGAACGCCAAGGCGCCTATGATTTCCGCGAGTTCGGACGGCAAGGTTTTGCCGATCCTCTGCAAGGCGGAGGCGCGGCCCTTCGATCGCAATCTTCCTCGCACCGACCAAACATCGACAAGCAGCTTCAGTTGGTTCGCCGGCTTCAACGCGAGCGCATCGATTGCTTCGATTAGGGTCGTGGGCGACGCGAAGAGACCGCAGGTCGCGAGCTCCTCGCGCAATCCGGTGTCGGACGCACTTGCCAACAGGCGTGACAGGAGTTGCGGCGCGAGGATGGCACGCCAATTTTCCCGGGCGGCCCACCACGCCTGTTGCTCGAAAGGCCCTCCCTGGGTGAGCCGCAATACGGCTTCGAGCTCCGCGTCCTCCGGCGATTTTGCGGACACCGCTATCGCGCGTGCCCATGGCTCGACCAGCTCATCGATGCGTGGATGGTTTGCGATTTTCTGCCATCGGCCCTCGCCGCGCAGTTGCCCCACATAGGCATCGACAAACACGCCTGAAGTATAGCCGTCGCCCTCATGACTGGACTGGTGACCCTCCTCGACGGCATAGTCGCGTTCACCATCCTTTATCGCCCGCCATTCCTCGGCGCCTTCCTGTGCGGCATGGCGTCGCAGTTCCGCGAGATCGTCGAGCGCGGCTTCTAGCACGGGTTCGAAGGCGGTCGGGTCCCGCACGGCGCCCGTCGCGACGGTATCGGCATTGGACTCGAACCCGTTGCCGACCATCGTTCGTGCCGCATCAACATAAGCTGCCGTCAGGTTTGGTGCGATACGGTCGAGCTTGGTCGGGAAGCCGCGCCCATAGCTTCCGCGATCCCACGGAAGCTCCTCGCGAACGAAGCGGGCGGCGACCTTTGCCGTTTGGGGATCGCGCCCAATTCGGTCGTACCATTCGTTTGTGAAATCGGGCGGTGCCCAGTTCTTGAGAAACACAGAGGCGCCGCGCTGCACGCCGAGGAGTAGCCAGCGTGCGACCTCGCTTGGGGCTGACGCCTCGGATCCTACGTCCGACGCCAGCTCGAGCAGTGGCGGAAAGTCCGATTTGGCGTCCAACAGACCTTCGTCCAACCACGCGTCAATGGCGGTATGGTTGTTGCGATCGACATCAAACGGAGGATCGAGGCCCTCGATCTGCTTGCTCAATGCCTTGGTGACTTGAAGGGCACGGGCCGCGGTCTCTGCGCCCCAGTCACGATAGGCCCCACTCAGCTGTACAAGCGCGGAAATCAGCATCTCGATCGCAGCTTCGCTTCGCGGCCAATCCGATTTGACGAACGTCTCAAAGCCTTCGCGGACGCTCGGATGGGCAAAGGCCACAGTCCGGGCCGGCTGTCGTAGATGGCGGGTGGCGACCAAGCGATCGACCACCTTCTCGAGATCGTCGCAAAGCGCTGGCGAAAGCCGGCGCAGCACGCGCTGGAGCGCAGTTAGCTGGGCGCGGTCGAATTGCGAGCGCACAGCGAGCAATGCCCAAACAACTGCGGCCAGGCCGGAGGAGTCGATCTTCTCCAAATACCTGCACACGACGTCCTGCACGGCGCCACGATGTGCCGCGGTGAGCAGCCGGCGATAGAATTCGTGATCTTTTTCGCCGTCCTCAGGACCGATCTGCATCTGCTTGAAATAGAGGTCGATCTCTAGCGGCGTCTCAAACGCTTCCAACGCCTCGCGACGAAAGGCGAACGCTTTTGCCTGCAAGTCAGGCGGGAGTTGGTCCATTCGGTTGTCGTGGATCGTCATCAGCGGGCCATCACTGTAATGGTCGCCATCCAGCTCGATCGACCAGTGATCGAGCCCGTGGCCAACATCCGCGCTGCGCATCATGTCGCTACGGGATGTGATCACATATTGATGATCCGGGCCCGCTCTTTCCAATAGCCGTGGTAGTTGTTCGGTCCACGCCTCCGAGCCGCCCCGCAGGCTATACTGGCCCCAGGGGTCCTCGACATAAAATAAGGTCGGCCCGGTATCGATGATCTTCCGGGTACCGGCCGGAGCGTCGTCGGGGCCGACCGTCACGATGTCGAGCGAACCGTCGCGTTCACGGGCAATCTCGCATAGCTTGAGCGCAGTCTGTGTTTTGCCGGTTCCCGACGGTCCGCGAATGACGATCGCGCCGCGGTCATTTAGCAGCTTGATCATCTGATCGAAATTTGCGGGCGGCACGAATAGCTCGAGGCTGGCGGAACTCGCGAGGAAGCCGCCATGTTTGCGTACCGTGGCAAGCAGGTCCTCACGAGTCCACACGCCCGGCGTCGAGCCGCGCATACGGCGCTTGGCCTCTGCGCGGAGTTCGACAAGCAGGTCCCGCTGCCGGGTTTTCGGGACGTGGAGCAAGTCCGACATCATCTCCCGCAGATCGGACGCGAGTTGTTTTTCCGTAAGGCTCCCCCAGATCGCCACCCGGCCGGCGGGTTTCTTCTTCAGGGTGGAGTTTAATGTTTTTGGGAATTTGTCTTTGTCCGCAGGCTCCTCGAAACTCCCTACCAGCAGATCTCGCGCCACGCCCTTTGCGTCCGCACTTGTCACCAGAAGGTAACGCGTGTCCGGATCGTCGAGATGATGAAGAGCTGGGCGGCGTACCTTGCCGTGCTTCAGCAGGACCCGGAAATCCTCGATCGACCAGGGCTCGCCGCCGCGCAGCTTGACCTGGATCACCAGCTTGTATCCGCCCGCCACCGTCGCGCTCGGCTGGACCCGTCCTGGCGTCGCGGGGGCAAGGTCCGCTTCGAGGTCCTCCTCGTTCGCCGGCTCGAGCACGAGCCGGCTCGCGGCTTTGGTGATCAGCAGCAGCCGCAACGCCGCAAGGATCGAGACGTCGAGTTGATAATCATAGCCGGCCTGGGCGGCGGCCGCGCCTTTCAACGGTCGCTTCGCGGCATCGATTGGAGGATCATCGGAGTGCGGATCGTGCGGGGCGGACTGTTCCACGACCGGACTATTCTATCGGCGCCGCAAGTCTGGGCGGCTCCTTATAGGCTTCGAGCTGCCATGGCCCCTGATAGTTCGCTACTATGCCATCGCTGGGCGCGGCCATTCCGGCGATTAACGCGATCTGACCGAGACAGCGGCTCAAATGCCCTCGCAACATTTCGAGCCCATCGAAATAGCCCTGGCGCGCATCTGCGGGTCGATGAAAATCACCGAAGCGCGGATGAGGTGGTGCATCGTCCTCACGGCGCAGCAATTCCTCGAACGTCATGAACTGCCGGATGCCAGCTGCCATTACGTCCAGAAGCAGGAAGAGCGGTCCGTCCTGGAGATCGGCAAGTTCGACCTCCTTGTCGACGATAAGCTGCCGAATCTCCTTGAGAGAGATGAGGGCTTTTTCGATGCAATCGTCGCAGCATTCCCAAGCCGACAGCACACGACGGTCGCGTAGTCGCAAAACGATTTCGCGAGCAACTTGGCGTTCGCGGTCTTTCGGGCGGACGGCGATGCTCACAAACGGCAGGTTCAACGTGACATCGCCAATCCGCCCGGTGACCTGCCGACGGGCTCGGCCGAGCAGGTCGGTGAGATCAAATTTGAACGGGATAGCGCCACTTCTCATGTCTTGGAGATAGCCGGGTTACGCCTCGTCGGGTAGCGTGATCGATGCGGCGAGCGCCGCGCCGATCGGGCCCGACCGGCGTTCAAGGAAGTAGCGGACACGATCATCATTGCTGTCGTCGAACTGCTGTCCAACCTTGCAAGTGAGCAGCAGATCCGCAGCCCAGGTCTCCAACGGCCAGTCGCGCGCCGCGCATGCGGAGCGGAGCAAGGCAAAGCTGGGTGATTGCCCCTCGGGGAGGCCGGCCAAAGCGCCATGGACGTCGTCGGCATCCATGACTCGACCGCCGACCGGGGCGTCGGTAACGCGGATTCGCTGTTGAAGAGGATAGCTGACAGAACAGGGGACGACGGGCGGATTATAAAGAAGGTAGAATACTGCCTTTCCGAACTCCCGGTTCAAATTATCGATCAAGCCGACCTGACGATCGCCGGCCTGAATTGCACCATATGTGCAAGTGTCATCGAAACTAAACGTCCGGTGGAGCGAGGCTGCGGCCTGGTGCCCTTCGCGACGGATGAAGGCGTTCATGCCGTGTAGGAAGCCGATCTCATCCTCGTCATCGACATCCTGATTTGTCGGGAACAGACGCTTGGATTGGAGAAGGCCGATCTTCTTGGCGACAAGGACGTCACGCCGATAGACGAAAACCAAAATGGCGATGTCGGCCGTTTCCCAGCGGAGGCGTTGCGGAAAATCCCAGTCCAAGTGCGGGGCTCCCAACCTGCGCAGGCCGCCGATGTTATGCGTATCCATGCGGACGATCGCGCCTGACGGTAGAAGCGTTGGCGCGCTGTCTGGGATCAGCGCTTCGATAAGACCGTCGTCGAGGGATGTTTCCCGAATATTTGGCAGATTAATGAGGCGCTCGCAGACGCTTCGGTTCGCCTGGGCGAACACGCTGCGGAACCACGTCACGACATCTTCTGGTATTGTTGGCCAAGGATCCAATACCGTGCCCTCCCGATCTGACAGGGTAACGCTGAGTTCGAGTCGGACCAACCCCAATCCCTGGCTATCTGCACAGCCACGGCTTGACCTTGATTCCATCAGACGGCCGACTCGCCCTGACGGCATTGTGATAACGGAATCGCCGGCTCTTTGCTGAACTGGCTCAAGCCCAACTCACCCTTATCTAACCCCGCGCCGCCGGTCCTACGACGCCTTCGCAATGCTGTTGTAACCGGCTGAAATTCGCATTCTTTACCTGTCTCCGACGCCGCGATGGCGCGGTCCGAACCAACGGAGACAGCCCAAAGTGACCCAGCCTTCGGCCATCGTTCACGCACGCGGCACCGCGATGCTGCGGAGTGCCCTGGGCCCTGCAATCGCTGGCTGGCTCGATGAGCCCCAAGTCGCCGAGATCATGCTCAATGCCGACGGCCGGCTCTGGGTCGACCGCCTCGATAAGGGCATGGCCGCGACTGAGGAGCGCCTGTCGCCGACGCAGGCAGAACGTATCATCCGCCTTGTCGCCCATCATGTCGGCGCCGAAGTGCATCGCGGCTCTCCCCGGGTGTCAGCGGAACTTCCCGAAGGTGGCGAGCGGTTCGAGGGGCTGTTGCCGCCGGTGGTGATGGAGCCGGTCTTCTCGATTCGGCGGCCAGCGAGCCTGCCTCTTGCGCTGTCCGACTATGTCGCCGCCGGAACGATGACCGCCACGGCGGCGGCCTATCTGGCTCAGGCGGTGCAGACGCGCGCCAACATCCTCGTCGCGGGCGGCACATCGACCGGCAAGACCACGCTCACCAATGCGCTGTTGGCTGTCGCCTCGGGCGGGCATGACCGCATCATCCTGATCGAGGACACGCGCGAGCTACGATGCGATGCCGCCAATGTCGTGGCGCTCAGGACTGCCCCCGGCGTCACCATGACCGACCTCGTGCGCTCCAGCCTTCGTCTGCGCCCCGACCGCATTCCGATCGGCGAGGTGCGCGGCCCCGAGGCGCTCGACCTCTTGAAAGCCTGGGGCACAGGCCATCCGGGCGGGATCGGCACGATCCACGCCGGCACCGCGACCGCCGCATTGCACCGGCTCGAGCAGCTGATCCTTGAGGCCATCGCCCATGTCCCGCGCGCTCTGATCGCGGAGACGATCGACGTGATCGCAGTGCTGACCGGCCGTGGCACCGAGCGCCGCCTTTTCGAACTCGTCCGCGTCGAAGGGCTCGAGCCCGACGGCAGCTACCGCCTTCTCACGATCCACAAACCCCAAGGAGCCGCATCATGACCAGACTGAAGACTATCCATCGCGCCAGCCTTGCTGCTGCCGCGATGCTCTACGCCATGCCCGCCTGGGCCGGCGGTACGGGCATGCCCTGGGAGACGCCGCTCCAATCCATCGTGGATTCGGTGCAGGGTCCGGTCGCCAAGGTGATCGGCGTGATCATCATCGTGATCACCGGTCTGACGCTCGCGTTCGGCGACACGTCGGGGGGTTTTCGCAAGCTGATCCAGATCGTGTTCGGCCTATCGGTGGCGTTCGCCGCCTCGTCCTTCTTCCTGAGCTTCTTCAGCTTCGGCGGCGGGGCGCTCGTCTGATGCAGGAAGACCTGCCCGGATTTGCGGCGCCGGTGCATCGCGCCCTCGCCGAGCCGATCCTGCTCGCGGGAGCCCCCCGCGCGCTCGCGATCGTCAACGGCACGCTCGCCGCTGCGATGGGGATCGGCCTGCGGCTCTGGATCGCCGGTCTGGTGATGGCGGTGGTGGGCCACGGCCTCGCCGTGTTCGCCGCGCGCCGCGATCCGCAGATCCTGCCCGTCGCTCGCCGACACATGGCCCTTCCCACTCTTTTCGAAAGCTGACCCCATGATGTTCCTGCGCGAACATGCCCGCCGCGCGTCGCGGCTCTCGGATTTCCTGCCTTGGGCGGCGATGATTGCACCCGGCATTATCCTCAACAAGGATGGCAGCTTCCTGCGCATTGCGCGGTTCCGCGGCCCCGACCTCGACAGCGCGACGCAGGCCGAGCTGATGGCGACCTCGGCGCGGCTCAATAGCGCGCTCAAGCGGCTCGGCACCGGCTGGGCGATCTATGTCGAAGCGCAGCGAAAACCATCGCCCGGCTATCCGCTGTCAGACGGATTCGCCGACCCGGTGTCGGCGCTGATCGATGAGGAACGGCGCGACCTGTTCGAGGGCGGCGATATCACCCAACCCAATTTCACCAGCGCCTACTATCTGACGTTGCAATGGCTGCCTCCGGCCGACGATACCTCGAAGGCGGCTTCGCTCCTCTATGAGGGCGGCGCGCAGGACGTGGCTACGGCCGCGGATCAGCTCAACGATTTCGAGCGCGATACCGGCCGGGTCCTCGACATGATCGAGGGGGTGATGCCCGAGACGGCGTGGCTCTCGCCTGCCGAGACGCTGACCTATCTCCATTCGACGATCTCGACCCATGATCAACGCATCGGCGTGCCCGAGACGCCGATGCATCTCGACGCGTTGCTAGCGGACGAACTGCTGGTTGGCGGGCTGGCACCGCAACTCGGCGACAAGCATCTGCGCTGCCTCTCGATCACCGGTTTTCCGGCCTCGACGGTGCCGGGGATGCTCGACGAGCTGAACCGGCTCGGCTTCGCCTATCGCTGGACGACGCGAGCGATCTGCCTCGACAAGGTGTCGGCGCAGCGGATGCTGACCCGCATCCGTCGGCTCTGGTTCTCCAAGCGCAAGAGCCTGGCCGCGATCATCAAGGAAGTGCTGACCAACGAAGCGAGCGTGCTGGTCGACAGTGACGCCGCCAACAAGTCAGCCGAAGCCGACGCGGCGCTGCAGGATCTCGGCGCGGATATCGCGGGCTATGCCTATGTCACCACGACCATCACCGTGCTGGGCGATACGCCCCGGGACGCCGATTTCCGACTTCAGGCGATCGAGAAGATCGTCCGCGGCCGCGACTTCGCGTGCATCGCCGAGAGTCTGAACGCAATCGAAGCGTGGCTCGGCTCGCTGCCAGGCAACCCTTACGCCAACGTCCGTCAGCCGCCGATCTCAACGCTCAACCTCGCGCATATCATGCCGGTGTCGGCGGTGTGGGCCGGCCAAGAGCGCGACACGCATTTCAAGGCGCCGCCCCTGTTTCATGCCCGAACTCAGGGCGCCACCCCTTTTCGGCTTTCGCTCCATGTCGGGGATGTGGGCCATACTTTGGTTGTCGGCCCGACCGGCTCGGGCAAAAGCGTGCTGCTCGCCTTCATGGCGCTGCAGTTCCGCCGCTACGAGGCGGCGCAGATCTTCGCCTTCGATCATGGCGGCTCGATCCGGGCGGCGACGCTTGGCGTCGGCGGCGGGTGGCACGACCTCGGCGGCGCGCTTGGCGGCGATGCCGCGCCGGTACTGCTCCAGCCGCTCGCCCGGATCGACGAGCCGGACGAGCGGGCCTGGGCCGCCGACTGGCTCGCCGCGATCCTCGCGCGCGAAGAGTTTGCGATCACGCCCGAGGTGAAGGACCATCTGTGGACCGCGCTCGGCAGTCTCGCCGACGCGCCGATCGCGCAGCGCACACTGACGGGCCTCACCGTGCTGATCCAGGCATCGGGCCTCAAGCGCGCGCTCGCGCCCTATACGCTCTCCGGTCCCTATGGCCGGTTGCTCGACGCCGATGTCGAGTATTTCGGGGAAAGTGATGCTCAGGCCTTCGAGACCGAAGGGCTGATCGGCACACCGGCCGCGCCGGCGGTGCTCGCCTACCTGTTCCACCGTATTGGCCGCCGCCTGGATGGCCGGCCGACGCTGATCCTGATCGACGAGGGCTGGCTCGCGCTCGATGATCCGATGTTCGGTCGCCAGCTGAAGGAATGGCTGAAGACGTTGCGCAAAAAGAATGCGAGCGTCGTGTTCGCGACCCAGAGCCTCGCCGACATCGAAGGCTCGGCGATCGCGCCCGCCATCATCGAGAGCTGCCCGACCCGGCTGTTCCTCGCGAATGAGCGCGCGCTCGAGCCGCAGATCGCCGGCATCTATCGCCGGTTCGGGCTCAATGACCGCCAGATCGAGATTATCGCCTCGGCAACGCCCAAGCGCGATTATTATTGCCAGTCGGCGCTTGGCAACCGGGTGTTCGATCTGGGGTTGGGCCCGGTCGCACTCGCCTTCGCCGCGGCGTCGCAACGCAGCGACCTCACCGCGATCACCGCATTGATCGAACGGCACGGGGCTGACGGCTTTGCCGTCGCCTGGCTGCGCCACCGCGGGCTCGGCTGGGCCGCCGATCATCTCACCGCCGATGAACTCGTCCTCAAGGAGACTTTCGCATGACCCGCTCTCGTATGACCAAATTCGCTGTCGGCGCCGCCGCGCTGGTGCTCGTGTTCAGCGCTCCAGCCGACGCCCAGTTCGGCGGGATCGTCTATGATCCCAGCAATTATGCGCAAAACGTGCTGACCGCCGCCCGCACGCTTCAGCAGATCAACAACCAGATCACCCAGATCCAGAATCAGGCGCAGAGTCTGATCAATCAGGCGCGAAATCTGACCAACCTGCCGACCAGCATGTTGTCGAGCATCCAGCGGGACATTGATCGCACCCGCCAGCTCATCACGCAGGCGCAGCAGATCGCCTACAAGGTCGAGAATATCGATCAGGTGTTCAGCCAGCGTTATCCGTCGGGATCGCTCGCTGGAAGTTCATCGGGCGCCCTCGTCACGAACGCACAGTCGCGTTGGACCGACGCTCTTGCCTCCTATCAGGACTCGCTGCGCACCGGCGCGACGGTAACGGGCAATATCGATGGCACGCGCGATCAGGCGTCAACGTTGGTGACCGCCAGCCAGGGCGCGACGGGCGCGCTGCAGGCGGCGCAAGCCGGCAACCAGCTGGTGGCGCTGCAGACGCGTCAGCTCGCCGACCTGACCGCCATGGTCGCGGCGCAATCGCGTGCGGCGGCGATCCAGGCTGCGCGTGCTGCCGCAGACGAGGCGCAGGGTCGCGAACAGACCCGCCGGTTCCTGGCGCCTGGCGCGGGTTATGTGCCGCAGAGCGTGACGCTGTTCCGTGACTGAGGAACCGACACGCGCGGCGCGCGGCCGCTTCGCCGGATTTGGCTGGCGGTCGATTGCAATGGCCGCAGGTGCAGCAACGGTCGGGGCGCTCGCCCTGGTCACGATAACCGATACGGCGCCGCCAGTTGCGCATTATGCGGTCGGCGAGACCCCTGATGCATCGGCGCCGGTCACCACCGATCCGCTCCTTGCCGAACTGGCGCGGTGCCGCACGCTTCCGGCAAATCGTGACGATGCGCGGTGCCAGGCGGCGTGGGACGTGAACCGTCGCCGTTTCATGGGCGAGAGCCGTAGCTTCGTGGCGCCCGTCGAGCCGACAGCGATCGAACCGGCGCCTTTGCCGGCGCCCGCGATCGCGAATGTCGCCGTCCCGTCCCTTCAATCACGGGAGCACTGAGCCATGGAAGGCACAGGTGTCATCGATGGGTTCCTCGATGTCTTCGCGCGCTACATCGATTCGGGCTTTGGCCTGATCCGTGGCGAAGTCGGATTTCTCGCGAGTTCGCTGATCGTCATCGATGTGACGCTCGCCTTCCTGTTCTGGACGTGGGGTGAAGGCGAAGACATCGTCGCGCGCCTCGTCAGGAAAATTCTTCAGGTCGGCTTCTTCGCGTTCCTGATGACGAACTGGAACGGCCTCGCCAAGATCATCTATCTGAGTTTTTCGGGGATCGGCCTCAAGGCAGCCGGGTCGGGCAATGCGGAAGATCTGCTCCATCCCGGCAAGATCGCGCAGATCGGCATCGATGCCGGCCAGCCGCTGCTCGACCAGGCATCGCTGCTGGTCGGGCCGGTCGGCATCTTCACCAACTTCGTCCAGATCGCTGTGCTCCTGCTCGCGTGGGCGATCGTGCTGCTCGCCTTCTTCATCATCGCGATCCAGCTGTTCGTGACGCTGATCGAGTTCAAGCTGACGACACTTGCCGGTTTCGTGCTGGTGCCGTTCGGGCTGTTCGGTCGCACCGCGTTCCTCGCCGAGCGCGTGCTGGGCAACGTGATGGCATCGGGTATCAAGGTGCTGGTGCTCGCCGTCATCATCGGCATCGGCTCGACCATCTTCCGCGATTTCGTGATCGATTTCGGCGGCGCGCAGCCGACGATCGAACAGGTCGTGAGCCTCGCGCTGGCGGCGCTCACGCTGCTCGGCCTTGCGATCTTCGGGCCTGGAATCGCCTCCGGCCTGATTTCAGGCGGCCCCCAGCTTGGTGCCGGCGCCGCGGTCGCAACCGGCGCGGTGGTCGGTGGGATCGGCGCCGCCGCGACGATGGGCGTCGCGGGCGCCGCCGGCCTTGCCAACAGCGCAGGGTCCGCTGCTGCCTCCACCCTCTCCCGATCCGCCGGCTCGCCCCCGTCTGGTGGATCCTCGTCGGGGCCTGCCGCTCCCCCGGCGCCGACGGGCGGCGCTCCGACGGTTCCCCCGCCGTCCGGAGCGCCGGGGGGCGGCGCTAGTTCGGGCAGCGGCGAGAGCGGTACCGGCCCGTCCGCACCCGGCGGGTCGTCTGGGGCGACCACCGAGGGAGCTGCAGGCTCCGCTGAGGCTGGGCCGGAAAGTAGCGGCGAACGGACAGCGATATCCTCGCCCGCGGCAGCGCCTGCCGAGGTGCCTGCACCGGCCTGGGCGAAGCAGCTGCGCCGCCGCCAAGCCATGGTCCAAGGCGCAACCCTCGCCGCCCACACACTTCGCTCAGCCGACCACCATGGCGGGTCGGCGCACATCTCGCTGGAGGATCGCTCATGAACCCGTTTCGTCGTCCCTCGTCGCGGTTCGGCCGCGAGCCCGTCCCCGAAACCCCGTACCAGCGTGCCGGCCAGGCATGGGACGAGCGCATCGGCTCGGCGCGGGTCCAAGCGCGGAGCTGGCGGTTGATGGCCTTTGGGGCAACCGCGCTGCTGTCGCTATCGGTCGCCGACAATCTGCGCTTGAGATTCGGCTCCCATATCGTTCCCTATGTGGTCGAAGTCGATCGGCTGGGCGCTGCGCGCGCAGTGGCGCCGGTGTCGAGCGATTATCGGCCGACCGATCCGCAGATCGCTTGGCACCTCGCGCGGTTCATCGAGAATATCCGCTCGAGACCGGCCGACCCGATCGTCCTGCGGCAAAACCTGGGCGCGGCCTATGATTTCACGACCGAGCAGGGCGCGGGCGTCCTCAACGACTATGCGCGCGGCAACGATCCGTTCGCCGATCTCGCCGACAAGCAGGTATCGATCGACGTGAAGAATGTCGTGCGTGCGTCTGCCGACAGCTTCCGCATCGCCTGGGATGAGCGCCGCTACGATCATGGCCAACTCGCGGCGACCACCCATTGGACCGGCGTACTCACGATCGTCGTCCGCACGCCCACCGACGCGGCGACGCTCAGCCGCAACCCGCTCGGACTCTACGTCCACGCCATCAACTGGTCCCAGGATCTCGGAGAATGACCATGCGCACCCTGCTACTTGCCACGCCCCTCTTGCTCTTGGCTGCACCGACCATCGCGCAATCCACGCCGCCATCGGCGCGCCCGGTCGCGGCGGCGACCGATGCGGCGCGGATCAGCGCGCGCCCCGCCGGCTGGCAGGGCGCGACACAGCTGTTCGTCTACGCACCGGGCGGCCTTTATCAGGTCTATGCCGCGGTTGGTCAGGTCACTGACATTGTGCTGCAGGAGGGCGAGACACTCTCCGACACCGGCGCGGTAGCAGCCGGCGACACGGTGCGATGGGTGATCGGCGAGGCAGCAAGCGGGACCGGCACCGCTCGCCGAACGCACATATTGGTCAAGCCAACCGATCCCGGTCTGAGGACCAATCTCGTCATCAATACTGACAAGCGCACCTATCATGTCGAGCTGCTTTCGACGCCGGCAACCTATATGGCGAGTGTCGGCTGGTCCTATCCGCAGGATGAACTTATCGCGGTTCGCGCGCGGATCGAGGCGGCGACGGCCGTCGCCAGCACCCAGGTCCAGACCGGGATCGATCCTGCGAGACTGGACTTCGCGTACCGGCTGACCGGCGCAAATCCGCCATGGAAACCGGTGCAGGTGTTCGACGATGGTGCGAAAATCTATCTGCTGTTTCCGAGCACGATCGCGCAGAGCGAGTTGCCGCCGCTCTTCATGATCGGGGAGAAGAACAAGGCCGAGCTCGTCAATTACCGCGTGTCCGGGCGCTACATAGTGGTCGATCGGCTGTTCTCGATCGCAGAACTCCGGCTCGGGACCAGGAAGCAGCAAATCGTCCGGATCGAACGGACACGTGCTCGGGAGCAGCGGTCGTGACTGAACCCGAGGAATTCGAGCGCGGTCCCGCCGAGAGGCGGGAGCCGATTGCGACCCGTGCTGCGGCTCCGACGCCGCGGCGCCTGTCGCGCAAAGCTCTGGCGACGCTCGCCGGTGTAAGCGCATTCGGCGTGGCAGCGGCGTTGGGCTACAGCCTGACCACGAGCCACCGCACCCAGGCGCCGCAGGAAACCGTCTCCGTCGAACGCCGCAACACCGACGCGCTCGCCGATGCGCCGAAGGATTATGGCGATCTCGCGCGGACTGCCTCTGCCGGGATCGGGACCCCACCGACAACGCCGGAGCCGACCACGCCGGCTGCGCTGAACGGTGCGACACCATCATCGCCGACCCCAAACGGTGAGGCAGCCTCCGACCAGCAACGACGTCGCCAGGCGCGCGACAGCGCGCGGGCGAGCAAGCTGTTTGCCGCCAGCGGCGAAGGGGCACGTTCCACCCCGACCAACACCGAGTCCCCGCCTTCCTCTCCGGGCCAACCGCAGGCTGGTGTGGCGGCTCAGGTTGCCAACGGCGATGCCCATGATCGCAAGGCGGCGTTCATCGCCGGCGGGACAAGGGAGCCGACCGTGAATAGCGGGAGGCTGACGGCGCCGGCGGGGCGCTATGTCGTGTCGGCCGGCTCGACGATCGCGGCGGCGCTGATCACCGGGCTGTCCTCCGACCTTCCCGGCCAGGTCGTGGCGCAAGTGACCGAAGACGTGTTCGACACGGGGACCGGCCAGACACGGCTGATCCCGCAAGGCGCCCGGCTGATCGGCGTCTATGACGCGCGGGTCAGCTATGGCCAATCCCGCGCGCTGGTCGTGTGGACGCGGCTGATCTTTTCCGATGGTCGCTCCCTCGATCTTGAGCGGATGGTGGGCACCGATGCCGCGGGTCAGTCCGGACTCACGGACCGGGTCGATAATCACACCGGCAAGCTGCTGATGGCGGGGCTGCTATCGACCTTGTTCGGGGTCGGCGCCAATGCCGCGACCACCGGGGGCGGCGACAATAGCGATATCGCGTTCGCCATTCGCGAGAGCGCCGGCCGATCGGTTGAAAGCGCGGGGGACAAGATCGTCAGCCGCCAGCTCGACGTTCAACCCACGATCACCGTGCGGCCAGGCGCGCGGGTGAGAGTGTTGATCAGCCGCGATTTGGTGTTGACGGCGTGGAGCGAAAACTGAGGGGCAGCAGAGCGGTCAGGCTGACGCGGGCCGCGAATCTGGAGCAATCATGTGCAATGCTTCGATAGCGTGATCGAGATAGTTCGCGACCATCTCCTCTTCGGGCCTATCGAGCAGCCCACGTGCGAGCTCGATAAGCCGCTCGGCTTCGCTGCGGCGTGGATCGGAGGTGAATGGCGGTTTCGTCATGTCAATTCCGTAGCGGTGATAGCGCGCTAGTTGTTTGATCCCACGGTTTGATGGTGCGATCCTTTCGTTAGAATGGAAGGATGCCATATGGGACAGGTACGTCACGGGAGCGCCACGACCACGCACGCCGTCAGAGCGGCAATACAGCGATCGCAAGCTTCGCTCTCGGCGCTGAGCCGGGAGCTGGGGATCAATCCCAAGACGGTGGCGAAGTGGCGTAAGCGGGCGACGGTCGAGGATTTGAAGACGGGACTGTCAGGATTTCCGTGTGTGTGCGGGCGGTTGAACATTACGCCGCCATGGCCTTGATGAAGCGCTCGCCGAAGATGACGGCGAACTGTGCCTTTGCCATGGACCACTCACGCGGCGGCATTTTCCACTCTTTTTCGGATCGGTTCAAGATCAGATAGAGCAGCTTGGTGGCGGCGTCGTCGCTGGGGAAGTGCCCCCTGGCCCTGACGGCGCGCCTGAGCTTGGAGTTCAGCGCCTCGATCGCGTTCGTCGTATAGACGATCCTGCGGACCTCATCGGGGAAGGCGAAGAACGGGATGACCTCGCTCCATGCGCGTCGCCAGCTCTGGCCGATAGCGGGATAGCGCTGACCCCAAGGGCCGGCCTCGAACGCGGTCAGCGCCTTTTCGGCGGCGTCAGCATCTGTGGCGCGGTAGACCTGCTTGAGCGCGGTCGCCAGGCCCTTGCGGTCCTTCCAGGACACAAAGTCCATCGAGTTACGCAGCAGATGGACAATGCAGGTCTGGACGATCGTCTCGGGGAACACCGCGGTGATCGCCTCGGGGAAGCCTTTGAGGCCGTCCACGACGGCGAGAAGGATGTCTTCGACGCCGCGGTTCCTGAGCTCGTTCATCACCCGCAGCCAGAACTTGGCGCCTTCGTTCTGCTCGAGCCACAGGCCGAGCACCTCCTTGCCGCCATCCGCGCGGACGCCCAGCGCGATGTGGATGGCCTTGTTGCGGACCATCCCTTCGTCGCGGATCTTCACCCGGAGCGCGTCGAAGAACACCAGCGGATAGCACGCGTCGAGCGGCCGCTGCTGCCAGGTGGCTACCTCGTCGAGCACCGCATCGGTCACCGTGCTGATCAAGTCGGGCGAGACATCGATGCCGTACAGATCATGCAGATGCCCGGTGATCTCCCGGGTGCTCATCCCGCGAGCGTACATCGATATGATCTTGTCATCGAACCCGGGAAAGCGGCGCTGATACTTGGCGATCAGCTGCGGATCGAAGGTCGCCTGACGGTCGCGCGGCACGTCGATCGCCAACTTGCCCGTCTCGGTCATCACGCTCTTCCGGCCGTAGCCGTTCCGCATGTTGCCAGCGCCGTCATCTCCGGCCAGGTGGTGATCCATCTCCGCGTTCAAGGCACGTTCGGTCAGCGCCTTCTTCAGAGAATCGAGCAAGCCACCCTGCTCAAATGCTGCGCTGGCGGCTCCTCCTGCCAGCAACTGGTCGAGAAGCTCGTTCGGTATCGCGGGCTCTTTGCGTCGGGACATATCGGATCTCCTTTTTACCCATTATGCCCGCACACACACGGAAATCCTGACAGTCCCTTTGAAGACCGGGCCGAAGGCCCCTCACTCAACGACTTTGACCAAAGCCGAAGAGGCGGCGGTCGTCGCATTCCGGCGCCACACATTACTGCCGCTCGACGATTGCCTCTATGCGTTGCAGCCGTCGATCCCGCATCTGACACGGTCAGCGCTCCACCGCTGCCTGCAGCGGCACGGCATATCCCGTCTACCGGACATTGAGGGCGACAAGCCAAAGCGACAGCGCTTCAAGCGCTACCCGATCGGCTTCTTTCACATAGATATCGCCGAGGTGCAGACTGCCGAAGGCAAGCTTTACCTGTTCGTAGGCATCGACCGCACCAGCAAGTTCGCGGTCACCCAGCTGATCGACAAGGCTGACAGGCGAACGGCCTGGGAGTTCCTCGAACACCTGCTCAAAGCCGTACCCTACCGCATCCACACGATCTTGACCGATAACGGCATCCAGTTCGCCGAGCAGCCGCGTAACCGGAACACCGCCTGGTCGCGCCAGATGCGCTTCGACATGATCTGCGAGGCGAATGACATTGAGCACCGGCTCACCAAGCCGAACCATCCCTGGACCAACGGTCAGGTCGAGCGGATGAACCGCACCATCAAGGAAGCGACCGTCAAGCGCTTCCACTACGAGAACCACAACCAGTTACGGGTACACCTCGCCGACTTCATGGCAGCCTACAACTTTGCCCGTCGGCTCAAGACGCTCAGTGGCCTCACGCCTTACGAATACATCGCCAAAGTATGGACGTCAGAGCCGGATAGGTTCATCCTCGATCCGATCCACCAGATGCCGGGACTAAACACCTAGTCCATACCGAATAGGCACGATCGTTCCTAGAACGATCGTGCCTACGCTGTGATCTAGTGTCGGATGGACCTCAAGGTAGTTCTATCGACCAATCTCAGGCGCATACGCAACGATACAGGGCGCACGCAGGAGGAAATGGCACATGTGCTCGGCATCAGCTTGCGCTATCTTGGATCCATCGAGCGCAACAAGGTGTCCCCGAGCGTAACGCTGCTTGGAAAATTTGCGGCAGCGCTTGGGATGAGCGCCTGCGATCTGATTACGCCGGCGATAGTCAGTCGCGGAAGGTCATAGGGGTTGGCGGCTGGACGGAAGCTGCGTGCTTTCGCACGCACGTGAGCAAACGGTGACGCAGCGGATTCCGGTCTTCCTTCGGCCAGACAGCATCGATTCCCACGAAGGCATTGTCTTCGGCGAGGCGCCGGAACGCGATACCGTCGCGTGGCGCCGATGCCGATGCCAGGGTAATCGCCACACCGAGGCCAAGTCGGACCATTTCGATAAGCGCGCTGCGCGATACGTCGTGAAGTTCGCAATCGAGCGGCTGGTCTCCTGCTCGGGCTGTAACTGCGCGATAGGCCGACAGATCTCCCTGATGAGAACGCAATATGATCGAAACCGACGACAGATCCGCCCAACGAAGATTTTCATTTGCAGCGAGCGGGTGATCGTCCCGCATCCCGACGACCAGCGGTTCTTCCCAAAGCCGCTCCTGCACGACCATTGCACCCGTCAGTTCGGGGAGCAGTGCTGTGAAAGTGATATCCAGTATTCGCTCGTTGAGTTGTCGGTGTAGTTCGCTGGGCGATGCCTCCACGAAGCGAAGTTGCACATCGGGGGACGTCTGGTGGAATTCCGCGATTCCGGCACTGAGGGGGCTCGAATCGAGTCCCGGATAGAAGCCGACGGCCAAAGAACCCTTCATGCTCTGAGCGGTCGCAAGAGCACGGCCGATCTGGCGATCGACGGTGAAAAGGAGCAATTTCACGGTCGGCAGGACGGCCCGTCCAATGGGCGTCAACGCGACCGGAGCGCCACGGCGCCGTTCGAAGAGGTCGCCACCGTACAGCTCTTCGAGTTTGGCGATGGTCTGACTGACGGCGGGCTGGCTTACCCCCAGTTCGCGGGCTGCTGCGGCAAAGCTTCGCGTTTCGGCCACTTTGAGGAAGGTTTCGAGCTGATAGAAATCGGGGCGGGAGGCACTGTGCCGGCGCGCTGCGCGGCGAGCGCGGGCACCGCGCTCGCCAGAGGCATCGGGGTGCGATGTCGGCACGTCATGGTCCATCGATCGGCGAACGCCCGGCCGCGCCACAATCAGTGGCGAAGCTTGTTGCTTTGCTTGCGAATGAGCCAGCCATGGCTAGGCGATGTTCTCTGCATTGCTGGTGAGTATTGAGCCGCGCTGTTTGGGCAGGCCCATAGAGACCAGAATTGGGTTGTGGTCCTGAATAGCTTGGAGATCGGCTTTCTTCTCCAAGCCGCGCCATCCGGCGGATATCAAAGATTGGATGACTGCCCCACCGAGCGTTGTGCCGGGCCCGGCGATGATGAACAGGTCCGGAGCAAATTCGCGCGCGGCGACGGTGATCGCGCGAGTGAAGTCATAGCTGTCGGTGACCTGCGTTCCGAGCGTGTAGGCATAAAGGGCATCGACATCGCTTGCGCCCGGCCACCAGATCGCGCCGCGCCCGTCGACCAGCGGAAGCGTCGGGCTGTCGAACAGGTCGACTGGAAGCAGCTCCCGGCCGTTAGCAGCGACCGGCGCCATCAGCGGAGTGTGAAAAGCGGCGTGATTGCCAAGCCGCATCGGAAAGCGCGGCTGGATCGGCTCGACCGCCTGCTCGAACGCCGACAGCCCGGCCTCGTTGCCAGCCAGCACCAGCATGCCACCCAAATCGATCGACAAGAATAGCGCATGGTCCACCCGAGCCGCGATGTTTTGCACGATCGCCAGCAGCTCGGCGCGTCGTGCGGGCCGCGGGCGCCAATCGTCATCGACGACCGGGTAAATGAGTTGGCCGCCGATCAGCGAGCGCTGCATCAGTGTTCCCATGGTATTGGAAACCTGGAAGCCGTTGTCGGGCGACAGCGCACCGGCACAGGCGAGCGCGGAGTACCAGCCCATCGAATTACCCGTGACCGCTACGATCTCGATCTTATCTTGGTCGAGCGACAGGAAATCGCCGAGCGTCGCCGCGAAGATCAGGCCTGAGGCGTTATCACCGCGCGTATGCGTGGCCATCGAGAAACGCTCGGCGGTATCGAGTTCGGACAACGTCGGCTGACCCGCGGCGCGGCGCTGATCGTCGAGACGGCCGAGCAGGCCTGCGTCCGGGAAATACTGGCGCAGGTAACCGAGCTCAGTCTTGTTGTAGGTGCCCCTGCCCGGGCAGACGAATACCGCCTTCATCATCGGCCTTTCACCAGGTTCCGCGCTGCGTGCACAATGTCGTCGGATGACGGCATTGTCGCGCCATAGGCAGGCCCCGTCGCAATGAAGCTGTCTTCAGCTGTCAGCCGTGCGTGGGGCATCTGCGTCCGTTCGGTCAGCAGCGCCATTAATGCCTCGGCGATGCCGCCGGTGCGGCGGGTCTCGTCGACGATCAGCACGTTGCTCGCACCGTCGAGCGCCTCGACAACCTTTTCTTCGGGCAGCGGTGAGAGCCAGCGAATGTCGATGACCCGCGCATCGATCCCTTCCGCGCCGAGCCGCTTTTGCGCCTGGCGGCTGAGATAGGTGCCGTTGCCGAAGGTCAGGATCGCGATGTCCTTGCCATCGCCATGGCAGCCGACCTGCCCGAAGGGGATACGCTCGGACGGGTCGGGATAATGCTGGAGCCAGCCGCCATCGCCCTGCTCATGCAAGTCGCGCATCGGATAGAGCGCAATCGGCTCGAGAAAGACGACGAGCCGCTGTTCCTCTCGCGCCAGGCGGACGCATTCGCGCAGCATCTTGGCGGCATCCGCGCCATTGGAGGGGCAAGCGAGGATCAGCCCGGGGATGTCGCGCAGCACCGCGACCGAATTGTCGTTGTGGAAATGGCCGCCAAAGCCTTTCTGGTAGCCGAGCCCGGCGATCCGCAGCACCATCGGATTGGTATATTGGCCGTTGGAAAAGAAGGGCAGCGTCGCGGCCTCACCGCGCAATTGGTCCTCGGCATTGTGGAGATACGCGAGGAACTGAATTTCCGGGATCGGCAGAAAGCCGTTGTGCGCCATGCCGATCCCGAGCCCGAGAATCGATTGCTCGTCGAGCAACGTATCGATCACGCGTGTACGACCGAAGCGGGCGCTGAGCTTTTGCGTGACGCCGTAGACGCCACCTTTGCGGCCGACGTCTTCGCCCATCAGCACGACCTCGCCATAGGCGAGCATCAGATCGGTGAGCGCCCAATTAATCAGCCGCGACATGATCTGCGGGTTGGCCATTGTTTTGAGGTCGCCGCCGAACGCTGCCGCGCGGGCTTCGGACGAAGGACCGTTGACCAACTGGCAAGGCCTTGCTGGCGGGATCAGTTGCGCCATCACCTCGGCAGCGGTCGATAGGCGCGGCCGCTTGACAGCTTCGGTGGCAATGCGGTCGACGCGTGCATCGGTCTCCTCGTAGATCGCCAGGGCTTCGTCGGGCGTGAGTGCGCCCGCCTGATCCATTAGCCGTACTGCGTGCAGCAGCGGGTCATGCGCCTCTTCAGCCTCGAGTTCCTCGCGCGGCATGTAGGTCGTTGGCACATCCGCGCCTGCATGGCCGTAGAAGCGGACGGTGCGGATGTGGAGGAAAGCGGGCTTGCGACGCAACCGGACATACTCCGCTGCCTCGCGGGCGACCCGATAGGCATCGTAAAAGTCTAATCCGTCGCAGGCGAAGTATCGCAGTCCTGGACGATGCGAGAAGGTCGCAGCGATCCACCCCTTTGGGGTCTTCGTCGAGATGCCGATGCCATTGTCTTCGCAAACGAACAGCAAGGGCAGCGGAACCGACTGATAGGAGGTCCATTGCGCGGTGTTGAACGCGCCCTGCGCGGTCGAATGATTGGCCGAAGCGTCGCCAAACGAGCAGACGATGATCGCATCGTCGTTCAGAAATTTGTGTTCGGGCGGCTGGCGGCGTGCCAGGCCGATCGAATAAGCGGCGCCGACCGCCTTGGGCAGATGGCTGGCGATCGTCGACGTCTGCGGCGGGATGAAGAGCGCCTTCGAACCCAACACCTTGTGGCGGCCGCCCGAGATCGGATCCTCGGTCGAGCAGGCGAAGGACAAGAGCATGTCCCAAGCGATCGACTGGCCCGGCACCTGGCTCGCGCGCTGGATCTGAAAGGCCGCGTCGCGGTAATGGAGGAAGGCCATGTCGGTTGGGCGCAAGGCGGCAGCGACGGCGGCCATGCCTTCGTGGCCCGAAGAACCGATGGTGTAATAGCCTTGGCCAGCCGCCTGCATCGTGCGGCTGACGCGGTCGAGCGACCGTGACAGGCAGGCCGACCGATAGATGGTGACCGCCTCCGGTGCCGTCAGCGGCCCGGCCGGCGCCCGCCCGGCGGGCAAATCGCTGCTCGCGACGCGCCGCAGGAAGTTCTCGTGAACGATCTGAACCCGATCCATGGCGACCTCAGAAAGCAGCGATGCCGGTGATGGCACGACCTAGGATGAGGGCGTGGACGTCGTGCGCGCCCTCGTAGGTGTTGACCGTCTCGAGGTTCATCATGTGGCGGATCACCTGATATTCCCCGGAGATGCCGTTGCCGCCGTGCATGTCTCGCGCGGCCCTTGCGATATCGAGCGCTTTGCCGACATTGTTGCGCTTAACGACCGAAACCATGTCGGGCGCGAAACGATGCTCGTCCATCAGCCGACCGACGCGCAAGGAGGCCTGCAGACCGAGCGCGATGTCGGTCATCATGTCCGCGAGCTTCTTCTGGTAGAGCTGGGTTGCCGCCAGTGGCCGACCAAATTGCTTGCGATCGAGGCCATATTGGCGTGCGGCGTGGAAGCAGAATTCGGCAGCGCCGAGCGCACCCCAGCTGATACCGTAGCGCGCCCGGTTCAGGCAGCCGAACGGTCCCTTCAACCCCTCGACATTGGGCAAGAGAGCGTCCTCAGATACCTCTACATCGTCGAGGTTGATCATTCCGGTGATCGAAGCGCGTAGCGAGAGCTTACCCTCGATCTTGGGCGCCGAGAGGCCCTTCAGTCCCTTGTCGAGCACGAAGCCGCGGATTGCGCCAGCGTGCGCATCGGACTTGGCCCAGACGATAAACACATCGGCGATCGGCGCGTTCGAGATCCAGGTCTTGTTGCCGTTGAGCCGGAAGCCACCGTCGATCTTTGCAGCGCGGGTTCGCATCCCGCCGGGGTCAGAGCCGGCATCGGGCTCGGTCAGTCCGAAACAGCCAATCCATTCGCCCCGGGCAAGCTTGGGAAGATAGCGGCTTTTCTGCTCTTCTGAACCGTAAGCGTGGATCGGATGCATGACGAGGCTGGACTGGACCGAAGCCATCGACCTGTAACCGCTGTCGACCCGCTCGATCTCGCGCGCGACCAGACCATAAGCGACATAGGAGGCGCCGGCGCCGCCGTAATTGTCGGGTATGGTGACGCCGAGCAAACCTTGCGCCCCCATCTCGCGGAAGATTTCTGGATCCGTGTACTCGTCGGCAAAAGCCTGGATCACGCGGGGCTGCAGACGATCCTGGGCGTAGGCCCGCGCAGAGTCCCGAATCATCCGCTCATCGTCGCTGAGTTGGTCGTCGAGCAGGAATGGATCGGCCCAATCGAAACTCATCGTACAAAGTCCTTCTGCGGTGCGCTCATCGGGGCACATGGGTGATGCGATCACCGACCTTCACGCCGAGCCGATTGGCGGCAGCGCGATCCAAGCTCGTTCCCCCCTCCAGCTTAGCAATGACGCCGTAGGTCGAACGGAACGTGCCGAGCTGACCGGCTGCGACCATGCTCGCTGTCCCGTCTGCAATCCTATCGATGATATCGACGACCATCTCGTCCTGGGCAGCACGCAACGTCGCAATGTTGTCGGTGGCAACCGTCATCGTAGGGCCGCCATCGAAGACATCGATATAGCGATCGTAGACGAACCCTTCGTTCTCCAGCATCCGCTGTGCAGCGCGACCGGACGGATGCGGCACGCCGAGCACGGCGGCGGCCCCTTCGGGCAGCATGACTGTGTAGATCGGATGCTTGGGCATCAGATCGGCGATAAACTGGATGCCGCGAACCGCCTTATACTCATCGGCTTCGCGAAAGGTCATGCCGAAGAAGCGCCCAGCCACCCCCTCCCAGAAAGGCGAGCTTCCAGCCTCGTCGATGACGCCGCGAAGCTCGGCAAGGGTGCGGTCCGCGAAGCGGCCACGATGGGCACGGATGAAGAGATAGCGGCTCCGCGCGAGCAGCGCGCCTCCGCCGGAGGAGCGTGCGTCGGGGCGCAAAAACAGGCCACCAACTTCGCTGCACCCATTGTGGTCGGTCACCAAGGAGAGCATCTCGACGCGGATCGAATGCCCAAGCTCGGCGCTGTAATGGGTGAAATTGTCATTACGAAAACTGTAGTGCGGCCAGGCGCTGCCGATCTGGGAGAAGATCTGACAGGTGCCCAGCGCTTGGGCGGTCGCAGAATCTTCGAGGAGGAACATGAACATATCCTCCCCAAGCGTCTTGCCGGTGCGTGCGAACGCCGTCGCTGCGCTCTCGAGCTTCGAGCGCAGCTTGCCGCGATCGGCGGGCAGATTGGTGAAGCCGCCGCCGGTGGTCTTGGCCATCTCGTAAATCGCCTGCAGATCATGAGGCCCTGCAGCCCGCCACACCAGCGTCATTGCAGCGCCCCGTGTTGCTCGAATCGTTTGAGTACCAAGGCGGTCAGTTGCGCCTTTGGCACGAGCGAACGCACGTCGAGATACTCGTTGGGGGAGTGAATATGATCGCCATTCGCCCCCATCGTATCGATGACCGGCACACCGCAGGCTGCGATATTGTTTCCGTCGCACACACCATCGTAATCACGCCAGGATAGCGCCTCGCCGAGATTCGCAGCGGCGCCCGCGACCAGCCCGAAGAGGCGTTCCGTCGCAGCGTCGACGCTCTTGACGGGGCGACCGATGCTACCATGCACGTGGATCGTAACTTCGTGCTCCGCTCGCACCGCAGCGGTAGTTTCCGCCACGAGCGCGCAGGCTTCAGCCATTTGCTCAGGGCCACGCGGGCGCAGATTGAAACGCAACACGGCATGGGCCGGGACGACGTTGTCGGGCCCGCCGCCATCGATCTTCGCGGGGTTGACCGACAACAGGGCGTGGCGGCCCTTAGCGAGCCGCAGAGCGAGATCCGGCGCCGTGACGATCGCATTGCGCCCATCTTCGGGATTGCGTCCGGCGTGCGCGGATCGCCCCGCGATGGTCACCGCATAGTTGCCCGATCCTAGCCGTGACCGAGCCATGTCGCCGCCGGGCAGCGAGGGTTCATAAGTCAACGCCGCAATTTTCGCCTCAGCGAGATGCTCGATCAGCGCCGCCGAGGAGGCGGAGCCGGTTTCCTCGTCGCTGTTGATCAGCACGTCATAGCCGAGTTTGGCCGCGCCGGCTTCATAAGCCTGAAGGCCCGCGAGCATGATCGCCAATCCGGATTTCATATCAAGGACGCCGGGTCCGCGCAGCCGATGTTCGTCGAGCCAACCGCACCGCTGAAATGCGTCGGCGGCGGCGTAGACCGCATCTATATGGCCGGCCAGGAGGACGCGGCGCGGGGCGTCGAGGCGCACGCGGAGGACCAGATGTCGCCCATGGGGAACCACCACGCGCTCACCGTTCGCGTTGATTGTCTCGACCGGGTCCAGGTCGATCAACTCGACACCGCCGGGCAACGCGGCGAATGCGTCCGCGAGCAGAGCGGCGAGGTGCCGAGACCGGAGATATGGCGGGTGCCGCTGTTGACCGCAGCCCAGGCCAAGGTGTGCGCGGTCATCGACGCCTGTTCGATTGGCGCGATCAACGCTTCTTTAGATGGGGACAGCGTGGTCATTGCCGGAGCATATTTTCGAGCGCCGTGCGGTTGCCGATTGCTGTCGAGGCTTCGAAGCTGGCCATCGGGTAAGCGCAATAATCAGCGGCATAGAAGGCGCTTGGTCGGTGATTGCCGGACTCGCCGATCCCGCCAAATGGCGCGGAACCGGCAGCACCGGTTGTCGGCCTATTACGATTGACGACGCCAGCACGGGCTTCAAGCAGGAAGCGCTCCCACAATGTGTCTTCGGAGGTCACGAGCCCGGCCGAGAGCCCAAACCTCGTATCATTCGCGGCGGCGATCGCGGCCCCGAAATCGGCGACGCGCCGGACCTGAAGGACTGGCGCGAAAATCTCGTCGTCAGGGACTTCGACTCCGGTCACGTCGAGCAGCGCCGGGGTCACAAAGGCTGCATTGCGGCCCGCAATTGAAGCCAGCGGCCGGATCGGACGAGTACCACGATCAATCAGATGTTCAGTCTGGGCACGCGCGGTGTCGGCGGCACGCGCTGAGATCATCGGTCCCAGATATGGCGTCGGGTCCTCGTTCCAGGCGCCGACTGGCAGTCGGTCGGCGAGCGAAGCGACCGCATCGACGATCGCGTCCCCGAAAGCCCCTTCGGGCACTATCAGCCGGCGCGCGCAAGTGCAGCGTTGGCCGCTTGTTGCATAGGCTGACTGGACGATTAGCGCTGCCGCTTCGGCGACATCGCCGTCCCAGACGATCAGCGGATTGTTACCGCCGAGTTCGAGCGCCAGGATCACCTCAGGACGATCGGCGAAAGCGCGGCGGAAATGCATCCCGGTCGCAGCGGATCCAGTGAAGAGCAGACCGTCGATCCTAGCTTCGACCATGGCTTCGCCGGTCTCGCGTCCGCCCTGTACGAGGTTCAGCACGCCATCAGGAAGCCCCGCCTCTCGCCAGACATCGGTCATGGCTTCGCCGACCGCCGGGGTCAGCTCTGAGGGCTTGAAGACGATCGTGTTACCGGCAAGTAGTGCCGGAACGATATGCCCGTTCGGAAGATGACCAGGAAAGTTGTACGGCCCGAGGACCGCCATCACGCCGTGCGGTCGGTGGCGCAACATGCTCGCGCCGAATGCAACCGCAGCGCGCCGCTCGCCGGCGCGCTCGGCCTGGGCTGCGATCGAAACCTCGACCTTGCCAATCATCGACGCGACTTCCTGACGCGTCTCCCACAGAACCTTCCCCGTCTCACGTGCGATCAGCTCTGCGAGCGGTTCCGCCCTGCGCTTGAGCGCCACAGCATATTCGCGCGCTACGCCGATCCGTCGGATGAGCGGTGTTGCTCGCCATTCGGCAAGGGTGTTGCGAGCGAGCGCGACGGCGCGATGCACGTCGGCAGCTGAGGCGACCGGGCCGGTCCAAAGAACCTCGCCGGTAGCCGGACAGGTGGATTCTAGCTGACCGTTCATGTCTGATCTCCAATACCGAGGGGCCGGAACCCTCGGGTGCGACGCTTGCTCAAGGGAAGAGTCCTCGGGCCGCCTTGGCCTTTCGCACGGTCTTGACGCTCAGCGCCCTCGCGGCATCGCGGTGAGTGATACCATCGGCGGCAGCGCGTGCCATGACCCGCTGGAACGAGCGCTCGAGTGTCCGGTACAGCGCGTCGAGAATTTCGCTCTCATCCCAGAAGAAGCGCTGCAAATCCTCGACCCACTCGAAATAGCTCACGATAACGCCACCAGCGTTGCAGAGGATGTCGGGAATGACGAAAATGTCGCCACGCCGTTCGGCGAGGATGAAATCCGCGTCCGGTGTAGTGGGACCGTTCGCACCTTCGGCGTTAATCGCACGCTCCATCGCGGCGGTACCAGCACGTCGCAGGGTTTGGCGAGCAGTTCGCCGGGATCTGCCAGAGCCTCCGAAGAATATCCTCGCAATACCCGGCTCTTCCGTACGAAGGCTAGGAGAGCATCGACATCGAGACCCTTGGGATCGTAGTAAGCGGCGGTGTGATCGCTGACGCAGACGATCTCCATGCCCCGCCGCCCGAGCTCGTAGGCGGCGATCGAGCCGACATTTCCAAAGCGCTGGATGATAGCGGTAACCCCGTCGGCCTTGATGCCTACGGTCTCCATGGCGCGGCCCGTCAGATAAACGACGCCGTGACCCGTGGTTTCGCGCCGTCCAACGGTACCGCCGCATTCGACGGGTTTGCCGGTCACGATCTCTGTGACCGCGCTGCCATGGTACATAGAATAGGTATTCATAAACCAGGCCATTACGGTCTCGTCCGTCCCCATGTCGGGCGCCATCACGTCGATTTGCGGACCGACGAACGGCATCATTTCCTGCATGTAGCGCCTTGAAAGCGCCTCCAGTTCGCGACGCAATAGGCTGTATGGATCGACTGTGACGCCACCCTTGCCGCCGCCGTGAGGCAAACCGACAAGCGCGCATTTCCAACTCATCCAGATCGTGAGCGCATCAACTTCGCGGATGTCGACGCTCGGCGCAAAGCGGGTGCCAACCTTGGTCGGACCGAGCGCGAGATGATGCTGCACGCGGTAGCCATTAAATACTGCGACCGATCCGTTATCGCGGTGGATCGGGCAGGGCACGGCGATAGCCCGCTTGGGAAGGAAAATTCGTTGCCGTTCGTCGACGCCAATATCGAGATGATCGGCGACAAGATCGAACTGGCGGCGCGCCATGTCAAAGACTGGTCCTGAATAGAGGCCAGACTGCGGACAAACCGTCATTGGATCCCGAGATGAAGGATGCGCCGCCGCCGCGGACGCTTGACGATTGCTATTGGGTGACATCAGGCGGCCTTGCCTAGTTTGGTCCGCGCTGCATCGCAGGTCGCCTCAAGTCGCGAGATCGCCTCGGCAATCTCGGCTGGCGCAATCAGCAGGGAAGGAAGCAGCCGGACGCAATTCTCACCACCGCCCGCGACGAGCAAGCCATGTTCTCGCGCCAGTGCCATAAATTCGCGATTGTTGGGCACCAACTTAAGGCCAATCAATAAGCCCTTACCGCGGACATCGACGACGATGTCGGGATATTGTGCGCGCAACGTGGTGAGGCGCGCGACGAAATCGCTGGCGGCGATGCGCGCGTTGGCGAGCGTTTCCTCCCGAGATATCTCTTCGAAGGCTGCCAAAGCTACCGCCATCGCGAGCGGATTGCCGCCAAACGTGGTGCCATGCACCCCGACCGTCATGCCTCGCGCGGCATCGGCCGTGGCGAGGCAGGCGCCGACAGGAAAGCCCGCACCGAGGGCTTTGGCCAAAGCCATGATGTCGGGCTCGACCTCATTGAACCACTGATGGGCGAAGAGTCGCCCTGTCCGCCCCATTCCGCTCTGCACTTCGTCGAAGATCAAAAGCACGCCCTTTTCTCGAGTCAGCTTCCGAAGATGGCGAAGCCACTCGCCTGAGAGCGCCCTGGCGCCGCCTTCACCCTGCACGGGCTCGACGATGACGGCCGCGGTCGTGGTGCGCGCAATCGCCTCTTCAAGGGCGTCATCGTCATCGATCGAGAGCTGGACATAGCCAGGCAATCGCGGGCCGAAGCCGTTCAGATAGTCAGGATTCCCGGACGCGTTTATCGTCGCGTACGTCCTGCCATGAAATGATCCGGTAAAACCGATGATGTCTACGCGGTCGGTATCGCCCTTGTCCACATGGTAACGCCGGGCCGTTTTGAGGCACGCCTCGACAGCCTCGGCGCCGGAATTCGCGAAGAACACGACATCCGCGAACGAAGCTTCGGTCAGTCGCCGGCCTAAGTCTTCCTGACCCGGGATTTGAAAGATGTTCGCGACATGCCAGAGCTTCTTTGCCTGCTCGGTCAACGCCGCGACTAGCTTTGGGTGCGCGTGGCCGAGCGCGTTGGTAGCGATGCCTTGGATGCAGTCGAGATAGGTGCGGCCTTCGGTGTCGGTTAGCCAGACACCCTGACCTGACGCCACACCAAAGGAAGTGCGGTTATAAGTGTTCATTAAGCGACTGTCGGTCATGCCCGTTCCTCATTCCAAACACGAATAAGTAACTTGCGCGAAGGGCGCTCCGAAATCGTGCAATGATGGCTTGTTATGTGCTTTATGGTTTGCACTGTCGCACGACGAGGCGCAAACGAATTGCTATCATCTACAAATGCAGATTCGGAATGAACGAGAATAGCCGACGCCTTCTTCCGCCAATGGGCGCGCTTGCCAGTTTCGCTGCTGCGGCCCGACACGATAGCTTCTCGCGGGCAGGCGAGGAGATCGGGCTCTCGCAGAGTGCTGTCAGTCGCCAAATCGCCGTGCTTGAAGACTGGATTCAAACCACGCTGTTCGACCGCACTGGACGTCGCGTGAAGCTGAGTTCCGCCGGCGATGCCTATATGAAAGCGATCGGTCCGGCGCTCGAAGGAATAAGGGCGGCAACTGCGAACGCACTTTCCAAGCAGTCCGACCTGGAGTTAAACATCGCGACACTTCCTAGTTTCGGAATGCGCTGGCTGGCGCCTCGCCTTCCGGCGCTCAATTCCAAACACCCCGACATCATCGTCAACTTCTCGGCGAAGTCACATCCCTTTTATTTCTCAGAGGAGAGGTTCGATGCCGCTATTCACTTCGGACTTCCGACCTGGCTCGACGCGTCCCACGATCTCCTCTTCCACGAAGAGGCGGTTCCGGTTTGCTCGCCCGCCCGCCTTGCGCAGCATCCCATCGCTGCTCCCGAATCCGTCCTGACTTGGCCTCTGCTGGTACAGAGTTCGAGGCGTGACGCCTGGTCTCAATGGCTGGCGGTTGCAGGGGTGGATCGGCCAGTTCCTGCGCCTAGCGGCTCATTCGAGCATTTCCTCATGCTGGCCCAAGCGGCGGCGGCGGGGGCCGGTCTCGCGCTCATCCCCCGCTTCCTAATCGAACCGGAGTTGGCCGACGGGACGCTCGTCATTCCTTTTGACATAACGCTGAGGACCGAGGAAGCTTACTATCTGGTGCTTCCCATCAATCGTACGCTTCCGTCTAGGCTTGCTCAATTCCGGGCGTGGATCGTGAACGAAGCCAACCCCACGTTCGACGCGGGATCGGCCGCAGCCGGACCGTAAGATCTGCGCCTATCCCGTGGCGTTCATAAAGGCTTCCTTAATCGACCGCGGTGATAAATTGGATTTCGATCAACAGTTCTGGAAAGGCGAGCTTGCTCTCCACCGTTGCGCGAGCCGGAAGATAATCCTTCGACCCACTCGTCCCACACCGCGTTCATCTCGCTAAAGTCGGCGATGTCGCTCAGGTGGATTGTGGCACTGAGCAATCGGGACCGATCGGCGCCGATTTCGGCCAGAATTTCATCCGCCTTCGGCAATGTCAGGCGGGTCTGCTCTTGTACGTTCCCGCTCCAGTCGTCCGCGGTGATGCCCGTGAGATAGGCGGTACGGTTATGGATTACCGCTCGGCAGTACCGCGTATCAGGGCCGACCCGTTTGATGTCGATCATCGTTTCCTAACTCCAACGAACATTTGAGGTGACGCAGCGTCGTAGTTACGAAGGACGCGAGGTCATCGGCTCGTCACAGGCGGCGATAGGGCCTCGGCGATCAGATCGGCCCAGCTTTCGACTCCACGCTCATCACCGATCAGATCATCCTGATCTCCAGAAGCACGGCATCGATATTTCGGTCATCACCGTGAAGCAGCACAGTGCAGTCACTCTCGCGCTCGATCGCATAAGGCTCATTCAGCGCGACGTTCAACTGCGTATGAGCCCGAAATCGGCGCAATACTTGATGCGCGACTGTCTCGGCAGCGCCAACAAGGACGCCCGCATGCCACGGCCTCGCCACACCGGCGTAAACGGGAGTGAAACTATGGATCGCAACAAGCCTCGTCGATTGTCCGTTGCGCTGGCGTTCGTCCAAACAGGATGTGACCGCGTGGTGGAGTCGCGTGAAGATCTCGGTTTCGCGGAACGCCATCTCCTCAATGCTGATACCCAGTCTCATCGATCGTCACCCATGGGCCCATGATCTCAGCCCGATGGACATGATGCGCCATGGCTGATCGACGAGGCGGTTCCATGCGAAGCAGCAGTGATCCAGGATGTCGGCGTAGGATTTGAAGATCCTGTTCGAGAGCCAGTTGTCGCGCATGAACTGCCAGACATTCTCAACCGGGTTGAGCTCGGGGCATTTCGACGGCAGCGGCAGCAAGGTGATGTTGGCGGGAACGATGAGCGCGCCCGAGCCATGCCATCCCGCCTGATCGAGGAGTAGTATGGCGTGCGCGCCCGGTGCGACAGCGGCGGAGATTTCCGCCAGATGCAAGGCCATCCCTTGCGTGTTGCATCGCGGCAGCACGAGCGCCGCGCCCTTCCCCTCGGCCGGGCAGATCGCCCCGTAAATATAGGCTGATGCCGTGCGTTGGTCCTTCGGCGCCGAAGGCCGGGTGCCGCGACGGGCCCAGCGCCGGGTGATCCCGTTCTTCTGGCCGACCCGCGCCTCGTCCTGCCACCAAAGCTCTATCGGTGTGCCGCGCGGGAGCGTTGCCCGGATCGTCGCCACTTGGGCGGGGAAGTTTTTTTAAACGTCGGGATGGCTTCATCATCTTGCGCATGATGACGCGGCCGCGCCGACAGCTTGCGATACCCCATGGCGCGCAACTCCCGGCTCAATGTCTGCTTGCTGACGCTGATCGCGAACTCGTCCCACACCCACTGCACCAGGTCGATCAATCGCCAGCGCACCAAACCGTGCGAGGCCGGGATCGGACCACTCTCGACAATCTGCGCCAAGGCACAACGCTGCGCGTCATCGAGCAGCGGCACGCCGCCAGGCGGCACCGCGTCGATCAAGCCATCAGGCCCGGCTGCGTTGAACCGCAGCACCCAGTCGCGAACCGTCTGGAGACCAACGCCGCCAAGCCGCGCAGCTTCGCTCCGCGTCCCCCCATCGCAAATCGTCGCCAGCGCCAGCAGCCGACGAACCTGGTTCGCGTCACCGCTCAACCGTGCCAGTGCCCGCATCCTCGCCGCTGTGAAATCATCTCGAAGCGCCACTGCCCATGCCATCGCCAACCTCTCTCGGGTTCGCGACCATTGAATCGTAAGCGTGGCGTGAAGGCCACCTTGTGCGTTGGCCCATCGACGGGCTGATAGCGGCTCTTTGAGCGGGGCGGTGATGTCGGGCGAGATTCGGTCAGCGGACGAAGGAGCGAGCAGTCATACGAGCGGTCGTATGAGTAGTCGGATCGAGATTGTCGGCCGGGTGTCAGGGCGTCGGCACTGGACCGTCGAGCAGAAGCTGGCGATCCTGCGCGATGCCTTTGGGCCCGATGGGTCGGTCCGCGGAGCGACTGAGCGCCATGAGGTTGGCAGCGGCGCGATCTACACCTGGCGCCGGCAGGCAATGTCGGGCGCCCTGACCGGGATAAACAGGCTTGCGGTGCCGAGCTTTGCCGAGGTCCAGATCAGCGAGCCCACAGCGATGTTGCCGGCGCCGGCGCCGTCGCCGGCCGCGCCGGGCAGCGGGCAGATCGGGATCGAGCTGCCATCCGGCGTGCGGCTGACAGTTGACGCATCAGTCGATGCTGAGGCGCTATCGCGGGTGATCGGTGTCCTGGCGCGATGATCCCGCTTCCCCCGCTGACGCGGATATTCCTGGCGTGCGGCGCAACCGATATGCGCAAAGGGTTCGACGGTCTGGCGGTGCTGGTGCAGCAGGCGCTGGAGCAGAGTCCGCATTCCGGCGCGCTGTTCGCGTTTCGCGGCAAGCGCGGCGATCTCGTCAAGCTGCTCTGGTATGATGGGCAGGGGTTGTGCCTGTTCTCCAAGCGCATGGACCGGGGCCGGTTCATATGGCCGTCGACCGCAACCGGTTCGGTCGCGATGACTGCGGCACAGCTTTCGATGCTGCTGGAAGGCATTGACTGGCGACGTCCGGAACGCACATTCATACCGTCGCTGGCGGGCTAAAAATGCCCGGATTCCTGCGCTTTTTCTGGCTCGCTGGTGCCCATTGTGCTATATATTCGCGGTGTCGGACGCAGCTCTTTCCGCCCCTGATAAAGACGCTCGGATCGCCGAGCTTGAAGCCGCATTGGCGACCGCCCGCGCCGATATCAGCGCCCGCGATATCCTGATCGATACGCTGCGCGTGCAGCTTGCCCGTCTCAAGCGCATGCAGTTCGGCAAGGCGTCCGAGAAGCTCAGCCACGAGATCGCTCAGCTCGAGCTGGCGCTCGAAGAACTCGAGGCCGAAGCCGCCACGGTGAGCGCGCGGCGCGTCGATCCTGCCAGGCTCGACCGGCCGGCACCCGTTCGGGCGCTCCCGGCCCATCTACCGCGTGCAGAACAGCGCATTGAGCCCGAGCATGGTAACTGCGCCTGTCCCGATTGCGGCGGCGCCCTGCGCCCTTTGGGCCAGGATAGCGACGAGATGCTCGACGCGGTACCGGTCCAGTGGCGGGTCATCCGCACCATCCGCCCCAAGTATAGCTGCCGCGCCTGCGAGAAGGTCGTGCAGGCAGCCGCACCCGTAAAGGCGATCGCGCGCGGCAAGGCGACGTTCGGAACGCTTGCCCATGTCGTGGTCGCCAAGTTCGACCATCATCTGCCGTTCTACCGACAGGCGGAGATAATGGCCGCGCAGGGCATCGATATCGATCGCTCGACCCTTGCGGGATGGGCCGGTCAAGCATCAGCGCTGCTCGATCCGATCGTCAGCCGCATCCGCGAGGTCGGGCTCACCGCCGCCAAGATACATACCGACGACACGCCGGTGCCGATGCTCGACCCGGGGCGCGGCAAGACCGCAACCGGCAGGATCTGGGCCTATGTCGTCGATGATCGCGCCTCGGGCGCCACCACGCCGCCGCTGGTCTGGTATCAGTTCACCCAGGATCGCACCGGCAGCCACCCCCAACAGCAGCTCGCCAGCTTCACCGGGTTCCTGCAGGCCGACGGTTATGCCGGCTACGACAAGCTCTACAGCACCGGCCGCGTCACTGAGGTCGCCTGCTGGGCGCATTTCCGACGCAAGATCTTCGACATCCACACCACCAGCCCGACGCCGCTCACCACCGACCTGCTGACCCGGATCGCCAGCCTCTACAAAATCGAGGAGGAGATCCGCGGGGCGCCACCAGATGTCCGACGAAGAACTCGGCTGGAGCGCGCAGCGCCCTTGGTCGAGGCGTTCCGCATAGCCCTCGACGACGCACTGCGACGCCTCTCACCCAAGTCCGAGATGGCCAAGGCCATTGCCTATGGCCGCAAGCGCTTGACCGCGCTCACGCGGTTCCTCGATGATGGTCGGCTGGAGATCGACAACAACATCGCCGAACGCGCGATGCGCAGCATCGCGATCGGCCGCAAGAACTGGCTGTTCGCCGGATCGAAGGCAGGCGGCGAGCGCGCCGCCGCGATCTACGCCGTCATCGAGACCTGCAAGCTCAACGGTGTCGAGCCGCAGGCGTACATCGCTGACGTCATCGCCAAAATCGCCGGCAACTGGCCTTCCGCGCGCTGGGACGAGCTCATACCGTGGAACTGGCGCGCAGACATCCAGATGATCGCCGAAGCCGCATAGGCAATGTCGCAATTCGCCCAGAAGCAGACATGAGTGGATTGCGGCGGCGTTGCCGATTGCAGCTGTTCATTCGCGCAGCTAGCATCTGTCGATGCTCGTACTCCTCACTTTGGTCGCCCAAGACTATATTCTTCGCGATCAGCAAACGAGTGCCGTTGCTGCCTATGGCCCGTACGAATTGGAGCGCGAAGATTGCGTTGAGCGCAGCCCGCCAGTGGCTGTTTTGCACTATGCACATTGCGTTTCAAAAGTTCGGTTGAGATGGTCGTCGGAGGACGGTCGGGTATTCATCCTTTATGAAGACAATGGCGCTCTCCTTTTTCGAACATTCTCCTACCCTACCCGCCCGAAAATGCCCGGATCGTGCCGCCTCGGCGGTATCTACGCCGCATATCAAGCACGATCCGCCACGAATGCAGACTGGCAAAAGAACGGAAAGGCCTTCGGTGCGACACTCACCCGCTGTAGCTCGCTCACGCCATCACAAATCGCGTCCTATCAGGCCGAGTTCGCAAGTGCGGCCTCATACTACAGCCAGGCGGCCAGCGGTTTGCGCTCTCTAGCGATCGCTATGTTTACCAATCTGCGGCGTTGCACCGAACAAAAGTGGAATTCTCGCGCCGGCGGAAGGACTATCTGTACTCGCGAAGAGGGACCAGCATCCAGCGAGCGGTAGCGTCCCTTTCTTCCTTGCTCGCTAGCAAAGCCGCCGGACCGCTCCCCACCAGCTATCACCGTTCCGCGGTCTTCAGACCGCGCTTACATTGAATCGAACTTCAGACCGTTTGGGAATCCCCCATGAGTCAGCTCTCGCGGGATCTGGTATTACTCCGAAACACCTTATCTCGGTGTCCATAAGACCGGCAGCAGCTCAAACCGCTCTTTTGCAATTAAATTTACGTCCGCTCCGCAAGCGCAACCCAAAAAAGCGCTCACAGGTAAATAATTACGAGAAAAATGGAAATGCTGATTAAGCGCTTGAAATGGGGGGGATGAGCTGGAGCCTATCAGCGAGGTAGAGAGCCAACGCGGCTATTAACGCGGCGGTTGCGGCGATCAGAAAGTATCCCGCAGGTGGAAAGTCTTGCCAAAATATACCTAGCCAACCCGCCATCAAGCCTCCACCAAATTTGGCCAAATACCATGCGCCGATCATCGCAGAGGCGATAGCGGCCGGTGCATGCTGGCTAAAAAGCGAAAGTCCTATCGGGAACACGAATAGTTCGCCCCAAGTCAACAGGAGGAAGAATGCCACGAGCCATGCCCAGCTTACAAGGCCACTTGCTTCATATTGCAGTCCGGCCACTGACATTACAAAAAACGCCGCCGCGCCAAAGAGGCAACCGAAACTCATTTTGAGGAGCGGAGGCGGCTCTAACTTGCGGGAGGCTTGTACCGCCCAACGCCTAGCAACAAACGGCGCCAGCAGAAAAATAAACAACGGATTGATCGACTGAAACCAGGTCGCCGGGATCGTGTAGGTCGTGCTTCCCAGCATAATGGCGCGGTCAGTAAATGCGTCCGCCCATATCGCGATTGTAATGCCGCTTTGCTCGTAGGCGATCCGGAACAGGACAACGAACAGGGCCACGACGCCTAATCTTTTTATCATCTGAATGGCGCTGCGTTTTTCGTCCGTACCGGAGGCCGGCAGCGGAGCACGTCGAATTTCCGGTGTCAGGGTGCGCTGCCCGCCTAAATAAATCGCCAAGCCTACGAGCATTCCGACCCCAGCTGCGGCGAAGCCATAGTGCCACCCATAAAGTTCCCCTAACGTGCCGCACACTAGCGGTGCAAGGAAGGCGCCGAGGTTCAGTCCAACATAATATATCGCATAGGCCCGGTCGAGCCGAGGATCATCGGGGGCATAGAGTTGCGCAACCTGCGTAGTTGTCGAGGGCAGAAAAAGCCCATTACCAATTCCAACCAACGTTAGGCCCGGAAAGAAGCCGCCATCAAATGCCAGCGCAAAATGACCCAGCGCCATGATAAGGCCACCAGCAATGACCGCGTTTTTTTGGCCTATCCAGCGATCCGCGATCATTCCGCCAAAGAGCGGGGTAAGATAAGCGAATGCAACATAGCCGCCGTAAAGCGCCGATGCGGACGCTTGCGTGAACGACAGGCTCTTGGTCATATAATAGAGCAGCATTGCCTGCATGCCATAATATGAAAAATGGGCCCAAGTTTCGGTCAGGAAGAGAACATAGAGGCCCGGCGGATGTCGCTGCGACGAAATGGCGTCAGAAGCTGTCACGGGTTAACTCGATAAAACAAGATACCGCCCAGCCGACTGACTGTCAGCAAGCATTTGAATAACCGGGCCGCGCTCATTTAGCCCGTCCCGTGGGGGTGAAAAGAAGGTCCTGATAATCATAGCTGAAGTCCGCGAGCGGAGAGACGGGCTTCATCGTGACGCTCTTGACCTTTCCATCCGCGTCAAGCGCAAAGGTAACATAGGCCGGCTCAAGCGACTTGTCGGGGAAGCGGGTCACGAACGTATCAAACTGATGGTGATCGAGCTTCCCCGTCATGCCCGGCGATGCGGTAAAATCGATCGAAAGCTGGGCTTTGTCTCGACGAACCGAGATTTTGCCGTACCAGGGGTCGACATAGTCACCCGTGTAGTTTTCAAGCGCTAGCGAGGGGCCTACCGGCGCACTCGGCCGAGTCTGGGCCTGGAACGCTTCGAGCGCCGTCTTTATCCGTTGGTTTTTATATGCCGCATATTTTTCGGGCCAGGCACCTGCAGGAAGGCCCAGATAGTGATCGAGCAGTTCGTACATGAGGCCACGAATAACTTCTCCATCTTCACTGTTGATCATGATCGAGAACGCAACATTTTTTTCAGGGATCAGCACGATGGCTGTCAGAAATCCCCACATGGCCCCAGCGTGCCAGACGATCTTGGTGCCGCGATAATCCTGGACATCCCAGCCGAGCGCATAGGTGTAAAACATCGGCTGCGTAGCCTGCAGCTCGACTGGACGAGGATCGATCGGCTGAATAACCACGGGCGTCCACATTTCATCACGCGCGGCTTGGCTAAAGAGCCGTTGTCCTCCTGGCAGCGAACCTCCATCAAGCTGGAGCCGCAGCCAGCGCGCTATATCGTTCGCGCTGACCGCAAGACCCCCCGCAGGCGCAGAATTCGCTGCCGATTCTCCACGCTCTGCGAGTACGGTTAGCGCACCCACACCTCGAATAGCTCCACCGATCCGCGTATGTGGTTGTGCACGGTCGGGATTTCGGAAGCGCGCGGCATTGGTCGTTGTTGTGTGCTTCATTCCCGCTGGCGCGAGGATTTCATCAGCGACAAAGGTCTCCCACGTCTTACCGCTGACCTCCTCAATTAACTGGCCCGCCGCCATGTAGAGTAAGTTGTCATAAGCGTAGCCAGACCGGAAACTGGTCGCTGGTTTGATATATCTTAGCGCTTCCACGCTCGCTTTGCGGGTCCGGTCTGATCGCGGAACGAACATCAGGTCACCCGCGCCGAGTCCGAGACCACTGCGGTGGACCAGAAGGTCTCGGATCGTCATTTCGCGCGTGACCCACGGGTCGTACATTTGGAACCATGGCATATGGTCGATGACCTTGTCATCCCACGCGATCCGGCCTCGATCGACCAGAATGGCGAGCGCCGCGCTGGTGAAGGCCTTTCCGGTTGAACCGGTGAGGAACAACGTATCGGCATCGACCAATCCTGCCTTGCCAAGCTCTTTGACACCAAAGCCTTGAGTCCAGGCGGGGCTGTCGTTTTCGACGATGGCGATCGCAATGCCCGGCACACCGATCTGCCGTCTGACGGCCTCCACACGCGCCTTGAAGTCACGGGGCGGCTCGGCGCGGAGTAATGTCGGCATTGTCAAAGCGATAAGCGCAAGACAGGTCAACTTCATGCCAGGGTCTCCTTGGAACGGCGCGTTTGATATAGCCGTAAGGCGCCAAGCGTGAGCACGGGGACGACGTAAACGACGAGGAAAATTGCTGCGAGCACGCGGTACCCACTTGCTATAAGTGTGATGAAGCCAACCCGATCTGCGACAAGCATACAAAGCAGGAGCAAGATCGAGGTAAGTGCGAGGCGCCGGGCCAGGCTGAGATCCGCCCGACCTTTGCTCAGACGCGCGCTAGCGATCCGCTCGTTGACCGCGTGAACACACCCCGTTCCGCTTTCGAGGAGTGCGCTGAAGATCATGCACTGAAATAGCAGATGAAAGATCGGAAGGTTGAGCCGCCGCAGCAGGAAGTCGGCGGGTAGTGTCTCGGCTCCGATCGCGGGGTAAAATGCGATCATGCAGACGAAAAAAAGGATCGCCGGAGCCATAGCGACTGGACCTGCGATCGCACCAGCAATCAAGGCATCGCGGCGCCGGGTGAGATGACGCACCACAGGCAAAACCACAACAGCGCCGACAATGTTGTAGCTTGCATAAGTAATCCCGCCCACGATCCAGGCATCACTCACCACAATAGCTGGAGCAGCGGCAAACTGACTCGTTATACGATCGCCAAAAGTGCTGACCGAAAGAGCAAGAAACACCGCGTATGTCACATATAACAGAAACGAAACATATTTGAACAGTCGCTCGACTGACTCGTTGCCAAACGTAGCGAAAGCCGTGATCAGCACGGCAAGCGCCAAAGTCCCGGCGAATGGAGGAGCTCCAAACACGGCCTGACCGATTGAGCCGGCGGCAGCGCCGAATACCGCTAATATCAGCGCAACGAAGAGCAGGTAGGCAATTTCGAACGCGATCCAGCCAGGGCCGAGAAGATGGGAGAAGAAGCTGCGATAGTCGTAGGCCGATACCATCCGGGCATATTCGAAGGTCAATGCCGCAACCACGCTCCAAATGAGCGCCGCCAGAAGCATTCCCGCAAGTCCGCCCCAAGGACCTGCGGGCAGAAAGAATTCCACCAGCTCGCGGCCCGTCGCATAGCCGCCGCCGATCACGACCGCCTTGAATGCAAGACTGGGCAGGATAAAGCGCTGAAACCAGCTCGGATCGGCCTCTCTTCTCATCACCGAGCTAACAGACAGGCCGATACCAGGGCCTCAAACGCCACACCCCCGCGAATGGGATCCGCGACGGGAAGATTTAGCCTCGCGCCCTCTGCATCGATCAACGCCGCCGCAGCTTTGCTATTCAAATGAGCCGTATTGAACGCGATACCCCCGCATCGAATGCCGGGATTGGTGCGTCGGCCCATCGTCAGGGTCAGATCGATGACTTCCTCAATGGAGGGCAAAGCATAGTCAGGATTGCCCAAAACATGCATTCGCGACGGATCGTGACACACCACAAAGACATCAGGCTGGCTGCCATGAAGCAGCGCGAGGGATACGCCCGCATAAGCGGGATGGAAAAGCGATCCTTGCCCCTCGATAATGTCCCAGTGCTCCGCTTCGGCATCGGGGGATAATATCTCTGCCGCCCCTGCGGCAAAGTCGATCACAACAGAGTCCAGAGGCAAACCTGAACCGGCGATCAATATGCCGGTTTGGCCAGTTGCCCTGAAGGTGGCATCGATTCCGCGGGCGACAAATGCGCGCGCTAGCGCGAGGGCGGTATATTTCTTTCCTAGGGCGCAGTCGGTTCCAACCGTCAAAAGCCTCTGCCCGGCCCGCTTGCGTCCAGTGCCGGTGGGTAATTGCGCGGGCGGATGGCGAATATCGATAAGCTGCCGTCCATGCCGCCGCGCCGCCTCGGCAATTTCGGGAACATCGCCGAGGCGCATGTGCATGCCACTCACGATATCGAGGCCGGACCGAAGCGCCTCGAGCACGGTCGCGCTCCAGTTGTCCTGAAACACCCCGCCAGAATTTGCGATGCCAATCACCAAGGAGCGAGCACCCCGTGCTCTGGCTTCCGCCGGTGACATCAAAGGCAAGCCAAGGGTGAGAGCGTTACTGCCGCAATTGACTTCCCCGATGCAATCCCCTCTCGACCAGTCCCGCAGGCCGAACGCCGTCTTAGCAAACGCCTTATTGGGCTCATCGCCCATAAAAACGAGATAGGGCTTTGGCAAAAGAAGGGCTTCACCGCTGGCGCCAGGCCAGCCGCGATTCATCACAGACATGGGAAGTACGTCTCCAGTTGGCTCCGCGTCAAAGCGACACGGAGTCCGTTAGAATTTAGAGCCGATCGTCAGCCCAATTGTTCGCGGACGAATGACTGCAACGGCCGCTGCATCGTTGGGGAAGGCGCCGGGATAAAAACCAAACATCGAAGTGACACCGCGCTTGTTGGCAGCGTTCCGGACGAATGCCTCCAGCGAGAAACCGCCAAAATTAACGCCCGCGCGAAGGTCAATCGTCTCGTAACTGGGGGCCTCGCGCAGTCTGCCGGCGTCGTCGCGGATGGAAAAATCCGCGATTCGGTCGTCAACGAACCCCAACGATGCACCTAGAAATGCCGTGGCGTCCTTCCCGATCGACCAGTCATAGTCGCCCGAGATACTGAACGTCCATTTGGGAACGAAAGGTAGTGCATCACCGTCGAGGCCCCCCACGATAGGGTCGGTGTCGGCCGTTAGGCGGGCATCCGTATATGCTCCATTTATACCTACGTTCAGGCCCCGCGTCGGGCGCAGTGTCACATTAAACTCCACGCCTTTGCTGATCGCAGAACCGCCGTTTGCGTTGACACCGGTCTGATTGATCAGCGTGACGAGTTGAATGTCGGTCCAGTCGAGATAGAATGCAGATACATCCAAAGCTAACTGGCCCCCCATCCAGCTTCCCTTCAGACCTGCTTCGTAGCTGGTGACGCGGTCGGATTTGTAGGTCCGCGGCGTTCCGGCCGGCGCCTCGGGTGGCAGTACGTTCGGGCCGCCAGGGCGATAACCGGTCGAGACGCGCGCATAGGCGGATGTGTTCTTGCTCAACTCATAACGAGGCGCAAAAGAAAATGTGAACACGTTTTCTGATGACGGCGCCTGACCGATATTCTCTCTGATTCCGCCTAATGCAGTCTGGTCTCTAAGCTGACTCGCATTCTGTTCGTTTCTACTGTACCGCCCGCCGGCGGTGACATCGAATTTTGAAGTAACATGGAAAGTGGCGTTTCCGAACAGAGCATACTCCTTGAATACTGAGCGGAGATAAACTTCTATAAGTGTTGGAACGCCGGTTGCGATTGTCTCGGATCCCGGCGCAACCGCAAAGAAATTCTGTGGGTCGATTGCCGAACGCTCATGCGTGTAATAACCTCCTATGAGCCATTCCAAGACATCGCTGTCGGGAGAGGAAAGGCGTACTTCCTCGGTAAATTTCTTAGTACTGGTCGATTGCCGCAAGATCGCGCTTAGCGGTCTGGTGGCCGGATCGCCGAACAACTCTGTCGCGATCGGCCCGAGAAACAACGCGTAGTCTCGCTGCTGATCCGCCTTGAAGGTGCTAAAGCTCGTTGAGTTCGTCAGCGAGGCGAAGCCCAAATCCCACTCGGCGGTCATACCGTATACTCGGTATTTCGAGTCGGTGAATTCCGGGTGATATTGGGACAGTACGAGCCCGCCATAAAGAGGCTTGAGCGTCCTTGGATCGACTTCAAAATGATTCGAAGCATCGCTCTCTAGGTTTTGGAGGAGCGCATTGAAGCGTATCGACAAGGTGTCGCTCATCTCTGCCAGGGCGGAAAAGCGGCCGCCGTAGGAACGCACGGCGTTGATATTTTTGGCGATGCGCGAGCTAGGAATAATATTGATGTTTGGATCGGTCGCACTTGTGACCGGATTGTTACCGATGGAATCAATAAAGCCATCGTCAAACCGGTAGAAACCGCTCGCTCGGACAGCGACCCGGTCGCTGATTGGAATGTTGATCAGCGCTGCACCAGAGTAGCCGATATCGCCGCCTGAGACAGTCTCGATTCCCGCGCGCGCCTCGGCCTCGAACTTGCTCGTGTTGGGAGCCTCCGTCACAAACTTCAGAACACCGCCCAGTGAGCTGGCGCCATAGAGCGTTCCTTGAGGCCCTCGCAGCACTTCGATACGCTTTACATCGAACGTATCGAAGTCTCCGGCAAGGATCGCACCGTTTGCGAGCCCGCTGGATGACCCAAACGGAATCTCATCGACATAAACTGCGACAGTCGATGCGGCGCCGCCGGTATTGATGCCTCGCAACGTAAGCCGAGAAACGCCGGCAGTGCCGCTTTCGAGGCTAAGGCCGGGGACAAGGGCTATATAGTCTTCGAAGCTCGACGCCTGCCGACGCTCCAGTGTTTCACCGCCAATGACCGAGACTGACTGCGGAATATCCAGGATGGCCTCGGTGCGCTTTTGTGCCGTCACGACAATATCGGTGTCGGCGACTACGTCTTGACCAGTATTGCTCGCAGCATACGCTGCCGGCGCGAACATGATCGTGGCGATCAGCACCGCAGGACTTAAGCTCCCTCTGTATCCACGCATCAATCCATCTCCCTATAAGATCCTTTTTTGGACCGTTTTTATTTCCAGACGCTGCCGACGAGGCGGCGGAAATTACCTCCCAGCACGGCAACGATATTACTTTCGGAATAACCCCTGCGCAGCAGTGTAGCGGTTAGCTGGAAGACTTTGTCCGGCCGATCATAGCCATCTGTGTCCAGCTTTTCGCGGAACGCATACGACGCTTTATAGCTTGCCCGCAGTGCGGCGAGCTGGTCGGATGGCATATCGTCATATCCGTTTAGATCCGCATCAGATCCGATGCCGACATGATCGATTCCAACAAGCTTGACGACGTGATCGATGTGATCGACCACGTGCTCTACCGTGGTCGGCTCGCGATCCCGTACGAAGTTTCGCACGCCCGTGATCCCCATGACACCACCCTTTTTGGCTAACGCGATGATCGCATCGTCGGTCTTGAGGCGAGGGTGATTGTTGAGCGCCCGGCAGTTGGAATGGGTAATTGCAATCGGTTGGGTGGAAGCGGCGATCGCATCGAGTGTTGTGCGATCGCCGCAATGGGACACATCTACGAGCATGCCGGTTTTGTTCATTGCTCCGACGATCTCAGCACCATAATCCGTCAACCCACCATCGACGCGCTCGGTGCCCCCCGCCCCAAGCAGATTCTGTGCATTATAGGTGAGTTGCGCACAACGCAGGCCCAGCTTGTAGAAAAATGCAACATCGTCGGCGTCGGTGAATTGCTCTGCGTTCTGAAGTCCTGTGATGACCGCGATCCGGCCCGAGGCCTTAGCGCGATCGAGATCCGAAGCGCGATCGACTAGCGCGAACACATCTGGCTGCCGTCCGGCAAATCCTTGCCAAGCCGCGATAAACGCCAGCGCGTCCTCGCGCGCCGACGGCCCTCCTACGCCGATCGAATTATGAAAGGCCGAGATGCCGCTCGAGCGAAAGTCGGCCAGCTCTGACGGCGATAAAGTGTGAGCGTATGCATCGGGGGTGAAGTTGAGCTTTAGAGGCGCAAGCATATCGATAACCATTGCGCGCTCTACAAGTCGCCGCTCTTTGGCCGACACCGCTGACGACAAAGGCGAAGCGGAAGCGAGCGGCCCTGCCGACAAAGCAAAGGCAATGCCGCTGCCAGTAGCAATGATCTCGCGCCGGCTCATGCATTTGCTCTGAATCACACTCCGCTCCGCCTAGATTCTCATTTCATCCCATATGCATCCTGAGGAGAGAAATGTCAACGTATTTCTCTAGAACATCATAAAATCTCTTTTAGACCGATTGGAGATGGCTAAGTTGCCCTGCCGGGATGCGGCGGCGTGCCAGACGCTATTATTTGGCGGTCTGAACCAGAATATTTCCGGCCTTCATTACGAAAGCGACGCGTTCAAGCTCGCTCACGTCGGCGAGGGGATCGCCGGATACCGCGATTATGTCCGCCACCTTACCCGGCGCGATGCTGCCGATCTCGCCAGCCAGGCCATCATGGTCAGCGCCCCAAACGGTAGCGGTTCGTATCGCGTCGAGTGGCGAAAGACCGGCCCTGACCAGAAGGGCAAACTCACGGGCATTCGCGCCGTGACGGGAAACCCCTGAATCGGTGCCAAATGCGATGCGCACTCCGTTTGCTTGGGCGCGCCTCGCAGCGCCCATCATATCAGGGCCGACACGGCGCGCCTTCGTTCGCACCGCTTCCGACATCCAGGTTGCCTCAGTCGCTTCTTGAGTCACTGTTTCCCCGGCGAGCAGAGTAGGCACGAGATAAGTCTTTTGAGCGCGCATGAGTTTGATTGACGCTGCATCCAAGTATGTCCCGTGTTCGATAGAATCGACGCCCCCGCGCAGGGCGGCATTGACCCCATCCGTCCCGTGCGCGTGGGCGGCGACCCCGCGCTGCAACCCGTGCGCCGTTTCCACGATCGCTGCGATTTCAGCATCAGTCATTTGCTGGCCGAGCCCAGTAGCCGTATTCGACATGACCCCCCCCGTCGTGGCAATCTTGATGACATCAGCGCCGCGCTGCACCGCTTGACGCACCGCTCGCCGACACTCGTCGGCGCCAGAACAGAGCCCCTCAGGTGCCATCCATTTGAGGATATCGGGATGATAGCCATGGGCGTCTCCATGACCACCATGGGCGCCAACGATGCCCGCGGCCAAGATACGCGGTCCTGGAATTCGCCCAGCCGCGATCCCGTCGCGCAGGGCCCGTACCGCTTGCTCATCACCCCCAAGATCAACTATAGTTGTAAAACCCGCGCGCACAGTTCGAAGTGCGTAAGCCGCGCCGTCAATTGCGAGATCGGCCGACGTTTTCTTCACCGCATCAATCTCTGCCGATGGGCCGTTTTCGAACGTGATATGAACGTGGCTGTCGATCAGGCCGGGCAGGACGAAGGAATCGCTGAGATCGACAACACGTCCTGGACCATCCCCATAACCTGGTATGACCGAGACGATGCGACCGTTGTGGACGATGACGGTCTGGCGCAAAGTCACCCGGCCAGTTGCAGGATCTGCGAGAAGGCGGCCAGCATGAATACGAACCGTATCATCAAGATCAGCATTGCCGGGGCAGAGCAATGCCGCGAGCACGACAATTAGTGATTTTGCGCGGGCCATCGTCACTTTCCCGAACCCAGCGAAGTCAGGCTTTTGCTAAGATGTTCGGAACTGCCCCACACTGCCTCTGGGCAGTCAATAAAACCATCGTGATAGCTCACGCAGGGCTCACGGTCCCTTGCCATGTAAACCGGGCCATCAAGGTCAACGACGTCGCAATTTTGTCCCACAATGAACGCTGGTGCCATTGCCCAGCTGCTGCCGATCATGTTGCCAACCATCACGCCCAAGCCGAGGGCGCGCGCGCGCTGTTCCATGTCGAGGGCCTCGGTGAGGCCACCGCACTTGTCCAGCTTAATGTTGATTATATCGAACTTGCCAACGAGTGCGTCTATGTCGGTTAGTCCCTGAACACTTTCGTCGGCTGCGGTCGGAAATGGCAATTCGAGACCCTCCATATCGGCTTCTCGTCCAATAGCGAAAGGCTGTTCAAGCAGAGCTATGCGAGCATCGATCAGCGTCGGAAGCAGTTCATCAAGAGTCTTGGGCGTGAAGCCCTGATTGGCGTCCACTGCGATCCAAATACCAGGGAAAGCTGCACGGACTGCGCGCACACGCTCCGCATCGGTCGCGACGTCCTGTCCCGTTAGTTTTAGCTTCAATGCTCTGGCATCGCCGAATTTCAGCGCGGCCGAGACCATCCGCTCCGGCTCGTCAGCGCTCAGCGTAAAAGTCGTCAACAGCGGCTTCGTGCTCGAGAGGCCAGCGAGCTTCCAAACGGGAATGTTTTTCTGCCGTGCCTCAAGCTCCCAAAGCGCGCAGTCAATGGCATTTCTCGCGCCGCCGGGCACCATAACGCTGAGCAGTTCCCGGCGTGTGATGCCCTGCTCCAAGGCCGAGCGGTGAGCCTCGATTTCGGCGACCATCGTGGCGCAGGTTTGTGACCGATAATAAACGCCGGACGCTTCTCCGCGGCCGATGACGCCATTGCACGACAAGGTGGCAACAATGACCGGAGAATCATTAAAGATATAGCCAGAAATGTGAAAAGGCTCGGTAAACGGAAGTGTTTCAGTCGATACACTCAACGTGAGACGATCGAGTTTCATGTCATTCATGGCAGATCTCTTTTTGATAACGACCGTGGTGAAAGCGGGTCCCAGTCAGTAATTCGTGCTGAACGAAAGGAGCTTGAAGCACGTTGCAATCCAACCAATCGCAGCGATACTGAGGGTCAGGGCAAGGCTCCAGAACTTGTCCGGCCAGGCTGACGAGATCCGCCAGCTCGACCAAATGTAAGCGAGTGCGGTTGCCGCAGCGGCGGTCAGCGCCACCAGAAGTGTTAAGCTCAGCGCCCAGAGCCATGAGTCAAGTTCCGGGCTCATGAGGTTCAGATTACTCGCCATCTCAAGAACCGTCGCCCTCCAGGCTGCGAGCGAGAGTAAGACCGCGATCGCCCCCAGTCGGGCCCATAAGAGCGCCTGGCCAACATAGTGCGTGCGCGTAGATGCTTGTTTATAAAGACGCCGTTTCAACGCGCCGAGCGGCCATGCCAATATGACAAGCGCGAGCACACTGACGCTTGCCCACAATGTCGGCACCAGCCACGTTGCCGAGAGCCACCAGGGAATACGATCAAGCGCCATAATAGGAGCTATTTCGTCTGCAGAAATACGGATCACCTTGCCGTCGCGCACTTCGGCCGCGAGCCGCTGCGAGCCGGTCTCGTCCTCCCACAAATATGGCGCCGTTTCATGCCACTCCCGTGGATTGCCGGCTAAATCGTCGATCCCCGAAACGGACAGATGCCCATTGTCATCGGCTTGGACTATAGTTTGATTAAACAATCCGAGGATCGCCATGAAATTTGACTGAGCCCGGCGAGTGCTCTCATAACTGCCCGTTATTTGCGACACATGGAGTTTAGTAATGGCGGTATCGAGATTTCCACCTTTAAACGAATTACCCAGCCGGGGTGGGGCCAAGTCCATCCTGTTCGGATCAGTGGAATTTACTGGAAAGTAGCGATTTGCGAACTCTTCCAGCAGCGATGCTCGCAGCGAATATGCCGCGCTGTCCTTTCCGCTGCTGTTCATTGCCACAAAGATCCCGGTCCGCTCGTTAAGAAACAGGTTCATGTCGCTATGGAATTCTTGGGTGTCACCACTATGGGCGATGACCTGCCGTCCGTTGATATCACTTTCGTAAAAGCCAAGTCGCATCCGGCGCAACGGCCCGATCCCGGCCGCACGCCAATTGTGCATCATCGCAGCAGTTCGATCGCCAAACAGTTTGGAGGAATTTGCCTCCGTCCTCCCCAGGTGAGCCAGCATGAATTTCGCCATATCCGCAGCCGTCCCGCTCAGCCCCCCGGCGGGTGCGAGGGAGATAGATTCGAAAGGTTGCGGACCTTGCGAAGCGGCGAAATAGCCTTTGGACAGTTGGGAAGAGAAACGAGCAGGGACAGGCTGCTTGAAGGTTGAATGGTTCATATGCAGCGGGAGGAGAATCCGCCGTTCGACATACGCGTCGAACGGCATGCCCGATTGGCGCTCAACGATATAGCCGGCAAGCGCTGCGCCATAATTGGAATAAGCAGGCGTCGTCCCCGCTGCGAAAATGCGTTTCGGGATCCATCTTTTCAATACCAGGCCCAGCGGCTCCACGTCAGACCTATCGGTCCTGATCAGACCTTTATAGGCTTCCTCGAACCCTGAACGATGAGTCATCAATTGGCGGAGTGTGATGGGGCCGCCGGGTCGCGAGGGTATTTTGAAGTCGAGATAAACATTAACATCGCGATCGAGATCAACTGTGCCCTGATCGACCAGCTGCATCACCGCCGTCCAAGTGAAAAGTTTGGAAATAGAACCGACGCGAAACAAAGTCGTTTGAGCGACGACCGGCCTTCGGTCTTTCGCATCCGCATAGCCATAGCCCTTAATTAGCACGATCTGCCCGTCTCGGACGACAGCAACGGCGGCGCCTGCTATATCCCCTCGGGCCAGGGCGGATGGCAATAAGCCATCTAACCACGGCTCAAGATCAGATGGCGTTAGGACGTGACCGACTTTCGGAGACGGTGTGATATCCTTGGCGACTCGTGCGGGCGTGATTGAGATGACGTGGCCAAGGGCAACCCGCGATGCGGGAACTGGCGGTTGGGAGGCTGCGGCTAGGTACAGCAGAAGTATGAACAGGGAGGCAAAGATGAAAAATTTTTCGCGAATTCGTCGCTGGATGGTCACCCCATAGGAGCTCCAATCCGCCCTTCTGACCACCCCCGCCATCTCCGATCACCTTTTTCTCTATACAGGCATAATGCCATCCCCTCCAGAGAAATGTCAACTGATTGGCTACGACTTGAGCGATGAGTGTTAATGCGTTACCAATCTTTCTGTTCAGGCTCGCGGGCCTGATATATGATTTTCGGATATAAAATGACGCAAACAGACCGCAATCCCCGGCCAACTTTAGGCACCTTATTGAACAGCCTGAGATCGCGGCGTGGTTGGTCGCTGAAGCAGATGAGTGAAAAGGCAGGTATTCCGCTATCCACACTGTCAAAAGTCGAGCATGATCACCTCACGCTGTCGTACGACAAGATACAGCAGCTGGCGGGACGACTTGGCATAGCGATGTCAGAACTGTTTGTCGAACCTGAGGGGGCTGCTGAGTCGCTTGTCACCGCGCGCCGCAGCTTTGGTAGATTAGGCGATTCAGTTGAGATAAATACAAAGAATTACGACTATAACTATCTTTGCCCCGACATTAGACGGAAACTGATGATTCCGGTTATAACTAAGGTGAAAATGAGGACACTAGAGGAGTTTGGTGAACTCATTCGTCATCCCGGTGAGGAGTATATTTATATATTAGATGGATCAGTTGTTGTTTGCACCGAGTTTTACGGGCCTGCGACCCTTGGTCCTGGAGAATCCATTTACATCGATTCCAACATGGGACACGCCTATCTTCTAGGGCCGGATTGCACGGCTGCGACGCTTCTGGCCGTCTGCGCGAGCGTTAAAGAGGGGGTGATCGAAACACTGTTGCTGAATTCTAACGAAGAAAATGCTTTCGGAGCGTTGCCCGGGGTGGTGAGTTCCCTCTAGACTAGCACTACTTTGGCAGGTTGCTGGAACCAGCTGGAATCGTCGTTGATTCCTGTTTGTCAGTATAAGCTGACGGACTTACGACGATGGTGGTGGACGAGAGCTGGCGGACCGATCTTGAGCGATGGCTAGCTCCGTTTCTGGCGGGGCTGCTGCATCCGGCGCGGCGCAAGATGTGCCCGCAGTACATTGCCGGTCTGATCGGTCCCCGGCGACCGCAAGAGTGTGCAGCCGATGGCTGCGCGGGGCGGAGACGCCGGCTATGATCAGCTTTATCATTTCGTCGCAGCGGGGATATGGGACAGAACCGCGCTCGAAGAGGCGCTTCTAAACGAGGCAGACCGGCTGGTTGGTCGTGACGTGACCCCCTGATTTTCCTCCAGGTGGGATCCAGAGTCCGCCTTGAGAAGGGACGGACGATGAAGCGATCACGGTTTACAGAAGAGCAGATTATCGGGGTGCTGAGGGAGGCGGAGGCCGGCGCGAAGACGGCCGATCTGGCGCGCAAGCACGGGGTATCGGAGGCGACGCTATACAACTGGAAGGCCAGATATGGCGGCCTTGAGGTGTCGGAAGCCAGGCGGCTCCGGGCGCTGGAAGATGAGAACGCGAAGCTCAAGAGGCTGCTGGCGGATGCGATGCTGGACAATGCGGGTCTGAAGGATCTGCTGACAAAAAAATGGTGACGCCCGTCGCAAAGCGGGAAGCGATCGCACATCCTCGGGCGGTGTTCGGGATGAGCGAGCGGCGGGCGTGTGGGGTGATCGAGGCCGACCGGACGAGCGTGCGCTATCGGTCGCGCCGCGATGATGATGGCCCAGTTCGGGAGAAGCTGCGCGAGCTTGCACATCAACGCCGCCGGTTCGGCTACTGGATTTCCCATCTGAAGTGACGACAATCCGGATGATGGCCGAGCTCGCGACCCGATTCGATCGATTCGACGACGCGGAACGGCTTCTCCACCGCGCGCTCCAGATCGCTCCCGATTTCAACGGCGCGCGGGAGCTGCTCGCACGCAATCTTCAACGCTGCCACCGTGTCGAAGAAGCCTTAAACGAAGTGGAGACACTCCTCGCCGACGATCCCCGGAATCCGTCTCTGCAACTTCTAAAGGCCTCCCTGCTGATAAAAATGGGAGACCAGCAGGCGCACGCCTCCTCGACGAAACCGTACTTTCCGCCCACCCGCAGCAGGCGAAAACGTGGCTAATATATCACATAGTGAAGTCGAGGGCACGATGGAGTTGTCCGACATGGAGATCGCAGCGAAGCTTGAGCGTCGGGCAAATCAAAGCGGTCTTTCTTACACCCAGGTTCTCGCCAGGCTGTCGGCCGATGAGCGGGCTGAGCTGGGCCAGGATATCTTGATAGGACCAGAATCCACCGAAAGACGGATCGCCCGTATTTCATCGACAAGATGCCCAACAATTGGGTGCACGTCGGGCTAATCCGGGTGATCCTCCCCAACGCCCGCATAGTCGACACGGGGCGGCACCCCGCCGGCAATTGTCTCTCAATGTGGAAGCAGCATTTCGCACGAGGCCAAGGCTTCTCGTACGACCTCGGCGATTTGGCGCGATACTATCAGGACTATTCGACGTTCATGAGCCACTTTGAGCACATCATGCCAGGAATGATCCATCGCGTGATGTACGAGCGGGTAGTCGCCGATTGCGAGGCCGAGATACGGCAATTGTTCAAAGCTGTAGAACTGGCGCTCGAAGACGGCTGCCTATCTTCCTGGCAGAACGACCGCGCCGTCAGGACTCCGAGCTCAGAACGAGCTCGCCAACCGATTTTCTCCGATGCAGTCGACCATTGGCAGCGATTTATACCTTGGCTCGATCCGCTCCTAAATGAGCTCGATCCGGCCACCCGCGTGCATGAGGGCCACCACAGGGCGATCCGTCGGGCAGTAACGTGATCTGTAATGCGGCTGCAACCGCGGTGTGGGAAGCAAAGCCTCGGAGCGCGCGCATTAGCTCGCTTTTTAAGGTTCAGTCGGTCTAATCGCGCCTTTCGCTCGCAAGGTTCACTGTTAATCAGTTCCCGTGTTCAAGAATCGATGATGTTTCGAGCGCCGGGACGCGTCCCGTATAGGCGACGTACGGAAACCTCACGCGTCGCCAATCGGATCCGGTCGCGCGCTTCAGAAATCCTTCCCTATTGGCAAGCTGCGTGATCTCGCTGGCTAGCGCAACATCTTCGACAGAACGCCGCGTCTGCATTGACATCGATCGGGTGGTAAAGCGGCCATGGGTCCGCGATTGGCTTACATCGTCGCGCTCGACCTCACGGCCACCGATAAGTTCGGAAACGAGCTTCGCGGTTCCTCCATCCTCGCTGACGCCGGCACGCAGCAACAATAGGTTTCCGCAATTCTCGATGATGGTCTGGGCGGCCTCGCCATAGACCTGCTTGACCTGGGAGAACGACTGGAAGCCGATTGCGACGCAGCCGCCAAATTTCCGCAGGCGGGCCTGCGCATCCTTGAGGCCCTCGATCCGTCCGAGCGCATCAAGCTCATCGACGTGAAACCAGATGCGGCGGTCCTGGCTCGGCTCAAGCGAGAGGGTCTCTAGGATAGCGATATTCATCCAGCAGGAGATGAGACCTTTAAGCGCGGCCACCTGGTTGGCGGCATAAGGCAGCCAGAGGGAGCCCGCGCCTTGCCGGATCCATCGTCGAATTGAGAACGGTTCACCCCGGACAGCGGCGATGTGCCGTAAGTGTCCGACTGCCGGCGCAAGCGTGCCGAGAATGCTAGCGAGCATCCGCTCCCCTCCCTCTTCGAAATACCGCGCGGCGGGCGTCCCGGCACATAGCTGTTTGAGTTCGCCGATCTTCCCGCTGGCGAGCATCGTCACGAAATCCTCGGACGTTCCCAGCTGTAGCGTGACGAAGTTTTCCAAGGCTCCGGCAAGGAGTTGCTGAGCGTAGGTGATCCACTGATCATGGTCCCCAACACCGAAATGCGGCAGCAGCGATTGCGCGACGAAGGCATAGTCGCTTGGCCGCTCAATCTCGGCGAGCAGATCCCACCGCGCGCAGCGTCGGTCGAACGGGTTGAGGATGATGTCGCCTGGGCTGAAGAACGCCGTCATCGACGCGCCATCGGGGTCGGCAACGACTTGGCGGTCGCCACGCCGGACCGCATCGGCCATCAGGGCGCGGAGCGCGGTGGATTTTCCCGAACCGGTCGCACCGATCGCCGCGACATGCATTGCCTCATCCTCGCGGCTGAGTGGCACGCCAGCGAGCGCAATACCGTGGAGAAGCCGCGCGCGCAGTCGACCCACGCGCCCGCCAGCGGCAAGGCGCAACCGCGTACCGCGCAGATGCTTGACTTTGCGCGGCAGCGCAGCGAGGCGCGCGCCGATGGCGCCGCCGAGAAAGGCGAAGGTCGCAGGCATCACCACCGCCAGCGGCCAGCTATCACCACGGAAGCTGCCGTAGAGCATGTAGCCTAGGATGGCGCCGCAAAACCAGCCGAGCGGTCCATGCAGCAACGGCCAGGCAGTGCGGCGATCGCCGCCTTGAACGATGCTCACGGCAATGACACCCGGGAAAACTGCAGCTGCAAACCAGAGATGATAGTGATGGACGGCGAGCCAGGCCCAACGCTGCTCAAGCCAAGGCTCGAGGATTTGGCGATGCGCCCAATGTTCGCGGACAAGGTCGGTAAAGGCGAAGCGGTCCTCGGCCGGAATAAGGCCGCGCACCAGCGGCCAGCACGCCCAGATGGATGCCATAGCGGCGAGAAAGGCGATTTGCTGCACGACAGGCTCCGGCCCGCGCCCGCCGGCCGCGCCGCCGTTTCCGGGAGCGTTCATCAGCATTCCGCCCCATTGTCGCGGCCACGGCCGCGACCGAGGCCTTGCACCGCATCGGCCGCGCGCGAGATGGCGTCGCGCACGGCCTCTGCCGTCGGACGTGGCGCCGCCACACGAGCGGCCACCATCGCCCGCAGCCGGCTCGCGCGATCACTCTGCGCGGTTGGCGTCTGGGTGCCCGCGTTGTTCGCGCCAGGAGGGCTGGCGCTGGCGGAGCGAGAGGGTTGTGGCGGCGCCGCTCCCTTGTCGCGATAGTCGAGCGCCATATCCTTGGGTCGCTCGCGTCCGAGCGTCTGGCGGAGCGCCTTTTCGTCAGCGAAATCGTCGCGGCCATAATGGAGCGCGGTGCCGTGACGGTGCCGGCTCAGAGCGACATAGCTCGCATGGGCGTCCAGGCCGGGCGTCGCGAGCACATGTGTCCGATCGACCGTCATGCCCTGGGTCTTGTGGACCGTTGCGGCATAACCGTGATCGACATGCGCGTACCTCTTGAGATCGACATCGATCCGCCGCCCGTCATCCAGGCGCACGGCGAGGCGATCGGGCGCGGCTTTCTCCACCGTGCCGAGCGTCCCGTTCTTCACACCAAGATCGCGCTCGTTCTTGAGGAACAGGATCCGATCTTGATCAGCGAATTCCCGAATGCCTCGCTCGGTTCGGACGGCGACACTTTCGCCAAGCGCTCCCTGCTCCGCGAGCCTCGCGCGTGCTGCATCGTTCAACATGGCGACTTCCTTGTTCATGTGGGTGAGAATGATGCGCGAGGAACCGGGTTCGGCGCGGCGTTCCGCGTCCCAGCGATCGATCAGGGCAGCTCGCGCGCCATCACGACTCTCGGCGGCGTGGACCATGCCCGCGCGGGAATAGGCAACGATGGCGTCCCCGGTGCGGCCGTTGGCGAAGTCACGGGTGGCGTCGCGCATCCACGCCACCGCCTGCCGGCGCACTTCTCCGATTTCGGCGGCACCATGGCGCTCCGCAAGCAGCCGGAACGCGGCACCGGCCTCGATTGCCTGGAGCTGCTGGACGTCGCCAACCATCACGACTTTCGCGCCCACGCCCGAGGCCTCAGCGAGCACGCGCTGAAGCTGGTGCGTACCGACCATCGCCGCCTCGTCGATCACCAGCACGTCGCGATCGGTGAGGCGGTCATAGCCACGCGACCAGGCATGTTCGAAGCTGGCGATCGTGCGCGACGAAATCCCCGAGCCGCCTTCGAGATTTTCAGCCGCAATGCCCGACAGCGCGGTGCCGCGCACGGTGAAGCCCGCGGCCTCCCAAGTTTCGCGCGCGACGCCCAGCATCGCCGATTTGCCGGATCCGGCGAAGCCGACCACGAGGCTGAGCCCCGGCCGCTTGACGACATGATCGAGCGCACCACGCTGATCGGCGCCCAGTTTCAGTCCGCGCCGCTCGCCTGACGCGATCGCACGCTCGACATCGGCCTTACCGACGGCGTGCGCGTTCGCGGCAAGGGTTGCTGCATGGCGCGCAAGAGCCTCTTCGGCAGACAGCATCGATGTGGTTGTGAAGCGCTCCTGGCCGCGTCCGTCGCGTCCGAGTGCAAGGATGCTGTCAGACGCGCGCATCGCGGCCAGCACGGCGTCGAACTGCTCCTGCCCATCGGAATGGCGGTGCGCGAACATCGCCAGGTCGCGCAGCGCGAAGGTTGCTTGGGTGCGCGTTAGTGCTTCGAGGCCGACTTCCGGCTTGGCAAGAATGACTGCGCCATTGCCGCGCGCGATCGCGCAATGATCGTCCGCACGCTCCGCATCCTCGCCCTTCGCCTCACGTCGCGCGCCGGCGGCGCCTATCTTGTGCTGCGGCTCGAGATCTATGCCCTGATGCTCGTAACTGCGATGGTCGATGCGTGCGTCGATACCGAGGGCGGCGCAGCGCGCATTGACGTGATCGGCCCAAGCTGTTCGCCAATGCTGGAGAAGTGCGGTCGCATTCCATTCGCGGACCTTGGCTCCGAACCCCTCGCCGTCGATCTCGCGCAGGGTGAGCATGACATGCGCGTGCGGTTTGGCTTCACAATCAGCGCCAACGTCCCAATGCACGTTCAGATCGGCGACCATGCCCCGCGCGACAAATTCGCGCTGAACGAAATCGCGGGCGAGCGCGATGCCCTGCTCCCTCGTCATCTCGCGCGGGATCGCGAATTCAACCTCGCGCGCGAGCTGTGCGTCCTTGCGCTTCTCGGTCGCCTCGATCTCATTCCAAAGGGTTTCGCGGTCGCGAAGACGATCTGGCGCGCCCTCCGGAAGCATCACCTCGGAATGGATGACGCCAGTCTTGCTTGTGAAATCGTGATGTCGTCCGAGCCGCTCATCTTCGAGCCGCGAGGCCGACCGATAGGCGGCGGCCGCAACCGCGCTCCTGCCGGTTCCGCGCCCGATGACTTTGGCCGAGAAGTGATAGATCGCCATGACGGCAACCCATCTACGCCTGATCCCGCGACGTCGGTACGACGTATAAGCGCGCTCTCATACGCTAGAGCGCTCCTGAGAGATTTCAGCCGTTGAACCAGGGATTAGACGGCCCAATTCACCTGCATCGAGACGCTAGATGGAGATGCAGGATGCGTAAGGTCAGGGATTTTGATGCCGAACTGAAGGCGCTGAACGATCGCGCCAAATTGCTCAAGCAACGCAAGGTCCAGCAATTCGGCGAGCTGATCGAGGCGACTGGTGCCGATGCGCTTGAGCCCGATCTGCTTGCCGGCGCTCTCCTGGCGGCGGTTGCGGAAAAGGACAAGGCCACCACGTCGGCATGGAGTCGCCAGGGCGCCCAGTTCTTTCGCGACACAAGCCGGCGTTCCTCGCGCCGCGCTGCTAGCACTGGTGAAGGCGGCAAGGCGACTGACGCAGGCTCGCAATCGGTTTGATGCGGCAAGATCCCGGTCGGACACGAGAGCTTGGGTAGTGGCACGACGCGAACGCACGCGGCATCTGATCGAACTGGGCGGTCTCGTGCAGAAAGCCGGGCTGGTCGGCATCGCCGACGACGACCGCGCCTTGCTGTACGGGGCGTTTCTCGCACTGGCGCTGCAGATGCAGGGCGAGGATGCGGCCCAGGTCAAGCTGCTCTTCCGGCGTCGCGGCGCTCGCGCCTTTGCGACGGAAGCGGAAGAAGCCGACGCCGCCCGCGCGCAAGGCAGAAGCCCGAGAACTCCGAACAAAGATGCCAGGCCAAAGGGCGAAACATAGCGTCTGTCTCAAACCTCCAGAACGGCGGCTATTCGGATTGAATCATGGCCGACCGCGAAGCGACCTGCGCGTGGAAATCATTCGTCGCGCAGATGCGGCAATGCAGCTTCGACCGCCGCTTTCGCTGCGGGAAAATAGCTCTGCCACATCGGCTTGCCTTCGAACCTTGTGTTCTCCGGATTGCCGTCGGAGCGACAAAGCGCACGGGCGGCCGCTTCAATGGCTTTCTCGATGTTCAACATGATCGGTCCTCCATCAAATTGGCCGGAGCTGAGACGCCAGGGAGCATAATTCAAAGTCGGCGCGAGGATACCCATTCCCGGTCATATGCGCCACGTCATGGACGAACGTCGGTTGCGTTGCCGCCGTCGGAAACACGGGAAAAGGGGAAGAGCGAGTTGCGGGGCCGCATCTCCACATTCCCGGCGGGCGGAATCGGCGTTGTCGGGGGCAACGCCGCGCCCTCGAACGTCGGACGGGTCATGAACAGGCGCGCCTCCCGCCAGCGCGGCGCCAGAGCAACCGTCGGCGGACTCTCGGCATTTCGGCCGAGACGCGCGGTGTAGGCGATCGTTTCCGCCGGCAGAGGCACGCCGCCCTGCACATAGCGCTGATAGCGGCCCGGACCGGCATTGTAGGCGGCAAGCGCACCCGGCCATCCATACCGCGCGGCAAGCTCGGCGAGATACATGGCGCCGCCGATCATGTTCATCCGTGCATCGAACGGATTGGCACCAAGATTGTAGCGTGCGGTCAGATAGGCCCATGTCGCCGGCATGATCTGCATACAGCCGATCGCACCTTTGGCAGAGACAATCCGCGACTTGCCGCCCGACTCTGCGAGCATTACGCGCACCACCACATCCTCGGAAAGACCCGAGCGCCGCGCCGCTTCTGGCACATGCACGGCGCAACGGTTGGGGATAGCCGGCGCTGTTCGAGCGCTGGCCGATGGCGAAGCCGAGGCCGCGATCGCGACGACGGCGAGCGTGCTGATCCACCGCCTCATCATGACCAGGTCCACAACGGGGTCGCACGACCGATCACTTGCGCGCGATCGACGGGACCGAAATAGCGGCTGTCGAACGACGCGCGCAGCGCCGGCGCGATCAGCACGAGCTCGTTGCGGGCCACACGCTGGCAACCTGACCAACGCGGCAGCGGACGACCGAAGCGGTCGCGCGGCAGCGCGGTCGCAACGGCCCGTCCGTCGATCGTGACACGCATATTTGTGCGGCAGAAGGTTGCGCCGGGGAGAGCCGCGACTGGCTTCACCAGCAGCGCGTTCGCCTCGACATAGCGGCGCTGCGCCATAAAGCGGGTCAGTGCAGGCGACGGTCGCACCGCGACCAGATCGCCGACGCGCAGGGTCGCGTTGGGCTCGATCGAATAGAGACCGAGCGGCACGCTCGCCGAGGCATTCCAGACAAGGCGCAGTTGCGGACGGTGCAGGGCCGGAAGGAGAAGCGCTGCGAGGGCAGCGCCTGCCCCCGCGAGCAGGCCTAAGCGAGACCGATGGCGATGCAAACCGGTGGCCGTCGCAGCGGCGCTGGCGGCGTGCTGGTCAAGTGCGCCAGCCATCACCGGTGCTCCGCCGTGTCGCCGGGACGGCGCATGGCTGGCAGCACGGTTCCGTTATTGGGATCGGAGGTGGACGCGCAGGCACCACGATCGCACCAGGCGCGCAGGTCTTCGATCGTGTAGACGACGCGGCCGCCGATTTTCCGGTAAGCGGGACCGGTGCCGTAGGTACGATGCTTCTCGAGTGTCCGCGCCGATAGACCGACATAATGGGCGGCCTCTTTCGTGCGCAGATAGCGCGTATCCTTGATGATATCGGGCATGTTGGACTCCGTCGATGTTGGCGCTGCGGGGCGGTGCGGGCAGCGCCTCGCGAGCCCGGCGATCATCGGCGTTGAACGGCGTCCACGGGTGGCCGGAAAGCGGGGGTACGCGATCCGACCACATGGGGTTGATGATGGTGTCTATGCTTTGAGACGTGCTCCGAGCAGTCGCCTATATCCTCCCGCCGCCAACGCGGCCGCCGCGTCAGCGAGGCGGCGCAGATCCGAGCGCTCGGAACTCAGCCGCCAGTCGTCAGGCAGCGGATCGAGCAGGTGGCCGGCAATGTCGCGTAGCGACGCACCGTCGCGCTGGAAGTCGTGAATGCAAAGCATCGCTGCCTGCCGATGTGCATAGGGGTTTGGTGGGGCGTGCAACGGCGCGCCAAGCCCGACCGCGCGGCGGAAGGTCTCGGCCGCACGGATCCGGTCGCTGTGGTGTCGGTCAGGATGGAGATAGAGCCCGAACGGCTTGCCCGGCACCGGCTCGAGGTCGGCAGGAATCCAAAGCGGCAATTCCGGGGCGCTATGCCTTCGGATCAGCAACGATATCCCGCCGGGTGCGGCAATGCGAACGACGCGGTCACCCCAGGCGGACGGCCGGAAATACAAATCGCCTATCGTTCGCGCCCAAGGGACCGGTCGTATGACCGTCAACGCAGTCGTATCGACCGACGGCAGCCAGGCGACCGGCGGCGCGTCGGTCGCCGGCGTGTCGGGATCGACTGCGAAAGGTGAGGCCCCAGAGGGACCACCTCCGCGTCAATGGATGCTGCGGGAGATCGATCATAGTACGCGCCGAACGCCGGATGGCGTTTTGGGCGAGCTCGGAACTGCGACGAGCGGCAGCACCGGCCGACGCCCAGATCGCGCGGAAGTCCGGATTGCGGCGGACCCATTCCCATGCAAAGCCGCGCGCATTCAACGTCAGCAGCGCCCGATAAGCCTCGGGCAGGCGCATTCTCTGATAACCTGGCATCGCGTTACTCCCGGATGCCCCCTGCAAGGTCGAATTATGTTGCGAACGATTCGCGATGCAAGGCCGCTCGCGCTTATCGCCGGATAAGCATGAGTTATCTCAAGTAGTTAATATTACGACCAAAATGGATCAAACGAAAGCCCCGCCCGGTCGTTCCGGGCGGGGCTTGATCGGTTGGGCTCAGTCGCCGTTGCGGCGGGTCGGGCGCGACCAGATCAGGTTGTAGGTCTCGCCGTCCTCGTCGTCGAACAGGTTGGCGTAGATCGGAGCGGTAAAGCTCGGATCGTCGAGCTTGAGGCCGAGATATGCGCGGCCTTCGTTGGATTCCTTGGTCCAGGCAGCGCCGATTTCAGCCCGGCCGACGAAGACCCTGTGCGAGGGCGCATTGTCGTTGGCGCGGTTGCTGTCGGGAACGACGCGGACGCCCTTGGCCTGGACGCCGAGGGTGACGATGTCGCCGACGAACTCGTTGTTGGCGGTCTTCTTGAAGGTGCCGATGGTAGCCATGTTAAGTCTCCATTTGATCCACGAGCCCGTGCCCATCACGGCCTCGATGGCGTTGAAGGTGACCGGGGCTGCCGCGGCTGCAGTCGAAGACCCGCAAGCGCAGCTGGAGGACGGCGGCGGGGCGCTTTTTTGTCCCCGCGAGGAATGACGGCGAAGCCGGCAGGGGAAAAAAGTGACCCAAAGCCATTGCGGCCCCGAGCGGCAGAGGCGAAGCCGGTTTCGGTCATCAAGCCATTTCGAGAGGCCTTTGGGCACGGGCCCGGATCTGCCGGAAGGAGACGTGGCCCCAGCATCACCGCCCGTCCAGAAGCCCGACGCCGAGAGCGTGCTGCCGGATAGATCCACCTGCAAACCGGCGGGCGTCCGTTCGGACTCGATCCCCGCTCCACCAACGGAAACCCCGTAGCCGGAGGGATTCAGGCCGCGCGGAGTCGCGCCCCTGGATCCTTGTCCGACGATCACCGCAGCATAGCGGACCGCCGGCTCGCCATCTGCATGGCGGAACCATCGAGCCCCTTGTGTTCAGCTGCGGACAGCGACCCGGCTGATCCCATCGCCCCTCTCGGGCAATGGCACTCATGGACCTACAAAAAGCCCCGCCCGGAATGACCGGGCGGGGCGATGTGGCGAGAAATGACGTCGATATTGCTGCGGATTAGGCGACTGGTCCGGCGAGTCTGTGGGCGGCAACAGCGCCGCTCAAGCCACCCGCGACGAGCGCAACGGCGAAGCCTGCAAGCGACGCGAAAGCGCTCGCGACCGAGAAGCCGGCAATCGCAGCGGGGATCGCGAAAACGGCGATCAGCACCCCGCGTGCTGGACGGCTGGAAAGCGAGACGGCCGCGAAACGACCGAGCGCGATAATGCCCATGAACGCGGCGACGCCGATGATAATCGCGGGCAACGGAGCGATGCCAAGCGCAGCACTGCCGAAGCCGGCCGCAAGGCCGGCGCCGATCGGCAGCGCCAGTGTCGCGCTGGCGAACAGCGCGTAAATCAGAAAACCGACACCGATCAACGTCAGTGGAAACAGGATAGGCATGGCGTCACGTCCTTTCTTCAAAGGGTTGGACGCGCATCCACCAGCCACCACAGCGCGTACAAGATATAGCAGAAAATGCCCGGCGACGAAACCGTCGTCGGGTTCGGTTCGGCGCTCGACTGCAACGATCAGTTTGAGAAAACATCATATTCTCGAACAACATGGTCGGCGTCGCCGTCGTAATCGTCGCTCGGCATCGCGTTGTAGCCGTCGTCGGTCTCGATCAGGATGATGATGACCTTGAGGGTGCAGGCCAGGTTCCAGGCGTAGCGTTGTGCGGTTTCGAGTGACATGTCCGGTTCCTGTCGTTTCCGGAGCGGAGCCTCTCCCCGCTCGACAGGCGCCGACGCATCCGGCGTCCGGCCGCGATTACCGCGTCGGGAGGCGCAGCCGAGTAGCGGCCGCATGCAAGGCATAGCGGACCCTTTATGGGTTGAACGTGGAAGGCCGGAGGTCGGAAAGGACTAGCGCCTCCAAGAGCGGGGAGAGGTTCCGCGGGCGGCCACAGGGACAATGGCGGTTGAAACCGTGGGGATGTGGGCTTGGCGATTTCGGGCACCTAGAACACGTCCAGATGGTTCCGTCGGTAAGGTGTCTGCACTGCTGGTCGGTGCGGTCTTGCCTGATCGTAATGCGCTACGTTCCGATCCGCTCTTTCCCGCCCGGCCGCGATTTGCTTCTATGATCGGCTTGGGAGGTTGAGCGCGCGCATGGATCGAGTCGAAGCGTTGATTACCAGGCTCGCCCCCGTGCCGATTTGCGACGAGTGCATCGTCGAACGCCTGCATCTGGCAGCGCTTCATCAGGCAAGCCAGCGCACCCGTGAACTCGCTGGCCAGCGTGGTTATGAGCGCGCGACCGCCGAATGCGCCACCTGTGGCCAGCCAAAATCCGTGATCCGGCGACGCCCCAGATGAAAGCACGAGGCGGCAATTGGACATGCAATGCGCGCATGGCGGCCCTCATTCGAAACGCCATACGGGGATGCCCATTTTGCGCGCCTTGTCGGCGAGGTTGGCGTTGATGCCGGTGCCCGGAAACGCAAGGACGCCAACGGGCATTTCGGCGAGCAGCTTGTCATTGCGCTTGAATGGAGCAGCCTTGTGATGCCGGGTCCAGTCGGGCTTGAACCCGATCGGAATGACATTGTGGTTCCGTGCCCAACAGACGGCGATATGTTCGACACCGGTCGGCGTAGCCCCGTGAAGGAGGACCATGTCGGGATATTTCGCGTGGGTCTTGTCGAGCGCATCCCAGATGCGGCGATGATCCTGATAGTCTGCGCCGCCGGTGATCGCGATCAGGGTGCCCTGCGGGATGAGCAATACATTCTCTGCGCGCTTGCGCGCGGTGATGAAGTCACGGCTGTCGATCATGGTAGCGGTCAGCGCCTTGCGATTGACCAGCGATCCGTTGCGGGGGCTCCAGGCGTGCCGGGTATGAATGCGGAACTGGTCGGCGCAGGCTTCGCGGAAGAATTCCATCGTGTCGCGGCGTTCGATCATCGTCGTGCCTTCGCGTAAGTGCCGCTCGAGTTCGACGGATTTGACCTCGCTGCCATCCTGCTCGCGCTGGCTGCGCTTCTGCGCCTGCTCATTGTCGTCAAGTTCGCGCTCAATGCGTTCGGCGGCGCGGTGGAAGACATTGGTGATGCCCCAGAGCAAATCTTCGAGGTCGGGTTCGATCCGCGTGTCCTGCAGGGTCGCCACCACTGCGTCGAAGATGTCGGCGACGGCGCCGGCGGCCATGCGGTCATCGGGTAATGGCCTTGCGTCGGGTTCATCGTCGAACGGACGGTAGCCAAAGAGCGCCAGTTCATGGAGAACCGCAGCGGTGCCAGAGGGCTGATGCTCAGGTTCGGGATCAAGGTGCTGGTAGTCGGTCATGATGCCTGCCTTTCGGTACGGCCGCGCCCTTCGCGGCCTTCGCAGGCGACGAAAGACAGCAAGCGGACCGGGCTTGCACCGCTTGCGGCCGCAGCGCAGCGGAGGACGGCGGGCAAGGCTTTCTTGCCTCGCGAGGAATGGCGGCGCAGCCGCCAGGGGAAGAAAGTTGCCGACCGCCGTTGCGGGTCCGGGCCGCTTGCTGTCCCGACCGCCCTCTAGAAGGCCGGGGCGCGACTGCGCCGATCACTGCGGCAACAACGGCGGCAGTTCTTCCCTCGACATCTGCTCAATCGCCAGAGCACGTCAGCAATCGAGCGGCAGAAAGGCCCTGATGTCGTCGGAATGAAGCTGCGCTTGAAGATTTGCCCGAAGGCAATCGGCACCGAGCTGATGCAGATCCTCGTTGAAATCACCCATGAGCGGCGACAGCGGCTTGATCTCGATCCCGGCTGCCATGGCGCGCCCGGACAATGTCGCCCACGCCGCGTTGCCTGCCGGGTCATCATCACGAGCGACATAGAGCCGGAGAAGTTCTGCCGGAAAGATAATGGCGGCGAGATGCGGCGCCGACAGACCGGCGATCATCGCCATCGAGGTCATGACGGTGCGTAGTGACAGCATCGTCTCGATCCCTTCGCCGGCGGCCATGATCGGACCATTGCCGCCAAATCGAACACCGAACCCGAGCAGGTCGCCCATGGCTCGCCGGGGCGTGGCAATGTCGGCCTTGTCACGCGTCGCAGCATCAAGCCAGGTGCGATGCACGCCCGTGATGGTGCCGTCATTATCGGTAACGGCCGCGATCAGAGCTGGAAATGCTTGCGGCGTGCCGGGACCATCATCGTCCGAAGCGCGATACCAACAGCGTGGATGATAGCGCAGCCAGCGTTCGGACTGGAGGGCGGAGATGCTGCGATCCCGCAGATATGCTTCGGCCAAGGTGCTCCGAATGGGCTTCGATCCCGCAAACAGGCGGCGTGCGGCTTTGCGCGAACCAGCGGGCGGGCGCGGTTCGTCGGAATCGAATATGGGCGCCGGCCGTGGAATGGAGAGAAATCGCCGGGCTTCGTCAAGCGTGTCGCGGAGCATGCGGTGGCCGCAGTTCAAACCGATCAGATCGAGAAGATCACCATGTTCGCCGGTGGCGGCATCGGTCCATTTGCCAGCGGCACCCTTGCCGTGTTCGCCGCCCTTCAGTCGGACATAGAGGCTGCGCCCGGTCGATCCGAGCGCATCACCGACGATCCAGTAACGGCCCTCGCGCCGACCTGCGGCGAGATAATGACGGCACACGGCCTCCGCATTGCGTGCAAGCGTGCGCGACAATTCAGCTGCAACTCCGGACATAGACGCCTCGTGCAAAAAGAAAGGGGCCCGCGGCGTGCGGACCCCTTCAGGAGATGCCGATCTTATTCGGCGGCGATCGCCATCTCATCGGCGTCATCGTCATCTTGCAGCGGCTCGCTGTCGATGGCCGCTTCGCCGTCGATTGCGGCCGATTGCCCGACGCTCTCGGCGATGGGCGGCGCGGGCGTGCGCAGCGGTTCTGCAAGCCAAGAGCTGCCGGCGAGCAGGTCCTCGGCTTCGCGGACCATCTCGGGCTTCTTCAGACCTTCGATCCGGCCTGCCGTCTCGGTGCCCTTTGCTTCCTCGACGGCCAACAGAATGCGGGCCTTGGTCACTCGACCGAGATAATTGTCGGTCGTTGCAGTCCAACCGGCGGCAACCATGTCGAGATTCGCAGCGCGGGCGATGACATGGCTGTGCTCGATGCGGCCGGAAACGACATGCGCGGAGACGCGGCCCTGATTGTAGCGGTTGGCCGGTTCCCACACCGCGTTCACGCCGAACGATACGCAGTGCGCAAACAATGCGGCTTGATCATCGGCGTCGAGGCCAATCAGCATGTCCCACAGCGTTTCGGGCCGGTCGGGCAAGCGCTGTTCCCATGCATCGTGACGCCCCGCGATCGACTGGGCCGAGGCGCTATCATTGAGCCCAGGCGCGTGGACACCCAAGCTGCCGCCACGCACCGACACTTCCATGCAGGATTCCACCGACGCGTAGCGGTAGAAGGTGGTGAGCACGAGCGCGTGGAGAACGGCCGCAAAGGCGACCGTGGGACTGTTCGCGACCGCGTCACGCAGCGCGAGCGTGCGATGCGTGGTGAGCTCGGTCACGAGCCGGTCGGGCAACGGGCGAAGCATATCGTCCTGTTCGTCGCCGTCATCGTCGTCCTCACTGCCCGGGGCGCCGCCGATGCTGACGATCGCGGACGGCTGCTCGCCATCGATCTCGTCGGCATCGCGCTCGTCGACGATCTCGCCGTCTTCATGATCGACGATGCCGGGTTCCGCGGCGGGCTCGTCCTCGGGGCGGACATAACCGCGCTCGATGTAGAGCGACCCGTCGACGTCGATGCTGACGAAGACGCCGGCGCGGCCCAGGTCGGCAGGATCGTAAACGAACCGCGGTGCTACGATCGCGGCGATCTCCTCATCGATCGCGGTCACGCGCGCCTCGATCGCCTCGGGGACATCGCCGGCACCGGCCCACTCGTTTTCGAGCGCTTCGGCTTCCTCGCGGAGGGTGACAAGGCGGGCTTCGTCCTCATCGCGGATCGCGGCTTGCTCGCCGTCGATCTCGCGCAATTCGTGGTCATAGCCGTACGGAAAATCGACCGCGACCGCGACCCACTTCCAGCCTTCCTCGCCGATGCGGGCGCCTTCCGACTGCAGCTTCTCGGCGACCATGCGGTCGAGCAGTCCGATATCCTGCAACCAACCGCCATCGTCATCTTCGAACAGATCCCGCAGCACATAGCCGCCCGCTGCGACATAGGCATCGAGCCCCACGAAACGGACGCGCTTGTCGGTTGCGCGAACGGCATTTTCAGTGAGCCGGGAGCGGATGATGTAGGGCTGCTTGTTGTGGCCGCCGCTCAGCAGTTCCCAGACCTGCTCCTGCCGCTCGTGGTCGTCGGACACCGAGAAGGCCATCAACTGATCGAGGCTCATGCCGTCGCCGGCATAGACCTCGTGCAACCTGGGCGAGACGGAGGCGAGGCGCAGCCGCTGCTTCACCACCGCCGGTGTCACCATGAAGGTAGCGGCAACGGTTTCGACGTCGGTCCCGCCCAGCACGAGCTGGTGCATGGCCCGGAACTGATCGAGCGGATGAAGCGCCTCGCGATGCGTATTTTCGGCAAGCGAGTCCTCCTCCGCCGAGATCTCGGCATCGTCGCGGACGATGCAGGGGACCGTTTGGACGCGTGTGATCCGCTTGGCCTTGACCAGTTGTTGAAGGGCACGGAAGCGGCGACCGCCGGCCGGTACTTCGAACTTGCCGGTCTCGGCGCCCTCGGCGTCGCGTTGCGGGCGGACGCTGAGGCTTTGCAGCAGACCGCGGCGCGCAATGTCCGCAGCGAGCGTGTCGATCGAAACGCCGGCTTTCACGCGCCGGACATTGGCCTGGCTCAGAACGAGCTGATTGAAGGGGATGTCGCGCGAGGCATTGAGCGCGATCTTAACATGCTTGGTCATGGGAGTTCTCCATGACGGGCGGCCGGGAGACTCTCTCTCGACCCTCAACCCGTCATGGAGGCAGCGCAGCCCTCTCCCTCTAGGAGGGTGAGAGCTGCGCCTGACGCAGAGACCCGCGAGCTAGGCGTGCGCCGGAGAATCTCCTTCGACGGTAAGCGGCGGCACGACGAAGTCGGCCGCGTCGAAATGGGCTCGGATCGCATCTATCGATCCCAGTCGCTCCGCCGTTTCGCGACCGATCATGACATCGTCGCCTTCGTCAGCGGCGAAGGTCAGCGGCTCGCCTTCGCCGTTGAAGACCACGCGCTCGGCGCCCCATTGGCCGGAATAGCCGCCCGACCAGCGCGCGAACGGTACGCGGTTCGCGGCGCACCATGCCTCCAAGGCCTCGAAGCGTCCGCAGGCGACCTCGTGAGCATAGAGGCTGAGGGGTTCGCCCAAGGTACGATGCGCAGGTTCGAACGGCTCGCCATCCCATTCGGTGGAAAGAGCCTCGTCGGCGATGGCGGCAGCGAGCTCGGTGAATGCCGCTTGGGAAACCTTGCCGCCAAGTACGATCGATGCGGATACGCGGTCGGCCATAATGACCTCCTGTAGGTGAGAATGTGACTGAGGACCGGCGGCGGTGCGCCTCGCTGCCGCCGCCGGCTGGGCGCCCCGGCTAGCGCACCGAGACGAGAAGTTTCGCAGCCTTGCCTTCCAGCTCGAGTCGGGCGTCCTGATGCGGCTTGTCGCGCGCGAGCGCGGTGATGCCCTGCACGAAGTCGAAGATCGATTCCGGCGGTCGGCCTTCCTCTTCAAGCACGGTCGCGATGATCTTCTCGGTTTCGCCCTTCGAGAATCCGCGCTTGCGCAGGAAGGTCTCGCGGTCCTCGTCCTTGCGCGCGACGATTCGTTCGCGCGCCGCCTTGATGCCCGCCATGAACGGCGCCGGGGACGACGATGCGAAAGTCTCCAGCGCGGGCGCCGCCTCATGCGCGAAGCGGTTGGCAGCGAACTTGCTGTGGCGGATGCTGATCTCCTCGAAACCCTCGGCGCCCCAGATGTTGCGGTTCATGCAGACCGCGCGCAAATAAAAGGACGCCATGCCGAGCGTCTTCGAGCCGACCTCGCTGTTCCAGCAGTAGAAGCCGCGAAAGAAGAGATCGGGATCGCCATTGGGAAGCCGCCCGGCCTCGATCGGGTGAAGATCGTCGACCAGGAACAGGAACACGTCGCGATCGCTCGCATAGAGCGTAGTGGTATCCTTAGTGACGTCGACGAGCGGGTTGTAGGTCATGGTCGACCAGTCGAGCAGGCCCGGCACCTTCCAGCGCGTGTCGCCGGTGCCGTTCCCAGCGATCTTCATCACCGCGGCGACCAGCTCGTGATCCCAGATGCGCCCATAGTCGGGGCCGGTGACGGCGCGAAGCTCAACGCGGCCATCCTCGGCTTCGAGGGTCTTCATGAGTTCGGCACGGTGTTCGATCAACCCATGCTGCAGGTTGATCCCGGCGAGCGGTGCCGGGAGCTGGCGCAGATAGCCCGCCGGGGCGCCGATCAGACTGGCAAGCTGGCCGAACGACCAATGGGTGGGCGCAATGGGTTCGTCGCGGCCGGGGACGATGAGTGTTAGGCGCTCGGCATTATCGCGGCTTGCCTCGACCCGGACATCGCGGGTCTGGATCGTCCGCGCAGTGGCGACATCGGCGCGGGCTTTCACCGCTGAGTAGAGTTCGGTCAGCGAGAGGAATCGCTCATCGTCGGGGCGTGAGAACCATTCGGACGAGACGCGGCCGATGCGCTGGCCGCGGGATATATCGACTTTATAGGCGGCGGAGACCGGACGCGATGCGGGGGTCTGGAAAAGAACAGTAGCCATGGAAAATCTCCACGACGGGTGCCGAGAGCCTCTCTCTCAGCCCATTACCCGTCATGGCCCATCGGCCCTCCTCTCACTCTCCTGCGGCGAATGTCATGCCGGCATGATGCGGGCTGACGTTCCGCCGCATAGCGGCGCTGGAGGCGCCAGGCAGAGGGGCGCCCTTGGCGAAGCCGGCCGCCGCGGCGGCCGTGCGCGCGGGCCTGGGGGCCAGCCGCCGCCGCGCCCTCCGGCCCGAGCCAAGAGCGCATGCGCGGCCCGGACATGAAGCGCGACCTCTGGCGGCGCTTGCCGCTGCCAGTGCGCGCACCGCTGAACCCGCGCGCAATTGGGGGCGTTGCGGGGGCGGAGCCCCTGCTGAAGGGGTAGCTGGAGACCGCAGGTCTCCGGCTCAGGGGAAGGCTTTCCCCCTACCGCTGGTTGAACCTCGTCATCTGAGTTCAAGATAGCGGTCGATTTCGGGGCGCTTGGACCGTCCTTTGCCGCCGATCCTTCGCTTCCGGCTGCTTCCGATACGCTTCCAAGCCGCCACAGGGTTGCCTTTGGCCCCCCGAGGGGTTATTCTAACTATCAGAGTATATGGCGGAAAATGGTGCTGCCGGTGAGGATTGAACTCACGACCTCAGCCTTACCAAGAATCGTAGGGTCAATAACTATAGAACATCGCACTTCATCTGACGTCCTTGCACGCTAGCAACCATCTGAAAAACATACGCTATTACTCATCGTAGTTCATCGTCGTTGGTCACAATTAATTCCAGCGTGATGGCCCGGTGATGGCCGAGTTGGTCTCCCGGTGATGGGAGATTGAAGTGTCTGGCGATACGAAGAAGCGGCGCGACAAAACCATTGCCCGCATCAACAAGTCAACCGTGGATGCGATGGCGACGCCCCCAGCGGGAGGAAGAACCATGCTGTGGGACACCGAAGTGAAGGGGTTCGGCGTACGCATCGCGGGGAGCGGCGCAAGGACCTACCTGCTGCGCTACCGGATGGCCGGGCGCGACACGCCGCAGCGCACGCTCACGATCGGGCGGCACGGTTCCCCCTGGACCGCGGAGCGGGCCCGCAAGCGCGCGGTGGAACTGCTCGCGCAGGTCCGGCTCGGCGTCGACCACGTCGCCGATCGCGAAGCCGCGATCGCCGCGGCGGTCGCCGACCTCGACGCGCGCGCCGACCGAATGTTCGCGGCGTTCGCGGACATCTGGATGAAGGACCACGTGCAGCGGGACCGGCTGCGCAGTGAAACGGATATCCGGGGGGTCGTCGAGCGTGACCTAAAGCCGGCGTTCGCCGGGAAGACGATCGACGAGATCACCAAGGCGGACGTCACCACCATGCTCAACGCCATCGGCCTGCGCAGCGAAGCCGCCGCCAACAAGGGCCACAAGTGGCTGCGCCAGATGTTCAACTGGATGATCGAGAAGGGTCATATCGAGAAGTCGCCGCTCGATCGGATGGGCCCGCCCTTCAAGGAGGGCGAGCGCACCCGCGTCCTGCGTCTCGGCGAGCTAGTCGTGCTCTGGATCGCGCTGGAGGGGGTGGTGGAGCCGTTCCGCTCGTTCCACCGTCTCCTCATCCTGCTCGGACAGCGGTTGCGCGAGACTGCCGGCGTCCCGTGGAACGAACTCGACCTCGAGGCGGACGACTGGCTGCTGCCCAAGGCCCGAACGAAGAACTCCAACGACCACCTCGTCCCCCTCCCAATCCAGGCGATCGAGCTGATCAAGGCGGTGCAGCCCGATCCCAAGCTCCGCCTGGGCCCGGTCTTCACCACCAACGGGCTGGTCGGCGTCTCCGGGTTCAGCAAGGCAAAGACCGCCATCGACGAGGCCGTGGACGCGCTGGTCGCGTCCGACGAACGCGCGCGTGCGCTCGTCGGAGAAGGCCTGGAGCCGTGGGTGGTCCATGACGTGCGGCGATCGCTGGCGACCGGATGCCAGGCCATGGGCGTCGCGCTCGCCCACACGGAGGCGATTCTCAACCATGTCTCCGGCAAGCGAGCCGGCGTCGTCGGGATCTACCACTTGTACGACTATTACGATGAGAAGGCCGAGGCACTCGACAAGTGGTGCGAACTCCTGGCCGCCGCGCTGAAGTGCTGGGAAGCCGGCGACGTCGAAGGCATCCGGGCGCTCGACCCGGCACGGCGCAGGCGCCGCCGGAAGCGGTCTCAGGATCAAACGACTTGACTAACATACTGTAGTACCCTAAATTGCAGTCCATGGAAAAGCACTGCACATCATCGGACGTCGATCTAGACGAACCGGAGTACGACACCGAAGGCGCGGCGGAGTTCCTCAGGTGCTCGGCAGGGCATTTAAGCAATTTACGGAATCTCGGCGGTGGGCCGACTTTTCACCGCAAGTTCAAGCGCCGGGGGATATTTTACTTCAGGTCCGACCTGCAGGCGTGGCGCCTGCGCAACTCGTTCACCTCCACTACCGAATACTGACCCGACACACCGGAGAGACCATTCGTGCAAGACGACGATGAGAGAGAAGAAGCGGCTGAACGCGGCGAAGTCGCCTCGACATGGCCCCGTGCGCGCTACGGGGACGTAGAAGATCTGCTGGTCGAGCTGACCGAGGGGGATCCGAGGAGCGTGGCAGGCCGGTTCAAGAAGCTCCGGCTCCTGTCGTTCCCAGACGCCGTCAAGCTCGGAACGGGCAACCGGGTCGAATACGACCTTCCGCGCGTGCTGGCGCTGTGCACCGCGTTCGAGGTGAATGCGCTCCTCGTCCCCCAGTCGAACGCAGTCAGCATCGTGCAGAGCGTCTGGCCGGAAATCGTGCGTGGCATGATAGCCGGGGCGGCTGAACTCGGTGTCCTCCCGAGGCCGAAGCACATGCCCGCCGGGATCTCGGCGGTCGTCGCGATCCTGCCAGACGGGTTCGCCTCCGAAGGCCAGTTGCAGGCTACCGCCGCCAACGTCCCAATCGAGACCCTGCGGAACGGCGGGTCGGGCTTGGTGGCCGAACTTCGGCTGAACTGCGCCAGGCTCGTGGAGCTGGTCGTGCCTCGCCTCCAACGCTCACGCGATGGTGCCGCTGGGGCGTCCGTCGCGTTCGGCGATCTCGACCTCGGCTTCGGGTGGGACGCGGGACGGATTCCCCACCGCGCCTCCGTCAGCGATCTCTTCTCGGGAACCAGCTTCCTCGACCGCGGACCCTATCTCGAACGCGCTGCGGCGTTCCTGAAGATCGCGAAAGCGCTGCCTCGCATAAACGAGCAGGCGCCCGAAGATGCCGAGGCCTCGCAAATCCGTCCCCGATCGCGCCAAGCCGCCCAGAACCTGCTCGACTATCTCGGCCGGCCGTCCCCTATCGACGCGTGGAAGGGCGAAATCGGGACGACCGATGGCCGCCCCCGTCTCAAGCACTACCTCGCGGCAGTCGGCGACGCGGTCGGCCTGACACCACCGACGCAATGGCCCGGCACCATGCTCGGAACGACGGGCGCATCGCCGTCCGCAAGAGCGAAGGCCCTGGTCCGGAAAGCATTGCGGGTCGAGGCGGAGAAGCGAGCCGGCAACAAGAAAGACGGCGCTTCCTAGCGCCACGCGACGCCAAGCAGGCGAAAGTATCGAAGAGCACTGACTTCGACCGGAAGTCCCTGATTGCCTCCCTGGAGGATTGAAAAATGCTGCCCGCCGAAGGCGGAGGAAAGGAGATTCCCGTGCAGAAGCTAGACAATCAAGTCGTAGAGAAATTCATCGTCGCGTTCGGCAGCCTCATGACGCTCAGGAAGCGTCCACCGTCCCCTCGAACCCGGCTCACCGTGATGTTCTCATACGGTCCGCCGGGCTTCGTGGACGAGAGGGACCTTGCGCGAACGGTCGTCGAGCGGAACCTGGACGTGATCCATCTGGAGTTCGAGGTCGGCAAGGAGGCCGAAGGCCCGACGAACATCTACCTCTGCGAGGACCGCAACGGGATGATCCTGACGTGGCCCGCGTGCGACCTGTGGACGGATCGCGGCAACTTCTTCCTGGTCGTGCCGAAAGGTCAGGACTTCGGCTTCGCGTTCGACGGGTCGGCGCTCATCCGCGTCACCGACCTGCAGACCGGTCCGCCGTTCGACAAGAACGTCGCGCATGCCCGTGAGTTGCTCAAATCGGCGGCCGGACGGGTCCCGGCTGGCCTCCCGCGAGTGACCCAGAAGGAACCCGCCCCCTACCTCTCGCCCGGCGGCCGGTCGGGCATCCACTGAGAAGGGCGCGCGGGCCGACGCCGGCCGGAGCACCGCCGGCATACAGGGAGGTACCGATATGAAGGTCTGGCACTCGATCAAAGGAAGGCAGACCGCCTTTCCGCACGCGATCAAGATCTTCGACGAGGTTGACGCAGGCCTGCGCAAGATCGGCGACCGCCGCTCGCGCGTCGTGTCGATCGGAATCCGCGCCCACTACTTCGACATGTATGATTTCGAGGTCGTCGTCGAACTCGCCCCAGGGGCCGAGTTGGCGGTCAGGTATGGCTCGGTCGACGAGGAAGATCAGGAGGGCGATCCGGAGGACCGCGAAGGCGGGGCGGTCGCCTTCCTAGTGGTCAGGACCGTCAAGGAGTTCCTCGCGATGGGCGCCGACCTGGTCGCGGACGCCCTGCACGGATCGCGCATGCGCGCCCGCAAGGTTCTGGCGGGATGGTCGGCCAAGGGAACACACGTCGTTCTCCGGGACATCAGGCTGATCCGCGACGAATATCCGCCGAGCGTCGGAGACCTGCCGATCGAGATGGCCCTTCTGGGCCTCGACCACAGACTGCGGCCCGCCGTCATGTGGGAAGAGATCAAACACCCCGACAAACTCGACGAGACGCTCGCCAGTTTGCGGCCGGCCATGGATCGACGGTACGCGATGCACCGCGCGCTCTCGAGGCAGGGGGCGGACGGCCTGGTCGACCAACTCGTGGTGAATGCCATCGCCACCCACATGGACGTCGGCGCAGCGCTGCGGCAGATCGCGTCTGGCGTGTGGCCCGACCTGCCGGGCAGCCTGACCGTATTTGACGAAAGAGGCGTCATCCGTTGTCACGGCAGCGATCCACAACGCTCCGAATTTGGATGGAATCGCGACACGGTCACCATTTCTGGAATGACCCTTCCGGCGACGGTGCTCACAGCCAAGTGCGGACGACCATTAACCGAGCTGGTGACGCATGCCGTCCTCTCCGACGACATGACGATACTGGACGCGTCATCCCATTCGGACGAGTTCGGGCACTGCGTAAAGGTGGCGTTCGATCAACCGCGCCTAGCGTTCTGCGGAAAGTCAGGCCGGGTCTGGCAGCTAGATCCCGAGTTGGGCTCCACGCCTCGAATCGAGGAGGCGGATGAGGAGCCAGAGTAATGATAGGACCGCCGCGGACGCCGAGCTGGGCGCTCGTGGACCAACGACGTATGAAACAGAAGGATTCCGCGGTCACGCATTGGAGCTACCGTTGCTCTCGGACTCCAACCCAGCGTGGGTCAAATCCCGATCACTCACTTCTGCAAGCCCGGGGGCGATGCAGACCCGGCTGAGCCCGACAGCCAAAATCCTCGCCATTCTTAGTACAGGAGGGAATTGACTCTATGATATTACGGATATATCGGTAGTATCATAGAGTTGTAGGAGATCGCCATGAAGCGCATGCATTTGCACGTCAATGTGCCCGACCTCACCCAATCGATCACCTTCTACGACACGCTGTTCGGCGCCGCCCCGACCGTAGTGAAGGACGACTACGCCAAGTGGATGCTCGAGGACCCGAAGGTCAACTTCGCTATCTCACAGCGGGCGCGGACCGCGGGCGTCGATCACATCGGCATTCAGGTTGATAGCGCCGATGAGCTGGGGGAGCTGGCCCATCGTCTGAAGGCCGCAGGCACGGACACGTTCGATCAGGACGCGACTACATGCTGTTACGCCAAGTCCGACAAGAGTTGGGTGAACGACCCCGCCGGCGTTCGCTGGGAGACGTTTTTCACATTCGGCGAAGCCACCAGCTACGGGGAGGACGAGGTTCTTCCCACACCGCCAGCCAGCGCTTGCTGCGGTCTGGCCGACGACGATCGCGCGCAGGCCTGCGGCTGATGGATGCCGACGCTGCCGTTACCGCTCTTTCAGCGCTTGCTCACGGTGGTCGGCTCGAGGTGTTTCGACTGCTCGTTCGTGCCGGCGAAGAGGGCATGGCCTCTGGGGAGATCGCGCGCGTGGCAGGGCATGTGCCGCAGACGCTGTCCGGCAACCTCACGATCCTCGGGCACGCAGGGCTCGTGGCTTCGCGCCGCGAGGGACGCTCGATTATTTACACTGCGGCTTACGCTCATATGAGCAGCCTACTGGGCTTCCTCATGGAGGACTGCTGTGCCGGGAAGCCCGAGATCTGCGCCCCGCTCGCCGACATCGTGGCGAAGGCGGCGTGCTGTCAGCCGGGCGCGGTCCAATGACCGATATCGTGATCTACCATGATCCGAAGTGCGGAACGTCGTGCAACACGTTGGCGGTGATCCGCAACGCCGGGATCGAACCGCATGTCGTCGAGTATCTGAAGACTCCGCCATCCCGGCCGATGCTGGTGTCGCTCATCGAGCGCATGGGCCTGACGCCGCGTGCGTTACTGCGCAAGGAGGGCACGCCCTTCGCGGAGCCGGTCGAATCGACGTGAAGGCGCCCAATTTCAAATAGTCGGCGGTCATTCACGAACTCGCCAGCGGCTTGCAGCCTCGATGGTGCCGGGCATAGTTCGCATCCGCGATCAAGCCGCTTGCAAGTCCTAGCCACAGGCCCATCTCCGTCGCATGCAGCCCGACTTTCAACTTGGCAGACCTGATATCGGCACCGCGCTCGTGTTGGCGTGCCCAGGCGGGCGGGAACTCGAGGCGGGTTACCCGGCCGCGGGTCAGACGGGCACGAACCTCGACGGCATGCTGCGACATCTCCATGAAATGTCAGCAGGCGACTTCCCGTCCCCATCCCGCCACGAATACCGCATCGTGAACTCGGTCGCGTTCGCCTTGTACAAGTCGCGCGACGGGCGAACGATGCCGCGCGATTGCGAGGTGCTCGCACCGGCGAATCTCGAGCGCCTGTCCGAGCTGCTGGCGCACCATCCCATCATCGTCACGTTCAGCGCGGTCGCGGAGTTGGGAGTTCGCGCGATCGGACGGGAGCCAACCTACATATTCCACCATCCGTCGATGTCGCGCCTGAATACGCTCTATCCTAGGCTGGGCGGAACCCGTCCCTGGCGTGTGGAGGAACGCTACAGCCGTGCCGCGCGGGACCTGCTCGGCCACTGAGCGCCCACGCGATCCGCCTTCAGGAAGTCGGCGTCGCCGTTTCGGCGTGCGCGGGCAAATCGGCGGTGTCAGCCAGCGCCAGTTCGTGCGGAAGCACCAGATCAGCCATCGCCGCGTGCGACGTGTCGGGCATGCTCCGCAGGACCTCTCTGCGAAGTTCCAGCCGCGCCCGCTCGAGGGCGAGGGCGCCATCGAGCTGCCGCGGATAGACGTAGGCGGCGTACCGGTCCGGATCCGGATCCAGGCTGCCGGCGTCGGCAAGGGCCAGCATCCGGAAGTGCATGCTGGCCGCGGCGAGATGTGGTCGCACCGTGGGCGAAACAGCGCCACCATGCGCCAGTATCATCTCGCGGAGCTTGGCACCGTTCTCGACGATGGCATCAACAAGCGTGCGGTCCCCCATGCCGAGCCCGTCCTTCCAGCCTGGCTGGAGCAGGGCTGGCAAGGTCCTGAAGGTGTCGCCACCATGCTGGCGCTTAAGTTCGCGCGACAGCTTCAGGTTCTCGAGGCTCAATTGCTCAAACGGGGCGACGAAGCCTGAGAGGCGGCTGTCGATGGAGGCAATCTCGAGCTCGTTCGTCTTTTGCACGATGGCGGCCTTGGAGTTGCGCGTGGCGAAATAACCGCCCGCCAGGACGCCCAACAAACCAACCACTCCCGTAAGCGCGGCAGGCCATAACGGCGCGGCTGGTGCCGGCGAACCCACCGACACGAGTCCGGTCGGCGCGGTCCGCGGCTGCGCGTTCCCGATCGCAGGTCCGGCGAAAGTCGCCGCCAGCACCAGCGAGAGCAGAATTGCGGTGTGTCTCATGCCGGCAGCCTAGCCAAACTGGAGATCCATCCCGGACTAACCGACCCGATCGCATGTGCCGGAGGCTCGCCGATGATTTCTATGATCTGTAAGCCGGCGTCACGGAGGTGACCCTCCCAACCCAGCTCGTCGTGCAACGTGAACCAGCGCCCGTCCTCGTCGCAGGCCTGGCCGGTGCCCCGCTTGACCGACGCGAACAGGATCCCGCCCGGCACGAGCAGATCGGTCAGGCTCCTCAACGCGGCGGTCGTCTCAGCCCGCTCGAGATGCAGCAGTGACGCCATCGCCCAGACGCCATCGAAGGAAGATGGTGGGAAGGGAGGGTCCCGCAGGTCTCCGACGACCACGGGCAACCCGGACGTCCGGCGCGCGATTTCCACCAAGGGCGCAGCGCAGTCTAGCCCGATCGGATCCAGCCCAGAAGCCTTGAGTCCGACCAGATCACGGCCAGCTCCGCAGCCAGCGTCCAAAACCTTGGCCCCGGGTGCCAGCGAACCTGCGAAGCGCGCGATCCGCTCGGAAACGTCCAGGGCCATAGTGGCGGCGGCGTACTCTTCCGCGCGCGTCTCGTAGTATGCGGCGGTACTCGTACGCCGACGCCCCGCGGCGCCGCGGGCGGCATGCCGGGCGTTGGGGCGACCCTCCGATCGATCGTGGACGAGCATCTCCATCGCGCTTCCACATAGTGTGTGTCGAGTCGCGTGACCAGCGGAGCCGCGGCAAAACCCAAGGTTCAGGATCGACAACCATCATGTAGGCCTGCTGCCTCGGACGGGGCGATCCGGCGCGCGCGCCCGGGTCACATCGCCCGGCTCGGGGTATGAAGGCGATGCACCTCCGACGTTCCATCAGCCGGCATGTCCTAATCGGCGTCGCCCGTCTGCACACGCATGACTTGTCCCGCGTTGCTGACAACATCGGCGGGAGGCTTGGATCGTGTGGGAGTGTTAGACATCACGACAATTCTCATGGGTGACAATCACCCTTTGCGGGTCGCTGTCCGGCACGATGTCACCTGTATCAAATTTCTCGGAGGCAACAGCGAATATGGTGCCCCAACCGTAGTCCTGTATGGCTTCGCTTCCCGTCTCGATAACAACGGTTCTCCCATCCTGGTCCGTCGCCCGCGCGTTCTCCCCCGCCAGTGTCGAAACGCGCATTCCCGTATCCCTCAATGACATTCCAGGTCGTCCTCCATGCTTCACCCTAGGCATGGCGCACTATCACGGCGGCGTTAGCAGGTCATGTCCAGGGTGATGGGGTCTGTGGGTTGGAACCACGAAGAAGTCGCGTAGCCGGTCGCCGCCCGCACGATGGAGAACTGCGTTCCGGTCCCGTTAGCGTCGCCAAGGCGAAAAGCCATCGCCGACGCCCTGCGCGGCGCGGCAGGCAGGCGGTCGTAGCTGTCGACCGAGATGTATCCGGGCGTGGATCGTCGCGGATACACGCCGCCCGCCCTCACTAGTCGCGAATGCCCGCGCCCGACGCGCCGTTCGCACTCATCATCAGCCTGCCTTCCGGAGCAGATCGAGCAAGACAAGCCGATGAGGTCACGACCCGGCTCGCAGCAGGTGCCGCGAGGCAATCCCAACTTCGGAAGAAGAGACCAACCACTAAAATGGAGGAAGTAATGGGAAAAGTCGCCAACCGAGCAGCGAACGCTCGAAACGTCGCGCGCTGGCACCGCGCACGGCGATGGCCGCGGACGTCCCGCGCGACCGCGCTGGCTTGCGTGCTGCTCGCCGCCGCGTCCTGCCAGCAGACCCGCCACGACTGCGGTCGGCAGCAGCAATGCCAGCAGACTCCGAAGCCGATCGCGGGCTAGCTGGCGCATCCGCAGGCCGATGGGAGCGACGGCGGCGGCGGCGTCCGCGTCACGCCACAGCCTCGAGCATGTCGGTGGTGTCGAAATTCAGAAGAAACTGCGCATACGACGAGGAGAATAGGTCGGACACGTAGTCGGCCAGGTCCACCTCGACGCCGTCCCCCTCGTCGTCGCCACCCCTGCGCAGGTCGTACTTGCGCGATCGCGTGGTCGCGAAGAGGAAAAGCGTGTGGAAATAGGTGGCGCTGATGTATCGGCGCTCGGCGATCTCGACGGCCTCGGACGATCTGGCACCCGAATTGAAGTCCTTTAGAACTTTGCTGTCCACGTTCACGTAGATGCGGGCGAGCTTGTCGTCCTCGACATACGGGTAGACCACGATCTCGAAGCCCATCTCGATGCCGGCCTCGGCGATCTCCTCCCAAGACTTGAGACCTTCACCGCCCTCCTTCGAGCAGAGCACGAGCTCGGGTATGCCGAGCGGCGGCTCGACGTCCGGCACCTTCCGGGGCGGAACGCGCTCGGGATCGGTGACGCGCACCAGCACGGTCTCGACCAGGTCGCCCTGCGGACTGGTGAGCGTCGCTCGCAGTTCGGCGCAATCGCCGACCTTCATCTCGGCGGTGGCGCGCACGCCCACCCTGATCACGCCATCGGACGGGCTCGTGCGGACAACGGCCAGCAGGTCGCCCTCGGTGGACGGATCGGGTGTGACGCCACCACCGCCGCCGGCGCTCGCCGGGAGCATCACCGCGATCGACATGTCGCCGGGATCGTCCGACCGGTCGAAGAAGTCGTTCTCGACATCGGTGGCGAAGGAGATCGTCCGGCTCCCGCCCTGGGGCAGCTTGTAGAGCTTAATGCCGCCCGCGGCACTGTCGCCACCCTTGGCACGGAAGGCCGAGGGGTATCGCTGCGGATTGAATGGCGGTGCGTCGCGCGGATCCCTCCTTGGCTTGGCCGGCTCCTCGCGTTCCTGCTTGGGCGACGTGCCGGGCCGCTGGTCGGGCAGGTCGAAAGTCTGCCGGAGGATCCTGGTCATCGCCTCGTTCATCGGCATGTTGCGGGTCAGGTCTCGCAGCATCTGACCCGCATCCCCGCTGTCAACGTTGAGCGTCGACTTCCGGCGCTTCGCGATGTCCTTCAGGTCGCTGTTTAGCAGCATGTCGCGTAGGTGCTTCCTCACCTCGTCGGCCTTGTCGCCCGCCTTGAGCCGGTCGCGCGAAGCCATGAACAGCTCGTTGCGAACCCCCATGTGTAGGTTCGAGCAATCGACGTGGATCAGCAGATAGCCCTTGAGCAGCGGCATCTTCAGCGCGCGTGTCACAAACTCCGACGTGTAAGATCCGTGGACCTGCCCATTGAGCGAGAAGAGCACCGTCATGTTGTTTTTGAAATACTCGCGCTCGATGTACTGCTTGGTCTCCTTAACGCCCTGACCGCGCGACCGAGCCTTGAAAACGTAGACGGTGACACCGAGTTCGCCGAGCGCCGGAGTCCGCGACACCTCCGAGAACTTCGTCTCGATCGTCTGCGTATCGGCCTCGAGACGTCGCTTCAGGCCATAGACCTGCGTCACCAGGGCACGGTTGTCGGCATATCGCCGTTTGTCGTCTACCGTCAGGAACGGCAGCGCCGGTTCGAAGAGGAATTCGTTCAGGCTGACATTGAGGTCGCGCGAGATAATCGACCGCGCACCCTCGGGCAGCCGATAGGAGTAGAGCTTGAGCATTGAGCCGGTGGTGAACTTGCGACCGTCGAGCCCGACGTCCAGCTCGCCCATGTCGTCGACAGTCGGGACCGCGCCGCCGAAAACGAGATACTCATACCAGGTGTTCTTGCGGTTGGCGGCCTCGGCCAGCTCCGGCGGATGGCGCCTGAGCAGCGTGAAGCCGAGCGGTGCGGATCCGTCGAACCGCTTGCTTGCGACAAGCTGGAAGCGCCGCTCGCCACAGAACGCGATCGCCCCTGCTCCACCCATGTTGTACTTGCCCTGGACGAAGTGGACGTCGTTCTTGTTGCCGCGCAGTAACGACAGGAACGTCCGTCCGAAGTCGGCCGGCGCCTGGCCGACGCCGTTGTCGTAGACAAGGAGCGACGTATCGCCGCGCGGCCCGCTCGCGACGATCTGCAGGTCCCGCGCCTGGCGCCGGCGGGCGTCGCCCAGGTCCCAGTTGTGATGGTCGGGGAAGTATCGGTCGAGCGCCTCGCGCACGCTGCGGGGCGCCTCGGGGGACCGGATGTCGATGCCGTCCTCAATCACCCGCTTCTCGAGGATCGCGTCAATTCCGTTCGTGATCTTCTCGACGAGTGCGGGCACCGGATGCGCCTGCTGGTTTTCCACAACCCCGTAGAACGCCTCGTTGTCACCATAGGGCGTCCACTTGGTGGAATCCGTCGCCAGACCTTCGGAATCGAGGATCGCCTGCACCTCGTCCTCAGTGCCTGCAGCCATAAACCGCATGAACAGCTTGCGCATCTCGATCCGCCCCCCGGGACACGGTATCGCCAGCGCCACGGCGATGGTCAACGGTCACTTCATCGGCCAGGTCATTGCAACCAAAACGGATATTTTTCCCCGACCAACCGGCGGAAGCCCGCGGCCGTCAAACAATTTCCGGAATGTCTTCGTGGCCGGCACTGGACATATGTCCGAGCGCTGCGATGATCGAACTAATGGGTTCTACCGGAGCGACGAGAATTTTGGCACTATACTCGTGGAATCAAGACTCCTATCGTACCAGCGACGTCGGATGGCCACGACGATCCCGCAATGTCGAGCAGTTTCGCGGCCGGGGGCGAAGGTCCTCAGCGCTAAGGGGTGAGACACGTTGACGACGGCGCGCAAGGCATTCACGGACGGGAGCACGGTGACAGACGACGTTCGCCCGTGCGACGGCGTCATCTACCTGGACAACCAGGCGACCACGCGGCCCGATCCGCAAGTGGTCGAGGCGATGGCCCCGTGGCTCGGCTTTGCGGTCAACCCGCACGCCACCGAGCACGCTGCGGGCCGCGCCGCCACGGCTGCAGTGGAGCAGGCGCGCGACCGGGTCGCGTCCATGCTCGGCTGCGACGGAACCGAGCTCACGTTCACCTCGGGGGCGACGGAGGCATCCAACATCGTGCTGCGCGGGCTGCTGTCCCGGGGCGACGGGCTAATCGTCTCCGCGATCGAGCACCCCAGCATCGCCGCTGTGGCGAGGGCGCTCGCATCCCAGGGCGTGAACGTCGCGACGGTCGGCGTCGGCGCCGACGGCGTCCTCGATCTCGATGCCTTGGAGGAAGCGCTCGGCTCCGGTGCCGCGCTGGCGTCGGTCATGCAGGTCAACAACGAGATCGGCACCGTACAGCCGATCGCGGACGTCGCGGCGCTCTGCGCGCAGGCGGGCACGGCGCTCCACAGCGACATGACGCAGGGTGCGGGGCGCACGCCGTCACCGCTCCGCGACCGCCAGGTCGCGTATGCGTCGCTCTCCGCCCACAAGATCCACGGTCCCCAGGGCATCGGCGCGCTCTACGTGCGACGGGGCGCCCGGCAGCCCTCGCCACTGGCGCATGGCGGCGGTCAGGAGCGCGGGCTGCGCCCCGGCACCGTGCCGGTCGCAGCCTGCGTCGGCTTCGGCAAGGCGTGCGAGATCGCTGCGGAGCGGCGCGACGCCGACCACGCCCACGCCCTGTCGCTGCAGCGCTCGGCGCTCGCCGTTCTTTCGGCGGTCGGAGGATGGCACGTCAATGGCTCGCTGGACGACCGCGTGCCCCACAACCTCAGCCTGACCTTCGCCGGAATCGAAGCGGACGAATTGCTGGCGATGCTCCCCGGCCTCGCGCTTTCGACAGGCTCGGCCTGCAGCGGCGGCGCACCCGGTTCGTCACCGACGCTACAGGCGCTCGGCCTAGACCCGAACGCGATCGCCGCGACGGTCCGGATGGGGTTCGCGCGCGACACGGTGCGCGAGGACGTGGTGCAGGCGACGAGCGCGATCGTTGATGCGGTCGCGAAGCTGCGGAATGACCGCCGATGACGACCGTGGTCGAGACGCCGGCCGGCTGGGCGAGGCGACCGGGCGCCCGCGTCTTCTCGGGCCACGAATCCTTCGCCTGCCGTTACGGCTGGCTGCCGAAGCTCCACGAGGCCGTGACAGGGGATCCCGCGCTGTTCTCGTCGGACGAGCGCGCCATCCTTACGCTCGGCCTAGGCCGCAACATGGTGAAGTCGCTACGCTTCTGGGGCGAGGCCTTCGGGTTGACCCGGCAGGCTGGCGGTGAGGTGCGGCCGACGGACCTCGCCAAGCGTCTGCTCGCCCCGGAAGGTGGACTCGACCGCTACCTGGAGACGCCCGGCGCGCTATGGCGCCTCCACTGGGTGCTCGCCACGCATGGCGGCTTGGGGGCCTGGGCCGTCACGTTCCTCGACCTGCACGACCAGGACATCCCCCGCGACCGACTGGTCAATGCCGTCATGCGCAAGGCAGAGGCCGTGCGCGGATCCATCACGACGCAGACCGCCGGGGTGCATGTCGACATGCTCGTCAGGACCTACGCCGCGACCACCGACGTGGACGCGACCGCGGACGACATCCTCGGCAGCCCGTTCCAGGAGCTGGGGCTAATCAGGATGGTCGAACCTGCCGGCGTGAAGACGCTGCGGTTGCAGCGCGGGCCGAAACCCAGCATCGACGTGGCCGCGCTCGCGTTCGTGCTGCACGACTTCTGGGGCGGGACGGCCCCGACGAGCAGGACGCTCTCGATGCGGTCGATGATGCTGTCGCACGCCGCGCCGGGCTCGACCCTGCAACTCGACGAGGCGGGCCTTCACGACAGGCTCGACGCGCTCTGCGCGGCGAGCCGCACGCTCACACTGCGGCCGGACGGGGCCGGCGGTCTAGACCTGACCGCGTCGCGCGACCCGATCGCCGAGCTGGAGAAGATGGCATGGTGAGCTTGCCGATGATCTCCGACCGCATTCACGTCGCGCGGCGGTATGTGCGGGCGGTCGACCTGCTGCGGGACCACCTCGATCCTGGCGCGCTGGACGGTTACGTCCTGACGCCGTCGGCGCGCGACGCCGCGATCCGGCTCACATCGGGCTTGGGACCGGCATCTTCGCAGAGAGCGTTCCGCGTCGTCGGCCCGTACGGCTCCGGCAAGTCGTCCTTCGGCGTCTTCCTCTCGCAGCTGGTCTCGACCGGCCCCGGTTCAGAGGCGCGCCGCCTTCTAGCGGAAGGCGCGGCGCAGGCGGCCGACGCCGTGACCCACTGGCATCCGGCGGTCATCTCCGGGCGCCGGGTCGGGTTCGCCGGCGAACTGCTCGCGACCATCGGCCGGATCGCCGCCGAGATCGGGGGCGCCACGCTCGCGCCAGCGGATGCCGCCGCCGCCCTGCTGGCGCGCGACAGGATCGACGCCGGTGCCGTTGCGGACGTGATGCTGCTCACGGCCCGCGCCGTGCGCGAGGAGACCGGTGCCGGCCTGCTGCTACTCATCGACGAGATGGGCCGCTTCCTGGAGCACGCCGCTGCGAACGTCACCACCGAGGATCCCGCGATCTTCCAGCTGCTGGCCGAGCGCGCCGGCGGCAAGCCCGGGGGCGACCTTGGCGTCGTCACGTTCATGCACCACCGGTTCGCCGACTACGTCTCGACCATGGGCAACTGGATCCAAGACGAGTGGACCCGGTCCGCGGAGCGCTACGAAGAGCTGCCGTTTGGCGAATCCACCGAGCAGACGCTGTTCCTGCTCGCCCGCGCGATCGAACCCGACCCCAAGCACACCCCCGCCGTCTCGCGCGCAGCCGCCGCGCTGTACGGCCGAGCCGTCTCGAGGGGCGTGTTCGCGACCGACGCCGTCCAGGTCGCGGCGATCGCGAGCCGGCTATATCCGCTCCACCCAGCTGCGGTCGCGACCCTCTCCGCAGCCATGCGTCGCTTCGGCCAGAACGAACGGTCGATCTTCGGCTTCCTGCAGTCCCTCGAACCTGCCGGCCTGCAGCGCTTCGCGCACGAGACCCCCTACGCGGCCGACCGCTGGTACGGTCTGGCCGAGGCGTTCGACCATATCTGCGCGACGTCGGGATCGAGGCCCTCCGGCGACCGCGCCCGCCGCTGGTCGCTGGCAATGGACGCGCTTACGTCGGCCGCCGACATGGCCGACGACGACCGCGGCGTCCTGAAGGCGATTGGACTGCTAGCCATCCTCGAACCCGTGCCCGGGCTCGTCGCCGACGTGGACACGCTCGCCTGGTCGCTCGGCAGGACGGACGCGTCGGTCCAGGCGTCGATCGACGCGCTCACGGCCCGCAATCTGGTCTACCGCAGACCCCACCGGGGCGACCACAGCCTGTGGTCACGGTCCAGCGTGGACCTCGGCGACTGGCTCGACCGCGCCCGCCGCGGCATTCGCCCGCCCGCGCGACTGCACGAGGTCGCGCACCTGCTGCCGGCGCCACGACCCCTTGTCGCCCACCGCCACTACCACGAGACGGGAACGCTCAGGACTTTCGACGTCGCTCTCCACGACGGGACCACGCCGAAGGCCCGCCAGGCCGACGGACTCATCCTGGTCGTGCCGATCCACCCGGACGAGGGTGCGGCACCCGTCGAGCAGGCGCTCGCCGCCGTCGCGGGCGACCCGGTCGCGCTCGTCTGCGCCAGGGACGTCACGGCAGAGAGCCTGAAGTGGGCGCACGAACTCGCCATCTGGCGCTGGATCCGCGACAATTGCGAGGAGCTAAGGGTCGACGAGCTGGCCCGCGCCGAGGTGTCGGAGCGGATCGCGTCCGCCGAGGCCGCGCTCATACGGGCGATCGCCCCGTTCTCCGACGCCACCGACGCGAGCGCGCTGTGGTGGCGCGACGGCGAGCGCATCGATATGCCGCCCGGCGGCCTGAGCGTCCTGCTGAGCCAGGTCTGCGACCACGCCTTCCGACAGGCGCCGGTGCTCCGCAACGAGCTGATCAACCGGATGAAGCTGTCGACGGCCATCGCCAGCGCGCGGACCCGGCTGCTCGACCGAATGCTATCGGCCGAGGGGGAGCCGTTCCTGGGCCTGGACGGCGCTCCGCCCGAGCGGACCATCTACCTGTCGCTGTTCCAGGACTCTGGCCTCCACCGGCGAGGCACGGATGGCGGCGCCTACGCGTTCGCCGAGCCGAGCGCCGACGACCCGCGGGGCTGGCGGCCGACGTGGGACGCGATCACGCGTGAACTCGGCGCCGGACGCCCGGTCTCCTTCCAGGAGCTGATCGCCGAACTCGCCAAACCGCCGATCGGCCTGCGTGCCGGACCCGCCCTGCTGGTGATCGCAGCGTTCATGCTCGCGGCGCGCGACCGCGTCGCGCTGATGGAACGCAACACCTTCCAGCCCGATCCGAGTCCCGCCCACTTCATGCGGCTCGGCAAGTCGCCTGCCAACTTCGCGCTGCGCTACCTGGACGACGCCGCAGGGTCGGACGGCGTGCTCGAGGCGCTGGCCACAGGTCTCCCGGCGCTCGGCTCACCCGTGGCGCCGACCGTCGCCGCCCTGGCGGAGCGGCTCTACCGGTGGTGGAACGCACTGCCCCAACACGCGCTCGACACGCGCGAGGTGCCCGCGACCGCGCAGACGGTCCGCACGGCCCTGCGCAAGGCGACTGAACCCGCTCAACTGCTGCTCGAGGATCTGCCGCAGGCCTGCGGCGCGACGGCCGACGGCCGGATCGACGCCAATCTCTACGCGGAGCGGCTGGACGAGGCGATCGCCGCGATCGACGGTGCCACGCCGCTCGTCCGCCGCCGCGCCGCCGCCGCCACCGCCGAGGCGTTCGGCACGCGCGACACCGACGCGCTCAGGTCGCAGATCCAAGCCGACTACGGCCCGCACCGGCTGGATCTGACCGAGCCGAGACTGCGCGCATTCGTCGACCGCGCGAGCGCGCCCGACCTTGAGCGGGATCGGTGGCTAGACGGTATCGCCGGTCTGCTCACGGGCAAGCGTCCGGACGCCTGGGCCGACACGACGATCGACGAGTATTGCTACGAGGTGCGCGTCATCGCCGGGCGGCTGGCACGCTGGCTCGCCCTCGCGCGCACCCGCAAGGCGGTGAGCGCCGAGTTGTACAGCGTGCACGTGGTGGGCGTCGACGGCAGCGAGGACGTCGTCGTCGTCAGACGCGACCGCCCGAGCGCCGCGCTCGCCGACAGGCTCGAACGGGTGCGAACCGCGCTCGGCAACGATCCCGCCGCGGCCGAGATCCTGGCCCAGCTGATGGCTGAGCAGAGCACAGGCAAGAAGTCGAAAGAATTGGCGGGGAGCAAGCCATGAGGCACATACTGAGTCTTTCGGGCGGCAAGGACTCCGCGGCACTCGCGATCCACCTGCGCGACCGCGTGCCCGACATGGAGTACATTTTCTCGGACACGCGCAAGGAGCTGCCGGAGACGTACGAGTATCTGGAGCGCATCGAGGACTATCTCGGCAAGCGCGTCAACCGGCTCAACGCCGAGCTCGGCTTCGACCATTGGTACGATGTCTACGGGAGCATGATCCCTTCGAACCACCGGCGCTGGTGCACGAAGATGCTGAAGCTCAAGCCGTTCGAGGACTTCGTCGGCGACACACCCTGCATCAACTACGTCGGCCTGCGCGCGGACGAGAACCGGGCCGGCTACATCAGCCACAAACCGAACATCACGCCCGCGTATCCGTTCCAGGACGAGGGCCTGAAGCTCGCCGACATCGAGCAGATCTTGCGGCTCTCGGGGGTAGGCATGCCGCCATACACCCTGTGGGGCCGTTCGCGCTCGGGGTGCTACTTCTGCTTCTACCAGCAGAAGATCGAGTGGGTGCGGCTGAAGGAAAAGCATCCCGAATACTACGAGAAGGCCAAGGCCTACGAGAAGCCGTACGAGAAGAGCGGCAACACGTTCACCTGGAGCGAGCGCGAGTCGCTTACCGAGCTCGAGCGCCCCGAGCGCATGGAGGCGATCAAGGAGGAGCACGCGAAGCGCGTGCGCGCCAAGGCGCAGAGCGGCGCCGACCTCACGTTGGCTCAGGTATACGAGCGGATCGCCCGCGAGGACGAGGCGGAGGGCGACGGATGTCTGATCTGCACTCTTTGACCGGTCCCATCCGGGAAGGACGCGGACTTGCCGTTTAGGGTCTCGGCGCGGATGATACTCGAGCTGGGCGCGGAGCTGATCAGCTCCGACGCCGTGGCGCTCTACGAGCTCATCAAGAACGCCATCGACGCCGGGTCGCCCGATGTTCGGATCTCGGTCCAGATCGTGCTGCGGCGTTCGTTCTTCATCGAAGCCGTGGAGGCGTTGCAGGAGGGGGACGACGTCGACCCGATACGCCGCAAGCTGTTGAACAGCATCGAACCAAACGCGCCGGCCGCAGCGCGCGAGGAATTCCGCACCGCGCTACTGCAGGCCGACGACGACGTTGAGGAATTCGAGGCAGCGCTCCGCGCGGCGTATCACGAGCAGAACTGGATCGAGGTGCGCGACCGCGGGCATGGCATGAGCCGCCGGCAACTCGACGAGATATTCCTCACGATCGGAACCCGGTCAAGGCGCAAGGAGAAGGTCGGCGACGACGGCGAATTCCTAGCGCCTGGGAGAACGGTGCTCGGCGACAAGGGCGTCGGCCGGCTGTCCGCGATGCGCCTCGGCGATCACATGGTCGTCCGTACGACACGGGCGGGTGAGGCCTATGAGAGTGTCCTCGACATCGACTGGAACCTCTTCTCCCACGAGTCGTCGGACCTGATCGGCGACATCGAGCTGGCGCCCACGCGGGGCCGCAGGAAGCAGGACCCGTCCAGGGAGGGCACAAGGATCCTCATCAAGGATCTGAAGGGCGACTGGGAAACCGGCACGTTCAAGCGCATGGTGGACGAGCAGTTCAAGCGCATCATCGACCCGTTCCCGGCACCCGACGATGACGACGACAATGACGATGACGATAACGTGCCGCCGGATCCAAACGAGGTCTTCGACCTCCGCTTCAATGGTCAGCGCCACGAGATACCCGGCATCCCGGCATGGCTACTCGACCAGGCGCATGCGGTCGTCACCGCCGAGTTCGACTACCGTGCCGACGGTTCTCCTCGGCTTCGCGGCGACATCAACTACCGGCTCAGGGGGCGGGAGGACGACTTCGAGCGCAACGAGGCGGAACTGATGAGCTTCACCGACCCGATCGCCGACAGGCTGATCAGGACCGGCCCGCGCACGCTCCGCGAACTTGGGCCCTTCAAGGTTCAGTTCCACTGGTACAACCGTCGCATCCTCAAGGAAATCACCGACCTTAAGATGAAGCGGAGGGACGTGCTGGCCTCGGTGAATTCCTGGGCCGGAGGCCTGATGGTCTTCCGCGACGGATACCGTATCAATCCCTATGGCGGCCTGGACGACGACTGGCTCGAGCTAGACAAGAAGGCCCTCGGCGCACGCGGCTACAAGGTGAACCGCTCGCAGATCATCGGCTCGGTCAACCTGACGTCGCGCAACTTCCACCTCGTCGAGCAGACCAACCGCGAAGGGCTGGCGGACAACGAGTACAAGCTGGTGCTCGTCGGCATGCTCCGCCACATTCTCATCTCGGAATTCCGTAGTTTCATCGAGCGTGTGGACAAGGAACGCAAGGTGGCGGACGACTCCACGGTCGACGACCTGGAGGCGCGGATCGAGGAGGCGAACGACAAGATCGAAGTCAAGCTGCTCGAACTGCGCCGAGACGTTCCAGAGCAGACCGAGGCGATCAACGAGCTGCGTAGGCTGACGGCCAACCTTGGCCGGCTCGTCGACCGCGCGAAGACGATGGCGCAGGAATACGAGGACGACCGGTCGAAGTTCGTGCACCTGGCGGGAATCGGCCTGATGGTCGAGTTCATTCTCCACGAGATCGGCCGCGCAACCACGCGCGCGCTGTCCGTCATGGACGACATCGACGTACAGAACCTCGACGGATCGGGGTCGGCCTCGATGCGCACGCTGCAGGATCAGCTAAAGACCCTCGGGAAAAGGGTGGAGACGCTCGATCCGCTGAGCGCCTCGCGCAGGCAGACCAAGGAGCCGTTCGATCTCGTCGCGCTGGTTCAGCAGATCGTGGACGGCCGTGCGCAGCAGACCGCCCGGCACCGGATAGAGGTTACATTGGATCTCCCGTCACGCCCCGTGAAGATCAAGGCGGTGAAAGGCATGGTCATCCAGATCCTGGAGAACCTGTTCGAGAACTCCGTCTACTGGCTGAAGGTGGAGCAGCGACGGCGCCGGGGTTTCGAAGCGGGCATCGAGATCTCGATCGACCCACGATCGCGGGAATTGACGTTCTCCGACACGGGACCGGGTATCGACCCCAGACGAGCCGAGGAGGTCTTCGAGGCGTTCGTGACGGCGAAGCCACCCGGACAGGGCCGTGGACTGGGGCTCTACATATCACGGGAGATGGCGCAGTATCACGACTGGGGACTGTCGCTCGACGAGGAGGCCCTGAACGAGGATGGGCGTACCTCGACTTTCGTCCTAGAGATGGGAGACGGCAACTGAGCACCGCCCAACTGCGCGAGACGTGCGACGCACGGTCGATCCAGCGCGTCGCGATGGTCGATGACGTCTTCGACACGCCCGCGCCAGAGCTGCTCGACCGGGAAGCCTTCGCCACGTTCCGGGCCGCGTACAACCAGGACGCGGTCCTCCGTCACGCCATCACCCGCGTATCGGGCCGCGGCCCGCAGGCGCTGGGGACGTTCGACGACCTGGAGGAGCGCGACGTTGGTCCGCTCTGGACCGCGCTCTACCGCACCAGGATAAACGGCCGGAAGCTGAACGCAGCGCACGCCACCACGGTCCGCGCGCTGTTCCAAGGGCACGGCCACGATCTGCTCGCGATGCTGGATCTGGTCGTCGAGCTGCTGTCTCTCTTCAAGAAGGACCTCGGGCGCCTCGTCACCGTGCACGGCTCGGACTACGACGCGGTGGAGGTCGCCAAGTCCGACATAGTGCTGATCGACTTCTTCCTCGGGCAGAACATCACCCGGGAGCAGGCGCTCGAGCTCTCAACCCGGGCGGTAAGCGACGTCGCCGAGGCCGCTCGCCACGCCGGGCGCGCGCCGCCCTCTTTCCTCCTCGTGTCCAGCCGACCGGAGGAGATAGAGATCGACGCGTTCCGAACCCGCGCAGACCTGATGAAGAGCCGCTTCAGATTCTTCCCGAAGGCGGCGCTGAGTGCCGATAGCATCGACGAGCTGGTCAGCCTCCACGACCTCGTCGATGCGGCCAACCGCGCCAGCGTGGTCGAGAGTCTGCTCGACGACTGGCGCGATGGCGCACGGAACGCCGTCGACGCCGTCTACAAGCGGATGCTCGAGCTCGACGTCTCCGACCTGGTCTATCTCGACTGCTTCAGGCTGACCCATGAGGGGGTGACGGTCGCGAACTATCTGCGGTGGTTCCTCACCGCTTCGCTGCACGCCCGCGTAACCGGCGAGCTGGACAAGGCCGTGTGGCGCAAAGCCGAAGACCTCAGGCTGTTCGAGGTACTGAACGAAGCCGGCCAGCTTGATCCATCGACGCTGGTAAAGACCTTCGACGGCCCCAGCGACGCCATCGCGCACGCCTACGGCGACATCCTGTTCGACACGTCGCGAGCGGCTGGCGAGGAGGCATTTCCTTCAACCCTGGCCCCGACCGACCTCGTAGAGGGCGATCTCTTCGTCAAGCCAAAGGGGCAGGATCGGAAGGGATACGACGGTGCCGAGGTACGGCTGGTGATGACGCCCAGCTGCGACCTGCTGCCGCGCGCCAAGGGCCTCGCGCCGGCGGCGAAGACCGTCCTGCTGATCCCCGGCAGGATGCGGCTGATGGCCGATCAGGACATGGACGGAGACGTCGCGAAGTCCGGCGTCGACTTCATCAGGGTCAACGAGCGAGGGATCTGGCGCACGTTCGACCTCACGTGGGAGCACAAGAATCCTGCGGCGATCGAGTGGGCCACGATGTCCACGGTGGGCGTCGGCAAAGGTTTCAAGAGGCTCGGCCGCCTGCGGGAACTCTACTTTCACAAGATCCGCGAGTTGTTCGCGAACCAGTTCACGCGGATCGGGACCGAGGTGCCGCCGCTGTTTCCGCGTGCCCGCGCGGGCAAGGTGTTCATCTCGGTCACCAACGGCGCCAAGGTCATGTTCGAACAGGTGGCGGAATTCCCCGCTTCGGACGGCGTGGTGTGGGAGATGGGTCCGGTGAAGCTCCGCAAGGCGGACGGCAAGCTCGACCCATCTCACCTGTATCAAGGGTCGCGCAAGCTGGCGCAGCGACTGACGACGGCGCTTCAAGCGGTGCCGGCCGGCGACATCGCCCTACGCTCGGCGGCCGACCGTTGTGGCGAACTTCTGAAGGACATGGGCACCTACATGGACCTGATGCGGCCGATGAAGGCCGGCACCCGTGGGTTGGACGCGTGTGTCGAATTCAAGAAGGCAGTGCTGCGCGCCAATGAACCGGCAATCAAGTCCACAGCCAGCATTGTCATCGTCAGCTATCAGGAGCCGAGGAAGGAAGTCGCGTAGGACTAGCCACCGTCGTGGCGCGGACACACGCCATCGGCTCGTCCCGCTTTACCTTGGCCGCGATCGAGAGTTGGCGGTCAGCCCCCGCCCGTGAGTCGGGAAGGCATCGCACCCCCGACCGCGTCCACGCTCGACGACACCGTGGCGATCACCTCGTCGAGCAGGGCGCGGGCCTCGGCGGTCAGAAGGGCATCGGGCGCCGGTGCCGCCGACTGGAAGATCGCCGCGATCCGTCCCGCGCGCCGCTTCGTCGATCCCGTGCCCGTCTCGAGCGCGTAGGCATCCCACCACGCGGCGCCGTGGTCGTCGATCAGCCTGCGGCGGGTGATCTCGAGCAACCGCTTGGAGACCAGGCGCCTGATCGACGACACCACTCGCTCGCCCTCGTCGCCAAGCGGGCTGACGGGATTGTCGAGATAGAGCGAGATCGCCTCCTGCAGCTGCCGGTGGAGATCGGCGACGGGCTGCAGGGTGTCGTACTCCACGTCGGAGCCGGTCCCGATCCGCTTGGTCAGCGCCCGGATGCGCGTCCAGTGCTCCTTGCGGACGTTGGCGTACGTGTCGATGCCGAGCCGGGCGCGCCAAGGCTGATGGAACTTCACCACTGCGTCCTGGACCGCGAACAGCATGCCGATCGGGTCGTAGGTCGGCGCGTCGGACGACTGGACGGGCTCGGCCGCGTGCGCCGCCTCCGCCATCTCGATGAGGCTTCCAAGCTGGCGGCGCATGTAGTTCGCCGCCTTCGGCGGCAGTTGGTCGAGCCGCCGATCGGTGCCGCCGAGCATGAAGCAGCGGTCGACGAGACCGTGCTCGATGGCGCTCACGACCTGGCCTCCGATGATGTCGCGGAGCCTGCCCAGCGCGCTCAGCACCGAGGCCATGACGTGCGTCCGGCGATCGACCGCCGACTTTAGACTCGGCCCCTTGATCAGGTCGAAGTGCGTGAACGCCACCGCCAGCTTATCGTGATGGCCGCTGGAAGCTACGGCGCGCATCACGGACAGCGGCGCTGCCTGCATCGGCTGCTGCGCGTTGTCGACCAGCAGGATCACGTCGACCGCCTCGAAGCGGCGGGTGATGGATGTCGAGATGCTGGCGCCATAGTCAGGGGTGTGGCCGATGCCCTGACCATCGATCAGTACCAGCTTCACCCCGTCGGGGCGGATCTCCGGATACATCGGGCCGCGCACCCGCACACCGTCCACCACCGGGGTCAGCAGGCGGCCGAAGTGAGGCCAGAAGTTGCTGGAGAACCAACGGATCGTCGTGATGAACAGGGCGCGGTCGTCGGTCTCGAACGACCATCCATCTGGCCACTCGCCGCGCGACGTGATCATCTCCCCCAGGGTAACCTGCGAGAATCTGGTACGGATCGCGTCCAGCACGTCGTGCACGAGGTTGCCGAAGTCGTCCTGCTCGTAGAGCTCGGCCTCGAACACCTCGCCGACCAACTGGTCCAGTGCGTCACGGTCCTCCGCACCCAGCGTCTCGGAACTGACCTCGACCGCGTCGGCTACACGTTCGGCGATCGACGCCGAAAGCGCCTCGATGCGCGTGACGTAGCCCTCGACCACGGTGAGGTTGGCCTCGCGCTCGGTCTCGCTCAGGTCCTCATCCTCGCCGACGTCGGCAGCCAGCGCCGCGGCATCCTCGTCCTCGTCGTCGTCGAACGAGAAATCGTCCGCGGCGCCCTCGGCGCGCCACGGCCCCAGCACGTAGCTCAGGCGGAAGCGCTGGTCCCGGTGATTGAGGAACCGGTCGGCGACACGCGCGCGCGGCGCATCCTTGTGAGCCGCCAGCGCGGCGTCGAGCACGCACTCCTCCACCAAGGTCTGGATCTGCTGCTCGGGGAAGAAGGTGACCGCGGCCGAATAGCCCCCGTCGGCCAGAACCACCTCGATGTCGGCGATCGTGGTCTTCGCGGGCGCGGTCGAGGGGAAGCGGTCCAGATCGGGATCCGAGCCGATCAGCTGTCGCAGGAGCGTGGTCTTCCCCGCGCCCGTCGTTCCGACGAACAGGACGCGGGAGTACCCCTCGTCCCGGCCGGGCATGGGGATCAGCCGCTCGCGCATCGCCTCGCCATCGTTCTGAGCGACCTGGATGTCGTCATAGAACGCCGCGACGATCGCTTGCGCGAATCGCGTCTCGGCCTCGCGCCGCCGCACGGGATTCCACCACGAACTGTCGGAAAGCAGTTCGTTCATCTGCGCGACCAGCGAGTCTGCGGCATCGGCATCGGTCGTTCCAAGACCGCGCCGGACCTTGCGCCCTGGCTTGCGCTGACCATCGAGCCTGAGCGGATGCCTGAAGGTGATCGCCCATCCCGGCCGGTCTGACTTGGTCTTCGACGCGGTGAAAATCTGCCGAGTCATGACGTTGTTCCTTGTTGTTCCGAAACCTGTTGACACACGTTCCAGCCAAATGCAACTGGAACAACGTGGAACAACAGGAGTCCCCAATGCCGATTCGCGTAACCCCCCGCCGACCCAGCCTCGTGCTCGTCACATTCGATCTCAACAATCCCGTCCCCGGCGACCACCGCTACCGCACCGCCGACCGCTTCCTCTCGGCAATCGGCACGGTCATCAAGCCGTTCAAGCAGACCCGCCTGGTCGTCACGACCGCGACGACCACCTCCATCCGTACGACGCTACGGGGCCTGATGGGGCGCCGCGGCAACCTCGGCGTGCTGCGCATCAGCCGGCGGTCCGCGGTCGAGATCGCCGACCCAGGCGTTAGCGCCGCCGTGCGCCTTGCGTTGTCGCGACACGGATCGTCGTGATCGCAAAGCCGGTCGCCCGTGCGTATATTTGCGCGCACGGGCGACCGGGCTGATCCGCGAGCGATCCGTGCCTCCAAGGCACATGCCGCTGCGTCGCGTCAGCCGATACCAATGCCCCAACCGTGGCCAAACGCCGTAAGCAGCGGCGGCAGCGTGCCACCTTCGACATCACCGCATCTGCCGTGATGCATCCGCCCATCGCTACGGCCAAGCCGTTGCCTGTGTATTTGCGCCGGCAATCCATTTTAAGCCAGTTTCAGTTGGACATCGCGGTGCTCGCTGACCGCCTGAAGGCCTCGCTCGCGACCACGACGTCGGCAACGGCACGCCCGTCGCGGCCGCGCTGACGACCGCACTCATGCTCGACCTGCGCATCAGCGGCCGCAAGGACGGCCGTGAGGTGATCGACGCGCTGCCGCGTGACGACGTCATCGCCCCGCCGTCGACGTGATTCACGCGGTCGAGACGAAGGGTGGCCACTTCGCGCTCCCGCTCGGCACGATCTTCAAAACTGGCGACATCGGTGACACGACGGCGGGCGGCGAGCACTGGACCCTCGACGCTGGCCGGGCCGGCCCGCATCCCCTGGAGTCCATGCGGCGCGACGCGCACGGCCCCAACCTCGACCTGCTGCTGCAGCACATTGAGAGACTGACCCGCCGGACCGAGCCGCCGCATCGGCCTGCCCGCGCCAGCCCACATCGTCGACAACGACGACCGCCAGCTCCTGCACTTTCCGCCCTTCGCACCCGCCGGCGACGTGGTCCTGCAAGTCTTCGCGAACGGGACCGACGCCTCGCGGTTCAGCGCCGCGCTTCCGGCGCAGAACCGGGACTTCGTCGAGTCGATCGCAGCGGACATGGCCACGCTGTGGAAAGGGCATCGCCTGCTTATCTGTTCACGCGGAGCCGAGCGGCGGATGTGCAGCCTTTCCAAAGGCGCCGACAAGCCTTGGCAGCCACCCGCTGTTGCAAATGCACTCGCGCCGTCGATTCGGCCAAGTGCCGCCCGCGTCGGCGAATGAAGGGGCTGGCAAGACGGACGGCGATATCTTCCGGAGGGGCGAGCGGATGGATCTGCGCACGCGCATTTCGCGGCGAGGTCCGGGCTAAGATTTCCTATGACTTAGTGTCCGATGATGACTGTGGAGGTGCCACGGGTGGCCGTGCCACCGGGCGCCTCCCCGTTTTGTTGCCGGCGGGGGCTGTCGCCAAGTCGCGCCCTACGGCCACGAACTGCTGGCATAGCGCCGGCACGCGCTACTTCAATGACGCGAGCGCTCGAGCGTCATTCCGGCTTTAGAACGCCCTGAGCCGGGCGCGGCCCGCGTGACAGCCGCTTGACCGCGCGCAGCTCGGTCGGGTCCAGCGTCACGCCGCGCAGCAGTTCTGCGGGCGAAACGTCGAGCTCCAGCGCGATCCGCATAACGACGAGCATCGACGGGTTCTGCATCCCGCGCTCGAGCCGCGACAGGTACTGACGGTCCAGGTCGGCCCGGACGGCAAACGCCACCTGGCTGAGGCGGGCATCGACCCTGCGCTCACGGATGGCCGCGCCAAGCTGTCGAATCGCGTCGATCTGCATGTCGGCAGGGTAGGTTTTCAGGATGGCCGGGGCAACCAGCATGACCCGCCGTCCGCTGCGCCACAGCGCGTCCTACCGGCCAGGAAACGAAGGAGGGAACCATCGGACCGATCGGCGACAGCGCTCCGGCGCCGCCCAGAGCGCTGCGGCGCTCACTGTTCTGAAGCAGATGCTGTGGCTCAGCAGGTTGAAGGGAAAAGCCTGCGGCGCAGCCTACGAGCGAAAGGATTAAGAGATGGTAAGTGGCTCCGAGCACATGCAGAAGTTTTCCAACGCAGCACGCGCGCTACTCGAGAAAGGCTTCGTCGACGCCGCCGCCGGTCGGCACTCACGCACGCTCTTCATCAGCACGACGAAGCGCATCTCGGCGATCGGCGCGTGCGCGCTGGCCGCCGCGCTCGAGCAAGGGTTCAGCATGGTCTCGCTCGAGTTTGGAGAGACCGCGAAGGCCAAGGGGCCGCGATGCTTCTCGGTCGCGCTCGCCGACGGTCAGGGCGGTGCGGACACCACTCACGACTGCGCGCTCGCGATCGACGCCGAAGGCCGCCACGTACTCGTGCCACGCGGCCCGGTCGCCGCGACGTTCCACTTCGCCATCGGACCGAACGGCGTGGAGCGCCGGCACGGGCGCCCGCCGAACGTCGCGGCGAACGCCATCAAGGCATCGCGCCACCTGATAGCGGCGGCGCGGAAGGCGACGGTCGCGGGGTGCTTCGGGGTCCACGTCTTCCCTACCGCGACAGCCGCGTGAGCCATGGCCGTGCCCGGACACGGGCACGGCCCCTCACGCCACAGCGAGCCGCGATAGCGAGGGGCCTAGACCGTCTACAGATTGGCACGGTCAGCCCACGCGTCGCGCAGCTCGCGCCGACGGCCGTTCAGCGACCGCCTTACCCGCCAGACGTGTGCGGGAGAATCTCCACGACCGTGGAGGAAGACAGAAGGGACATCAGAATGACGCAACGTTACCAGGACGAGACCGTTAATCGCTTCGCCATCGCGGCCGCAGAGATGCTTCGCCGCGACCTCGACCCGGAGTTTGCGGAGGACAGCCCCTCGCTTGCATTCCTGGCGGGACACCCGCTGGACGCAAGGGCGTTCCGAGGCTGGATCCAGAGCGCAATGGAAACCCAGATGGACCTGGCCTACCTGACTTTCGCGCGCGGTCGCGAGCACCTCGGCCCGACCAATGTGTCGATCTTCGCCGAGCGCTCTGGGCTCTTTTACACCTGGAGCGAGTGCGCCCTGTGGGCGCCCAGGGACGGCGGTCCAGCGCTGATGATGCCGAAGGGCATCAACGTGTGCTTCGCGCATGATGGCCGGGCGCTCATCTCGATGCCCACGCGCCCCACGAAGTCGCTCTCGAACGGCATCGCGCGCGCCCGCATCCGCCTCGCCCGCGCCGCCCGGCAGGTGACCGATGAGCAACTCGAAGAGGTCGCGACGCCGTTCAGGCAAGCGGCCTGACGCGGCGGGGTCGGCTTCCGGAAGCCCGCGAGCCGACCACGCGACAGGCGTAAACAGGGAGCCATCTGAGTTCGAGCGCCGACGCCCGACGCACCGTGGCATGGCCGCCCGCAACGACGTCGCCGACGGCACGCGACGACCTTCGAGGCGTTAATCCAACGTCAATGCGGGAAACCCTATTGAAAAACATTCCATAGATGGCATATTCCATCCATGGCATGTGATGTAGAGTATACGGACGAGTTCGGCGACTGGTGGACCGGGCTGACCGAGAAGGAGCAGAACGACGTGGCTGCGATCACCGAGTTGCTGGAGGAGCGCGGGCCGATGCTGCCGTTCCCGCACTCGTCGCAGATCAAGAGCTCGTGTCATCCGCACATGCGCGAACTCCGCATCCAGAGCGGCGGACAGCCGCTCAGGGTGTTCTACGCCTTCGATCCCCGGCGGTCGGCGATCCTGCTGATCGGCGGCGACAAGACCGGGGACGACCGCTTCTACGAGACGCTCACCCCCCTGGCAGACGACCTGTACGACGTGCATCTGACGGAACTTAGGAAGGAGGGACTGATATGACGAGCATCCGCAAGCCATTCGCCGACCTGACCCGCGCGTTCACGGAGGAGCGCCGCCGGGTGGTCGAGATCCGCAAGAACCAGCTCCTGAGCGAGCAGACGGCGCAGCCGTCGTCCTGACATACAGAGAGGCCCAGACCATGGCTAACCGCAAACCACTCAGCGCACTGACCGGCACCCTCGCCCCGGAGCGCCGCTCGGCCATCGAGACCCGCAAGGCCGAACTCCGCGCCGAGATGTCGCTCGCCGAGCTCCGCGCCGCGCGCCACTTCACCCAGGAGACACTCGGCGAGACGCTGTCCGTCGGACAGCCGGCGATCGCCAAGATCGAGAAGCGGACCGACATGTACGTCGGCAACCTCCGCCGCTTCATCAACGCGATGGGCGGTGAGCTCGAGATCACCGCGCACTTCACGGACGGCGACGTCGTCATCACCAACTTCGCCGACATCGACGACGACGACCGGAGCCGGAACGGCGCGGCGCCGGTCCCGAGGCCCGTCGTCAGGGCCTGAACCGTGCCAGACCCGGACATGCCCGGCGTCCCCGGCCCGGCGTCCCCGGCCGCGGGACCGGCCGATGACCGCGAAGGGTCGCTGGAGCCGGAGGAGCGGCAGGAGCAGGAGCCGATCTGGTCCATCTACGCCCGGCGCGCGGACTGGCCCGAACTGCCGGACCGCATCTTCCTGCCGGACGCCGTGGACCAGCTCTCCGACGCGCTCTGGGGCAGCGAGGACGTCGATCTCCAACCCCACCGCGACGCGATCGACACCATTGGCGAGCCCGAGGAACGGGTCGGCGTCCTTTGGACCATGGTCAACCTCTTCACGCGCCTGCTCGTCGGCAACGCGATGACGACCTTCGCGCAGCCAAGCACGGGCGGACGCGGCGAGCCGATGGCCGCGCACCGCTGGACGGCCGGCCAGGTTACGCTCGCCGTTGCCGAGGGCACGGTCGCCCTCGGCGATCACGACGGGACGCCTCATGATCACTGGGTCTTCCTGGACCGCGTCGAGTTCGACCTCCTCATGGAGATCCACTCCCCGGCAGGCGCGCCACCACACGATCTGGTCGCGAACCTGCTGCGCCGCCACGACCGGCTGGCCGGCATCGTGCTGGACAACCTGGCCGCGATCGCGGGCACGCCGCGCACCACGCTCATGACCCGCGCTGGAGTGGGCCTCGCCCGGACCGGAGACGGTGCCGACCCGACGCCGGCCGAGCTAGACCGGCTGTTCGCAGGCGCGCGGCGGGTGCTCGGCTACCGCCACCAGCTAGCGCTGACCGAGCGGGCTGCGGGATGGCTGCTCGCCCGCTTCGACGAGGACGGGGTGAAGCCATGGCGATACAATCGCAAAATTCTGCGGGAAATGTCCATCCCGGCATTCGACCGCTACCTCACCGACGCCCTGTTCGACGACGCCTGGAAGATGGCGACGGAAATCTGTTCGGAGCGCGCGGAGAAGGGCCGCCGTTCGCAGAAGCCGTGACCCAACAGCACGGCGCACCCCATGGGCGAATTACGTAAACGTCGGAATCACCGCGAGTATTAGAACACCGCATCCGCTGACATCTGGGTGCCCTCTGCAACACAGGAGGGCACCATGCCACGCAGGACGACGCCGCGCACCGCGGTGATGAACACCCACGAAGCAGCGATCTACCTCGGGCTTACCGCGAGCACGCTCGAGAAGATGCGCACATATTCCGAGAACGGTCCGCCATTCGCGGGCCTCGGATCGTCCGTCCGCTACAGGATCGCGGACCTGGACGCCTGGCTCGCCGAGCGCATCTACCGCTCGACGAAGGACCGCGCGCGCCGGCGCAAGCGCGGTGGGCCGAACGGACGCTGACCTGCAGTCGGCACACCCCGACACGACGCCGAGCACACCCCACCACACCACCACCCCCCCACGGGCCGCCGGCCCGCGGGCACAGGAGAACTCACATGAACACGATCGAAGACATCGCTCAAGTCGGCACCGACACCGCCAAAATCGCTCCCGCCCCGGCAACGCCGCCCGCCATCGCGATGCCGCTCAACTACGTCATGGCCGATCCGCAGCAGCGCGTGGCCATCAAGGCGGCGTTCGAGGAGCTGGCAATCATCTGCCGCGGTATCGACGGCCGTGACGAGTTCGCGGGCATCCCGGGCGGTCAGACGCTGGAGGCGCGCATGCTGCTCAAGATCGGCGCCTACGGCGACTGGCTTGAACGACTTAACGCGCGCCCGCCCATGCGCATCGACGGCATGATGGACTGGCGGCTGGTCCTGCAGACGATCCGGCATGCCGGCGCCAAGCGGACCGGCCTGATCGACGGCGCGCTGACGGACCTGGCGGCGCTCCACGGCCTGGACCGGGTCAAGATCCGTCACGACCCTCCCCGGCAGATCGACTTCGACATCGACAAGTACGAGATCGTCCTGAGGGCGCGCGGCTACGGGGCGCCGCTGTCCGCGACGAGCCTGAGCCGGATCTGCAAATATGGCGCCGCGCTGGAGATCGGCTGCCATGTGGGCGATCTCGACCAGATCGTCATGACCCGCCTCTACGAGATCGGGCGCCACCTGCAGCAGGGATTCGTGAACACCGTCGGCGCGCCGATCGCCAACGGCAAGCGCTACACCCGGGACAATCCGGCCGTGCCGGTGCTCCTGGCCATCGGCGTCGCGTCGTTCACAGACGGTCTCCCTGAGGATCCGCTGCGCCCCGGCGTGGTGGACATGATCACCGTCTCCGAGCGGTCCGGCATCGGCACCCGCGACCTCTACGAACGCCCAGCCAACAAGAAGCTGCTGCAGACGCTCGTCCAGGGCAAGAAACTCGTCGCGAACCCCATCCTAGAGGCGCGCCGCTACACCTATGCCGAGCTGATCGAGTGGGGGCGTGGACGCGTCCGCGACGAGGACGCGCGCCAGGCGGTGTTCGCCTTTCGCCAGTTCCTGAAGCTGCCCAGCTACCGGGCTGCCGAGAAGGATATCGTGCCGCTGGATCTGGGATCCCGCATCCGGCGCGCCATGGCGACGGATGCTGGGCGCTGCCCACCCGGCTGGCGTGGCCGGATCGAGAAGTGGATCGACCACAACGACGCCCTCCGGGCCAGCAAGCCGCTCCCGGAGAACTTCGCGCTCGCTATACGCGTGCTGTGCCACGAGGTGGGAATGACGCCGAACGCCGTCGGGCTCGCATGCGGAAAGGGCGGCGATAGAGCCGTCTTTCGCTGGGCGACCGGCCACAGCTTCCCGGCGGCCAAGGCCCAGCCGATGATCGTGCGCATGTGCGGTGTGCTGCGCGTCCCCGTCGAACGCCTGAAGGATCACCTCCCGGACGAGTGGCGCCGCCGCACCTTCGACGACGATGTGAGCTCGCTGCGTAACGCGACGCGCCATCTCCCCCAGGGCTTCAACGCCCTGAACGATGACGAGCGGAAGGCCGCCGTCGAGGAGGGGCACGAGCGCTACAACGTCCAGGACACCGACTGGTCGCGACGCTCTCGCGACATGACGAAGGACAGATACCGGCTGAGGATCACCGACTGGCCTACGAAGCTCGTCGACGCCTTCGAGCGCCAGCGTCCACCCAGGAAGGGCGAGATCGCCCCGCTGCGGCGGCCCGGCGACGCCGAGCGCGAGCTGGGTCCCGATGGCAAGGCGAAGCGCAAGCCCAAGCCCTGGCGCAATGGCACGAACCTCATCCGCCAGACCTACTTCGAGCCGGTGTTCGGCTACTGGGTGCGACCGCGCAAGCTCGATGACGATGCGGCAGGCGACCAAGCGCGCAAGACGGACTTCACGCCCGAAGCAGGGCTCGGCATCCCCGTCGAGCTGCTCTCGCCCGCGCTGATCGTCTTCGACGATCTGCTGCTGTCCCATTCCTGGTGGCGCTTCAGACGCTCGGGGACGTGGGGATCCAGCATCAACAAGGTGTTCGAGATCGCGTCGACGTTCCTCAAGCCGGACACCGGCCACGTGTGGAAGACGCCAGAGCTGATCGAGGACCTCCGGCGCTTCAAGGCGTGGTGGGACGCGAACCCGCACGATACAATCGACGGGCCGATCACGCTCGACATCTCGGCCTTCGAGACCGACTGGCAGGGCGCGGTGGAGGCAGCCTACCGGACGACGCTCAACAACCTGGGCCAGCTGCGGGAAGGGGGCACTCCGATCACCCGGGATCCGTTCCTCGCCGTCGGCGTGTACATCGACCACGACCGGCCCATGGAGCACTACATGCGCTCGGTGCGAAATCTGCTCGCGTCCCGTCCGCTCGACATCATGTCGCGCCATATCCACGCCCGCGACTGCGTCCAGACCCAGACCTTGATCCAGGCAGGGCTCCGGTCGTTCAACATGGTGCTGACCTACGACGACGGCAGCAACGCGAAGCACCGTCGGAAGGGGCGCGACGGCTCGATCCTGGCCCCGACGCTCCGGCGGATTGACGAGGAGGGCGTGGTCAAGTGGATCATCCACATCCCCGCGAGCGAGTTCAAGAACTGGTACAGCCCCTACTTCAAGGACGGCGCGCCCTACGAGCTGGAACTGGAGGACGGGGACGATCTCTACAAACGCCTGGACTTCTACGCGTTCAAGTCACGACCCTACCTCCTGCGTGGCCGCGTCACCGACGCGTTCTTCGTCAACCGGCACGGCGGCGACATGGACGAGGACCAGCTCTCCAAGAGCTACGGGCGGATCACGTCGAACTACTTCATCCAGAATCCAGACGCCGGTCTCGGCGGCGTGGCGGGTGCGATGGTCCACCGAATGCACGCGGTGCGGTCGGTGATCGCGACCCACATCGTCAAGGTGACCGGAGACCTCCACCTCGCGGCCTGGGCGATCCAGGATACCGTCGAGACGCTCCTTAAGCACTACGCTCGCTTCATCCCCCGCGACAAGGTGAAGCACGCCGTGCGGGTCCTGAGCGAGGCGCGCTTGGCCGGACGGAATTGAACCAGTTCTGCCCGTCGACGACGTCGGCGGGCAGATCCGCTGCCGTCGAAATAAGCGCGGTAGTTCCCCGCGTTTTTGGCAACTCAGGGCAACTGTTCGCAACCTCATCGCACACATGCCCGGAAGCGTTTCGGGATTTGGGGTCATCGTGTTGATTTAGGGCGATTACATAATCGCTCCGAGCGACCACAGAAATACGACGGTGCGGCAGTTATCGCGGACCCGCATTTTTATAGAGAACGGTGCAATAACAACAACTTAAAAGCCCTTGACCTAAAACGCGATCATTCACTTTTAGTCGTAGGCGCGTTTCGGCAAGGTGACGCAAGGCCTCTAAAGCCGGTCCCACACGAATACTTCAGTGGATCCCACGGTGAGGCGCACGGCGTCGCGCGTCATTCACGCAGTCAAGCCCGTGCCCCCCGCTGCTTTCCTGCCGCGGCCACACGGCCACGTTTCATAAGCATCGTGGGGATACGAACATGACTATCACATTGGAAGAGCGCGTGAGGGAGATGCTGCCACATGCAGACCAACCTTCGCTTGATCGCGCCGTGGCGTCGCTCAAGTACTGGATCACCGAAAATGCAGCTGCGGTGCGATCGATGGGCCCAACCACCCGGACCATGGCACATTTATCCGTCACCGCGCTGAAAGGCAGGACGTCCGTGGAATGCTCATTCATTAACAGTCGCTGCGACCTATACTCGGTGACGGTCAGCAGCGGAGCAGAGATGAAGCTGGATGGGTCGTCGCACCATGCACCGGACGCTGCAGCGGCCATGTCGGTGATCGGGGCGCTGCTGGCGGACCTCGGGATGGCGACGTCCATACGCTGAGCGGGCGCCTCCTCGGCTAGCGGCGGCTAGCGAGCGCGGAAGCAAGGGGCCCGCATCCGAACGCCTCGGCGATCGCCAACAAAGGTGCGACGATCTCCTCACCGCGCGTGGAGATCGTGGCCTCGATCCGCGCGTACGCCTCCGCAACCTCTTCGGCGCGCGACATGGCCAGCGCGTGCAACTCATCGCGCAAGGCCGTCGGTTCCGCATCGCACGGACGCCGCGGTGCCGGATCGGCCGCAGTCGCGATGCCGATGCAGCGCGAGTAGAGCACAGGATCGACACCCTGCGTCGTGGTGATCAAGCGCGGACCGAAGAAATCATGGACCTGCACCCGGCCGGATGGAGACGAGATAGCCTTCCGAGCCGTCACCGCCTTGTAGCCGGTCTTGAGACACTGGGCGAGCTCACCGAATGCGCCACCGTCTCCGGCCAACCTCTCGACATCGTCTAGGACCACCAAGCCGCCGCAATCCGTGGCAAGCCGCACCAACGCCGCCGCCGAACCCTGCCCCATGACAGTCGCGTTGAAGCCGAGCATCGCGACGGCACCGGCGAGTTCCGACTTGCCGCTGCCCCTTTCTCCCTCGACGAGCAGCAGCGGGATGGCCGGGAACACCCGAAACATGTGCGAGACCGCGACGAAGCCGGACGCGATCCACAGATCGTCGGCGCGTGGCAGTGCGACGCGCGATGCGATGAACGCGTGAACATCGGCCATGATGTCAGCGGGTGCGCGGCGGCACGGATCCACTCCGTCGAGGCGCGCAGCGGCGTAGGCTCGAACACCTTGAAGCGACCATGAAGTCGTCCGGCTCGGTTCGGGCGCCGCCAAAATGCGGGTGCCGTCGGAAAGAGCGTGCACCCGCCGGTGCGCCGGGGTTCCGGCGGGGGCGGGCAACACGTCGGCCTCCAGGATCGCACCGTCCGCCCGAAGCACCAGTGTCTCATAGCTGTGGACGAGCCGACCCCGCCCCGCACCGTCGCGTGACCGCCGCTCGACCCGGAACGGATAAAGCATCCGACCCCGCGAGAAGCCCCCGTGCAGGGCTACCGGCTCGGCGGCGAAATCCCCGGTCCCCCCGCCGACGGTCGCCTCCGACTCCGTCGAGCCACCTGCGATGCGCACTCCGCCATCCATCAGGTCCGCCAGCCAGTCATCGTCGCGCTCGCGCGCGCCGCTTCCCCTCGCCGTGGGAGCCGCAGCGCGGGCGACCTCCAGCGGACGGCGCGCCACGGTGGCGATCGCGTCGCGCAGGACGGCCGACACCTCCCCGGAGACAAGAACCCTTTTCCACGTCCCCCAGAACCGGCGCGCACCCCACTCGGCGGGCATCCTGCCCGGCTTCGAAGAGGCGACGACGGTCAGGTTGATTCCGGCGCGGGCAGCCGCAAAACCAAGCCGCCATACCGCGATCGGAGTGTCGGCGACGACCAAGGTCTCATCTCCAGATCCGCGCCTCACGGTCGCGGCGTCCCCTGCGCTCCAGGCATCCGCGTCCTCCGGGTTGGCCGTGATCCCGTCGATGTTCACGCATCCAAACCGCGCGCGACCGCCTACGTCGGCGAGCGGATAGCACAGCACCCGCGATACCACCGCGCCGTCGGTCCGGGCGTAAGGATCCCTCAGTCCAAGGCCCAGATCCGCGACCTCGGCGGCTTCGAGGCCGAGCGCACGCAGCGCCTCCAGCGCCGCCGCATCGCGGCGGAGGTTTGACTCCATGCGACGGCGGTAGCCGTCAGGCCGGACACGGGCGCTACCGGCGCGCACGACGAGGCTCGAGACGGACCCAGACGGCGGTGTCATCACCGGCGTTCGCACCGGTTTTCGCAACGTATTCCGCGGCCACGCGGCAGGCGGCAGGGTCTTGGTCAATTGCCACCCCGGCCCCGCGCAAAGCGGTCGCGCACAACTCCACCATTCTCCGTTCTCCGTTCACATCGTCACTCGGCGAGACTGCGCCAGTCGTGTGGTCCGCACAGCCACCAGGCACCTCCTAACTCGGGCACACAGCGTCGGGGGCGACGTGGAACCCAGGCCAACGTTGTCGCCCCGTCGTCGTCGCCGAGAAACACGCACCAGCTCGCAGTCCAGGCGTAGATCGGATGTGGCCTGTCGTTGCTGCCGACCCCGCCGTCGAACCCGTAATCCAGGATCGCCATCGCCTCATCGCGCGGGATCGGCTCAACCGCCACGTCGTGATCGAAATCGTCACACGCCCGCCGCCTGCCAATCGCGACGACCTCTATGCGCTCGCCGACGACAGTCTCGAACTCCTCGAGATCCAAGCGGACGTTGCCCATCGCAATCAACCACCACATGACGGGCGAGCCGCCGGCGGCGGTCCCGCGGATTCGGCCACCTCCCTCGCCCAGGGGAGACGCCAGGCGACCGGTCTCGCGGCGAACACGAGCGTAACCTCGCCGCCATCACCACCGCGCGCCTCTCGGATCCGATAACCCCGGCCGCGAGTGACCGGATGGTCCAGCACGTCATCCAAGAGGCGGCCGGTCATCGCGATCCTAAGCGTCTCCGGCACGGGACCGGTGATGGTCAGAACCCCGCGGCCGCTCGAGGATCTGAGCCAATAGGCGTCGGTTCGCATGGCGACCTCCAGACACCGACCCCCGACCCGCATGCCGAACGCTCCACGAGGATGCCAGAGCTCCCGGAAGACGTGTCCATACCGCAGGCGCCTGAGCGATGCTGCGACTCCCAGCTCGGCCCTCACCGGGCGCGCGAAACCGGCCGGCCACCGCACCATCTTGGGCGGCGGCCCGCCCAGCCACTGCCGCCACTCTGCATCGTGTCGCATCTGCGACGCCAAGCAATCGAGCTCGATTCCCTCGGTCGCGCTCGCGTCCAAGAGCAACGGCGAGACCGCGACGACGGTCACCCCGACATATGCGCGGAACGCCTCGAGCAAGCGCCGATCAACCTCTTGACCCAGCTCGGCCAATGCCGCCGAAAGCTCTGAACGTGCCAGCTGCCACGCGTCCTCCCAAGGCGAGACGGCGCGCTGCGCGATGTAGCGGGCGAGGATTTCGCGGCTCTCGTGAGCCAGGAGGTGAGCAAGCCCATACGGTTCGGCCGCAGCGAGTGCCATCACCTCCGTGACCGTGGCCGCTGACGGAACACGCCCTGACGAAGCCAGCATCATCCGCCCCGCTGAAAAATGTGAAGGTCGCCGCCGCCGGAGAGAGCGTGCCCAGGCAGATCGCCGCAGGCTACCAGGTGTTGCGCCCAGCCCGCGGGGAGCAGGCCCTGTACGATCGGATCGAGAGGATCGACCCCCTCGCGCACGACGGCCGCAGCGGCGAACGCCGGCCCGATGCGCGTCGCGAGGCGGGAGACGACCTCTCGGGTGGACGCGACCCGGCAGGCATGGAACACCTCCACGACGCCTTCCGCGTCCGAAATCCGCAGCACGGCGGTGTGCAGACGACACGGCGGCTCATCCGCCGCACGGCTGCGAACGAGTCGGAGTGGAAGGATAGCGACGATCGTGTCAGGCATGTCGACGCCCCCACTGCACCCGGTCCCACTGCGGTTCGTTGCCAAAGGGGTTGACGCTTTCCGCGTAGATGCGATCGGCGAGCCAGGCGCGCTCCTCGTCACGATCGCCCTCGGCGACCCGGCGCTGCCACACCTTCGCATCCGGGTCCCAGCCATACCCGCGCCGCTTGAGCAAATCCTTCAGCGAAATGTGCGCTCCGACCGCGCGAACCTGCCAGGAGTCCTCCGATGCGGAGGCCAGGAGATGTGCCATCGCGGGGCGGCCGTCGGGCATCGCGTGGCCGAGCAGCGCGATGACCGCGTCCACGTCCGACCCCGCGGAATGGGCATCGTGGAACCAACCGCATTGAGACAGCAGATGACCCAACTTGCGGCCATCGAACCCCTGCGCCGGCCAATCCACGTCCTGCATCGAGCAAGCCCAGTGGGGCTGCCCGAGCGCCGGCAACCGGCGCTCGACGAACCTCAAGTCGAATTTGGCGTTGTGCGCGACAACGTGGTCGGCGTCCGAAAGGAGCCGGGTCGCAAGCCCGGTGTCGATGCGCGCGTCCGCGACGGCGGCGTCCGTCAAGCCCGTGAGGCGGCAGATCTGTGGTGGGATCGGACGGCCGGGGTCCTCGCGCCACGAATAAAGGCGCCCGATTCGAGTGACGACCCCATTCTCGTCGTGGCGGAAACGCCGCAGGGCGAGCTCGATGACCGCGTCCTCTCCGGGGTCAAAGCCAGTCGTCTCGACATCGACGGCCACCGCGACCCGGCCTGCATCGGGGTCGCCCAGTCCGGTCGGACCCTCAACAAGCCGCAGACGCCGGAGTACGCGCACCTCGTCCGTCGCAGGAGCGAAGTCATCCCCCACCACGCGGTTCACGTCCTGGAGAAGGGCCACGTCCACCTCAGGCCTCGGCGAGCGCGGGAACGATGCCGGCGACGATGCTCGGCATCGCGATGACCACCTTCCCTCCGGTGGCGGACGCCTGCCGCGAGACGCTGCCCCGCAGGCGCGCAGCCAGCTGATCCACGATCGCAGCTCCTTGTCCTCCCGAGCGTTCCCACACGCGGGCGGGACCCCGGTCACAGACCGCGACGGTGGTCGTGACGCCGTCGTCGCTCACCTCGACCCGCACATGCCCCCCGCCGCGACCGGCGTGCACGAGCGCGTTCCGCACGAGCTCGTGCACGCACATGGCGAGCGGCATCGCTGCACCGTCAGTGACGTGGAGCGGCGCGGCGATGACCTCCACCGCGCCAATCGGGCCCGGGTGTGCGAGCGCCATGGCGGCGCAGAGGCGCTTCAGCAGACACCCCAGCTCCACCGTCGCGCCCACCGGACGGGCGCACAGAATGCGCTGCACCTGTGCGGACGCGCCGATCCTCGCGGCCGCGGCCGCGATGTCGGGGTCGCCGTCCGTCCGGCGAAGCGCGAGACGCAACGCCGCCGCGGCCACGGCCATGTCGTTGGCGACGCGGTGTGCGTGCTCGCTGAGCAGCAGGCCGTCCTGAACTTCGCGCATCCGACCTTCTCCCTCGACCTTGCCTGGCCCGTGATGGTGTATATATACACCTTTACCTTAAGACGTCAAGGGGCCCGATCGACATGGTGGAGAACAGCAGGACAGGGGGCACGGCACGCCGCGCGGGACGTGTGCAGCGGGAACGCCGACGCTCGTCCGCATCGCGCGGGCGCGGGGCCTCCGAGGACACGTCCGCGCCGTCGTGGACCGCCGTAGCGCCCGCCAAGCCCCGACCGGCGACGGGAACGTACGTCACCGCCGCCCAGGCGGCAGTCTTCCAGTCCTACATGAGGACGCACTCGGAATCGGAGACGGCGCGCGAGCTCGGCCTGTCGCAAATCCGCGTCCGCGAAGCGCTCGTGCAGTATGAGCGCAACTTGCTCAGGGACGCCGGGCTCCGCCCTCCGTCCCTCAAGGCGATGCTGCGCGGAGACGTCTCGGTCCGCTTTCAGATCTCGCGCGACCTACGAAACGGACGCCCGGCGTCACACACGCGCGCAGTGGCGATGACGGTGCCCGCGACGCCCGCCGGCGCCGGCCCGGCCGCGCCTGGTACGGTGCGACGGATCGACCCTCCGGCCCGAGGGGTCCGCCGCTTCGTGATCACGGCGACCCGTGCGGACGCGACGATCCACGAAGGCTTCATGCGCAACCTCGACACGTATGCCGGCCATCACGGAGCGGAACTGATCGTGGCGGCGCTCGGCCCGCGGTGCGGAAGAGAAAGCGCGGTCACCCGCACGCCCATCGACTTCGCCGGACGTCTCGATCTGCGCTGTGACGCACAGCCGCAGATGGTGTCCCGCCATCCTCTCGATGGTCTGCAAAGCCTGTCACCCGACCGCTGGGCGGCGTTTCCACACCCCACGTTTCAGATGGACAGTCTTCCGCGTATCGGCGCGAGACCACCGCGCGTGCAACTGACGACCGGCGCCGCCATACTCAACGGCGACCCCATTCGGCGCATACCGGCACGGCTCGGCGCGCTCATCGTGGAGATGCTCCCGGACGGCCGCGTCTTCGCACGCAGTGTGTCCGCGGACGCGGGCGGCGACGGGTCCTTCAGCGACCTCGACGAGCGGATCGCGAATGGACGGGTGTCGACCGGAAACCGGGTGGCCGGTCTGGTCGTCGGCGACCTCCACCATCCGCACTGCGACCACGCGGCGGTGCGCGCGACCTGGGGAAAGTCCTTGGACAGTGGCCTCGTCGGTCGGCTGCGCCCGCGCGTCCAGGTGCTGCACGACGTCTGCGACATGCGAGCGCGGAGCCACCACCAGCGTCGCGACGCCCACGCACGCTTCGCGCAGCACGTACGCGGCACGGGTGATGTGCGCGCGGAGCTGGCCGCCGCCGTGGCGTTCCTCGAACGCATCCGGCTCGCGGACGGCAAGACGGCGGTGGTCCACTCGAACCACGACGATCATCTGCTGCGCTGGCTGCGCGAGGCCGACCACCGTTCCGATCCGCTGAACGCGGAGTTCCAGCTCGACCGCGAGCGCGCCCTCCACAAGCGTATCCGGGGCGGAGCGGGCACCGACACGTTCTTCGCAGAGACCATGCGCTCGCTGTCGGGGGACGGGCTCGCCGGCGTGCGCTTCCTCGTAGACGGCGAGAGCCTCAACATCGGAGGCGTAGAGTGCGGACTGCATGGCCACTTGGGACCGGACGGCTGCCGCGGCTCAGTAGGTGCCTTCGACAGGCTGGGCATCGACATGGTGCTGGGCCACTTCCACCACCCCCAGGTGCGCGGCGGGGTGCATGTCGCCGGCGTCTGCCAGCTCGATCTGGGCTACAACCGTGGACCGACGACATGGGCGATCGCGCACGTCGTATGCCACGAAGATGGCGCGCGACAGCACGTCTTTCTGGATGAGGACCGGTTCGCCGCGTGATCCGGCCGTCGGCGGACCCGCAATTCGGCAGACTGCGGCCTCGGTGACGTGCGCTGTGCGATCGGGGCGGGCCATGGCCCGAACGAGCTGGTCGCGGGCGAGCTAGGAGAGGAGGTCGTAGTGTCTAGCATCCGGCACAGGCGCCGTAATCGACCCGCGACCATTCGATAGGGAGGATAATCCGACATGCGGGCGGCGGACTCTAACTGCAGCCGGATCGCGAGGAGGATAAAGCGATGTTCGAGTCCCGCCGCCTCGACGCGCGCGAGGTAAGCGAAGAGCTTCTCCATCTTCTCGTCGGTGGCTACGCCCGCGCCATGCCAGGGACGACGGCGTCTCGGATGGCGACCACATCCTCCCTGTCGAGCTCCTCTGGCAGCAGCGCAACGTGATCGAGACGCGCCAGGCGCTATACTCGGCTGCCGGCAGCATCACCACGCGGGCAGCCCCGTCACACTCGACGGCCCGCGGATGCATCATCGCCTGGTCGTAGTAGAAGCCGAAACGCTCGGACACTTCGCTCAACGATGCCCTATCGAGAAACTCTGAACTCATCTGCACCCCCTACCGCCTGTCCTTGCCGCGCTCGCACCTCCGGTCCAGGCAGATCAAGTCTGAAGATCAAGCTATCGCGATCCGGAAACTCGTAGCCGTTCGGCAATGCGGTGCGGTCCACGACGCGGAAGCCCCGCCGCACATAGAATGCATGGGAACGCGTCGCAATCGATGGGGTATCCAGAAATAGCGCCGTGAGGTCGCGCGCCACAGCCCACCCAATCGCCTTGTCGTACAGGCGATGAGACGGCCCGTCCGGCCCGCGATAGTCACGTCGCACGAATAACTTTTTTAGGATCCCGCTCGCCCCGTAACGCAGCATTCCGATCGTGCCGACAATTGCGCCATTTGCCACCGCCACCCAGAAGGCGCCGTCACGGTATGCACGACCAACGTCGAGAAGTTCCGGCTGCTCCTCGATCGGTACGTCGAGACCGACGTCAACCCGCTGGATGGCAAGGATCAGCGCCGCGACCTCAGGATCGCGTCCGCCGCGATACTCTAGGATCTCGCATCCCGGCACGTCCCCGCCTCGAACATTCATGCAAATCGCCCAATCTCAGCTGCCCACACGATCTCCATAGGAGAATCGCCCCTGTCATGCGATGCCGGCATAGCGCACCGCGATTTCACTGAAGCCCGCTTAACCCTGCGGCCTAGTTGCGCGACGCGGGCACCGTGATCGTCATCTACGCGATGGCTCTCCTAGCTCGATCGACGGCGCACGGTCTGCGCCCGAGCGGCACGCATAGGCTGCGCATATGTCCAGCTATAGATCCACGTCGGCAGACAAGAGGTCGTTGCCGTGGTCCACCGGGATGAAGGGCGATCCGGTTTCAAGTGGTGGCGCGTCCCCACCAGTTGCGCGAGTTCGGCCCCGTCATTGGCGATGAAGCCGGGGACGAGAATGCACGCTGCGTCATTTGTGCGCACGGCGCATCGATGAGCGCGTCCTCGATCAGGTGCTTAGGATCACCGGCAATCGGCCCGGGCTGGCGCGAGCCACGCCCAGCATCGCGGGCGCTGGATCAACCCCGACAAAAGGCTAACTCAGCTCGATGCCCGCCAGATAGCGGAGCCCCAATCCCACCGTCGGCACCAACTACCAGCACCGTACCGCTCCGCCGCATTCTCGGCCAGCAGCCCCGCGACCACCTGGAGCTTGCCGGCATTGCCGGAAGCCAAACGCCGGAAGACTGCGCTCGACAAGCGCGCCACCCTCGCCGGATCTCCGAGGTCCGCCTCAATTTCACTTAGCGTGGTCTCGCCCAACGCGGCCCGCCGACCGCGCTCATCTAACTTTCACACCGGTGAGGTGGCGGGGGCGGCCAACGCCTTCGCTGCCGTCTTGGTGGCTAACAAACTGAGAAAAATTTAGCCGCCGCTGCCTACCCAGCAGCTCCAACGTCTCCAAGGGCACTACGGACAGCGGCCTCCACGTCGTCGATCACACGCGACAAGGCGCCGAGATATGGCGAACGGCGCATCTGCATAGACAGACGAACCCCAAACCCCCCGATGGTGGCTATGGTCGAGTCGGCGACCTGATCGACCAGCCGCGTCGGCATCATGCTCAGTCCCAGGCCGTCCCCGACGAGCCGCATCTGCAGATGTGAATCCTGGACCTCCGCCGCGATCCTGAGGTTCTCTCCGGGTCGGAGGAGCAGGGTGGAAAGCGCCCGCCTGGCCGCGCACGGTTCCGCGCTAAGAACCCACGGCGCGCTCCTTAGGTCTCGCGAGGTCATCGTTCGACCAGCCAGTCGGTCGCGCGCTCCGATGATCGAGAGTGACTCGATGCCGAGCGACGGGCCCGAAGAGGCTTCGTCCGATAGGATGAGTGCCGCATCAAGCAGGCCATCGTCCAGTTTTACGCAGAGCGCGGCACTCCAGTCGCTCGTCAGCCGAACGGCCACGCGCGGATGGAGATCCGCGATGACCCTGACAGCGGCACTGATGCGGTCAGGGGCGAATCCAGTCGCGACGCCAAGCCTGAGGATGCCCTGCGCGTCGGCCGCGCCGAAGTGACCCTTGAGATCAGCCACGCTCGCCAGAATGGTGCGACACTGCTCGGCCACCCGCAGTCCCTCCGGCGTAAGTCGGTATGGCTTCCTGCGGCGATCGAGGAGCGACCCACCGAGCGCGTCCTCCAGACGCTGAAGCTGCTTCGTGACCGCCGGCTGCGAAAGTCCGACGCGCTGGGCTGCCTTCGCGACCGAGCCTTCCTCCAGAACGAATAGCAGGCTTCTCATCTCGGCGAGCATCGCAAAACTCTCGTTATAAAATCCGGAGTTATTATGAATTTCAGGTCGCGGCCAGAGGTGCCCCTGTCATTCCGCGCAGGATGAAACCGGTGCCGGCGATGCTCACCGGTCTTCGGAGTCATGCCGTGCAACGTCCGAACGCGCGTCTTCGAAGATAGTCATGCAGACGATCTGATCGGTGGACCTTCGAAGATAAGTGCCCCGAATTCACGCCGGCGAGGCGCCCTAATGCTCGGCTATGCGCGTCGTCGCCTGTCCCAACTTCGCGGCGCTGAGCCACGCCATTCAGACCGCTAACGCCGGCCCAAGCATAGCGCTGGTAGGCCAGACGCGGGTTAGAGGGGGCGCTTGTAGCTTGCAGTCGTTCGTCCCAACCGAACACTCCGAACGTGATTGGAGAGCGAACCGCTGGAGCTGCTTGGTGGGCGTTGGGCTGTGAGGGTCCTGCGCGGAGACCACGCCCTATAGTCCAAGCCTCGTCGGCCGGAGATCAACGGACTGCCCCATTTCGTCAACATCGCAACTTCTGATTATGAACTTCATAAGCATAATGAATTTTCGTTATGACTCAGAAGACCCTAAGTCTGCTCCATACGCGGGAGAATGAATATGAAGGCGATAGTCACCGATGGCCGTGGCGGTCTGACAATGGAGGAGAGGCCCATGCCGCGCCCCGAACGGCAACAGATCGTCGTCAGGGTGGCCGCCGCCGCGATAAACTACCGCGATGTCGAGATATTGAGAGGGACGTACCACACAAGGTTTCCCGCTGGGCTCATCCCGCTGTCCGACGGGGTCGGTTCCGTCGTGGCGGTCGGCGACGACGTGACGCGTGTGAAGGAGGGCGACCGCGTCTGCAGCACGTTCTGGCAACGATGGGCGGCTGGCGACTTCCGGGCTGCCCAGGCATCCTATCAACTAGGCGGCCCCATCGACGGTATGCTTAGTGAATACGCATTGCTCGACGAGCAGGGGGCGGTCCTGGCTCCGTCCGATCTCAGCGACGTCGAAGCCGCGACGCTGCCCTGCGCAGCGGTCACCGCCTGGCACGCGCTCTTCTCATTGGGGGGTCTCAAGGCCGGCGAGACGGTGCTCACGCTGGGCACGGGCGGCGTGTCGCTGTTCGCGCTACAGTTCGCGCTGGCTGCGGGCGCACGCGTGATCGTCACGTCGAGCAAAGACCGGAAGCTGGAGAGGGTTCAGGCCCTGGGAGCGCACGAGCTGATCAACTACACCACGACACCACGATGGGGAGAGGAGGCACATCGGCTCGCCCGCGGCCGTGGTGTCGATCACGTGATCGAGGTCGGGGGCGGCGCCACGTTCGCCCAGTCCCTCGCCGCATGTGGCGTTGGCGCGCAGGTGAACGCGATCGGCTATCTTGGCGGTGGTGGCTCGATCGATCCACTTGAGATCTTCAGACGCCAGATCACGGTGCGGGGCATTCCGGTCGGCTCGCGCGCCTCCTTCGAGGCGATGAGCGCCGCGATCTCGACCAACGCCATACGCCCCATCATCGACCGCACCTACCCCTGGACCGAGGCCGCTTCCGCCTTCGACCATGTCTCGTCGGGCGATCCGTTTGGAAAGGTGGTGCTGAGGTTCGACGACGCTGCCTGAGCCTGCCGGGTTGCCATGGGAACCCGGGACCACTCTTCGAGCTGTCTCCAACATTACAACCGCGCCGTGGGGACAAGGTGCAGCCCAGCTTGAATTACAGGTTGCAGGGCGACGAAGGCGGCTGATCCCAGGATTCACCCCTGCTCAACCCGCGCGTGACCGGGCAGCCGCGCAACCGCGCTCTCGTCATACGGCCTAAGGTGCCGTCAGCGTCGATACCGCAACCACGTAGGCTCACCGCAGCCCGTTTAATGGCTAACCCGATGTCCGCTCATCGCATCTTGGCGTATGCCCGCCTCCTTATCGAAGCGTGCGCTCTTGCGGCACCCCTAACCCTTGGCGAACGACCGATCGCCAATGGAGTTAGCAATCACGATCTTTACATCCTCGGGGCGTATGCCAAACGTCGCCAAGGCACCCGACCAACCTTTATAACCTGTCGATCGCTTTCGGGGCTTTGGGGGCTTTGACTGCGACGGCGTCGAACACGCATCTGGAGAGATATTGATTGTCGCCGTTTCAGCAAATTGCCTCGCTACTTAACGCTTCGGGCGTGGGCGTCGGGATTTTGGCGCTAGCACAATTGGCCCTCCGGTTGGGCCGTGCACCACAGAAAGAACGCCCAGCGCTGTGGATGGTGGGCGGGCTGCTGCTGGCGCTGACGCTGGATATCCTGTCCTCGCTCCATGATCTTTCGCCGATGCGGTCGATCACGTCGCGCCTGATCTGGTTGAGCGTGATGCTGGTCTGGCCGATTATTCCACTATTTCTGCTTGGATATGTGAAGGCGATTACGGCAGGAGAAGGCGAAGATTGGCGGCCGGCGCGCTGGCAATTGGGTGCGCCCGTCGCGATGGTCTTGTGCTGGATACCCTTCCAGCTGTTGCCGGGCGCCGCAAGGCTTGGCCTATATGAAGGACGAGTGCCGCCCGTCACTGCAATGGCTCTGGCAGCTGTAATTGGCTTGCTCCTGTTTATAGTGTTGTGGATCGCGCAGCTACTGGCGGTGAGCATCCTGATCGTCAAAAGGATTACACAGCACCGAAAGCGCGTGCGCCAACTTTGCTCGAATGTGGCGCTGCTCGATTTGCGCTGGCTCGACGGGCTGTTGGTATTGGTAGTTATCGGCGCCCTCATCGCGCTGGCCGATCCAATCTTTGCGTTATGGTCCGGGCGGGCTTTGCTCGATGATGTCGGCGGCGGCGCCTTCGAGGTCGCGTTACTGCTGGGTTTAGCGCTGTTCGGCTTGGGTCAAAGTCGCGCGCTGCCGGATTGGGCCGACGATGTGCTCGAAGACCCGCGGCCGGACATGACAATCGAAAATATCGCATCTAACACCCCCGGCAACCGCTATGCGCGTTCGGCGCTAGGATATGATGATTGCCTGACGATCGCCGATCGACTGGATGAAGCGATGGCTAGGTCGGCGCTTTGGCGCGACCCCTTCCTCACGCTCAAACTGCTCTCCGAACACGTGGCGACCAAGCCATATTATGTTAGTCAAGCGATCAACGCAGGCCGCGACCGCAACTTTTTCGATTACGTCAACGGCTGGCGCGTCAAAGCTGCGTGCGAAGCGCTTAAAAACAGCGACGAGAACGTTCTGGCCATTTGCGAAGCGAGTGGATTCAATTCGAAATCCACGTTCAACAACGCGTTTCGCAGGGAGACCGGGATGACTCCAACCGCGTGGCGCACCACCCACGCGGGGCCCCCGCGGGTAGGAGCAGTCGCCACATAATTCGCGTTGGTAGGTCCGCGCCGATAGGCCCGGACGACAGACTTCGCAATTTCGGGTTCCTCCATGGCACCACTCGCCAATTGGAGTTCCCTATGTCGTTCCTGCGTACTTTCCTTTTGTCGTCAGTCTCCTTGTGGGCCGTGAACTGCGCGACCCCGGCCATGTCCCAAAGCCAGCCGGCCACGGCGCCAGTTACAAGCAATGACTACTTCTTTGGCGATTCCGATCTTGAACAAGGCAATTTCCAGATCATTGCGGGGCAAACGGCGCAGGACAGCGCGCCCTACTATTGTGCCGGCGGTTTGTGCCGCGATTCCAACGGCCCGGTCTGGGCCGAAGTGCTGAACCCCGCCGTTCGGCCCGTGCTGGCCGAGGACCGACCGCGTGGCTCGCTCAATTTTGCAGTGTCCGGAGCGCGGATGGATCTACAAGGTGATCCCGCTTTGCCCGTGCCCACTGGGGTCAGCACGCAGATCGGCTGGTTCGAGACCCTGCAGAAAAGCGGCACGGTAGCCGTTTCGCCGAGTGACCGGTTCTTCATCCATGCCGGGTCGAACGATCTGGTCGGTTTGCTCAATGGCGAAGACCCGGCCGCTGTGCAGTCCGGCATCATCGCGGCGGCAAGCGCTAACGTCGAAAGATTGGCGAAGGCGGGCGCCCGCAGAATTGTCATCGCCGATGTCCAGTCCGTGCAGTATTTGCCGCTGTTTGCAGGCGCCGATCTGGCGGGCGTGCGCCAAGCCCTGGGCGGGTATGTGTCCGCCACCAATGCGGCGTTGTCCGTCGCTTTGCAGGCAAGCAAAGCGACACTTCCTGCGGGCACCACTCTTGTCATGGTCAAGCAAAAACCATTCTTCGCCGCGCTCAGCCGCGACTATGCGGCTTTGGGTTTCACCGCTCCCGACGAGGCCTGCTACGACGTCGCCACCGGATCGCTATGTTCGGCCAATCCTGCCGAGCAGAACCGTCTGCCGTTCTTCGACAGCAATCATCTTTCGGCGGCGGGGCATCAGTTGCTGGCACAGTGGTATCGCGCCACGCTTGCCGCAGCAGATGGCACCGCTGCGCAGGACGCCGGGCGCATGCCCGACCTAATCTTGGTTCAGCGCCAGAATACACGTGCGTTTACAGTTGATGCGCGGGAGCAAATGGCGGCGGATGGACGGCGCGCCCATCTGTTTGCCAGCCCGTTCCGATCTAGCGGACGTCTCGCAGGAAATGCCAGTGCGTCGGCGGTGAACATGGAAATGGACGGTGGCTTGCTGGGGCTGCAAGTGCCGCTTGGTCAGCGCGGCTTCGTCGGTGTTTCGGGGGATTGGTCGCGAAGCACGGCCGATATTGGCGCGCAGAGCCACCTTACCAACCGGCAATGGGGCCTGTCGCTATTTGGCGGGCTGGACCTGAAGACCGCACAAATATCCGCACATATCACCTATGCGCGCCCGGATCTGGCGCTTACCCGCCAGCCAACCGCATTCGCCAGCGTTATCGCCCGCGCCCAGACCAGCGGGCGATCGCTCGAGGGCAGCCTGTCAATCGCCGGCGTAACGCAATTTGGGCCACTTCGCATCATCTCCAGCTTGGGGCTGACGTTTGAGCAGGTTCAACTGGAACGGTTTACCGAAGCCGGAGCCGACGGGCTTAATCTGGCGATCGGCCGTCAGCGCGCCGCCCGGCTCCTGCTCGAAACAACCACGAAAGCAAGTGTTTCGGTCTTCGAGGGGGCGCAGAACCTTGCGGTGCGGCCGTTTGTGTCGCTTGCGCACCGGGCGCGTTTGGCAGGCGGCAAGCATGACATCCTTTCGCAGCTGACTGATAACCTCGCCGATCCAGTAAAAACACGCATCTCTGGCCCGGGCAAAGACCGTTTGGGGGTCGGCGGGGGCGTCGATGTTCTGGCTGGCAAACGATTTGCCTTCGGTGCCAGCTATGAGCGCGATTTCGCCGGGTCCGAGCGCAACCGCAACACCGCCACGCTGCGCCTCACATTGTCATTCTGACGAACTGAAAGGACCCGCGATGAAATTGCTCGCTGCATTGTTGCTTGCGCTTCGGGCCGCGCCGTTTTTGGCGCAACCGGCCGGGCCGGCGCCCACAATCGTGTTTCAATCCGGAATGGGTGATGGAGGCTCGGTCTGGCGCGAACTTATCAAGAAGCTACCGCCGCAGATGCTTACGTTTACCTATGATCGGGCGGGATATGGCAAATCGCCTGCGAGCACACGTCCGCGTGATCCATGCACGATTGCCACCGAACTTCATGAAAAGCTCAGAGCGCAGGGTATCGCCCCGCCTTATCTGCTGGTGGGGCACTCCTTGGGCGGCCAGTATCAATATGCCTTCGCTCGCCTGTTTCCGCAGGATGTGGCGGGGCTGATCCTCGTCGATGCCACGCCGCCCGGGCATTGGGCAGCCATGCAAAAGGGCATGCCCGGTGTCGCACAGATGCTTAAGGGGATGAAGTCGCTGTTATTTTCCAAAACCATGAAACGTGAATTCGATGCCCAGGATTCGTGCCTCGATACATTGCCGCGGGGACATCTTCCCTTTCCAATAACAAGTTTGATCAGCACAACGCTCGACCCGATGGGCGGCAAGGCTCTGCGCGAGATCGACACCGCGCTGACGCAAGACTGGCTGCGCAAAATTGGCGCAGGCCCGCCAGAGCCGGTCCAAAACTCAGGCCACTATATCCAGCGTGACCAGCCTTCAAAATTGGCGAATATCATCGCTGACGCCGTGAAGGCGGGCCACCCGGCACCTCAATGAGCTTCATCGAGTCCAGCCTGTCGCTTTAAGTGCAGGCACGTGCAGTGATCTGCCCCTTCTGATCGATCCGAATCTCTGGGATTTTGAATCGCGCAGGAGACCTTGAATGCCATTCAAGAAGCACAAAGCCGAGAGACACTATCGGCAAACTGCGTGAAGTTGAGGTCGTATTGGCACACGGTGCATCGACACCTGATGCGTGCGGCGGGATCGCGGTCAGTGAGAAGCCGTATCACCGATGGCGCAAGAAACATGGTGGACTGGAGACCGATCAGGCGCGGCGAATGAAGAATCTCGAGAAGGAGTATGGACTGGCCGGTAAATGATGGGCAGCTCAAACCGCGTTCACGGCCGCGCGGACCATCTTGCGCAGCCAGATCCCGGCCGGGTCCGACTGGAGCCGAGCTGGATATAGGAGCCATTGACGATCGGGGTCCTGCGGCACTGCGAGCCTCGCGCCGCCAACACCGACCGTTTGTCCGAGCGTCGCGATGAGACGGCTCGGCAGGATCGCCATCAGGCCTGTTCTGGCGACGAGATGCAGGGCCTGCAGGTAGTGCGGAACGACGATGGCGATCTCGCGCGACAAGCCATGCGTCGCGAGCCAATCGTCGGCGAGATCGCGCCGAAACCCGGCAGGGATCACCGCGACGTGGTCGCGTGACAGCTGTTCGGCTTCCGTAGGGGGACCGTCACGGAGGCGGTAGGCCAACTCGTCCACGTCATCAAACAGCGGCTCCATCCGGAATGTCGGAAAGAGGCGACTTTCGGAGCCGATCGCGATATCGAGGTCTTGCAGATCCACACCATCACCTGGCCAGGGAATTACCACGAGCGTGCAGCCGGGTGCCGCCCGGGAGATGGCACCGTGCAGGTCTGGCAGCAGTGCCGCACCGATCACGTCGGGGATGGCCATTCGAAAAGTGCGCGTCGACGAGTCGGGGTGGAAACTTGGAAGATGGTACAGCGCGTCCGCGCCGCGCAGAACGTCGCCAAGGGGCGCACGGAGTGCGAGTCCGCGGGGCGTCAGCTCCCAGCCTTTACCGACGCGGACGAGCAAGGGGTCGCCGAACTGAACACGTAGCCGACCAAGTATCCGGCTCATGGCCGGCTGCGACAGACGCCTCCGCTCCGCCGCCTTCGTCACGCTCACGAGCTCCAGCAGAGCGTCGAGCGCGTGCAATAGATCAAGCGATCTACCCGCATCATGCGTTTCGGACATGTTCGAAATATCATCCATGCATTTTACAAATGCAAGCGGAAGGCGGATTGCCGGACGCTCGAGGAGACCGAAATGACCGTGGAAGACAACAAGGCCGTAGTGCGCGCAATCTATGCCGCATTGGAGACAGGCGATCGCAGCGTTTTCGGCGCATCGGTCGACCCCGACTACGTCTGGCGCTTTCCCAGCAAAGCGAGCTGGTCCGACAGGTATGAGGGGCAGGCAGACGTGCGCTCGCGGCTGTTCGGACCCCTCTTCAACCAGTTCACCAGCACCTACACGGCACGGCTCGTGAGCGTGCTGGGTGAAGGCGACAGGGTGGTGGCGGAGATCGAAGGGGACGTGGAGACGAAGTCCGGAGTCAGATACGACAACCAGTACTGCATGCTGTTCCGCTTCCGGGACGGGAAGATCATCGAGATCGTGGAATACTGCGACACCGACCTGGAGGAGCGGGCGCTCGGCCCCTACAGCCGCGCGGTGGAGGAATACGAGCTCACTAAAAGCTAATCTGCTGCGGTAAGGCCCCCTCTAACTGACCTGCAGCGCCGCCAATATGGAATGCGCCTCCAGTCCTTGGGTCTGCCGAACGTGAAGCAGGAGTTCGGCTTGGGGCATGGACACTCCATGGCGACAGCACACGCAATCAAGAATGCGTGAGCGCCCACAGCGAATGGTCGACCGAGCACGGGTTTTGCATGGACGAGCTCTTTTAAGCGGGGCGAAGATGCAAGCATCCGAGACACCTTACGGAACTCGACGGCGCCGCGCATCTTCTCCACCTTTATTCCCGATTGCGCGCTTCGGTTACGAAGAAATCGATGAAGGCGCGCAGCGGTCGTGGCATATTCGCCTGCTTGGGATAGAACAGATGCCAGCCTGGAAACGGCGCGCTCCATTCCTGGAGTAGCGGGATCAGGTGGCCGGCTTCGATATGCTGCTGAAGCAATTCTTCAGCCCAGAATGCGATTCCGACGTCTTGTAGCGCCGCTGCGATTGCCAGCCTGCGATCAGATACGATCAGGGGTCCGCTGACGGCGACCGAGAACCATCGGCCTCCGCGTGCAAACTCCCAATTGTACAAGCATGCATCCCATGGCTTTCGCCAGTTGATGCAATCATGTTGTGCGAGGTCCTTTGGGGTTTCGGGGCAACCGCGCGCGTCTAGGTATGCCGGGGAGGCGACGGCAATCTGGCGCTGGTAGCCGCCAAGGCGCACGGAAACGGCATCTTCATCAAGAAACTCGCCCAGCCGGATCGCGGCGTCGTAGCCCGCTGCGATGATTTCGATCGGGGCATCATCGACAGTTAGGTCGAGTAGGATATCCGGGTGGGCGTGGCGAAACGCCCCAATCGCGGGCCGGATAAAAAGTTCGGCCGGGATACTCGAAATCAGGATCCTGACGCGGCCCGCAGGAACGTCGCGAAGCTCCAGCGTCTCGCGAACTGCCGCGTCCATTTTCAGCATCGCGGGTTGGAACAGACCGTAGAGACGCTCGCCTGCCTCCGTCAGCGACACGCTGCGCGTGGTGCGGTTGAGTAATCGAAGTCTGAGCCGCTCTTCGAGCCGGCGGATCGTCTCGCTGAGTGTGGATGCGGAGAGGCCGAGTTCAACAGCTGCCTTTGCAAAGCCGCCACGCTCGACGACCGCGGCGAAGGCCCGGAGTTCCGAAAATTCACTGCCGCGCATTATGAACTATAACCCGAAGTTACTGTTAGGTTTATAAGGCATTTTCCGATGAATGCCATCGACTTATCTGCGGTGTTCATTTTGAAAGGAAGCAGATGGTTTCGGAAAGGATAGCTGGGCGCGTCGCGCTCATCGTTGGCGCCTCGTCAGGCATCGGCGAAGCAGCCGCGTTGGCGCTCGCACGCAATGGCGCATCAGTAGTTCTTGCAGCGCGCCGGCGGGATCGCTTGGAGCGAATAGCGGCGCGTATTCGCGAAGAGGGAGGCATAGCCCAGATCACCGTCACGGACATCACGGACGAGGCGCAGACGGCGGCGATGGTCGATTTCGCGTTGGAGACAAATGGCCACCTAGACATTCTCCTGAATGCAGCGGGTATAGGCGTCGCAGCGTCGTTCGCCGCCACGAAGCCAGACGAATCTCGCCGCATGGTCGAGGTCAACCTGATGGGCTTTCTCAATTGTCTCAGCTCATCCGTGCCTGTGTTCAGGCGACAAGGGAACGGACACGTCGTCGTGATATCTTCGGGCGCCGGCCGCTACTTTCATCCCTCCGTGGTATATTCGGGCACCAAGCATGCTGTAAGCGCGATCGCGGAATCGCTTCGCCGAGAGATAGGCAAGGACGGCATCCGCGTGACCTGCATTGATCCGGGCGCAGTCAAATCAGAATTTTTGTCCCACATGCGTCCGGAAATTCAGCGGGCAGTAACAGACCGGCTCGGAACGATGGAACAATTGCAAGGCGACGACATCGCTAACGCGGTGATTTACGCTGTGTCGCAGCCCAAACATGTCAACGTAAATATCTTGACGATCTACCCAACGGAGCAGGCCTAGCGGCACTTGGCAGATTAATTAGTGCAGACGAAGTTGCCCCGCATCGGCACCTTTCATTCCATCGAAAGGACCGCACCATCAAACCATGGGATCAGACACCTAGGCCGTGGATATCCAATCTCGCAGTTGGGACCGAAAACGCCGACTGCGGTGATCCTGGTCCGCCGTGAAGTCCACCCCACATCGACGGGAACGCTAATCCGATTAAGTTGTACGGTTCCCAGTCTTCGCCAGACTTCGCCGGCCCAGCGACGGCGAAAGCGTAAATCCTGGCAACGGTCCTGATACTCAAAAATCGCCGCCGACACCTTCGAATCGTCCAAGCCCAGACCGCCGAAAACGTTATTCGTGGTTCGCGGTCGCGTGGTCTTGGACCGGTTGGAGGATGCAGCATGCAAAGATTTTGGTTCGCCGGCCTTCTCGCAATCCTGTTACTCTGGTCGGGCAGCGTCGAGGCGCAACCAGTTGAACGCCCGGCGGGAACGACATCCCGCGACGCGACGATTGTCGCCAGCGATCATGTTCTAGCCGCGACGCTCTACCGGCCACCCGACGCGAAGGGCATGCTGCCCGCAGTGGTCATCGTCCATGGTTCAGGTCCGGTCACCCGAGATATGGCTAGCTTCTGGGTCAACAGCGTGCTGCGCGCCGGCGGCTTCGCCGTCCTGGTGTACGATAAGCGCGGGACCGGGAAATCGACCGGCGTCTATCCCGAGTGGGACGTGAAGACGACCCCGAAGATGTTCTCCGACCTCGCTTCCGATGCGGAGGAGGCAACGCGATGGCTCGCCAGGCAACCCGGCATCGACCCACATCGCCTCGGGTTGATGGGAGGAAGTCAGGCCGGTTGGATCATGCCGCTGGCGGCATCCAGAGAGCCGATGATCCGATTTCTGTTCATCGGGGAAGGAGTGCCTCTGCCAGCGGGCATCGAGGAGATCCACTCGACGTATCTCGACGCCGTCGCGACCTACGGACAATCGAGGCCCAGCCTAAGACAGATAGACGCCGCCGACGCGCTCGCGGAGGACTATATCGGCGACAAAGGCTATGACCCGGCGTCAGTGCTCAGGACCTTGGAGGTGCCCGTGATGTGGACGTACGGCCTCTACGATGAAGCGATTCCGACGCACCTCTCGATCGACCGCATCGGACAGCTCCAAAAGGCCGGCCGAGGGAACTTCGAGATCCACATCTTCCCATTCGGAGACCATAATTTCTACAACGTCTTCAGCGGGGCGCGCTACGATCTCGCCGGAGTGATACGCGCGTGGTCGGACAGACTGGGGATCACGCACCCGGGATACCGGTCAAGGCCGAGTCCCTGACGGCGCTCGGCGGTCGCCCCAGAACCGCATTAAACGCGCGGGCCATGTGGCTTTGATCGCAGAAACCCACCTCGGCCGCGATGGTCGCAAGCGAGTCGGCCGTCGTCCTGATGAGGCCGAGAGCGCGCTCGACACGGCGACGCCGATGCAGCTCCTGAATGCTCTCGCCGGTCGCCTGGAGATAGGCTCGGGCCAACCAGCCTGGATGAAGCCCGAGTAATTTCGCAATCCCGGCGGTCGACGTCGTGCCCTGCGCGATCATCGTCCGCATCCGTGGCAGCCAATGGGGCTGCGGGCGCCGCTGATCGGCCGCAAGGGCCACCTCGAACAGGTTGCACAGTTCCTGCGCAGGGTCGAGCGCCGGGGTGAGCAGGTATCGGACGGTTCGCGTGACCGTCCGCCCCAGCGACCCGCCTTGCCAGATCCGGCTTTGACGGTGGAGAGCACCTAGCGTCGGCGCAAGCACAGCCGGGTCGAAGACCACCGAAAGCGTCTCAAGTCCGGCGGTCCCGATCGCGTTGGCGTGCGCGCAACCGGCCGGGTGGAACGCCAGCGCTGGCCCATGGATCGCTACCTCAGCTTCGTCGATTCGCTCTACGTAGGCGCCGCAACGAAAAAAGGTCAGGCAGGGCCAGTCATGGATATGCTCTTCGATACGCTGCCGAGGTCGGTGCTCGACCCGAAGGACGTGGATACCCGGCACCCGCCGGAGCACGGTGGTCGTTCCATGCAGGTCGGGGTCGGTCGGCAAGCGGCCGGCATCGGAAGGTGACGGCTCTACCATGGAACCCGGAACAACACTTTTTTCGTCCAGCACGCCATTCCCGGTATCGAACTCACGGCAAATTGAGGAGGTTCTGGCTCGGCGCGCGCGAACGGCGCCCAAAGGCGATTCCGATCCAGGCGGTCGATCGTTGCACGCCCCACGAAAGTCAAAGCGGCATGGCCGTGGTAGACTTGATCTCAGAGAGCGCCACGGTGGAGTTGATCTCCTGCACCCCAGGCAACCTCGAGAGCTTCTCGAAGAAGAACTGCTCGTACGCGTCGATGTCGGCAGCGATGACCCGCAGCATGAAATCCACCGAGCCCATGAGGACGTGACATTCGAGCACCTCCGGGAACTCCCGGATGGCCGCGGCGAACTCATCCAGATTTGCGCGTCCGTGCGCATTCAGCTTCACCTGCGCAAAGATCTGCGCGTTCAGGCCGACCTTCTTGCGATCGATGATCGCGACCCGACGCCTTATGAACCCGTCGCGCTCGAGGCGGTCAATCCGACGCCAGCAGGGGGACGCCGACAGGCCCACGGCCTCTCCGACCGCAGCAGTGGAAAGCGAACAGTCCTCCTGCAGTACCCGGAGGATCCTCAATTCGAAGTCATCAAGATCGCCCCGCACGATTTAACCTAAAATCATTGAGTCCGGGGTGAAAACTAGCTCAGTCCACGAGGTTGTCGATTGAATAGGGCGGATTTTGCAGCAGGTGTCGGCTAAATCTACCTTGCAAACAAATGGAAGGGAAGAGGCGTTATGTCACTCGTCACAGTGGAGGCGCGGCCTCCCGAGGAGACCGTGTATCTGGATGACCCCCAAAGCGGACTTCGGGGCGTGATAGTCATCAACTCCTCCCAACTAGGGCCCGCGGCGGGCGGCTGCCGGCTGCGGCGGTATAGTTCCGAAGCCGACAACCTGACCGACGCGCTGCGGCTGGCGGAAGGAATGAGCTACAAGAATGCTCTCGCCAACCTGCCGCTCGGCGGCGGCAAGGCGGCGTTGGTCCTGCCCGCGAACGAATTCGACCGGGTTGCCCTGTTCAGGGCGTTCGGTCGAGCGGTCGCGAAACTCGACGGGCGCTACGTCACCGCCGAGGACGTTGGAACGACGGTCGAGGACATGCTGAGCGTCGCTCAGGAAACCCGTCATGTGGCGGGCCTTCCCGCGCCGGCGGGTGCGCCGGGCGGCGATCCCGCACCGTGGACCGCGCTCGGCGTGTTCCGCTCGATGGAGGTTGCGGTCAATCGAAGGCTCGGCGCCCCCGTCTCGGACGTGACCGTAGCGGTTCAGGGCCTCGGCAACGTCGGGTTCGCCCTGTGCCGCCTGCTCCATGAGGCTGGCGCGCGGCTCATCGTCGCCGAACCCCGCAGCGCCATCGCCGCCAAGGCGGCAACCCTGTTCAATGCGGAGATCATGTCGTCCGCCGCGCTCGTCAAGGCGAAGGTCGACGTGTTCTCACCTTGTGCGCTCGGCGCGGTGCTCGACGCGGCCACGATCGCGCAGCTCCAGGCGAAGGTCGTCTGCGGCGCGGCCAATAATCAGCTTGCGACACCAGCCGACGGACTGGCGCTGGCCATGCGCGGCATAATGTATGCGCCCGACTACGTCGTGAACGCGGGCGGCATAATCAACGTCGCGGCGGAATATCTGGGGTGGACCGAGTCCGAGGCGGCGGCGCGCGTGTCACGCGTCGCCGGCCGACTCGTCGAGGTACTCGATCTCGCGGACACGGACGGGTGCACGACGAGCGAGGCCGCCGACGCGCTGGCCCGGGCGGTCATCGCCGGCGGGCGGCACGCGTGAGACGGACGGCCGAAGCGCGGCCGCGCGACGGCGAAGCTCCGCGACCGTTCTCGTTCGCCGTGACGGCGGAGCGTTGTCCCCAAATCCTGTGTCGGCTGATAGGGCTTTTCGCGCAGCAGGATCGCCTGATCGACCAAGTAGAGATGGTCGACACCGGGCGCATCCTGCGCGTCACCTTGGTCGTTTCCGGCATCGACCCGCAGCGCGCTGCGATCGCCGCCGAGAAGATCCGGCAACTCGTCCGCGTGCGCACGGTCGCGGTGCGCCAAGAGCGGCCCGCTCCGCGCTTTAGACGCTGAGGGCCTTCTGAGGCATTGGCCGTCATCGGTCCGACCGGAAAAAGTGGCCGATCGTTCAGAGAACTCGCTACGTCAGGCGAACGTGCGCGGTTCGCGAGCGGTTCGTAAGCCTCCTCGGGGAGAGCGAAAAGCGGCCCGACCGGCCACCTCTTATCGCCGACGCGTCTAAGGTCGTCGCGTGCTTTGACCGAACGCCGACGCTGCCGGATGCAGGTGCCACGTCCCGTCTCTCGATGTCCAATCGCCGAAGATGGCCCCTGCTATCCCGTGAAAGAACCTTCTGTTCTGTGGTTTTCAAGGGATCCCCCAAACTCGACTTACGCTGTCACCTCTCCCCGGCAGCGCTCGTCTCAGGCGGTCTTGCTTGACGATTCTTCTGCATGCCGAGCGACAACGCCTTTCGACGTGCGCCTGGCGAAACGCTGCGGAGGAGTCGCGAGATGCATGGACTCGGCCAATTCCTCGGCTGGCGGAGCGGGCCCTGCGGCAGCCTCATGGCGGAAGTCAGCCAACGACCGCACCTCGTCCTCGTCCGATCCGGCCATCACGCCCAGGAGAACTGCTTCGTCGCAGCCGTCTCCAGCCAGGTATGCATGGCCCATGTCCGAATCGATGTAGACGCACTGGCCCACGCCCAAGGTAACCGTGTCGTAGAATTCGGTGTGGATCTCGATGCGCCCCTCGAGCACATAGATGAACTCCTCGCCGGCATGCCTGATCAGCTCGCCGAACTCCTCCTGGGTCTTGGCGCGGACACGCGTAACGACGGGGATCATGCGCTTCCGGCGGAGATCCGTGCACAGGTAGTGGTAGTCGTAGTTCACGGTCTCGACGCGGAGCGCGTGCTCAATGTCGCCCAAGCTGCGCCGCGCGGTGAACCGCTCCTGGGCCGGCGGGGCGGGCGGGACGGGAACGCCGGTCTCCGCGAAGAACTCGGATATGTGCAACCCGAGGCGATCGCTTAGCGTCAAGAGCTTGTCGTAGCTAAGCGTCAGCCGATCATGCTCAATCTTCGAGAGTGTCGAAACCGGTATGCCGCTCCTTTCCGCCATCTGGTTGACAGTCCATCCCTGGCGCCGCCGGATCGAACGTAGCAGCGTGCCGAGCGTGGGGCGATCTGAGCGCATACGGTTTCCAGACGTCTATTGACATGGGCCTGTTTAGGACGAATACCGTCTCAATCAGGTTGGTTCCGGCAGGATACCGTCTTGTAAAGGCCGGGGCAATGCCGGTCGTTGAATTTTTGGGGAGTGACGATGCAGACAAAGGCGCTTCTTGCCGTTGCGATCGCGATGCTGATCGGTGCCGGGTCCTACGGGATGCCGCCCAAGCTGGTGCCCCAGGTCGCGAACGCCGCTCCCGCCGCACCGGCCACCGCCGGGCAATCGCCACTCGAGAAGGCCGACCTTGACGCGTGGCTGGACGGCTACTTTCCCTACGCGCTGCGCAGCGGCGACATCGCCGGGGCGGTGGTGGTGGTCGTCAAGGACGGCAAGGTGCTGACCGAGCGGGGCTTCGGCTATGCGGACGTCGCACGCCGCGTCCCCGTCGATCCCCAACGCACACTCTTCCGGCCGGGATCGGTATCGAAGCTATTCACCTGGACCGCGGTCATGCAGCTGGTCGAGCAGCGCAAGCTCGACCTGGACCGCGACGTCAACGCCTACATCGATTTCAGGATACCGCCGTTCGAGGGGAAACCGGTCACCCTGCGCAACCTCATGACGCACACCGGGGGCTTCGCGGAGACGAGCAAGAACGTCATGTTCTACGACCCCGCACGGCTCCAGCCCCTCGGGGCATACCTCAAGGAGATGCTGCCTGCCCGGATAACCGAGCCGGGGCTCACCCCGGCCTACTCCAACTACGGCTGCGCGCTTGCGGGCTACATCGTCGAACGGGTCTCCGGAGAGAGTTTCGAGGCATATGTCGAGCGGCACATCTTCGGACCGCTGGGCATGCGAAATTCGACCTTCCGCCAGCCGCTTCCCGCCCGCTTCAAGTCCGCGATGGCGCTCACCTATCCCTCGGGCTCCGCGCCACCGACGCCGTACGAACTGGTAGGCCCGGCGCCGGCCGGCGCACTGGCATCGACCGGAGACGACATGGGGCGCTTCATGATCGCGCACCTTCAGGACGGCATGCTGGATGGCAACCGCATCCTGCAGCCGGCGACCGCCGAACTGATGCATAATTCGCCGCTGACGTTGCTGCCCCCGCTCAATCGCATGGAGCTCGGGTTCTTCGAGACCAACATCAACGGCCGCGAGGTCATCGCCCATCTCGGCGACACGCAGGCTTTCCACACGGGCCTCCACCTCTTCCTGAAGGAGGGTGTCGGTCTCTACGTCTCGTTCAACAGCCTGGGCCGCGACGCGGCGTCGGCGAAGCTGCGCGGGGCGCTGTTCGAGGATTTCGCCGACCGGTACTTTCCGGCTGCGGCCGCACCGCCTACCCGCGTCGATGCCAAGCTCGCGCGCGACCACGTCGGCCTGATGGCAGGGAACTGGGTGCTGTCGCGCAAGCAGCACGGTAACTTCCTGGCGGCGCTTGGCCTCCCGGCGCAGCTGCAGGTGACGAGCGATGGCCAGGGCGGCCTGCTGATCCCGCTTCTGAAGGGGCTCGACGGTGCCGACCGACATTGGGTCGAGGTCGCCCCATTCGTCTGGAACGAGGTCGGCGGCCACGAGCGCATCGCCGCGAAGATCGTCGATGGCAAGGTCGTGCGGTTCAGCATGGACGGCCTGGCACCCTTTATGGTGTTCGTTCGCGTCCCTTGGACGCAGTCCAACGTCTGGTTGCTGCCCGCGCTCTACGCCGCCCTCGTCATCCTCGCCCTGACGTTCCTTCTATGGCCAGTGCGCGCGATCGTCAGGCGTCGCTACGGAGCGGCACTCGCGCTGCCCGGCGGCCGCCTCGCCGCGTATCGCGCTTCGCGCATCGCCGCGGGCACGATCCTCGCCGTCCTCATCGGGTGGATGGCACTGATCGCCGTGATGAGCGCCGACATCGACAACCTCACGGCGAAGATGGATGTCTGGCTCTGGCTCCTCCAGGCCGCCGGGTTGTTCGCCTTCGTCGGTGGCCTAGCGATCATGCTCTGGAACGCCTGGCTGGTCCTGCGCGCGCCAGCCTCCTGGCAGGCCCGGACTTGGGCGCTGCTGCTCGTCCTGGCTGCCGCCATCCCGCTATGGGTGGCGCTCGAATTCGGCCTCCTCTCATTCACGGTGAAGTTCTGATGTCCCGACTCAAGCTCGACGTCCGCGTCGAACGTCTTCGTTTGTCCGCTCCATTCCGTATCGCCAGCCGAACATTCGACTCCGCCGACGTCGTCGTCGCGACCCTTTCCGACGGCGAGGGCGCGGGGCGCGGCGAGGCGTCGGGCGTCTACTACACCGGCGACGGCGTGGATCAGATGCTCGAGCACGCCGAGCGCGCCCGCGCCGCTGTCGAGAGCGGGATGACCCGGGAGGACCTTCGTGGGCTGCTGCCGCCCGGCGGCGCGCGCAACGCGATCGATGCCGCCATGTGGGACCTCGAGGCGGCGCGCAGCGGCCGTCCCGCCTGGACGAGCGCCGGGGGCGAGGCCCCACGACCGCTGGTCACGACCTTCACCCTCGGTGCCGACACGCCCGAGGCGATGGCGGAGGGCGCGCGACGGTACGACCACGCCAAGGCGATCAAGGTGAAGCTGACCGGCGAGCTGGCGCTGGACATCGCCCGGGTCAACGCCATCCGCGAGGCCCGGCCCGACGTCTGGCTCGGCGTCGACGCCAACCAGGGATTTTCCATCGGCGACCTCGACGCGCTGGTCGCGGCCATGCAGGATGCCAACGTCTCCCTGATCGAGCAGCCTCTCGCCCGTGGCCGGGAGGCGGACCTCGACGGCTACGTCTCCCCGATCCCGATCGCCGCAGACGAGAGCGTCCTTTCGCTCGAGGACGTCGCCGGTGCTGTTGGCCGGTTCAGCGTCATCAACATCAAGCTCGACAAGTGCGGCGGCCTGACGGAGGCGCTGCTGATGGCGGCCGAGGCGCGCCGACTCGGCCTGGGCGTCATGGTCGGCAACATGATCGGCACCAGCCTCGCCATGGCGCCCGCGTTCCTGCTCGGACAGGTCTGCGACCTCGTCGATCTGGACGGACCGATCTTCCTGAGCGCCGACCGTAAGCCCGGGATGGAATACCGCGACGGAACGGTCTGGTGTCCGGACGCGGTCTGGGGGCGGGGCATGCCGGCGTCGGCGTGACCGCCGCACCCGAGCGGCGCTGGTTCGGTCAGCCTCCCGGGCTGACCATCCTGTTCCTGACCAACATGTGGGAGCAGTTCTCCTACTACGGCATGCGCGCGCTGCTGGTCTACTACATGACCAAGCAGCTGGCCTTCACCCAGGGCGCGTCCTCGCTGATCTACGGTGCCTACGCGGCGTGCGCCTACTTCACCCCCATGATCGGGGGCGTGGTCGCGGACAGGTGGCTCGGCAAGCGACGCGCCGTCATCATCGGCTCGGTCATCATGTCGGCCGGGCACTTCATGATGGCCTTCCCACAGATGCTGTTTCCCGCGCTCGCGACGATCGCCCTGGGCAACGGGCTCTTCCTCCCCACGCTTCCGGCGCAGATCAACGACCTCTACGGAGCCGACGACCCGCGGCGCGCGTGGGCCTACAACGTCTATTACGTGGGCATCAACATCGGCGGCTTCCTCGCGCCGCTGGTCTGCGGCACCCTCGGCGAGCTCTATGGTTGGCACTACGGGTTCAACGCGGCCGGCGTCGGAATGCTTCTGGGCCTCCTGATCTACCTCGCCGGCGGACGGCATCTTCCCGCCGAGCCGATCCGGGCGAACAGCCCGCTGGGCGTCGAGACCGGTCAGACCGTCGACCGGCGACGCCTCTATCTGCTCCTCTTCGCGATCGCCGCGGCCGTGACCGTGTTCCGGGCGGCCTACGAACAGGTGGGCAACACGGTGGCGCTCTGGGCCGATAGCGGCATCGACCGCCATGTCGGTGGAGGCTGGTCGATCCCGATGACGTGGTTCCAGTCGCTCAACCCGCTGCTCGTGATGCTGATGACGCCGCCGCTGCTCGCCTGGTGGAGGCGCCGCGCCGAACTGGGACGCGATCAGGCGCCGGTTCGACGGATGGCGACGGGCGCTGCGATCGTCGGCGCCGCCTACCTCATGCTGGCGGCGCTCGACGGCTCCGCGTCCGGGCACGTCGTTGGGTGGCCGTGGCTCGTCCTGTTCTTCGTCGTGTTCACCGCCGGCGAGCTCTTCATCCTCCCGACCGGTCTCGGTCTCTTCGCGAGGTTGGCCCCACCACGTCTCGAGGCAACGACCGTCGCCGCGTGGTTCCTCGCCATCTTCAGCGGCGGCCTTGCGGCCGGTCTGACCGGCACCCTGTGGAGCGTGGTGTCGCACGCCAGCTTCTTCGTCATCCTCGGCGGTCTCGCCCTCGCCGCCTCGCTCCTGCTACGCCTCCTGGACGGGCCAGCACGACGCGTCGAAGCGAACGGAAATGAAGGCGGCCTACATACCGGATTGCCTAATACGGACTGAAATCGTCCTGATTAGGATTGACATAGGCCGGATAAGGCTGGAACTAGAGACGGAATCAAGCTGCGACAAAAGCCGCCCCACCTGAGTCTCCCGGGAATCCGGGAGGACGTGACGGGTCGGCAATCGACAGCCAGATCGTAAGGGAGAGAGATCATGCGAATTCCGTTGCTCGTCGCCGGTCGACCGACATGGTTGCTGTCGGTCAGCGCACTCGCGCTGTGCGTTCCTATCAGCGCGCATGCTCAGGCCGTCCCCCCGTCGCCGGCCACCGCCGGGGCGGACGCCGACAGGCCCGATGACATCATCGTCACCGCGCAGAAGCGCGATCAGACCTTGCGCGAGGTCCCTCAGTCGATCTCGGTCCTGCCTCAGGCAGTCCTCGAAAGGCAGCAGGCGTCCAGCTTCCAGGACTATGTCGCGCTCATTCCCGGGCTGAGCCTGCAGCAGCCCACGCCCGGCAACGCCCGTATCGTGCTTCGCGGCATCAACACCGGCAGCGTCAGCTCGACGGTCGCGGTCTACGTCGACGACGTGCCGTTCGGTTCGAGCAGCGGTCTCGTCAACGGCGGCGGGCTGGCAGGCGATTTCGACACGTTCGACATCGCGCGGGTCGAAGTGCTGCGCGGTCCGCAGGGGACGCTCTACGGCGCAAGTTCGCTCGGCGGCGTGCTAAAGTTCGTGACCAACGCCCCCGACACCGCGAAGTTCTCCCTTCGCGCCAAGGGAGGGGCCGAGACCACCCGCGGCGGAGAGGTCAGCTACAACGGCGCTGCAATGGTGAATGTACCGCTCGGCGATACGCTGGCGATTCGGGCCAGCGGCTATTATCGCAGGATCGGCGGCTATGTGGATTCCATCGGCACGGCCGGATCGCGAATCGATAACGCGGTCAACTGGGCGAAGGTGTATGGCGGCCGTGCGTCGCTGCTTTTCAGGCCGACCCAGAATCTATCGATCCAGCTAAGCGCGAACGTGCAGAGAATCGAAGCCGGCTCGCCAAGCGGTGTGGAGGCCGATCCGGTCACGCTCCAGCCGCTCTACGGGCGGCTCACCCGGTCGGTCTATGCGCCCGAGCTCAATCGCACGGACTACCGCGTCTATAGCGGCGAAGTCGGTCTCGACCTGGGCTTTGCCAAGCTGACCTCGATCACCAGCTACGCGACACTCGACCGTCGCTTCCTGCAGGACGAGACCTTCATCGCGCGTGCCGTAGGATATGGCGCGTTCTGCCCAGCCGCGCTGCCGCTGTGCAACTTCGTCAACCGCCAGGACAACCGCGTCCGCAAGTTTACGGAGGAAGTCCGCCTGTCGTCGTCCGGTAAGTCGACGGTCGATTGGCTGCTGGGCGGCTACTACACGCGCGAGACCGGGCTGATCTCGACGAACTTCAACGTCGACGACCCCGCGACCGAGCAGCCTACCGGTCCGAACGGCCTGCTCCAGACCACCGGCCTCGATTCCAAATATCGGGAGTATGCCGGTTTCGCCAATGCCACGTGGCACATCACCGACAGATTCGATCTGACTGCCGGCGGACGTTACAGCCACAACAGCCAGACCGGCCTGCAAAATTACCTGACCTTTGGCGCCCCCACCGTTTTTGCACCGTTGGTTTCGTCGGACAACGTGTTCACGTACTCGGTCGCGCCCCGCCTCGAGCTGAGCAAGCACGTCGCGATCTATGCTCGCATCGCCAAGGGCTACCGTCCCGGGGGGCCGAACGTCGTGCCCGTTCCCGTCACGCCGGGCACGCCGCTCAGCTTCAAGTCCGACTCCACCGTAAACTACGAGGCCGGCATCAAGGCAGACGCGCTCGACCACGCACTGACATTCGACCTGTCGGGCTTCCGTATCGACTGGAGCCGGATCCAGCTTTTCCAGATCGTCAACAATACCGGGGTCAACACCAATGGCGGCAAGGCCATCAGCCAGGGGTTCGAGCTGACCGTCACCGCCCGTCCCACCGTCGGGCTCGACTTCTCGGCGAACGCCGCCTTCACGGATGCCCACCTGACGCAGGATACGGATCTCGTTCTGGTCGGCGGATACAAGGGCGATCCGCTGCCCTACACGCCTCGGGTCTCCGTTGCCTTCAGCGGTGACTACCAATGGGGCATCGGTGGTGACGCCAAGGCCTTCATCGGCGGCACCGTCCGACTGGTCGGGCAGCAGGTCGCCGATTTCGACGCAGCCTATGCCGCCGCCAACGGCCGACAGCGCAAGATACCCTCCTATGCCACGGCCGATCTGCGCGCGGGCATCGATCTCGGCAAGTTCTCGCTCGAGGTCTATGCACGCAATCTGACCGATGCCCGGGGCATCCTCGACGAAGGCGGCATCGGAGGAGGGCTCGGCAGCATCCCCAACGGCGCGGTCAGCACCGCGCTCATCCGACCGCGGACGATCGGGCTGAGCCTCACCGTCGGTTACTAGCGCTCTGCCTCGTGGCGCCGGGCCGAGCCGCCCGGCGCCACGACTGCCTCGCCCCCCGACCGCGTGTGGTGAACGGAATCCATAGACATGAACGCACCCGACAGGACCGGCGCGATGACGGTTCAGCTAATACCCCAACCCTACCTCCTGTTTCTCGGGGACACGGTCGAGCCGGCCTATGCGAAGACGGCCTTCGGGCTGCGCGACTGGGCACCAGACAACTGTGTCGGCGAATTCGCCTGCGCCAACGCCACCGTCAGCGTCGGACTGCCGCCGATGCGTCCCGCCGAGGCCCACGCCGCCGGCGCCAAGTCGCTGGTCATCGGCGTCGCCAACAATGGAGGGATCATCCACCCCTCATGGTTGCCGCTCCTGGTCGAGGCGCTCGAGGCGGGGCTCGACGTCGTCAGCGGTCTCCACGCGTCGCTCGGCGACGTCCCCGAACTTCGCGCGGCGGCGCAGTCGTCCGGGCGTCGGTTGATCGATGTGCGCCGACCTCCCGCGGACATTCCCGTCGGGACAGGGCTCAAGCGAACGGGCCGTAGGCTGCTGACCGTCGGGACCGACTGCGCGCTGGGCAAGAAATACACCGCGCTCGCGATCTCCCGGGCATTCGCCGCGCGCGGGATCGACAGCGATTTCCGTGCCAGCGGGCAGACCGGCATACTGCTCGCTGGGCGCGGGATGCCAATGGACGCGGTGCCGGCCGACTTCGAGGCGGGCGCGGCCGAGATCCTCAGCCCCGCGGCGGCGCCCGGTCATTGGGACGTCATCGAAGGGCAGGGCTCGCTGCTCCATCCGTCCTATGCCGCGGTGTCGCTGGGGCTGCTCCATGGTAGCCAGCCCGACGTGGTCGTCGTCTGCCATCAGCCGGATCGGCCGCATATGCTAGGGCTTCCCGATTTCCCCGTGCCGTCCATCGAACGGATCATCGACGTGACGCTCGAGCTCGGCCGGGTCACCAATCCCGGAATCCGCTGCGCCGGCGTCAGCCTAAACACCGCACATCTTGACGAAGGAGGAGCGACGAGGCTGATGGCGTCGGAAAGCGAGCGGCTCGGTCTGCCGTGCGCGGATCCCATCCGCGGTGGCATCCGCTTCGAGGAGCTCGTCGATCGATGTCTCGCCTGATGGCCACCACGCGCGGAGGCGCACGTTCCCAACGGTGGGCGGGATGACGCGCGCGCCGACCTGGTTCCAGCGCTTCCTGCTTCCCGGACTCGCCTTCAAGGCCGTGGTCATCGGTGGCGGCTACGCGACCGGTCGGGAGCTCGCCGAATACTTCCTGCCCGCCGGCCCGTGGGGCGGGGTCGCCGCGATGGTGCTCGCAACCATCATCTGGAGCGCGGTGTGCGTGGCGACGTTCCAGTTCGCCCGCCTGACCGGCGCGGAGGACTACCGATCCTTCTTCAAGGCGCTGCTCGGGCGCGCCTGGCCCCTTTTCGAGGTCACCTATCTGGTGTTCGTGGTGCTCATCCTCGCAGTGTTCGGCGCGGCAGCGGGAGCGATCGCCCACGCCGTGCTCGGCACGCCGCCAATCCTGGGCACGCTCGCGCTGATGGCGGCGATCGCGGGGGTCGCGACCTTCGGCAACGAGTCGGTCGAAGGTCTCTTCAAGTATGTCTCGTTCCTCCTCTACGCCGTCTACGCGGTCTTCCTCGTATTGGCGCTGACGCGGTTCGGTGACCGGATCGAGATCGCCTTCGCCACGCCCGGCCCGGCGCTTCCATGGGTCGCGGGCGGCATCACCTATGCCGGCTACAACATCGTCGGCGCGGTCGTCATCCTGCCGGTAACCCGTCACTTCACCCGCTCCCGCGACGCGGTCGTGGCGGGCCTCATCGCCGGGCCGCTCGCGATGCTGCCCGCCCTGCTGTTCTTTCTGAGCATGACCGCCTTCGCGCCCGGGATCGGCAAGGAAGTCCTGCCGTCCGATTTCCTCCTTGCCCGGCTCGGCAGCCCGCTTTTTCACGTCGTCTTCCAGGTGATGATCCTCGCCGCGCTGCTCGAGAGCGGGACGGGCGCCGTGCACGCGATCAACGAGCGGATCGCGGCCGGCTGGCGCCGCGCGCGCGGCATCGAGCTAGGCGGTCGCCGCCGGCTCGTCATCGCCCTCGCGCTCCTCGCCGCCTGCATGCTGGTCGCAGAGAGGGTGGGGCTCGTGGCGCTCATCGCCGATGGATATCGCTTTCTCGCCTACGCACTGATCGCCGTCTACGTCCTGCCGCTCATGACGATCGGCCTGTTCAGGCTCTTCCGGCGATCGGCCCAGCCCCTGGAGACATCATGAAGAAAGCATTGCTTGCTCTCGTCGTTCTCGCGTCACCCACCTTCGCAGCGCCGCCCAAGGGCTTCGTCGCCCGCGTCGAGGCGCTGCGGCAGCGCGTCGGGGTGCCCGGCATCGCGATCGCCATCGTCGAGAACGGCAAGCCAACCCTCGTCAAGGGTTGGGGCGTGCGCAGGCTCGGATCGCCCGAACCGGTGGACGCCGACACGATCTTTCCGACCGGCTCGACCGGCAAGGCCTTCACCGTCGCGGCGCTCGCGACGTTGGTCGACGAGGGCAGGATCTCGTGGGACGACAAGGTCACGGACCGCCTTCCCGGTTTCCAGATGTATGATCCCTGGGTCACGCGCGAGATGACCATCCGGGACCTGCTGGTGCATCGCAGCGGACTGGGCCTCGGCGCCGGCGACATGCTGTTCGCGCCGCGCAGCAACATCCCGCGCGCGGAGGCGGTCCGCCGGCTGCGGTTCATCAAGCCGGCAACGAGCTTCCGCAGCGGCTACGCCTACGACAATGTCCTCTACATGGTCGCGGGACAGCTCATCGAGGCGGTAACGGGACAGTCCTGGGAAGATTACGTGCGGGAGCACGTCCTCAAGCCCGCCGGCATGCTCACGTCGACGACCGATGACGATCGCCGCTTCGCGACTCCCAACCGCGCCTTCCCGCACGCCCGGCTGAACGGTGGGTTGCGCGGCATAGGCACGCAGGAGGCGCTTAGCGAAACGGACGATCTCGCCCGGAACGCGGCCCCCGCTGGCGGGCTCGCCATCAGCGCCAGCGACATGGCCAGATGGCTGAACCTACAGCTCGCCGGGGGAAGGCTGCCGAATGGCGGCAGACTGTTCAGCGAAGCCACGCATGAGGAGATGTGGAAGCCCGTGCTGCTTCAGCCAATCGCGCCGCGGCCCGACTATCTCCGGCCGACGCAGCCGATGTTCTACACCTATGCGCTGGGCTGGGACGTCCAGGACTATCACGGCGCGCGCATCGTCTGGCACGCGGGCGCCGTGTTCGGCTTCCTGTCGGCGGTGGTGCTGATCCCGGAAAAGAACGTCGCCTTCTCGATCGAGGTCAACAGCGAGGACGGCGAGGTCGTGCGCGGCCTGATGTACGAACTGCTCGATCACTATCTCGGTCAGCCGAAGAACGACTGGCCCGCCAAGCTCGGCCGCTACAAGAGCGATCGGGCCGCCGAGGCGCTGAAGCTGATGCGCGCAGTCGCCGCCACCCCGGCCAAGATCGGACCGTCACTTCCGCTCGAGCGCTACGCGGGGACCTATACCGACCCCTGGTACGGCGATATCGCCGTGGCCCGAAACGGCGATCAGCTCACAATCGACTTCAAGTCGACGCCCCGCATGTCGGGCCGGCTCGAGCACTGGCAGTACGACACCTTCGTCACCCGGCTCGACGACAAGTCGCTCGAACCCGCCTACGTCACCTTCAGCCTCGATGCGGACGGCAAGGTCAGCCGCGTCACGATGAAAGCGGTCTCGCCGCTCGCCGATTTCAGCTACGACTACCAGGACCTGCTGTTCCAACCCGCCGGACCAAAGCCATGAAACGAGCATCGATCGCCGCCGCCGCGCTACTGCTGCTCGGCGCGGCGGCGCCCCCGCAGTTCGATATCGTCATCCGCCATGGTCGCGTCCTGGACGGTGCCGGCAACCCGTGGGTCGCGGCCGACATCGCGATCAAGGACGGCCGGATTGCTCAGATCGGCCAGGTGAAGGGTTCCGGCGCCAAGGAGATCGACGCCACCGGCCTGTACGTCTCACCAGGCTTCATCGACATGATGGACCAGTCGGGCGAGGTGCTGCTCACGAGCGGCGGCGCCGAAAACAAGCTGCGAATGGGCGTTACGACCCTGATCGCAGGCGAAGGTGGGACGCCAGTCGATGCCGCCAAGATCCCCGCCTACTTCGCCCAGCTCGAGCGACAGGGCATCGCCGTCAATTTCGGTACCTACTACAGTGCGGCCCAGGCACGCGTGAAGGTGATGGGCGATGCCGCGGGGCATCCGAGCCCGGTGCAGCTCGACGCGATGCGGAGCGAAGTCGCGACGGCGATGCGTGCAGGTGTCTTCGGGATCGCCACCGCTTTGATCTATCCGCCCGACAGCTTCCAGACGACGGACGACCTGATCGCGCTCGCGAAGGTGTCGGGGAAGTGCGGCGGGTTCTACGCGACGCACATGCGGGACGAGAGCGCGAAGCTGCTGTCGGGAATCGACGAGGCGATCCGGATCGGCGAGGAGGGCGGCGTCAAGGTCGAGATCTTCCATCTCAAGGCCGCCTACAAGCCGCTGGCCGGGAAGCTGATGCCGCGGGCGCTCGCGAGGATTTCGGCAGCGCGCGAACGCGGCGTCGACGTCGCGGCGGACCTCTACCCCTATACGGCTGGCGGGACGGGGATCGACATCACCGTTCCGAACTGGGTGTTCGCCGACGGTCTGGCGAAAGGCTGGGAACGGCTCAAGGACCCGGCCGTCCGCGCCCGGCTCAAACGCGAGGTCGCCGCAGGCTCTCAGGCCGACTGGTCGAATCTGGTCGAGGCCTCGGGCGGCTGGGACCACGTCGTCCTCGCCAACGCGTTCGACCCGAAATACGACGCATTCGACGGACAGAGCTTCGCCGCGATCGGCAAGGCGATGGGCCGAGACCCCGCCGACGTCGCGTGGGACATCGCCGGTGCAGCGCAGCCCAGGCGCGCGATGGCGCTGTTCTTCATGATGGACGACGCCGACATCGACCTTGCGCTCAAGCAGCCCTGGACCAGCATCGGCACGGACGCCGCCGCGTCCGCGAAATTCGGCGAGGTCGACGCCCTCGGCCTTCCGCACCCGCGGGCATACGGCACCTTTCCGCGCATCCTCGGCTTCTATGCCCGAGACCGTGGGCTGCTGAGTCTTCCCGAGGCTGTCCGCAAGATGACGTCCTGGCCCGCCGCACGGATGGGGCTGGCGGATCGCGGCGTGCTCCGCGAAGGGCTGCGCGCGGACCTCGTGCTATTCGACTACGCCAAGGTGGCAGCGGGCTCGGACTGGAAGCATCCCGTCGCGCCGCCGGTCGGGATCGAGGACGTGATCGTCAACGGCGTTCTAGCGGTGACCGGGGAACGTGCGACCGGCTCGCGGTCGGGCATGGTTCTGCGCCACCCATGCTGAGTTCGGAGGCGAGTGGGTGGACCGTGCGTCCAGCCGCCCACAGCGACGCCGCGTCTCTCCGGCAACTTATCGAGGAACTGGCAGTCGAAGAGGGACTGTCGGGAGAGCTGCACGCGACCGAAGGCCTCCTGGCCACCGAGCTTTCGCGCCCTTCACCTACCGCGAACTTCCTGCTCGCCGAGCGCGACGGGGCGCCGCTGGGATTCTGTGCCTGGTATCACGGATTCTCGACCTTCGAATCGCGGCGAACGGCCTTCATCGAGGACGTCTTTGTCCGACACGCCGCGCGACGGAAGGGGATCGGAGCGGCCCTGCTGCGGCACGTGGCCCTCGAAGCGGCGAGCTATGGCCTGCCCCGGATCGAGTGGCGCGTGCAGCGATCCAACGAGGACGCGATCAAGCTGTTCGAAAGGGCGGGGCTGCGCGTCGTCGACGACTGGCTTTTCTGCCGCGCCTCGCCCACGGAACTGACGTCTACCTGAGAGCTCAGATCGGCGGTGACTGGTATGCATTGAGGGGTAGCACGATGGTGGTTCCGGATCGTTGGGCAGACCGGTGGATCGAGGCGTGGAACGAGCGGGACCTCGAGGCCCTCCTTGCGCTCTATGCCAGCGATGTTCAGCTGCGCTCGCCTCTCGCCAAGGTCTACGCCCAAGACGGCGTGGTCAAGGGTCGGAGCAACCTGGGACTCTACTGGGGCGAGGCGATGCGACGAATGCCGAACTTTCGACTGGAGAAGATAGCCGTATACACTGGCCATCTCACGCTTGCACTGCACTGCAGGGATCACCTCGGGCGGAACAGCATCGAGACGGTGCTTTTCAACGACGAGGATGAGGCGATCTCCCATACCGCATGCCTCGATCGAGTGCGTTGACGAGAGGATCGCGGGCCCTGATCCTAAGCGCCTTCGCGATCGATCGCCGATCTGGCCTCGCGCAGCGCTATCGCACATTCGTCGCAACAGACCTCGACGGTCTTGCCCCCGATGGTAACGGTTCGCCGCGACTCGTCGAGCGGCGAGTCACACGCTGCACAGCTATCCTGCATCACGATCTCCTCTACCCAAGAGCATCTTCTCGACGTCTGCGGGACGCTATCGAAATCTTTAGCGACCTCCCAGGATCCGTCGCCTCGGCTCCACGGACCGTGCGGCTATGGGCCGGCGCGGGCGCGAACTCCATGTCCGTTCCACCGGCGGTCACCGCAGACACGCTGCTTGCGATCGACATCGGTGCTCGCGGAACGTACCGTAGGGCAGCAGCGGCGGGCGGGGCCTGCGCCTAGTGGCAGCATCGGCGGGTCGGGGGCGAACGCGGCAAGGGCCGGCGCGCAGGAGGGGCGCCCGCTGACGCGACGTGGCCGTTGGCTACATTCCCAGACTCGCTCGAGATGTCCGGCGCGGCGCTACCGCACGTCCTCCGGCTCGGAAGCGATGCGCACCTCGGCGGCCGATGAAGGGGGCTTGTCTCTCAGAAAAGCGACGAAGATGCCGGCGCAGACCGTGAGCGCGGTCGAGCCTAGCCAGAGCCAGCGATAGTTCAACGTCAGATCAAAGAGATAACCGCCCATATAGGCTCCCGCGGCAGCGCCGAGAGCATGCCCCGCCGAGATCATTCCCATGGACAGCCCCATCACCCGCAGTCCCAGATGACTGGCGACGAGGCTCGCGGTAACTGGCACCGTCGCATAGTCGACCGCCCCGAATAGGACGGCGAAGACAATCAGCCTCTCAAAATCCGCGCCCATGTTCATCAGGATAAGGAAGGCCAGACCCCTCACCAGATAGATCCCTCCGAGCAGCACGACCCGGTTCATGCGGTCGGCAAGCCAGCCCGCGCCGATCATTCCCACCATGTTGACCGCGGACAGTAGCCCGTAGGCGGTCGCACTCGGGACCGGTCCAAAGCCGCAGAACGAGGCGTACGGCAGGAAGTGTGTCTCGATCACTCCCGTCGTAGTGAAACCGCAGAGAAGGAAGCTCCAGAAGAGGATGTGAAAGGTGGGCTTGCGAAGCACGAACACGATATCCGCCGACAGGTTCGAGTCCGACTTCGCATCCCCTGCCCGCGCCGTGCCCGGCGGCCCGAGCGTCCACCATAGAAATGGCACCAGCACCAACGCTCCGGCGCCTAGCGCCAGAAAGCTCCAACGCCAACTCCACGTCGCCAGCACCGTCGCAATCAGAGGAACGATCAGGAACTGGCCCCCGGTTGCGCCCGACGTGGCAATGCCGGTCGCCAGCCCGCGGCGTCGGGCGAACCGATGCGCCACCGCCGTGGAGACCACGTGCGTCGCGATGATGCCGAATCCCACTGCGGAAATTCCGCTGAAGGCGATCACGAAGACGGTCCTGCTGCTTGTCCCCGCCACCATCAGGCTGCCGAGGCCGACCAGCGTCAGGCCCGCGACCATCGTGAGGCGCATTCCGTGGCGATCCACCAGCCGGCCAGCGAAGGGAGCCACCGCCGCCATGACCAGCAGCGCGGTCGCCGCCGCGCCAGACACGAAGCCGCGCGACCAGCCTAGTTCGGCGGTCCATACCGGCGCCACCAGGCCCAGGGTAGCCCTCGCCGAGAACGCGATCGCCAGAGCAAGAAAACCGACGGCCACCACAGGCCAATCCCGCGATCGCTGTGCGTCCGATACCGCCTGCCTCATGAACCGCTCCCTTCGCCCAAGCAGATCTTGGATTCGACCGGCCAGGACAAACGATGGATGGTGGCAGTTAGTTTAGCTGTGCTAAACCATCTCCATGTCCGCCCAGTTCACACTTCTGCACACGTTCGTTGAGGTTGCGCGGGCCGGACGCATGAAGGCGGCGGCTCTTAGTCTGGGAGTCACGCCGGGGGCGGTCAGCCAGCGCATCGGCCTCCTGGAGGAAAGGGTCGGTCGCCGCCTCTTCGTCCGGAACCATGCGGGCGTCGAGCTGAATCCCGCAGGGGCCGCAATGTTCGCGGAGCTAAATGCGCCATTCGAACTGATCGAAAGCGTCGACCGGAGGCTGTCTGCCCGCTCGTCGCCCCGCGTCGTCGTCAGCGTCATGGCCTCCTTCGCGGCGAGCTGGCTGGTGCCGCGGCTCGGGGAGTTCGCCGCTCGCGATCCGGAAATCGAAATCGCCGTCGAAACCGACCCTCGCCTCGTCGATCTCCGGCGAGAGCCCGTCGATCTGGCGATCCGGCACGGTCTCGGGAACTATCCGGGCCTTGAGGTCGCGTGGCTCCTGTCGCCCGAGCTTATCGTGGTCGCGAGCCCAGCCCTCCTGCGCGCCGGGATGCCGATACGGTCGCCCGCAGACTGCCTCTCCTACCCCCTTCTTCACGACATCGACCGCCACGACTGGCGGCTGTGGTTCGAGGCGCACGACGTGAGTCCCGCGTTAAATGCCAAGGGCCCCGCCTTCTCGGACGACCATCTCATGGTGAGGGCGGCGGTCGCCGGGCAGGGGCTAGCACTCGTCCGGAACGTGTATGCCGAAGACGACCTGCGATCCGGCAGATTGGTGCGGGCCCTCACCTTGGGCTGGCCGACGCGCCTCGCGTACTACGCGGTGACAACGAGGGAGGCGCTCCAGCGGCCAGCTGTCCGGCGCCTCCGGGACTGGCTGATCGACGAAGCACGCAAGCCGATGGCGGACCACTGAGCGGCCAATCGCCCCTCCACCGCGGGGCGAACCCCATTCCGAGGCCGCTCAACGCAGATGAACAGCACGCTGGAAGTCGGCCGGCGACCGGCCGTAGTGCTGTCGGAAGGCGGCTGTGAAGTGGCTGTGGCTGGAGAAGCCGAGGTCGAGCGCCAGCATGGTGAGGTCGGGGCAATCGCCGAGAAGATCGAGAGCGCGGGCGAGGCGAAGGCGCATCTGGTAGCGGTAGAGCGGTACGCCTTCGGCCTGGGCGAAGACCTGCGTCAGATAGACGGGCGACACGCCGATCTCGCCTGCGATCCCGGCCAATGTCCAGCGCCGGCCCGGATTGGCGGCGAGCAGCAGCTTGGTCCGGCTGACCAGCTTCCCGCGTCCGTAGCTGGTGGCGCGCGCATGCGAGGTGCGTTCGCCCAGCGACCGCCGGATCAGAGTCAGGGCGAGCGTCTCGGCCTCCAGCGTCTCCATCGCCCCACGCGACAAGCCATGGCGCAGCAGGGCCACGAGCGCCTGGGCGCGTGGGTCGATCCCCCGGCGCGGATGGTGGAAGCGGGCAGCGCCGCCCTTCTGCAGCTGATCCGGCGGCGTGAGTTCGCGCAGGAGCGCCGGATCGATGGCGACGGACAGGCAAGCGTCGCCTCCGGCGACGGGATGGCTGATCGCATAGTCCTCGTCCTCGTTGAAGAAGACGAGCTGATTGACCTCGGCGACGGTCTCCGCGGCGCCGACATGTCGCACGAAAGCGCCACGGTACGGGAACACCAGGTGCATCGACGTGGCACACTCGCTCGGCGACCGGTGGCGGCAATCGCCGCTGCAACGCACGTCGCGGATCGTGAGCGTCGTCGTCTCGAGCAGCGGGGTCACGCAAAGTTCATTGGTCTCGGGGCCTCGGCTCACGGACCGACTGCCAGAGCGAGGGCGGCGGCCGTCTCCAAGGCCTGCATGGCCGCCAGATAGGGCCCAGGCCCATGACTGATGCGCGCGACCCCCGCCGCTGCGAGCTTTCCAGGCGTGGGAGAGGTATCGCCGATCATCACATTGACCGGCAGCGGCGACGCTTCGCACACGCGCGCAATCAGTGCCTCGTCGATCAATCCCGGAACGAAGATGCCGTCGGCTCCCGCCGCGGCATAGGCATGCGCGCGCGCTATCGCCTCGCGGACCGCCGCTTCCTGATCCGTCCGCGCCCCCGCCTGGAAGAAGACGTCGGTGCGCGCATTGATGAAAAAGCCGGGACAAACCGCATCCGCCGCACCACGCGCCGCCGTCAGGCGCTCGAACTGCATGGCCATCGGCCGCATCGCGCCGTCGACGGGGAAGCTGTCCTCCATGTTGCATCCGACCACACCCGTCGCGACGACGCGGGCGATCGTGTCCGCCACGTCACCGGCCGACGCGCCGTACCCGCTCTCGATGTCGAGCGACACCGGCAGTCCGGTCGCGGCGGCGATGCGGCGCGCGTTGTCGAGGACGAGCGCGATCGGAACCATCTCGCCGTCGGCGAAGCCATTGGCATCGGCGACCGACCAGCTGCCTGTGGCAAGCGCCAAGGCACCGGCCTTCTCGACGGACCGGGCGCTACCGACATCCCATACGTTGAAGAGGACAAGAGGACGGCCGCTCTCATGGAGCGCGCGAAAGGCCTCGACTTTGGCTTCGTCGGTCATCGTGTCACCATAGGATGTGGTAATGAACAAGTCCGCCTCAATTCACGAGTCCGAAGCTGAGGCTCGAAAAGCTCGTGTCGAAATCGGTCAGGCTGGACCTTGGCTGCGGCCGGGTCCAGATGACGTTCAACTGCCAGCTTCCCTTGCCGGGCATCGCGAATACGGTGCGACCTTGTGCGTCGCTACGGTGCATCTCGATCGGCTGGGCGTCGTGCGCGAGGTCGTTGAGCTTCACCAGCGCACCGGCGAGTGGTCTTCCACGGTAATAGATCCGGACCGGCAATGCCCCGCCACGCGCGGCCGCCAGCGGACTGACTTCGGGAACGATCTCCAACGCCAGGCCGGCCGGACGAACTATCTGGCCCTGGCCCCTTGGGTCGAGGGGCCCTATCTGGACGATCGTCCGGGCGTGACGGCTGTAGTTCTCCGCCCCGTCGGCATCGCTTTTCCCGGCGCGTGCGCGAAGCGCTATGGCCGGCGTGAGGCCCTCGACCCTGAGATAGTCGTTGAACCGGATCGCGGGCAGGTGGCTCTCTGCCCGGTTGTCCGTCTCGAGCACGATGGAATAGGTGCCTGGCTTACCAAACGCGATCGCGGCGTCCTCCGATGACCCGCCGATGTGCAGGCCGTTTCGCAGGTCGATACGCCGACCGTCGGGGGCGATCGCCTCGAAGCGGATGACACGACTGCTCGGAACTGGGGACCGCTGCCGATAGGCGCCATGGCCAACCTGCAGGGTCAGTCCGATCGGCTCGCCTGGGCCCGCTCGCCAGCGTGCCGGCTGGAGCCAGAAATCGTGCGCATCCGCGGCCGTCGCCAAACACAATACGCCCAAAGCGAAAATTCGTGCGATCATGGTTAATCCAGATGGTCGGGCATGTAGCCGGGTGTGACGGGCAGCACCGTCAACGTCACGTTCAACGCGGCGATCGCGACGAGCCAGCTTGCGACGACGCGGGTCGGCAGAAGCCAGCCTCTGGCGAAAAGCATCGCGCTGGCCGTCGTCGCCAGGGTCAGCCCAAGCGCGAAGATCATGATCGATGTGGTGGTCGAGTTTGACGGGAGCGATCCCGCTATCGCGCCGCACAGACCGGCGAGCAACGGCATGAGCGCAGGCCTGCGGATCCGCGCGGGTAGCCAAGTCGTCCCCGCACCGATCGCAATGGCGGTCCACCCTGGGATCAGCATGCGATCCGTCGCGACGCCGTGCAGGCAAATCGCAGTCGCGGCGCTCGTGGCCAGCGCGAGCAGGCAAAGCCTGATCGAGCCCACGGGCGAGAGCCCTGCAGAGAGACCGGCGCTGGCGCCGAGCAGCGCAGTCGCGAGCAGCGTATCCCTCATCCCGAAAGCACCCGTGACAGAAACAGGACGCCCGTCGCCGCGATCGCCGCGCCGGACGCCCTGATGACGGTCGCGCCGCCACGACGGTCAGCCAGAAGGCCAATGCCGATACCCGCGACGTGGAGCAGTCCCGTCGCGAGGACGAAGCCAGTGCTGTAGCCGATAGGATCGGCGGCGGACGGTAGCTCCCGACCGTGCGCATAGCCGTGAAAGAGGGCGAACGTAGCTACGATGACGACCGCACCCCAGGTCGGCGCACGCCAGGCAGCCGCAATGCAGCCGCCCAGTACGAACACGGACAGGGCTATTCCGATTTCGACCGGCGGCATGGGTAGGCCGAACATCCCCAGGACCGCCCCGACGACCATCATCAATGGAAAGGTCACGGGCAGGAGGTAGATGAGCGGGCGACCGAGAAAGGCGCCCCATAGTCCAACCGCGACCATCGCGAGAAGGTGATCCCATCCGCTCAGCGGATGCGCGAACCCGGAAGCGAATCCGCCGGCGAGGCCGGTTCCCGTGTGGGCCGACGCCGGAGCAGCGGCGATCAGGAGCACGAACGCCGTTATCGCGCGGTGCGCTCGCCTTTCCGTCATCGCGTCGCGGGCACCGGGTCCGGCGCCGCAAGAAACGGGAAGGCCGAGGCGGAATGCACCTTCTCGTCGACATGCACGCCGTCGTCGATGCCGCTCGTGGTGCCGTTGGCAAGCAGGGAGCGATAGACGTTTACGGCGTCGTAGTTGACGGTGCGGCCCCCGCAATCGCCGGCCAGGTCCCGCTCGCCATTGAGCGCCGCCCGCTCGACCGCGAAGAGCTGGGTGCAGGTCGTCGAACGGCTGTTTACCCAGATTCGGTCGTCAGCGAGCAGTCTGGCCAACGGCCAGTAGCGGCGTGCTGGTGGCGCCTTTCGGTCGATCAGCATGCTGTCTCCGCAGCGCCCATCGAGCCCGTCGTAGAGTGCGACGCCCTTCGCGATCTCCGCGACGAACGGCTTCGCGGTGTCGGGGCGCGCGTGATTGTAGCGCTCCTTCAGCGCGTCGCGGGTCTCATCCGAACCCAAGGTGACGAGCAGGGCATTTCCGGTCAGGGGACGGGCCGCACGATCGATCTGTCCCTTTGGGCCGGTGGTCGATGCCCACACGGCGATGAACGCGCCCCCCTTCGTGACGCTGGCGACGTCGATCGACGCGACGATGGAATCCGGCGTCCACCCGCGGAGGAAGTTGGTCGCCGGGCCGCCGTCGGTGTGACGCCACGCCTGACCGATGTCCGTTGCCTGCCCGGCACTGAAAACGGGGCAACCGGCGGCGTCTGAGCGGGCGGTACCGGCGAGCGCCTTCCCGGCGATGTCGTACATCGCGCGGGTGCCCCGGACGTTGTTGAAGAACGGGTCGTCACGCAGACCGGCGAAGAGCCGAAAGCGGGCGCGGGCGCTGACCAATCCCTCTGAACGACTGGCATCGCCCCGCACGCGATCGACGCTGCCCAGGCTGCAATCCGCAGACGTCGCGTTCGCGAAGCGGCAGGTGAGCTCGATGGACGAGACGGTCCGTCCAAAGCGGCGCCCACTGTCGATGTGGAACGTGTAGGCGATCTTGTCGGAAAACGCGTGACCCACGATGGTCATCGCCAGATTGAGATGGCGGCCATCGGGCGCCATCCACGCAAAGAGATCACCGATGTCGGCGCGAGGGTCGGCGATCACCGACGGCGAATCCAGATGATCCGACGCCGTGGCAGGCGACAGTGCGCTCATGGCGGTGACCACAGAGAGGCAGGCCCCGAGGCCGCGCCGGCGAGACCGTGAGATGAGATTCAGCATGGTAGCTCCTGTCGTCGGGTCAGGCGCCGGCTTGGCGCCACAGTGCATTCGCTTCCTCTGCGATCACGTCCGGGCACTCCTCCGGCCAGAACAGCTTGCTCTTCTCGAGCCGCCGCACGCCGCGCGAGTTGCCGAAGCTCTGATCGAGGAAGTCGGCATTGGCAGGCTCGAAGATCGTGTCCGCAGAGCCCCAGACGATCCGGGTCGGTATGAGCGAACGCTTCAACGCCGGCCCGATGCCAGTCAGCACGTTGCGGCTCTGGGCGATCGCCAACTCCTCGACCTGCCTGGCACGCTCCGGGCTGGACAGAAGCGGACCGAAATACATCTCGATAGCCTCATCGGTCGGATTGCGTGGGTCCGCATAGCACATGCCGCCGAACTGGTCGGGGGCGCGTGCATGGTCGCGAGACTCATACCACGGCTCGAGCCACTGCTTCACGTAGAGGCCCTTTCGGGCGAGATCGATAACCGGTCGCATCGCCGGCGGTGGGCTCTGCCGCTCGGTGTCGCAATTGGTGAGCAAAAGCGTGCGGACGCGCTCGGGATGATGCGCGACGAGCAGCTGCGCGACCGCGCCGCCGCTGTCGCTGGCGACGACATGCACCCGGTTCACCTTCAGGGCATCCAGCAGTGCCACAAGCATTGCCATCTGCGCAGGCGCGGCCAGGTCCTGACCCTCCGCCGCCTCTGTCGCCCCGAGGCCCATGAAGTCCGGAACGATGCAGCGGTAGAACAACCCCAGCTGCTCCACCGAGGCGCGCCACTGGAATCCGCTGAGCGGGAAGCCATGCAGAAAGAGGGCAGGGTCGCCGCCCCCCTCATCGACATAGGCGATCCTGCCGAAGCCGTTGCGGAGGAATCGGCGGTTCAGTCCCCATTCCGGCACCCGGAAACGATCGATGCTGCGCTCAGCCAGAGCTGGCCGGGCGAGCGCCGCGCATGCGAGCGCGCCGGCGCTCAGGCCGAAGAAATTTCTACGATTCATTGTCGTTGGCCCCTGAAATGCTTCGCCAGCAGATGAGCCAAAGCGGGCGGAGCGGCTGTCGAAATCTTTAGCGTTCGATCGCGCACGCAGATGCGGGGAGCGGAGGCAATCGGCCATTCGCGGGCTTTCGCATCATGCTGCAGGTCGGCTACCTCAGCTGCGGCTGATATGGTATCTTCCCGTATGCCGACCGCCCTCCCCATTGGCCGTGCCCTCCGACGCTTCCGTCGGCTGAACGGAATCAAGCAAGGGCATGCCGCAGAGCTCCTGAACGTGTCACAGGGCAGCGTCTCGCGATGGGAAAGCGAGGCGATCACGCCGGCGCCCTGCCATCACGAGCGAATCGCGGCGATGATCTCAGCCCATGCAAACAGCGGCAGCGACGCGGCGCTGAGGCGATTGATCCTCACGTCGACTGCGACCGTTCATCTCATCTGTGACGCGACCCACAAACTTCTGGCCGTGTCGCCGCCTCGTGCGCATGCATGGCGGACCGACGTGGCCGCCTTCATCGGCACCTCGCTCTGGCGGTTCGCGAGCCCGGAAATCATCGATGCGGAAGCGGCACTGCTCGAGACCGGATGGCATGATGCCCCCTTCCAGAGCCATTCGTTCACGACGGGCCCGAACGGCAGCGACGTCATCGTGATCCGGCCCGGTCGGATGCGCTGGGAGAGCATTCCGCTCGCCGATGGCCGCGTGGGCCGGCTGACCACCGCGATCGGCTGACACGCATAACTTTTGCGTGGGCAGGGCCCCACGCCGCAACTAACCACCGGCGATGGACAAAACGAAGGCACGAATCGTCGCGCTGTGGCTCATGGGCGTGCTGGCGGCCGCGCAGCTCGCAAAGTTCTCCACGCTCGCGCCGGTGCTGCGTCAGGCCTTCGGCCTAACGCTTCCGGAGGCAAGCCTCCTGATTTCGCTCCTCGAGATAGGTGGCGCGCTGTTTGGCTTCGTCACCGGCCTGGCGCTTGGGTGGGTCGGTGGCCGCCGCTTCCTGGTTGCGGGCCTGGCGATACTCACTGCCGCAGGCGCCGGCGAGGTGCTGGCATCCACCGCCGCGATGCTCTTCACGGCCCGGGCCGTCGAAGGACTAGGATATGCGATGGTCGTCACCGCAGCGCCGACCTTGATCGCGGCGACGGCTCAGAGTGCCCAGGCGCGCGCCAAGGCGATGGCGCTATGGAGCACGTTCCTGCCCGTCGGCATCGGGCTAGGAAGCGTCGTCACAGGTGTGACCGCGGGATTGGCAGGCCCGAGTTCCGCGCTGGCAATCTGGATCGCGCTGTCCGCCACTGGCCTCGTAGCGGCTGGGCGCCTGAACTTGCCTGAAGCAAGCTCCAGGCAGTTCGCCCTGCCGGCGACGGGCGCCTGGTTGCTGACATTCGGGTTCGGACTCTACACGACGTTCATGTGCGGCGTGACGATGTTGTTGCCGACCTTCCTGACCGAGCAATTCGGCGCATCGATCGTCGTGGCCGGCACCATTGCCGGCGCGGTCTCCTTCGCCACCTTGCCGGGAGCGCTGATCGCGATGCGCGTCATCGGCAGGACGTCGTCATACCGTCTCGGCACGCTGGCTGTCCCCGCCCTGCTACTGGCCGCGGTGCTGATGCCAGCCATCTTCATAACCACCAAACGCTCGGTAAGCGGGCTGTGGCTTAGCGGAGCAGTCGCCATCCTGGCGGTTGTGCTGAGCGGCGTAGCGCGCACGTCCCTTTTCACCCGCATCCCCGATCTCGCTGGCAGCCGAAGCCCGGGAGACCCACGCCTTGCCGCCGCCATGGGCCTGCTGACACAGTTCGGTGCGGCAGGGGCGCTGGTCGGCCCACCGCTCGGCAGCCTCGTCGTCGAACGATATGGGTGGTTTGGTCTCGGCGTTGCCGCCAGCGGTCTGGCCATCGCGCTATCAATGACACTGTTGGCCGCCGAACGCATGCCTGCCCGGGAGTCGACGTCCCTCCAATGAGCAGCGCCTCGGCCGCGTTCTCTGTCCTTGTCGGAGAAAGGCGGGCGTCAACTTGCTACGCGCCGTCCAAGCGCCCCCCTGACCGGCCCTGTTCGAGCTGGGCAGAAGCGAGCAAGCTGCCGCGCGGGAGCGCAGCACGGCGCGAGACGGCATCGATCCACTCAGCTGTCGAGGCCACCGCACCGAAATTCGCGTGAAAGATCACCGTAAGAACGCGATGCATCTCCTCGGCGGTCGCCGCTCCGGCAGCGTTCGCATAACCTAACGCGCCGCTCGCATCTGACAAAATCTCGACCATGTATCCGCGATGCGCGGCCTCGAGCGTCGTCGCCACGATGCAATTCTGCGTCATGTAGCCGACGATCGTCAGTGCGTTTAGTCGGTGCGCCTCGATCCATTCTGCAAAATCGGTGCCGGTAAAGACACTTGGCTTCGTCTTTCCGATCACATGGTCATTCGACTGTACAGAAATAGAAGAATGGAGCGCCGCGCCGCGGCTTCCCTGCGCAAATGCCGCCGCGTCAGCCGGATTGACGTGCCGTACGATGGCGATCGGCACGTCCGCCAGTCGGGCGATCCGGATCGATTCGATAATGTTGGGGAGTGATACCTCGACGCTGGGATAGCCGATGGGCAGTGCGCCATCGAAATACTCATTCTGAACGTCAATCACGATCAAGCCGCGTCTGGGTGCGGGCAACGGCTGGGGCATTGAAGACCCTCCCTTGAGACAGTTGATGTTTTAGTGCGGCTTGAACCGCAGGGTGAATATTGTCGGCTATCAACCGTTCCTCGACACCCGTCCCCAATGGCGATGGACCGCTCCCGCATCAGACACCGGTTCATACCAATGTACAGCGGTTCCATTTTTGATAGCTTGCAGACTGATGTAGTCGAACCGGCCGTGTTCGCCTGCGCCGTGCCAATGGCGCTCGTCGGCCGCGAACCAAACACAATCGCCTTCGCGCACCTCGGCGACATCGCCGCCGTCTGACTGGACCAGGCCGACGCCGCCTAGCACGAACAGCAGTTGGCCGCGCGGATGGCTGTGCCAGTGCGTAGCGACACCGGGGTCGAAGGACGCGCGCACCGCGGTCATCTCACCTTCAGCGCAACCGGAGAGCAACGTCTGGGCAGTGAAAGGACCATTTGCGACCCCGTCCGGTCCAGCTCGCACGCCGCTCCCGGCGCGCCGGATCGTCATGACCGCCGGGTAGCCCGCCTCTGCAACAATCTGCGCGGTCATACGGCTGCCCTGCCGTTGGCGAACGACCAATCGTCGGCGGTCGAGTTGGCAATGACGATCATAACGTCCTCGGGGCGCATGCCAGGCGTCTCGGCGAGGCATTCGACGAGCCTGCGGAAGAACCGCGCCGTTGTGTTCGGCTTCCGGGTCTTTCCGGTGGTGATGTGGAACAGGACATAGTCCTCCGATCTCGGACCGCCGCCATAATCCCGGTCGAAGATCAGCTCTCCCGGCTGATGCTGATGGATCGCGGTGAAGCGATCGTTCGGCGGAACATCAAAGCACTCGACAAGGGCGCGGTCGAGGCTGTCCACGATGGCAGCGACGTAACCGACGGGCTTCCCGGCGATCAGAGATATGCGGGTAAAGGGCATCATGCGCGTCCGCGGTAATTGTTGACAGGAACGTAATGCATCTACAGCATCGTGCGGAAAATTAGATTATTCGGAACAGTAGGTCCCGAAAATCGGGATGGTTCATGCGCCTCGTCAATCTCGATATGGACGCGCTTCGCAGTTTCGTCCTCGGCGTGGACGCCGGGTCGTTCGCGGCGGCGGCGGGCCGATTGGGGCGGTCGAGCTCGGCGGTCAGCGCCCATCTCAGGAAGCTCGAGGGTCAGGCGGGCGTAGTGCTGGTGCGCAAGTCCGGACGCGGCCTGTCGCTGACCGATGGGGGCGAGACTTTGCTGCCCTACGCCCGGCGCCTGCTGGAACTCAACGACGAGGCGGCCGGCGCGGTGCGTGAGGTCGCGCTGGAAGGCTGGGTACGCTTCGGCCTGCCGGAGGATTTCGGCGAGAAGATCCTCCCCGGGGTCCTCGGCCGATTCGCACGGGCGCACCCCAAGGTTCGGATCGAAGGGCGGATCGCCCGCAACAGCGAGCTGACCAGCAAGATCGCGGCCGCGCAGCTCGATCTGGCGCTGGTGTGGGACGATGGGCTTGGGTCGACCGGCGGGGAGCGGATCGCGGCCGTGCCGCTATGCTGGTTGGGTGCGGCACGCGCCCATGGCCAGACCGTGTGGCAGGCAAGTTCGGGCGAGCCCGTTCCCCTCGTCGCGCTCGAAGCGCCGTGTCTGCTGCGGACCATGGCTTGCGAGGCACTCGATCAGGCCGGGCTCCCCTGGAGGATCGCCTTCGTCAGTCCGAGCCTCGGCGGCCTCTGGGCAGCGACGGGTGCCGGATTGGGAATCGCGTTGCGCACACCGGTTGGACATCCTGAATCGGTGCGAGCGCTCGATGCGGCTGCGTCCGGTCTGCCAGAACTGCCGTCCTTGAACCTGGCGCTACTTCGAGGACGGGAGGTCGGCGCGACAGCAGGTCATCTCGCCGCAATCGCGGCGGCGGCGTTGCGCGAGGCATTGCCTGCCAGATGGTTGACGGCCGTAGATAGCAGCCTTGGCGACGACCGCGCGCGAGCGGAATAGGACGGCCTGGGATGTCGCTGGACCGGGCGAGCGGCGCGGTGAGGCCCCCATTCACGCGTCGTGCAGCAGCCCCGGGCTCGCCGTTTCTGGCTTCCTGAAGCCGGTTGTCCGCACGGACGACTGAAGTGCGCGCTCGACGTTCTAGCCAATCCCACCTCATGTTTGCCTCGGGCGACGCAACCGGGCCGCTTGCGTGACTCATTGCGGGGTTGCGTTACGTTGACACTTGGTAACGGCGGGGAATGGACCTTGTAATGTTGCTTCAGCCGGCAGAGACCTTGACCGATCGGCCCCGGGACCGTGGGAAACGCTATGGTGACGGAGCGTCGTGCCGCTTTCGGTCGCGATAGGCGCGAGTCTTGTGCCGGTTGCCGCAGCGAGTTGAGGAGCACCAACGACGATTGCCCGGCTTGGAGCGGTCGAAGAACACCCAGCCGCACTCGTCCGAAGCGCACATCTTCAGGCGATCCAGTCGCGCCGACTGCGAGAGTAGATGTAGTTCCGCCAGCGCATAACCTAGCGCTGAGGCGCCCGGCGCAGGTCGTAGCGCGATCTCGCCAGATCCGGACATGGAAAAGATCATCGGAAAGCCGGTGGCGGCAGCGGCGAACATCGCCCCCGCCTCGGCATCGTCGCCCCGCGTGGCCGGATCAAGCGCCAGAAATAGTCTAATAGCCCTCCGCAGTCCCAAGGCGTTGCCGTGATCCGGCGCTCCGAGCCGGGTGTCATCGTTCAAAAGTCCCCGGCCGCGCAGCCAGCCTTCCAATCCTGAAATGGTCGATAGCTCGTCGCTCGCGACGTGAACTGCGCCGCCCTCGACGTAGTCGCGCAGATCAAGCGAGTTAACGAAATCGTAGAGGAGAGCAATTTCGGCCGGAACCAGGAATTTGTCAGATAGCCTCATAAGACACCAGTATAAGCGCTTTGCTGGTTGACGCAACGAACACCAGTTAATAGGAATAGCTAGTGTCGAACGGAGGTTGCCACGCCCACCGAACGATCGATGGCGGCATCTCCCGCCGATCCTCACGCGAAGGGGCCAGGTTATGGCGAAACCCAAGATCTCGACTGAGGATCCGTCATATCGGAAACGCATCCAGGTGCTCGACGCCGACATGGCGTATGTCGATGCCGGTGAAGGCGAGCCCATCGTCTTTCTTCATGGTAACCCAACGCCATCCTATCTGTGGCGCGACATCATTCCTCATCTGCTGCCGTTCGGGCGCTGTCTGGCGCCGGACTATGTCGGCATGGGAAACTCGGGGCCGGCGCCTGACGGCAATTACAGGTTCCTTGATCACCAGCGCTACCTTGACGCTTGGTTCGAAGCGTTGAACCTCAGAGAAAACATCATCCTCGTAGTCCACGACTGGGGCTCGGCGCTCGGCTTCCATTGGGCCCAGCGCTATCCCGAGCGCGTGAAGGCGATAGTCTACATGGAAGGTATCGTTCGGCCGTTCGCGTCCTGGGATGAGTGGCCCGAGGTGACGCGCGGCTTCTTTCAGGGACAGCGTTCCCCCGCTGGGGAAGACATGATTCTCCAGAAGAACCTCTTCATCGAATATCTCTTGCCGCTGCGGAGCATTCCGGATGAAGCGATCGATGTTTATCGGCGGCATTACCGCAATCCTGGGGAATCGCGCCGTCCGATGCTGACCTGGTCGCGCGAATTGCCGATCGCGGGTGAGCCTGCCGATGTGGTGGCGATCGTGGAATCCTACGCAAAGTGGATGGCCACCAATCCGATCCCGAAATTCTTCATCGACGCGGAGCCTGGCGGCTTCCTGATCGGCGCGCAGCGCGAATTCTGCCGCAGCTGGCCGAATCAGCAGGAGATCACGCTCAAGGGCGCACACTTCCTACAGGAGGAGGCGCCGGAGGAGGTCGGCGAAGCGATCGCCCGCTACGTCGCGAAGGTTCTCTCAGGGCAGATCAAATGACGTCCGCGATGACCGAGGAACTCCATTATCTCGAGCTCACCGAGTTGGCGGCGCTGCTACGGACTGGGGAACTATCGCCAGTGGAGGTAACGCGAGCGCAGCTCGATCGAATCGGCACGTTGGACGGCGAACTGCGCAGCTACGCGCTGGTGATGGCAGATGCTGCAATGGCGGCGGCGGAGGCGGCCGAGGTGGAGATCGCCGCAGGCAACTATCGCGGGCCGCTGCACGGCGTTCCCATCGCTGTGAAGGACTTGTTCTGGACCGCGGATGTTCCGACCGCGGCCGGCATGGCGATCTACAAGGATTTCCGCCCAGCCCAGGACGCAACAGCGGTGCGTCGCCTTCGAGAGGCCGGAGCAATCGTGCTCGGCAAACTTCAGATGACGGAAGGCGCCTACTCCGATTACCATCCATCCGTCACGGCGCCAACGAACCCGTGGGACGCCGCTTATTGGCCGGGGATATCGTCCAGTGGACCCGGTGTCGCGACAGCCGCGGGTCTTTGCTACGGAGCGCTTGCCTCCGACACCGGAGGGTCCATCCGGTGGCCTGCCGCCGCGACTGGTACGACAGGGCTGAAGCCGACCTGGGGGCGCGTCAGCCGCCACGGCGCGTTCGAGCTGGCGGCGACACTGGACCATGTCGGAACGATCGCGCGCAGTGCCGTCGACGCGGGCATCATGCTGGCCGCCATCGCGGGAAGCGATCCACTCGATCCGACCGCGTTGCTGGAGCCGGTCCCCGACTATGTTGCCTTTGCCGCAAGAAGTGTTCGGGGCCTGCGGATCGGTGTCGATGCCGCGTGGAACAGCGACGACGTTGATGAGAAGACGCGAACGGTGCTATCGGAAGCCATCGCGACCTTCCGGAACCTCGGCGCTGTCATCGCCGAGGTGCGCGTTCCCGATGTCAAACAAATCGTCGCCGACTGGGCTCCAAATTGCGCGGTGGAGACGGCGGTGGCGCACGAACCCACCTATCCTTCGCGCAAGGACGAATATGGCTCCGTACTCGCTTCCGTGGTCGAAGCGGGGCGTGCATTGTCCGGCCTCGATTATCAGAAGGTGCTGCTGCGGCGCCTGGACTTCTGTGGCGAGGTCGCCGGGTTGTTCAGAACGGTCGATCTGCTGCTGACGCCGGTGCATCCATTCTCGCCGCCAACGTTGGCCATGATCGGCGAAATGGGGACGCAACCCGAACTGATCGCGAAACTGCAGCGGTATACCTGCCCATTCAACATGACCGGCAGCCCGACGATCACTTTGCCCGGTGGCTTCAACGACGCGGGCTTACCGATCGCGTTCCAGCTCATCGCTTCCGCTCTTGGCGAGGCGACGCTCGTTCGCGCTGGCGCGGGGTTCCAGAGCGTCACGCCCTGGCACCACCGTCATCCCGGCGCTAACCCTACCCACGATTTTCGCTACAACGCCAATGTCGATGACGAACGGTAAGCTCGCCCTGGCTAAGCCACGCGTCTTCTACGGCTGGTTCGTCGTCGCAGGCGCGTTCGGCGTCACGTTCGCGGGCTTCGGGAGCGCGTATACGTTCAGCGCCTTCGTGGAATCGCTGCAACGGGATTTCGCGGCGTCGCGCGGCTCGGTGTCTCTCGTCTTCTCCCTCGCAGGCTTTCTCTATTTCAGCCTCGGCGTAGTGAGCGGCCCAATGGCTGACCGTTGGGGCTCGCGTCGTCTGGCGGTGATCGGGATGCTCCTGACCGCGCTCGGCTTGGCGATGGCAAGCGTCGCGCGCAACATCACCGAAGTGTATGCCGCTTATGGCCTGGGCGTGGGACTTGGCGTCGGCTTCTCCTACGTCCCGGTGGTCGGCGCGGTTCAGCGATGGTTCTCCAGGCACCGCGGGCTCGCGTCCGGCCTGGCGGTGAGCGGGATCGGCGTCGGCACTCTCGTGATGCCACCTCTTGCCTCGCATCTCATCGCGACGGTGGGATGGCGCGAAGCCTATCTCATCGTTGCCGGTCTTGCGGCAGTTGTGGGGACCGGTAGCGCACTGTTGATTGAAAACGGTCCTGGGAACCGCAGCCTGGGTCCCGACGGCGATCCACTCCCGCCGGCAGACGCGGTAGCCGATGCTGACGGAATGAGCGTGAGGGGGGCTGTCGGGTCGCGGCGCTTCGTCTTGCTCTACATCGCCTGCCTGATCGCCGCCTTCGGCGTGTTCGTGCCGTTCGTGCATCTTGTTCCGTACGCGATCGATCACGGCGTGACCAAATCAAACTCCGTCCTGTTATTGGGTGTCATTGGCATCGGCAGCACTGCCGGGCGCTTCTTTCTAGGCGGGCTAATGGATAGGATGGGTCGCGGCGCCGCGCTCCCCGCGATGTTCGCCGGCATGGGGCTCTCGTTCGTGCTTTGGGTATGCGCCAGCGGCTTCTGGGCACTCGCCGCCTTCGCATTCACGTATGGCGTGTTCTATGGTGGCTGGGTCGCCGTGCTACCGGCCGTGGTGATGGATTACTTTGGCGGACGCCATGTCAGTGGCATCATCGGCGTTCTCTACACAAGCGTGGCCTTGGGGACGCTAATCGGTCCTAGCGCGGCTGGGTACCTATTCGATTTTAGCCACAGTTACACGCTGCCGATCATTGTAAGCGGTTGTGCAAATCTCATCGCGACCGGTATTGCGGCGATGATACCAGAGGCGACGTCGGCCCGCGGCACCCTGTTCCGCTGCAGGCCGAGTGATCACGCGTGACCAACTGCCTGAACGCCGTTCGCGCAGCTTTGGCCAGGCTGGTGTCGGGGCAGAGGCCTTATTGAAGGCTGGCTGATCGTTCGACCAACGATCGCCAGCACGCTGCGGGAGGAATCGACGCATGACTACCACGACAACGCTGCCTCAAGCGGACCGGATCGGCGGATCGGCGGTCCGGATCGGCGCTCTCGTCCCGCTCACCCGCCCGGGCTGGGTCGAGGCAGGGCGGCACCTGCTCGCCGGCCTCGAGCTGGCAGCTCGCGAAATCAACGACGCCGGCGGAATCGCCGGAAAGCCGCTCGAACTGATCGTTCGGGATACCGCGGCTGACCCACAAAGAGCGGTCGCGGCCGTCGATGAACTGGCGGGTCTGGGCGTCGTCGCGCTGGCTGGGGAGTATCACAGCGTGGTCGCTCGCGCCGTCGCCGCAAGGGCCGACGCTCTCGCGCTGCCTTTTCTCTGTTCCTCCGCGGTGCTCGATGCGCTCACCGACCAGCCGACGAACTGGGTCGCGCGCCTTGCGCCGGCGCAGTCTCACGGCTGGCAGATCTACGCAGAGTTCCTCCTCGGCGCCGGCCATAGCCGTGTCGCCGTGGCAGCCGAAGCCGGTGTCTACTGGGCATCTGGAACCCGAATTCTGCGCGACTACCTTGTGCCCCGCGGCGGCACCGTCACCCAACTCGACCTGGCGCTAAGCAAGGAGTCGCTATGCGACAAACTTGTGCAGGACCGCGCGACGGCCCTGGTTCTTCTGGTCGGCTATCCGGAACCGGCGACAGCGATCGTCAGGTCGTTGCGGAGTGATGACCGCCTCGCGGAGGTGTTGATCGGTGCACCCGCCGGGCAACCGGAGTTCGGCGAGTGGGCGAGGATGCTGGGCGCGGACGGCGCCGCGATCCCGTTCCTGCGCTACCTGCCCAAGCGGCTCCCCCCGCTAGGCCAGCGCGTAAAGGCCGCTCTTCGCGAACGTCTGGGCGAAGCGCCTTCCTTCGTTGCCTTCGAAGGCTACGACACGGTCGCCGTCCTTGCCGAACTGCTACGGTCTAACCGCGTGGATAAAGCCCGGCTCGCGGAATCCTGGGCGCGCGTTGCCGTCGAAGGCACCCGCGCGAAGATCCAGTTCACCCGCACGCCAGGCATCAGCGTCTGGCAATGGGCGTGGGCACCAATCCAGGTCGCTGACCGTGACCCCGCCAACCCGGATGCCTTCCGGACCCGCCATACCGGCTGAACCGCGCGGGCTAGCCTAGCATGTCGCGGACGCTGGCGACGAGCGCGCGCCCCGCGGCGGCTCGGTACGTGTCCGGCGTGCGCGCGAGCATGGCGATCTCCGAGGACGGCAATGCTGGCAAGTCGGGTGTGATAGCGCTGAAATCCAGACCCCTGCGAACCATCCGGCCAAGCGGCGAGACGCCAAAGCCGGCGCGCACTGCCGCAACAAGGGTCAGGCAGCTTCCGCCCACGAACGCCTCCCGCCATGCGATGCCGGCCCGCTCCAAGGTCCTGATCGTCACGGCCCGGACTCCACACGGGGGCGGCAGCATGATCAGTGGCAGCGGACCCTCCGGCCGGCGCCAGCCGGATGGCGCGCACCATTCCAGAGCATCCTTGCCGAGAACCTCCCCGTCGTTCCCGACCTCACGCCGGATGATGGCAAAATCCACTGCACCCGCCTCATACTGCGCGCGCATCGCAGCCGATTGACCGAGACTGACCGCTATCGTCGAATTGGCCGGCAAGGCACCGCTCACTCGCTTGAGGAGCAGGTCGAAGCCCCCACCAATAGCGTGGTCACTGATGCCGATCCGGATATGCGGGGGTGGTCCATCGCATGGCGCCAGCGCAGCCTGATGGGCGGCAAGCAGGGCGTGCGCCCGTTGCAGGAAATCCGCGCCGGCATCGGTCAGGCGCACGAAGCGCGGCGTGCGATCGAGGAGCCTTCTCCCGAGCAGTGACTCGAGCGACTTGATGCGCTGGCTGACAACGGGCTGCACAGTGCCCGCCGCCTCCGCGGCACGCGTGAGGTTTCCGTATTCGGCAGCCAACGTGAAAAGACGGACGGATTCCAGATCAAGCATCATATGATTCCACTATCATAGCTAGTCCATGTCATAGCGTTAAAAAATGGCGGGTCATGAGTCACATACGATATGAGCCAAATGGAGATAGCTATGCCGATGATCGCTGTGCGCTATGTGACGCCGAAACCTCGCCCCGAGCTCCGTCCCAGAATCGCCGAACTGGTTGCCCGCCTCGGAGCGAAGAAGCTGGGAAAGGATCCCAGCGTCACCGCCGTGCTCGTTGAGCCCGCCGATCCGGACAGCTGGTTCATCGCCGGTGCGCCACCGAGCGACGCGGGGTTGTCAGCCTTTTGGCTGGATATCAAAATCACCGCCGGGACCAACACGAAGGCCGAGACGACTGCATTCGTGACGGCCGCCTATGAGGGGATGGCTGAACTGCTCGGGCCGCTGCACGACGAATGCTACGTCTACGTCCACGCAGCCGATGGGGACGCGTATGGCTTCGGTGGCCGCACCCAGAACGGCCGCTGGGCCGCAGCAAATCCCGGCTAAGCCGGGTTTCCGCCTTCACCGTTCCCGCTCGCTCTTGCGGTAGCCGAGGGGAGCCGGGACCCGCCAGTCACGTCGCCTTGCCGACGAACTCCGTGTGGTCTGGGCGCCAAATAGCGCCCGGACTATCGGACCGCGATCGAGTGAAGACGCCTATCGCAGCATTCAAAGGTTGAGCATATTCATTTCGCTGTCGCCATAGCGCTGTCCGTCGATGACATTGGCGTCGAGCGCTCGCTCGATGGACTGGAGGTCCGCGGGCGTGAGGTGGAGATCGACCGCGTCGACATTCTCCTTCAGGCGCGCTCCATTGCGGGTGCCCGGAATGGGCGCGATCCAAGGTTTTTGCGCGAGAAGCCAAGCGAGCGCGAGCTGGGCAACGGTCGCACCCTTGGCAGAAGCAATCTCTTTGAGCGAATGGAGGAGGCGCAGGTTCCTCTGCATAGCTAGCGGTCTAAAGCGCGGAAGGCTGACACGGAAATCGCCGGGAGCGAACGTGCTGTCCGCGCGGAAGGCGCCGGCGAGGAAGCCGCGACCGAGCGGACTGTACGGGACAAAGCCGATCCCCAGTTCTTCCAGCGTCGGCAAAACCTCGGCCTCAGGGTCGCGCGACCACAGCGAGTACTCGCTCTGCACCACGGCAACCGGATGAACCGCATGGGCCCTACGTATCGTCGAGGCACTCGCCTCCGACAGCGCGAAATGCTTGACCTTGCCGGCTTTGACAAGATCGCCGACGGTCCCGGCAACGTCCTCGATCGGCACCGAGGGATCCACTCGGTGCTGGTAGAAAAGATCGATCCTGTCGATCTGGAGCCGTCGAAGCGACGCCTCGGCGACTGCCCTTATGTGGTCTGGGCGGCTGTTGAGGCCGATCGGCCACGGGCCGCCATCCGGGTCCAGGTCGAAGCCGAACTTCGTCGCGATCACCACATCGTGGCGTAGCGGAGCCAGCGCTTCGCCAACCAATTCCTCATTGGTGCCCGGACCATAGACTTCGGCCGTGTCGAACAGTGTCACGCCAAGTTCCACCGCGCCGCGTATAAGCGCGATCGCCTCGGTTCGGTCGCTCGCGGCGCCGTAGGCCCAGCTCAGACCCATACAGCCCAAGCCGAGGGCCGAGACATCCAGCCCGCTGGCCCCGAGTGTGCGCGTCTTCATGGTCAAGCTCCTCCTTTGCAGGGTAAATTTTGGCGCCCCCATGACGCGCGATCCGCAGGGGCCTCAGCGTCCTGTCGGACCTTCGCGTCGTGCACACGATCCGGCGCCGGCCCGGCGCGCAGCGCCATAGGCAAAAAGGGGCCGCCCGATGACCGCACCGCTTCTCCAGGCGGTCTGGGGGCCGGCAGACCCGCCCGCCATGGGCTGGCCCCCCGCCGCGATGCCGCAACGCTAGGCCTCGCGCGATGAGGACCTAGCGGCGACCGTGGTAACCATCGCACAACGGCGCAGGTCCATGTCACCATCGAGCACCTCGTGGAGGGCGGCGGCGAACCTCTTCATGTAGGGGAGCTCGAAATGGGCTGCGAGATCGCCCGCCGTCCTCCAGTTCTCGTAAAGCACCCACATGTCGGGATCCTCGATCAACCGATGAAGGTCGTAGTTGATGTTTCCCTGCTCGGCGCGCGCTGGCTCCACGAGTTGCCAGAGGCGGTGACCCAGTTCGTCACCCAAGCCCTTCTTCGCGCGTAAAAACGCGACGAGCGTGAGCTGGGTCGGATGAGAGTGTGCCGGAGCGCCGGCAGAAGAGCGAGCAGTCATTCAGTTCATCTCCAGTTCTGTTTGCTGGTTGGCTCGGTTCTACGGCATCCGCCGCACCGGTGGCCATCCGACGTGCCCCCTACGATTCTCTCGCCCGGGAGGGCTCAAAGCTGACGACAAGCGCGATGCACCGATCATGCGGCGCGCGCGAGCTACCTGGCCGGTCGCCGTACGCGACAAGGCGAGAGTCGATGCGGCAACCAGGTCGCCGAACATGGTTCTCGCGGTCCTGTTCGTTGAAGCGCCCGACCGGGCGCTTATCGGGCCGCGAGAGCCGCTCGATCGCACCGAACGTAGGTCCGCGATGATGCCGTTCCTTATGCATCTGGAAGCGTCGGGCCCGGTCACGCGATCGAATACCCGCCATCGACCAGCAGGCCGTGGCCCGAGACGAACGCCGCGTCATCCGAGGCGAGGAACGCGACCACGGCCGCAATCTCTTCCGATGTGCCGGCCCGGCCGGCGACGGTCGATGCGGCGAAATCCGTCTTCGCCTCCGCGCTGGGCCAGATGCGGTCCTGCAGGGGCGTGTCGATGATGCCGGGATTGACGGCGTTTACGCGGATCCCGTGCTTGAACAGCTCGATCGCTGCGGTCTTGGTCAGGCCGAGCACCGCGTGCTTGCTGGCGACGTAGAGCGCCGCATTGCCAAAGCCGATCACGCCGCCCATCGACGCGTTGTTGATGATCGTGCCGCCTCCCTGGGCCAGCATCGCCCTAGCTTGATGCTTCATCGACCAGAACACGCCGCGGACATTGGCGTTGAAGACGACGTCGTAGGTTTGGTTGGTCTGGTCGACGAAAGGGGAGAAGGCGCCTTCGGTGCCGGCATTGTTGAACGCCACGTCTATGCGCCCATAGGTGGCGATCGTTTTCGCCACGAGGTCGATCACGCTCCGCTCGACATTGACGTCGGCGACGACGGCGGTCGCCTCCAGGCCTTCCGCCTCGATCTCTGCAACGAGCGCCTCGATCTCCGATTGGCGGCGGGCACTGGCGATCACCTTGGCACCGCGACGAGCCAGTTCAAGCGCGGTCGAGCGCCCAATGCCCGAACTTGCGCCCGTGACGAGGGCGGCTTTCCCCTCAAGGGTCTTCAGCTGTGGCTTGGTCAAGACTAGATTCATTTGAAGGTCCACCCGGCTGGAGCACGTGACAGCCCTCTAACCGCGTTCGAAAAATAAGATTAGGAGACGAATTGTGATTATGGTGGTGAGCCACAAATACTAATTGGACCGCTCGCGATGCAGGGAAACGAACTTGCCGAACTGTCGATATTTCTCACGGTCGCGCGCCACAGGAGCTTCAAGCGAGCCGCCGTCGAGCGGCGCGTCGCGCCTTCAGCAATCAGCCATGCGATTCGCGGCTTGGAAGAACGCGTCGGCGTGCGGCTGTTTCACCGAACCACGCGCAGCGTCTCGCTGACGGAAGCGGGCGAGCGGTTCGAGTCCGAGCTGCACCCTGCGTTCGGCCAGATCGGAAAAGCGCTGGAAAGTCTTAACTCCTTCCGCGGCTCGCCGTTCGGTACTGTCCGGATCAACATCCCCAGTTCCATCGCGCCCTTCGTGCTGCGCAACGTCATGGGCCCGCTGCTGAAGCAAAATCCGGGCCTGCACTTGGACATCGTGGCCACCGACAGGCTAGTCGATATCGTCGAGGATGGTTTCGACGCCGGCATCCGCTTCGGCGAGCGACTGACGCAGGACATGATAGCCGTCCGCATCAAGCCGGTCCTGCGGTTCTCCGTCGTTGGTTCGCCGGACTACTTCCTCGACCGGACGGTGCCGGTTACTCCGGCGGATCTGCAAGACCACAAATGCGTTCGTTATCGCTATCCGAGCGGCGCGATCTACAACTGGCAGTTCGAACGGAAGGGGGAAGCGGTCGATGTCGATGTGAATGGCCCGATCACGCTGGGGGACCAGGAATTGATGATCGAGGCTGCGTTGCAGGGGTGCGGCCTTGCCTACGTATGGGACAATCGAGTCATGCCGTATCTGGCGAGCGGAAAGTTGATCCGTTGTCTCGACGATTGGTGCGCCCCCGACGATGGGCTATTCCTCTATTATCCAAGCCGACGATATCTCTCCGGCGGTCTACGCGCCCTGATCGACATGCTCAAAGTGACGTCTTAGCGACGCGCGATAACATGGGACAAACCCCGCACCTCAAATCGCCAAGGTCCCCCCGTGTAGACCCGCCTGGGCTGCGAGAGTGGACCGGCGCTAGATGGGGGATGATGGTCACGCAGGGCGCTGGAAACTTCGCCGTCACATGCTGGATGGATCCGGGTAGCGGCTCGCAAAATGATGCTCGCCCCCGTTTTCAACCGCTACCGAAGCGAACCAGACTGGCGGATCGGCGGTCCGGATTGGCGGTTTCGTTCCGCTCATCAAACTTGGCTGGGCCGAGGCAGGACGGCACCTGCTCGCCGGTCTCGCGGTTCGAGTAGAGACGGAACCGAAAATGCGACATTACCAAAATTCTTTATCGAAGCTGTTGCGCTTTACAACATACCGACTAGTCGGTATGTTGTTGTTGAAGAGGTGAGATGCCCAGCCATTCCCCGAAGCCTATCGTCAGAACGAAGCTGCTCGACGCTGCAGTAGCGGTGATCCGGGCCAAAGGTTATTCCGCCACCACGGTCGACGAGCTCTGTGCGACCGCCGGAACTACCAAGGGTGCGTTCTTTCATCACTTCAAAACCAAGGACGCAATCGGCGTAGCGGCGGTAGAGCACTGGTCGGAGACGACCGCAGAGCTATTCGCTCGCGCTCCGTATCGCGAACACGCCGACCCGCTCGACCGTGTCATTGGATATCTCGAATTTCGCAAGGCGCTGCTGCAAGGCGGCGTGTCCGAGTTTACCTGTCTCGTCGGCACCATGGTGCAGGAGACTTACGAGACCGCTCCTGCCATCCGCGATGCCTGCGACCGCAGCATCAGTGGTCATGCTACGACGGTCGAAACTGATATCGAAGCGGTGATACAGGATCGGGGCATGTCAGCCGATTGGACGGCCAAGTCGCTTGCGCTACACACCCAAGCCGTTCTCCAGGGCGCTTTCATTCTCGCAAAGGCCAAGGGTTGTTCAGAGATCGCCGCTGAAAGCGTGGATCACCTTATCCGATACCTGAAACTAGCGTTTGGATCGGAGCAAATCCGAACCCGCAACTAAGACTAGTTCTTGAGTGCATGACAAGATTCATAAGGAAATGCCCCGTGAGAAAATTATCGTCCTACCTGTTGTCGAGCGTCAATGGCGTCGTGAGCGACCCGTTTCGTTTCGGCAGGGATGGAATGTACGACGATGTCATTGGCCTTTTGAGTGAGACGATTAATGAGCAGGATGCAGTTCTGCTTGGACGCAAAACCTATGACGAATGGGCTTCTTACTGGCCCACCGCGAAGCATGATGTATTTCGCGAGTTCATTAACCCATCGCCGAAGTATGTTGTAAGCAGCTCGCTCATGGCTCCTTCTTGGCAAAACACGGAAGTAATCTCTGGTGACGTGAAGGCGTCGATCAACGCACTTAAGCAAAAGAACGGCAAAACCATCGGAGTCCATGGAAGCTTAAGCCTGGTGAGCTGGCTCATCGAACAAGAATTGTTGGATGAAATTAGGCTAACGGTATTCCCAACGGTGGTTGGCCCAGGGACACGGCTGTTTGAGAGAAGTAGCACTCAGCACCAGTTTTTGCTGAGTGAGTCGAAGACTAGTGCGCAGGGGTTGACGTATCTCGTTTATAAACGGCTAGCTTGAGTGCGCCGAGCTGAGCGTTTGTACCACCGGTTATCTCACACCCGAACGGTGCGACCGCCCATCACGATGAGAGGATTGCGGTGCCGTCGTGCAGTAGAGCAAACCCGCCGGACGTGTTTCTCGCCGCCATCGTCACATTATAGCGCGACCCACGATCGGGACTAGTCGGACCGCAGCCACGTCATTGCGGTCGTCTCATCCGCAAAAAAGGCAATGTCGGTGCGGTCCCCTATTAGTCGCTTGACCTGAATTCTCTGAAGCGCGGTTCCTAGGATGATTGCCATTCGCCGACTGCGCTGCGTCGGGCGGCTGAAGAGACTGGAAAATGTCGGAATCAAATCCTGAGGCTGTATCAACATCCCCGTGAGATCCGCGAGAGTGACATGTTCGTTTGGCGCGCAAGTCAGCTCCTCGAGAACTGCATCACTGTGCATTCTGAGCCGCTCGGCGGCCGCCGCGTCGAAAAAACCTGACAAGCGCATCCGCCAGAGATCGGGCTGGATTGCATCGACTGTAAACTCTGGTTTCATCGCCCACTCCTACTCCGACACCATTAAGCCTTCTAAAAAACCACTGAATTTACACAGGCGAACATGAGCAGTTGGCCCGTCGGGTTAGTGTCGGGGCTCGCCGCTTATCCATCTGATTGGCAGCGCGCGAGTCACCGACAAAACTGGTTGCGAATTGGCCATTCAGCTCCGGATTCGGCATGCGCCACCCCTAAACGATGTGACGAAGCCTGAACAGTTTGTGCCCGTAGTCGATGCGAGCCACCCCATGCCAAGGCCTCATGCGCGATACGCGCCCTGAAGACGATTGCAGCTTTATCACATAAGCGACACCTGCCGCCGCGCTAAGCGATGGTTGATCGTCATGACGAGACGCGCCCGCCGCCATCGACCATAAATATTCGACGTTCGCTCCAGTGCGGGAGTCAATCCTTGGTTCCCGGCGATGCCGAATTCGCCCCCCCCGGGCGCTCCCTTCGACGAAGCCTTGCCATTTAGCGTAAGTAAGGCAAGGCTCGGAGTGAAGGCGCGACGGGGGACCCGAATGTTTGGCTACATCCTAATGACCGTCGGCATTGTCCAGTTCACGCTCATTCCGGTGTTCGCCGACCTGAACCGAAGTCATGCGGGCAATCCCCACTGGCCTGCTCACGCGCGTTTTCATGTGGTCGCTCAAGTCCTGACAACGTCCGCGATCGGCATTCTGGCACTCGTCTTTCTCTGGGGCAGTCGCGTGTCGGCGCCTCTCGGCGTCTGCATCGCAATGCTCCTGAGCCTGATTCCGTTGCTCGGCTTCTTCATGAGCGCGGCCGCGACGCCTTTCTTCGGCGGAGAAATATCGAATCTTGAGGGAGCGGCAAGGCGGATGCAGCGGCGAGTTGACGGGAATGTGGTCAACTTCGCTATCTCGCTATCTCTTCTGATCGGAGGCCGTCTCGCGATATGGTAGGACAAGATGCTACGACGAGTGCTAATTACGGGGGCGTATGACTTAAGCGGCCTCAGTCTCAAGTTGCTTACGTTTAAGGCCATCCGCCGTGACGCGCTCGGGGAAAGGTCGGCAGGGTGTTGTCGGTCTAATGCGAACTCGTCTCTCCACGATGGGGTCCGCTATTTGAGCGTAGCCGCCTAGCCCATCACCATTTGCCACGCTGAGGCTTGACCGGCGGCTGTGGCCGCGGCCACAGCCGCTGGCGACTTTACTTCACGGGCGGCGCCGCCACCTCCGAAACGCCGGCGTATTTCCAACGCAGCGTTCAGCTCACCACGAGCGAACGCCCGCGTCCGAGCAATGGCGGCTCGAGGACGGCCATCGCTGGGACTTTCGGCTTCGAACAACCACACAACGCGCTCCGCACAAGCGGCGGCCCATTCAGCGACTAATCTCCGATCAGATTCACTTAACGTCTGCAACGAATTTGCCACTGCTATTCCCATGGCTTTTTCGATTATGTGATCTAGGCAGCTTACGGGGTCAAAACCAGCCGGCTGGCTGCCGATACACCTCAGAGTATGGAAGCGTACCGATGGCAAGATACATCTTGGTGCCTGGTGGCTGGCATGGGGGTTGGGCGTACGCCGCGGTAAGCACCATCTTGTCCTCGCTCGGGCACGATGTCCAAGCGATTACCCTTCGAGGTCTGGGTGATGATCCGGCGGTGGGAATCAATTTGGAACGCCACATCGAGGAAGTCGCTTGCGCACTCCGAGATGGTGACACGGCTGCTGTCCTTGTTGGCCACTCATATGGTGGGATGATCATCACTGGCGCAGCCGACCGAGAGCCTTCACTCGTCAAAGCGCTTGTCTACGCCGATGCCTATGTGCCCCAAGACGGCGAATCAGTCTGGCAGCTGGCAGGCCCGCGATATCGCGATCTTTTCATCGCCGGTGTAGCCGCCGACGGGATGACGTGTGCTCCCCCTCCCCATCTCGACCAGCGATGCCGCCCTCATCCGATGGCCACTTTCCTCCAGGCGATAAAGTTGAGCGGAGCTTGGTACGGCGTGCCAGAGAAGGCATTCATTGCCGCGTCCGGATGGGAGGGCAGTCCCTTCACAGAGATTTCCAAAAACTTGGAACGAAACGAGCATTGGGCGACGTTCACGTTTGATTGCGCCCACGACATTCCACGGTTAGCTCCCGATCGTCTGGCTAGCGTGCTGCTAAAATATCTCTGAACCGCAACAGGATTTGATTGGCAGATGTGACCGGCCCCCACTGAGTGGTCCGTGTTGATTGTTATTGCATTGTCGCCGATGGAGCAGCTTCCGGTGCCGGAGGGCGGTATCCCAACGAGCTATGCGGACGGATGGTGTTGTAGTGCCGCCGCTAGGCTTCGATCAGCACGCGGGCTCGGTGAGGCTGTAGAAGATCTCACCGCTAAGCAGTTCGTCGCGCAGCGACCCGTTGAAGGATCCATTGTAGACGTTCTCCCATGGGGATCCTGGTGCGATGTACAGCGTCGTCACGCCGATCTGCGCCAACCACTTCTGGACCGCCGTCGCGATAAACTCAGGTCCATTATCGGACCGGACGTTCGCTGGCGGTCCACGCGCGATGAACAGCTCGGCGAGTGCCTGGTTGGCAATTAGACTTTGCCGGTCCGAAGGGCGCGCGCCCAATCGAGGCGGCCATTCACTTCGGCCCGGCGCGCGGCTGCCTCCCAGTCGTAGGTCACCTGGATCAACTCCGCGGCCCACGCCCCGCCTACATTCTCCACGATCGCGTATCGGGCGTGTGGCGAGCCGCTCTCCGCCACGTGGGGATAGGGCCGGTCGTCATCGTAGGCCGGAAGGCCGACGCTACCGGGGTTGATAATCAGCCGGCCGTCGCGGCGACGAAAAATCCGCGCGATATGAGTGTGCCCGCAAAGGATAACCGCCGCCGCCACGCTCCCCGCTCGTTCCTCGACCTCGGCCTCGGTTGCCGGCCTTAGTCCTTCCGGCGTCACGGTCTCCAGGAAATATTCCAGATCGCTGTCCGGCGTGCCGTGCACCATCAGTACATCATCGGAGAGCCGAAGTGTTTCTGGCAGAGCCCGCACCCAAGTCAGATGATCGGGCCGAAGAGTCGCCAACGCATGCGCGTCGGATAAGCCAGTTTGCCCCGACTGCACGGTCAGCATCTGCCGCTCGTGATTTCCTCGGATGGTAGGTAGATTCATCGGAATCAGGCGATTCGCTGTCTCCATTGGCTCCAGCCCCCCAGATAGGATGTCGCCCAAGTTGACGACATCGTCGATGCCACGCCGAGCGATATCGGCAAGGACGGCGTCGAGCGCAGCGAGGTTTCCGTGTATGTCCGACAGGACAGCGATCTTCATCTGAACAACACCTCTAATATATGCTTTTAATATATGTTTTTTGCAGCGCGATGCGCTTGCGCGGAAAGGTGTCCGCTGGGTGCATCGCGCCAGCGAATATGCCGGCGGGGCGATTGCGTCCATGCGACTAATCGCAGCGGCTGGCCGCTAACGATCCGAGAAACAAGGGGATAAGGCCGCGGCGTACGGTTTAAATCAGACGGCAATCAGTCGGGCAACCCAGAAGCTCCGGCGGGCCCGCGTATCAGCCCAGCCCAATGCCCCCGACCGGGTCCGTCTCGAAGCGTTCGCCAAACCCCGCGATTATCGGCCGCGCCCGCGCGATCAACACCTGAACCTCCGGCAATTGCAGGGACGCACCATGCCTCTCGTGGCTATCCCAGACTTCGGTGACCCAAATTGCATCGTCGTCGGCGAGGTCCCGCGCCACGATGTAGCTGCGACACCCGGGCATGCCACCGTCAGTCTCGGTCAATAGAGCCACTAGATCATTCGTTTGCCGGGCATCACCAGCATCTTACCAATCAACCCGTACATCGCTTTTCCCCTTTAGCTCTCACATACACATGAAGACCGGAAGGCCTTCCCGCAGTTCATCGGGTCGCCTTTCTAGCGATCTCTCCATGGCAGAGAAATGCTCAGCGCGCGTTGGCGTTAGGCAAAAAGGACGATCGTTCCCTGCGCGAGCCTGGTCGGCGTCAACTGGGTCCAAGCAGTCACCATGCCTCTGCGCTAGACCCGGGCTTTCTCGGTTTCAGGAATGTTGCATGCGGCGGATCGCTGTCCTTTCACTAATCTTCTTGTCTGTCTTCGGTTTCGGATCCGCCTCCGCCGCCCCCGATGTCGTCGCCGCCGTGTTAAGGGCCCACCGCGCGGCGACAGGCCCGCGCGCCGGTGCCGCGACCGAAACAATCACCTACGCCTATTCGGGCCAGGGCTTGGAGGGAACGGTCGTGACGCGGCTGGATACCAACAGCGGCGCCTTCGTGACGGAAAGCGATTTGGGCGCGATCAGGGTGGCGAACGGCTTCGACGGGACGATGCCATGGATGCGTGACATCTCCGGAGCGAATACCTCGCAAGCCGGCGGAGACCGCGTCCGGCTCGCCATCAACGAAGCCTACAGGAACGCCAACACCTGGTGGCGAGAGGACCGGGGTGGGGCGGCGGTTTCGTATCTGGGCTTGGACACGATCGAGGGTCGTAGCGTCCATCGGCTCAGGGTGACGCCGCGGGGTGGCTCGGGGTTCGACGCCTGGTTCGATAGGGAGACCGGGCGGCTCGTCCAGATCGCCGAACGTCAGATGTTCTTCGATACCCGCACTCAATATCGAGACTACGAGCGCCGCGAAGGAGTGCTGCGGGCGACCCGTCTGATCGTGGACGGAGGAACCGGCGAAGCCAACTACGCGACGATGCGGCTGTTGTCCGTTTCGCGACGACCGGCGCGACCCTTGTCGGCCTACTCGCGCCCCACGGAACCGCCCGTGGGGGTGACGATTGACGGGAATGAGAGCAAAGTCGTCTTGCCGTTCCGGCTCCTCAACAATCACATCTACGTGGAGGCGAAGGTCGAGGGACGCGGACCCTACACCTTCATCGTGGACACTGGTGGCCACACCATCCTGTCGTCGCGCGTCGTTGCTGAGGCCGGGCTGCGGCCAGCCGGAGCCGCCGCTTCCGCCGGCGCGGGCGAGAAGACCACAACCAGCGGATATGCCCACGTGCGTGAGATCGCGATCGGCCCCATCCGGATGCGTGAACAGACGGCCATCACGATGGATATATACGATCCCGCCGTGGAGGGGATACGCGTCGACGGAATGATCGGCTTTGAACTGTTCCGCCGGCTGGCGGTGCGCATCGACTATGCGACGAAGACACTGACTTTCACGCCGTTCAGCGCCTTCGACGCTTCGGACGCGGGTGTCGCGATCCCCTTCGTCTTCTATGACCACCTTCCGCAGGTCGAAGGCCGTCTCGGCGACATTCCGATTCTGTTCGACATCGATACCGGCTCCCGCAACGAGGTCGATGTGACGAGCCCTTTCGTGCGGGCCCACAACCTCACAGCGAAGTTTCCGGGAAGCATCACCGCCATGACTGGCTGGGGCGTTGGCGGCCCGTCGATGTCCCAGGTCGTCCGCTCGCCGTCGCTGAGCATCGGACCGATCGTCGTCGAGCGCCCGGTACTCGGACTGTCCCGCGCCGCGGCAGGTTCGTTCAGCGACGCGAATTTCGGCGGAAACATAGGCAGCGGCCTGTTGAAGCGCTTCGTCACCAGCTTCGACTACTCGAGGCAGGTCATGTACCTGAAACCCATCACACCGCCCCCAGCCGACGTCGGAACGTTCGACCGGTCGGGACTTTGGCTGAACGCCGGGCCGACCGGCTTCGTCGTTGCCTACGTAGCGCCCGGCGGACCGGCCCAGACCGCGGGCATCGAGCCCAGCGACATCGTCACTGCGATCGACGGGCGGTCTGCGGTCGCCGAGGCACTGTCCGACGTCCGCGCGATGCTGCGGACGCGCCCGCAAGGGGATAGAATCTTGCTTCGGGTAATGCGTGGCGGCACGGAGCGGAGCCTGACCCTGACGCTCCAGGACCGGCTCTAAGACGCCGCCGCGTCCCCAAACATTCTCCATGAAGACAGGAACTCCGATGAGCGACACTCTGCCCACGTCAATACCGACCGCCCTGAGAGGGGTCGCCACCGTGCGTCTCAGCGCGGAGGATCTGGACGCCGCCGGCGCATGGTACGCGGAGATCCTGGGCGTCGAGCCCTACTTCAAACGGCCCGGCTATATCGAATTTCGCTTCGGCGATGACAGCGTAGAGTTGGGCATCGTCGATCGCCGGTTTCTGGTCGAACTCGGCGATCATGGAAACACCTCCGGAGCTGCGGGCGCCGTCGTCTACTGGTGCGTCGACGATGTCGAAGCTGCAATGGCCGGCTTCCTCGGCAAGGGAGCGGTGATGCATGAATCGATCCGCGCATTCGGCGATGGCTTCGTCGCTGGCTCGGTCGTCGATCCGTTCGGCAACGTCGTCGGGTTGATGGTGAACCAGCACTACCGCGACGTCCGGGCGGGCCTGACGTGACGGCAAAATCCGACGACGCCGAACTGATCTTCGCCGATGCAGGGCAATGGCAGGGCTGGCTGGCGGATAATCATCGCCATGCCTCGGAAGCCTGGCTGGTCATCGCCCGCAAGGGCTTCGAGGCGGACGGCGTGACCATTGGCGACGCCCTCGATGTCGCGCTCTGCTTCGGATGGATCGACAGTCACCGTAAGGCGCGCGACACACGCTCCTTCCTCCAGCGGTATTCTCCGCGGCGACCGAAGACGCCCTGGTCGCTGCTGAACGTCAGACGAGCCGAAGCGCTGATCGCGGCGGGCCGGATGAGCGAGGCCGGCCTGGCTGCAGTCCGGGCTGCCCAGGAGGACGGTCGCTGGGCCTCCGCCTATGCCTCACAGGTAGAGGCTCCGATGCCCGCTGACATCGCCGCTGCGCTCGAAGGGGATGGGCAGGCTCGAGAAGCCTACGACAACCTGTCCAAGAGCGCGCAATACGCGCTTGTTCTTCATGTCCTGAAATCGGCGTCGGCTGACACGCGGGAGCGCCGGATAGCCAAGGCGATGAAGGGTCTTCGGGAATCCGGCAATGCAGGTGGCGTTCGACCTAGTTCGCGCGGTTAGGCCGACCAGCGGGTCATCGGCCGGAGAGGCCATAGCCAGTGGGCCCGCCGTCGGTCGCCACGAACAGTGGCTTGGTCTCACGGAGTTCAGTCCCCTCGATGCGAAAGAGGTGGACCGTCCCATCCATGATGCTTTCTGCGAACAGGCGACCGTCATCCAGAAAGCCGACGCCTTGCGCCCAACCGCCAATGCGCCGTTCGGAGATCCGCGTGAGTCGATCCCCGTCGCGCCTCAGCAACACGACTATGCTATCAGTCGAATAGTAGGGGTTCGAAGAGGCGACCGTGCTCATATTCTGAACCGCCGCAGCCGCAAAACGCCCGTCGGCGGAACAAGCAACGCCTTCCGGCGACGCGCCGACCGAAATCGTGTCCACCACCCGAGGATTGGAGGGGGAAAGATCTATCAGGCTGACGGTGTCCCGATCACCGGACACCGCGCCGTAGTTGGCAACCACGGCGTAGCCGCTCGTGCCGCATATCGACACCGCCGTTGGATGGACCCCCGCCGTCATCTCCCGCACCGCTGGCGTCTTGATCACATCGCCCTCAACGTCGAAGATACCGATCACGTTCGAACCTGAAAAAGTGACCAGCAGACGGCGCCCGCCTGGGAGAAAAGCCGCAGCGAGGGGCCGGGATCCCACAGGAAAAGTCACTTTCTGCACTATCCGCATGGACGTGTCGTCTACGCGCAGCACGGTGGCGGTGTCTCTGTCACCTTGCACCGCGACGAGAAGCATCCCGTCCGCGCTGAGGGCCAACGACGAAGGTGGCGAGCCAAGGTCCAGTGTCGTTACAAGTCGGGGCCGAGGCCTCAACGCTATCAGCGATACGCGGCTAAAGGACGCGAACTTCGCCGGGTCCTTTGGATCGACCTGTGCGGTGGCGCTAGTGACGGCGAAGCGGCCGCTCCTGGGGATTACGACCGAAGACGGGGGACCCATGAAGCTCGTCGGCGTCACGACGCGACCGAGCTCGCGGATCGGGTCCGCGGCATCCAGAAAGACCACGTAGTCAGCAGGGGGCGCCGGCGGAGGTACGACTTCTCCATCGACCAAGCGCGCCTTTGGATCGATAGCCAAGCCCAGGATCTGCGCACCTGAAGCCGTTGTCGCGCAAGACCAGGCGAGTATGGCGGCCGCCAAGGACACAAGCGCTGAGCGTCTCCGGGCTTGGGCGCCTGGGCTCACGAAGTCGCCCTCCGAAGGGTCGCGCAGCGCTTTCCAGACTGCGTGGACGCAATGCCGGCGTCGGGACCGAATCCGACTTCGTCAGGAGGTCGAATGGCCGCGTGCTCAGCGGGCAGGACGATGCGACCGTTTGGGAAAGTGTGCATTGGATCCAGAGCAAATGGTTCGATGCGACGGCTACAGCCCGGCGAAGGAGCCGTCTTGTATTCAGTTGACATCACGTTGCGACCGGCCGCCATTCGCTAGGAGGGTGCCCGGTGAGGGCGACCACGGCGCGGGACATATGCGCTTGATCCGCGAAACCCAGCTCAGCTGCCAGCGACGACAGCTTTTCAGGTCGCGCACGGATCGCGGATAGCGCGGCGCGCGCGCGCGCAGTCGCTCGAAACGCCTTTGGCGAAGAGCCGTATGCCTGTCGAAATCCTCGACTGATCGTCTCGGGCCGCAGGCCGGCGCAGGCTGCCCAATCGCTCAGGGAGAAGAGTTTAAGACTGGCGAGGCTAGACGCGAGCTCATCGGGCCAATCCCGTTCCCCATCACCTCCCGGCCGGATGTCAGAAAGCAGGAGGCGAACCGCCGCGTTGATATCCCGTTCGGCGACACGGACAACCGCATCCGGGTTCGTCGTCACGCCTCCAACGATATCACCATCGATCAGGTCATCGGGCAGGGGCAGGATGAAGACGTCGGCCCCGGATGCACCAAAGCGATCAAGATGAGACTCGAAAGGACGATGGACAAGCACGTCGCCCGGACCAACGCGGCGGCGGCCTTCGTCTCCGGCCTCAACATATCCTCCGGAGAGCACGAGGGTCACGAAAGGGCTGTCGTGACAGTGCCTATCAAGCGTCTCTGACGCGGTGTGTCGCATTCTGCCGATCGGGGCGTGCGCGTACCGTAGCTTACAACCGCACGACTTCATATTCCGGTCCTCGTTCCACGGATCCCCGATCTGTCGCGTTGGGCTATATGCGCGCCTACTTTCACCGATACTTCCTCTCGAATGGCCGGCTCAGTCCTCCGGATGAACTCGCAACGATCACCAACCCTCGGCTTGCCATGCCTCTTGGGAACGAATGGCTCAAGCCGAGCCAGCTGCCCCTTCGTCAGCCAATGCAGCTCGTACCAGTCTTATCACGGGGTCTGGGTCAGATCATCCCTCTCAGATCAATGGCCCTGACCTTCGCTGCCACTAGGCAACGATACGTTTGACCGGCTTGATTCACGATTCGAGTGATCACTAATACCGACACTCCGACAAAGATGCTGGTGGCGAAGGGTCGCTCGGTGGGTCTACGCAGATGCGACTTTCAATCCGGCCACACCAGTCACAATCAATGCAACTGAAGCTAGGCGAATGAGACTGACCGGCTCGTTGAACCAGAGCACGCCCGCTATCACGCTGCCCAGGGCGCCAATGCCGGTCCACGCCGCATAGGCCGTTCCCAACGGGAGAACGGCCAGTGCTTTCGTCAACAAATACACGAACGCTCCGAGCAGCAGAAACGACACGAACGACCAGGTGGGATTGGAAAAGCCCTGCGCCTTTTTCATTGCGATTGCCCAACCGACGTCGATGACGCCGGACAGCAGCAGAAAGGTCCAGGCGAGGCGAGCCGTCATCAATCGACGCTCAGAATGCGAGGGACAGCGCGGCAAGATCGCCTTGCGCGCGCGCGTCGCCCTCGCCGACCATCGCCGGGTCGCCGACCGTCGGGCCAATCGGCACGAAAGCGGGATCCGACAGGCCGATAAAGCTCAGCGCCGCTTTCAGATAGGGTGTCGCGAGATCAGGCCGGTTCCAGCTCGCGCCGCTGCGATAGTCGCCTGCGCTCGAAAGCAGGATCAGCGTCGGCCGCGGATTCAGTAGCGGCGAATATCCTGTCTTGGGATCGAAGGTGAAGGTGAAGCCTGGCTGGGTGATCAGATCGATCCAATGCTTGAGCTTGTACGGGATGCCGAAATTCCACATGGGCGTGGCGATCACGATACGGTCGGCACTGGATACGCGCTCGACCATCGCCGCGATCAGCGACCAGGCTTCCGATTCACCTGTGGTCATCGCCCGGCCCGCCAGCTTTGCGTATTTGGCTGCGATCACTGCGCCATCGAACTCCGGCAAATCCGTGTTCCACAGGTCTAGGCGGTCGATGTGGATCCCCGAATCGCGTTCTTCCAGACGCCGGACAAAAGCCTGGCCTAAACGCCGCGACGCTGACCCCGACGAGCGCGGCGAAGCCTCGACATAGAGAAGGCGGGAGGTCTGGGCTGTCACAATATGACTCCTAATATACATGCGTTCGCATCTATATAGATGCGAGTGCATTGAATGCAAGGCATCTGATGCTAGGATACCTGGCATGCGAGACGAACCCAGCAAAAGCGCCGTAGAGGCTTGGATTGCACTCAACCGCGCTCAGCAAACGACGATGGCGCTTATCGAGCGTGGCTTTCGCGAACAGGGCCTGCCGCCTTACGCCTGGTATGACGCGCTTTGGGCTCTTGAACGCGCCGGCGACGGGGGCCTGCGCCCTTTTGAACTAGAGCGGTGTTTGCTGATCGCGCAATCGAACATCTCGCGGTTGATCGACCGAATGAAGGTCCAGGGAGCAATTGAGCGTCGTCAATGTGCCGATGACGGACGGGGCCACCTCATCGTCATCACCACGACCGGCCGCGACCTGCGCGCCCGCATGTGGCCGATCTACGCCGAATGCATTCGCGGCCTGCTGGAAATCAACACTACCGAGCTGGATCGAACACAGTTGGTGAAAGTGCTCGAGGCAATGATTGCGCGGCGAGCTGCGAGTAACTCGGCTCGGCCGCCACTGCAAATCTGACGGCGTTCTGTTGGCTGATGGAGCAGTGGTCGGGCGACAAAGCCATTCAGATTACTCGCGCTCCAATAGGTGCGGCTCGCTCTTCGCAGCGTCCATCTTCCGGTCGGATCAGGCGACGCCGGCGATATTCAGAAGCCCGATGCAGCGCTTCAGCATTCAGGCCCAATGCCATTGGGTTCAATGCGTCGGATTCGATGCCGATGGCTCGAAGACGGTCGGGCGCGGGCCGATTTTGGCCTTCTGTTCGGGGTTGCCGTTGCCGGGTTCGCCGATCGCCAGGGAATCCCTTTCGCGCTGAACGCGTGCGGCGAGCCTCTGGTCCTTGGCAGCAATGCACTCGCTGCTGGGGCGCTGGCCGGTCTCGCGTTTCATACCGCGCTCTTGCCTGTGACGCTGTGGGATTATGCTGCGGCACATCATCTGCAAGGCATGTTCAGCGCCGCCATCACGTTCGTGGCCGAGGCTTGTCCCTCGCGCTCGAGCCACGGGCATTGAATGGGCAGGTGGAATGGCCCGGCTCGGGGCAGCACTCGCGCCGCTCCTGGTCGGTGCCCTGGTCCAAATGAACAACCGCATTGCGGCCCAGTTGCTGGCGGCGGGTTCGGTGCTGGCGAGCACCGCCATCGAGGCATGGGCCTCCGTGGCCAACGCGCGGACAAGCCAGCACCAGCCCGATCATCGCCACCGGGTGACCTACGCGTGGGGTTCGGCTCCGATACCCTTGGATTCTTCGTGCACGAGATAGGCTTTCCGAAAGACAAGCCGACGTTTGCCGTGGCTGGCGGCCAGAACGTGGCGGATCAGAGATATGCTCTTAGGTCATCGCGTGAGCGGCAAGCCGGGAATCAGCGACAGGCTTGGCGCATAGCGCCAACCTTCCATCCGCACCGTCGTGATCTCCTTGGTAAGTTCATCAGCGCCTGCCCCATACAACTGCTTCAGAGTTTCTGATGGCTCGATTTTCGGACTCGGTGAAACACCGTGAATCAGCAGCATATACTGACCAGTCGAAGCATCATCCCCGCTGCGATACCAACTCAGCTGGACTTTGCTATCGCGAGTGGCGGTCAGTTTCCTAGCGGCGGATTCGAACGCAACGAGATTTTCCGCTCCAACCGTGATGAAAAGGGCGGTGAGCCGATCGTGCGGCTTACGCTTTTCGAGCGGAGTGCCCGTGGTCGGGCCGGACCATAGCATCCAGCTCGTGATGCCGGTTGACGTTGCGTGCGGACCCGCGACCTTCTGGAAGTCAGCCCCGTCTCCCTCGGGGTCCGGTCGTGCGTCCAAGCCTGCCAACGTCGTGCCGAATGTGCCATCGACGAAAGTACCCCTGCGGGCGCCGCTGGTCACGTACCAGGCGTACCAGACGAGGCGGTCGTGATGCTCCGAATGCCAGCGAAGATGCGCGCGGTAACCCGCTTCGAACGCCGGACGGTCTATCAGCGTGTAGGAGAACAGGCGTGCGGTCCCAGGTTCTTCCGCCATTGCCATCGATCCGCTTAATGCCAGCACTATGCCAGCGATGCACTTCGTCAGACGCATGATCAGTCTCCTCTCGCCTCCCGGTAGCGCCCATCTTAAAGTTCAACTATTTGCAGTTTGACAGGCAACCATTCTGTGGAGCTGAAGAGTGGACGGAGCATATCTGCGCCGCGCGGCGGTGTTTCATGCCGTTGCAACGGCGGGCGGAATAGCCGGTGCAGCCCGAGCGATAGGCAAGTCGGCTCCTGCGGTTCACAGCGATTTGCGCCGCTTCGAGCGCGAAGTCGGTGCGCCGTTGACCGAGCGGGTCGGGCGCGGGCTCCAGCTAACCATTGAGGGGCGCTTGTTGCACGAGACGATTGCGCGGGCGCTCGATGAGATCGCGCGGATGAGCGCACATGTCAGTCAGGCAGATCCGCGTGTGTTACCGCTGCGCATTGGCGCGGTGACCGGCTTCGGGCGCTATCGCTTGGCGCCCATGCTGTTCCGCAGCGTATTGATCGACAGGCCTATATCACTGCGCATGGGGACGCACGACGATATGACCGCGCAACTGGTGCGCGGAGACATCGAACTGGCGCTGACGTATCGCACCGTCAACATAGTACAGGTCGAAAGTGAAGTGATCGCCGAAGAGGATCTGGTACTTGTCGGCGCGGCGGCCGTCGCCGGAACAATGGATGAGATCGAGCGCCTGCGTTTCATCACCTACGAAGAGCATGAATATGTCTTCGCGCGCTGGTTCGCTGCAATCCATGGCCGCCAGCCCGAGGCGTTGGTGCGTCACGATCACTGCGACGAGCTGGAGGAAGCCCTGCATAGCGTTGCGGTGGGACGGGGGGTGACTATCGCGCCGGCGGATGCCGCGCGCGCGTTTGGCTTGTTGGCGATCGGAAGGTCCTGCCCCAATCGACTCTACCTGTGCGCGACCGGCGGTCGGCTCGGGGACAGCGATGCCGCGCTAGTCCGGCAGATGCTGAGACGGCGTGTCACGCCGTCTTTCTAGGAAGTGGGCGACCGAGCTTCGACCTGCGCCGAAGGCTGATCGATAGGTTGTACCGGGCGAGACAAGCCCTATGATCGTGCGCTCCGCGGGTCAGGGGCGTCAGAAACGCACGGTCGTGCTACCCCGCCTTGAACGTTGCCCATCGCCTCTCGCGTTCCGCTGTATCGGCCTCAAGGCTGGCGGTGAGATCCTCACGACGCATAAGCTGCTCGCAGTTCTCGCAGGTGGGTTCGCATAGTGCAGTTGGCCAAGCGACGGCGAGAGGCTCCACGACCCGCAGAACCAAACTTTTAGCCTTCGCAGGGGAGTTCGATCTGGCCCCGCATGACGATGACGCCGGAGCCGGACAGTTCGGGCACCGGGCCCGCAGCGACATGCAGGAAACTCTGCCTGCCCATGCGCGTCCCCTGCTCGACAACCAGCGCATCGCCGGTAATCAGGCCCTCACTCGCCAGATACGCGGCGAGCGGACCGGCGGCGGTGCCGGTCGCGGCATCCTCCCACAAGCCGATCGTGGGATTGAAGCAACGGGCATAAGCTGAATTGCCGCCCGCTTCATCAAAAGCATAGATGTAGCAGCCCTCTGCCTGAGCGGCCACGAGAACGGGGAGCAATTCCTTGCCGACCGGTTCGGCGCGATCCACTGCGATGCGATCGGCCAGTCTCACCATAAGATGAGCAGCGCCGGTGTCGGCGACGCGTGGCCCAGGGCGTAAAACCAAGTCGGTCAGTTTCAACTTGAGCGCTTCCACGAGGGCCGCGTGGTCGGTGAAAACAGGTAGCAACCGCAAAGGCGCCTGCTGCATACGGCCATGGGTTCGTCCTTCAAGCCGTTCAAGGACAATGGGCAACACTCGGCCACCAATCTCCTGATGGAAGGTCGTGGGTCGTTCGAGGTCGCCCAAGGCTCCTTTGGAGGCCAGCCAGAGCCAAGCGCCGAGCGCGTTGTGGCCGGCCCCGTGGACTTCCGATCCGGCCGCCGTGAACGACCGCAGCTTCCAGTCCGCGACGCTGCTCGGCATAATGAATGTGGTTTCAGCTTGGTTGAATTCACGCGATATGAGTCGCAGCGTTTCATCGTCGTCTTGTTCGCCACCCTCGACCACGGCGAGCGGATTGCCGCTCAAAGGCTGCGACGCGAAAACGTCCACAATACCGACTTCCAGAATTCTCACGACTTAACTCCAGCTCATCAGGAATTTGATAGTGCCTTGCTCGTGGCCGGAGTTTTGCCGCAACCGCCATGCTTGTTCAAAATCGAATTTGTCATGTATGAGATGAACTCAGCTCATGAACATTCGGCAGAACCTCCCGTCTCTCTCAGCGGTGCGCGCCTTCGAGGCAGTAGCGCGCCTGGCCAGCTTCAAGGATGCCGCCAGGGAATTGTTCGTCACCCCAACGGCCATCAGTCATCAGATTCGGCAGATCGAGGACCATCTAGGCGTCCGCCTGATCGTTCGATCGCCCCGACCGATCTGCCTCACGCCCGACGGCAAAATCCTGTTCGAAGCAGCAACGACGGCACTGGACGGATTGAGCCGCGCTGCCACGCGAATACAACAACGTGACGCAAACGAGGTCGTCACGCTATCCTCCACAGCCGCCTTTCTCAGCCAGTGGCTCGTGCCTCGGCTAAGTGAACTTCGGAGCCTGCTGCCCACGGTCGATATACGGTTCCATGCCGCGGATGCCGTCGTCGATCTGCGTCGGGGCGAAGTCGACTTGGCAGTCCGCTATGGAAAGGGCCCTTTCGTGGGAGGCACCTTAATACGGGAGGACACGTACGCTCCCGTCTGCAGTCCTCGCCTCGGCCTGACTTCCCACGCGGACCTGGAAGGTATCGACCTCATTCACATCGACGGCAGGACCACGCCACTGCCGCCACCTGATTGGCGACGTTGGTGCTTGGCTGCCGGCATTGAGCTCGCGAACATCGATGCCGGCCCGCGCTTCACCAACGGATTGAACGCGGTTCAAGCAGCCATCGCTGCACAAGGCGTGGTCCTGGTCAGCTTATTGTTGGCCGCCGACGCAATCGGGTCGGGATTGCTCGTGCAGCCCTTCGAGACCGTATTGCCCGGCGCGGGCTACCATGTCGTCTGCGCTCCACATTCAGCAGATTGCGGCGCAGTGGCGATCGTGAAGGATTGGCTCATAAAGTCGGTTGCAGCTTCCTACTGAATTTCCTGAAGCCGTCCTCGACACCAAGTCGGGCCGGAGCCAGCATTGGCGTGGCGAACCATCTTGTCACTTGGGACACGGTTTTGCGGTGTACATCGCGCCCTTCCGAACGCCCGCACCGTCAATGCCGCAGAAGCGGGGAACCCGGGTGCGCTGGCGATCTAGGTTGTCGTTGACGAACCCCTGCGCATCGATCGGACCGGCGGCTGCCGGCACCGCTACCTCGAAGTGCAGATGCGACAGCATCGCACAACCGACCTCACCCTCATCGCCGAGATACCGACCGGCCTTGACGGTCTCGCCCACCTTCAACCTGGCGGCTCCACGAGTGCTTCCCTGACGCATGTGTCCATATAGCGTCCACTCTCCATTCGGGTGTGCCAACCAGACAAAATTGTTGCGGCAGAGCGCCGCTGCTCGCCCGGTTTGGCGTTCCCCGTAGCTGTCGCGAATAGCCATCACGACGCCGGGCGCCGCCGCCACGATCTTGTGCGTCCGGCTGTCACGTGGCTCACCCACCAGGTCGACTGCGCCGACTGGGCGATGGCTCGCCGCGTCATCGAACACTGAGACATTGGTCCCATCGGCGTAGGGAATACGGTAGATACCGGTCGATTGAGCAGGCTGAACCGGTGGTTCGCTCGCGGCACCCGGCACTGCGCCGAGAGCAACCAGCCCAACCAAGGGCGCAGTCGCGTTCCTCCACGCAAGTCGTTTGAAAGCTGCGATATGTTCAAATAGCATCATGGCTTCATCCATATGTAGGCGGTCTAACCGGGGTCATGCGCCAGCAGTTTTTCTGAGCTTCGTGTTGGGCTTCCATGCAACTTCACGCGCGCTGACTTTTCGTGTGCCTGCAAGCCAATATTCCGTCAAAGGATGAGATGTCCTTTGGCGACGGGCGATGTGTTCATATCGTGACCGGCAGAGACCAGCGGCGACGCCGGCCGACTACGGGCGCCGCCCGCCCCACAGGCGACGACATCTCATGCACGGGAACCCCGTCCGTAAGCCGAAAACACCGTAGCCATCACTCCTTCCGCCTCACCGCCCTTGCGACGCCCTTGGCATTATGCAAGAGATTGCGCAAATATTTGGATAATATCACGTGGCGCGCGCGCTTGAATTTCTCGGCGATACGAGGCCGGCTTTCGTCGCTCATCTGGCGGAGCGTCTGACCGACGTGCTGTGCGCTTCGACCCAGGCCCTTGCCGACGCTGCGGGTTTGCGGGCGCCGATACGAACCCATTCGGTCTTGCTCCTTCTGCTCGCAAGGGGACCCGCCACCATTTCAGAGATCGCCCGCACGGACGGGCAGTCGCATCAACTTCTGTCGGCGAGACTCAAACCGCTGGAGCGGCTGCGCTTAATCGAGCGGACTGTCGATCCGGATGACGCGAGGCGACGACCCTACAACCTGACGAGATCGGGTCGTTCCGAGTCCCTCACCATCCGCGCCGCTCTAGGGACGCATGCGAGGGCCATGGAGGCGCTTTTCGAGGAGACGGGGGTGAATCTCGTGGCTGTTCTCGACGACGCGCTGGAGGCTCTGCGCGTCAAAACGTTGCTGGAGCGGATTGTCGAGCGTGATTGCGACAAAGGCGATCATCAGACAGGAAGTTCTGGATGATCAGGCACCTGCTCGTCTTGGCCGTAGCGGCTGTCCTTCCGGGATCCGGGAGCGCGTCGGCTGACGCGCCTGCGGTCGATTGCTTGACGGGCTACTACCAGCTTGCCGATGGTTCGGGCGTAGACATAGCGCCATCGACGGACGGCCATTTCCGGTGGCGTCGACAAGACGGTACGTCTGGGCTGCTGTCCCGCCGGGACGACGGCAAGTGGTCAAGCACATTGGGCTGGACGGCGCGCGACGATGGCAACGTGGTGGACCTATCTGAGTGCGAACGGGGCGCTGTCCGGTTTTCCGGAGTTGTCGGGCAGCGCGTCCGGTTCGACGCGACGGACGTGCGGTTCGCGAGCGGCGATGCTCGGCTGGCAGGCCGGCTCGTGTTGCCGGCAGGACGCGATGCCGTTCCCATCGTGGTCCTGGTGCACGGGTCCGAAGACAGCTCGGCATTGCACACATATGCGCTCCAACGGCTCCTCCCGGCCCGAGGCGTCGGCGTTTTCGTCTACGACAAGCGCGGTACGGGAGCCTCCACCGGAAAATTCACGCACGACCTGCGTCAATTGGCCGCCGACGCAAGCGCAGCACTGAGGGAGGCGAAGTCGCTGGCGGGGCCGCGGGCTGGACGTATCGGCTTCTACGGAACGAGCCAGGGCGGTTGGACTGCTCCGCTTGCGGCTACACTGGTCCATGCCGATTTCATAATCGTAGGATACGGACTCGCTGTCTCGCCCGTCGAGGAGGATCGCGAAGCGCTCGTTCTCGACATGACGCGTCACGGATTCGGTCGCACGGAGATCGCCAAGGCGCTCGAAATAGGCACCGCCGCGCAATCGGTTGCCAGAAATCGTTTTCAATCCGGCTACGGCGCGCTTCGTCAGGTGATCGGCAAGTACAAGACTCAGCCCTGGTTTCCATTCGTCCGGGGCAATCTGACCGGAATCGTCATCGGGATGCCGGAAGCGGAGCTACGCGAGCGCGGACCTCGTGTCTTCGCCGGCATCATCCCCGACTATGATCCGATGCCGGTTCTGCGCAGATTGAAGACCCCGCAACTCTGGGTCCTCGGCGGGGAGGACATTGATGCGCCCTATCTCGAGACCAACCGCCGGCTCATGGCCCTGAAGAATACGGGGCATCGCATCTCAATCGCTGTTTATCCTGATGTGGAACACGGCCTCTACCGCTTCGAGGTCAAGGGCGAGGAAAGGCTCTCGACGCGGCAGCCCTCCTCGTTGTTGCTTCTCCTGACGACATTCGCGGCCGGAAAACCACTTGCCGGTGCTTACGATGACGCCCGTCTTGCGCTTTGAGTTGAGCGGCCCCGTGAAGGTCGCCCGCACCAAGATGCGCGCAAATGCTCGCTTACCCACTTAACTCATGGAGGCCCGAAATCTCGCTAATTGACGTCGCCGTAGGTCCCTTTGCCTTAACGGCGCGGCTGGAAATCGAACGTGCTCCGCTCACTTCGGCGTTCTTCCATCGTTCGTTGCCGCTCGAAGACAGCCTGATCCACGTCCGTTGGAGCGGGGAGGGCTGCTGGATCCCGATGGGGGATGCGCATCAGAATCTACCTTGGGAAAACCACGGGCTAGCGCCTGCGCCTGGCCAATTTCTGTTCTATCCCGGCGGCATCAGCGAAACCGAAATCCTGTTGGCCTACGGCGAGGTTCGGTTCGCAAGTAAGTTCGGGCCACTCGTGGGCAACCATTTCATGACTGTAATTAGGGGAAACGAACATCTGGCGGAGATAGGCCGGCGTGCCCTCTGGGAGGGCGCGCTCCCCATTCGCTTCTCGCTACACTCCTAGCGTTCATGTGTTCCAGGATCCACTGGCGCAATGACCCTTACCGACCATCTTCCACGTTGCCATGCCCCGGCCAAGCCGATCCGCGTCGGTCGCGCCGCAAACGCCAAACGCCGAAGGACGTCTCGCCCGCCCATTCCATTCCCGCACGCGCCCACCTGTGCAAGTCGACAGATCAGCTGGCCGATCCGGGAACGACCAATCACGTCGCTGGTTCGATCAAGGTGACGCGAGTATCCCGGCTTCTCGATCTGCTCGCGTTTCTGCGAGGACGCCGCCGCCCGACAACCGCGAGCGAGATGGCTGAAATCTTCGGCGTGTCGGAGCGGACGATCTATCGCGACTTGGCGACACTTGCCGCGCAGGGGATCGCGGCGGAAGGCATAGCAGGCGTCGGCTTCGTATTGAGCGAAGATACGTTTCTGCCGCCGATGATGCTCGACGCGGCCGAAGCAGACGCAATCGTGTTCGGCTTGCGCTACGCCATGCGGCGCGGCGATGCGGCGATGGTGGACGCGGCGCGCAGTGCCAAGTCAAAGGTCGAAGCGGTCCTGCCGGTGGAACTGCGACGAAAGGTGCAGCTGAATGGCCTTGCGGTAGCGCCACGCGGGCGTGACAGGTCGACGATAATCGAGTGTGTACGGCGAGCGCTCGATGCGGAACGCAAGCTGGCAATCACCTACCAGGACGCGTCCGGAGTGGTCAGCGAACGGCGCGTGTGGCCGCTCGTGCTGGGCTTTTTCGAGGAGGTCGAGGTACTTGTCGCCCATTGCGAACTGCGATCCTCCATCCGCAATTTTCGGCTCGACCGCATGATGTCCGCCGAGGGCACCAACGAGCGGTTGCCGGCACCGCGCAGAGTGCTCGTCGCAGAATGGCAACGAACCGAGCCAGGAGTGGACTTCTGATCCTCCTGACAGAAACTGTCGCGACCCTAGCCTAAAGAAAACAGGACCTTCGAGGAGATTATCATGTTCATCATCATGGGCGGAACAGGGCATGTAGGCTCAGTCGCGGCGCGCGATTTGCTGGCACTTGGTCAGAACGTGACGATCGTCACCCACGACCCGGCCAAGGCGGCCGAGATCGAGAAGCGCGGGGCGACCGCTGCAGTCGTCGATGTCCTCGACGTCAAGGCGCTCCGTGCGGTGCTCAAGCAAGGCAGGCGACTGTTCATGCTAAATCCCCCCGCGGCGCCGACGACCGACACCGATGTCGAAGAGCGCAAGACGGTCGCCGCGATGATCGAGGCCCTCGACGGTTCCGGCCTCGAGGCGATCGTCGCTGAGTCGACCTACGGAGCGCAGCCGGGCGAGCGGAAGGGCGATCTCAACACGCTTCATGCTATGGAGGCGGGGCTGGCCGAACAGCCGATCCCCCACGCGATCATCCGCGCCGCCTACTACATGAGCAACTGGGACATGGCACTTGCCACTGCACGGAATGAAGGCGTGGTGAACTCGATGTTTCCCGTCGAATTCGCGTTGCCGACGGTCGCGCCGCGGGACCTCGGCGCGGCCGCCGCAGAATTGCTCAGAAATCCGGAGCCATCGGGAACGATACGCTATGTCGAAGGCCCTCGGCGTTACAGTGCAGGGGACGTGGCTCGAGCCTTTTCAGCGAGCCTCGATCGCGAAGTCGTCGTCACGGTGGCGCCGCGCAACCATTGGGCCGCGCAGTTCAAGAAGCTGGGCTTTTCCGACGCGGCAGCTGATTCCTATGCCCGGATGACCGGGATTACGCTTGATGGCGATTACGACAGTCCCGACGCGCCGCAGCGTGGCACGACGACGTTGGAGAGCTATGTCGACGCCTTGGTCAAGGAGGCGGCCGCTTCAAGGTGAGCCTGAACCGCCTCACGTTGGTCGGCGGCGGTTGATTTAGGTCATGCCGCCGGCGCGCGCTGCTTCTCATGCCGGACGTGATGATAAATCGGGTCAGAGCAATAAACTGCGCAACCCTTCCTCAGACTAGAAGTCGCTTTTCGGGGATTTGCTTCACGGCGTCGGGTTTAGCGCCGTAGCAAGCGCGTCAGGAAACCGCTCGGTGCGGTAGGTAAGCTGCCCTTCATTCATGCGAGGCTGGCGCACCGCGCGCCTGAAAGGCCTCCCCCCATTCCCGGAGGCTGACCAGCAGCGGCTCGAGCGTCCGTCCAAAATGCGTCAGTTCATATTCCACTCGCGGCGGCACCTCGGGATAGACGATCCGCCGGATGACCCCGTCATCTTCGAGCTCGCGCAGCTGCAGCGTAATCATCCTCGGCGTCGCGTTAGGCGTCAGTCGACAAAGTGCGTTGAACCGCACGCGACCTTCAAGAAGGTGGAACACCAGCACCGGCTTCCAAAGCCCCCCGACCACGCTCATGGTCGCCTCGACAGCACATCCCGTCTTGGTCGCCCGGCGGCGTGGACCCCTCACACTATCATTCATGTGCGTACATGTCCTTTTTGTGCGTACTTACGCTAATTGCTATGAACGACTACGTCCACCCCGGAACAGCATAACCCGGAGAATCTTCATGCGTGCCTATCGTCTGAACGGAGCGAACCACCCACTCCAGCCGGTCGAGGAAGCCGATCCAACTCCCGGTCCCGGGCAGGTGCTGATCGGACTGAAGGCTGCAACGCTGAACTACCGGGACATGATCGTCCGCGAGGGGCGATACGGCGGCGAACTGCGCGCTGATCTGGTTCCGTTGTCGGATGGCGCAGGCGTCATTGCGGCCGTTGGTGACGGTGTATCTCCCCACCGCATCGGCGAACGCGTGGCCATCGGCTTCATGCCGAACTGGACCGAGGGGTCGTTCAGTGCTGCCAAGCAGGCCGGTGCACTCGGCGGCGGGTTCGTCGATGGCGTGCTGGCGGAGAAGATCGTCGTGTCGGCAAACGGCATAGCACAGCTGCCTGACGACTGGTCCTTTGCCGAGGGCGCGGCGTATCCTTGCGCCGGGGTTACGGCATGGAACTGTTTGTTCGGCGGTCGCGGCATTCGCCCTGGTGACACGGTGCTGGTGCAGGGCACCGGTGGCGTCTCGACCTTTGCCCTTCAGTTTGCGCACGCCGCCGGGGCACGAGTGATCGTGACATCCAAGTCCGATGCCAAGCTGGCTGAGGCCAAAGCGCTCGGGGCGGACGAGGGCATCAACTATCTGGAAACGCCAGATTGGGGTACCCGGGCTGCAGAAATCGCTGGCGGCGAAGGCATCGACCATATCGTCGAGGTAGGCGGCTCCGGCACACTCAACCAGGCGCTGCAGGCGGTCCGACCCGGTGGCGAGGTGGCGCTCGTCGGAGTGCTGACTGGCTTTGGTGGCGAAGTAAGCACGGGCGCAATCCTGATGAAGGCCATCAATCTGCGCGGCGTCTACGTCGGATCAGTCGCCGATCTGTCCATATCCCTTAGATCGGGCATTCGCCCGATCATCGACGAAGTGTTCCCATTTGAGGAAGCGGATGCGGCATTCGACCGGCTGCGCAGTGGGGCGCATCGGGGCAAGGTCGCGGTCAAGATTGCCGACTGAGGATTCCCAGCGCTGGGCGACCGAATTTTGTCACCCAGCGTTCGGACGGGCAGCAAAAGGACCCGGCCGTTTTCGCCTCTGCCGCTAGGCAAGGGGAAGGGCCCGCCTCATTCTGATCGTGCGCAATTCTGGCAGTCCGCTTCTTCATCATCATGGGTGCGCAGCCATCCCTCAGACTAGAAATCGCTTTTCGGGGATTTGCTCCACGGCGCCGGGTTCAGCGCCGTGGCAAGCGCATCAAGGAACCGCTCGGTGCGGTAGGCGCGAGACGCCCTTCTGGAACCGAGCAGTGCGACCACGGGTGCATCGGGCATTGCATAGTTCTTCAGCAGCTGAACGAGCCGCCCGCTCCGCAGATCGTCGATGACGTCCCATTCCGATCGCACGATGATCCCGCGCCCGGCCAGCGCCCAGCCATGGACGACCTCACCGTCGTTGCTCGCCAGTTGCGGCTGAATCCTGACGCGCTGCTCCGGACCACCATCGTTGGACAGGAAGCGCCACAGCGTCACGTCGTCGTCATTCTCGCGCAGCGCGATGCAGGCGTGCGCCCTGAGGTCCTTGGGACTCGTCGGTACTCCGTGCCGCTCGAGATAGGCCGGCGCAGCGCAGACCAAGCGCGCATTCCGGGCGAGGTTGCGCATGATCAGGTTCGGCGCCGCGCTGTGGGTCTCCCCGACGTGGATCGCCAAGTCCCATGCGCCTGCCGGCGCCACCCCGAGCCGGTCCGAAAGGGTCAGGTCGATCGTGACTTGCGGATAACGCTCCTGAAATGCCGCCGCGACCGGTGCCACGTAGCGGCGGCCAAACCCAAAAGGCGCGATGATGCGCAACAATCCGGCGACCTGTCCGCGCCGTTCGATCAACGCCTCGTCGAGTTCGCCGATCGCCTCGATCACCTCGCGCCCGCGCTCGACGAGCAGTTCGCCCTCGGCGGTCAGCGAGAGGAGTCGTCCGGTGCGATCGACTAGATGCGCGCCTGTCCTCTGCTCGAGAGCTCGCAATCGCTGCGTGACGGCGGGGGGCGAGACACCGAGCGTCCGAGCTGCAGCCGCCAGGGAACGTTCGGCCGCGACAACCGCGAAGAACCGGATATCCTCTGAGGTAAGCATTAAGGACGACCTTAATCGAAAACCCCGCGTGAGTTAATATCCCTCTCCGACAATCCATGCTCTCGTAGGTCCGCAACTAATCAGGCCGAACATGACAGCAACCTCACTCGCCATCGATGAAGAGCTACGGCGGGATGAGTGGACTCTGCATCGGCTGCCGACGCCCTGCCTGCTTCTCGACGAGACCAAGGTTCGGGCGAACGTTCGCCGGATGCGAAAGCATCTGGCTGGTCTCGGGGTGACGCTGCGTCCTCACCTCAAGACCGCGAAGTCGATCCATGTGGCGCGCATCGCCATGACGACCGCCGAGGGGCCGGCAATGGTCTCCACCTTGCGCGAGGCGGAATACTTCGCCCAGGGCGGCGTCCGCGATCTCATATACGGCGTCGGGATTGACCCGGCAAAGCTAGCGCGCGTCTCCTCGATCCGCGCCGGCGGCGTCGATCTCGCGGTTATCCTCGACAGCATCGAACAGGCGGAAGAGGTCGTGGCGCATATCCGGTCCAACGGGGATGCGATCCCGGTGCTTATTGAGCTCGACGCGGATGGCCACCGCTCCGGTGTCGAGCCGGGCGACGTGGACACGCTCCTGGCGATCGGTCGATGCCTGGATGAGGGCGGAGCCGCACTGCGCGGTGTGCTGGTCCACGCGGGGGGAAGCTATGCCCTCAGCGATCCAGCCGACCTGACCGCGGCGGCTGAGCAGGAACGGGCCGCCGCCGTGCACGCGGCCGATGCCCTGCGTGCTGCGGGCCTGCCCTGTCCGGTGGTGAGCGTCGGTTCGACGCCCACTGCGCGCTTCGCTCGCGACCTGACGGGCGTGACGGAAGTGCGGGCCGGCGTCTTCATGTTCGGCGACCTCTATCAGGCGGGTGTCGGAGCGGTCGACATGGGAGATATCGCGTTGTCGGTTCTTGCCACCGTGATCGGACATCAACGGGCCAAGGGCTGGATTCTGGTGGATGCCGGCTGGATGGCGTTGTCGCGCGACCGTGGCACCGTCAGACAGTCGGTCGATCAGGGATATGGAGTGGTCTGCGACCTATCGGGCGAGCCGTATCCCGACCTGTTGGTCGCCGACGCGAACCAGGAGCATGGCGTCATCGCGCTGCGCGCGGGTTCGCTGGCACCCTTGCCGGCACTTCCCATCGGCACCCGCGTGCGTATCCTTCCCAACCATGCCTGCGCGACCGGCGCGCAGCATGATCGCTATCACATCCTCGATGGCTTCGGCCGCGTAACCGCGGGCTGGCCCCGCATCAACGGCTGGTAAGGGAGTTCAGACATGACGAATTCGATCGAGCGCATCTCAACCACCGCCGCGCCCGCCGCCGCTGGGCACTATTCCCAAGCGGTCGCCTGGCGCGACCTGCTGTTCGTCTCAGGGCAGCTCGCGCCGCGCGCGGATGGATCGCATACCGCTGATCAACCCTTCGAGGTGCAGGCTCGCCAAGCGCTCGCCAACGTGGTTGGGATCCTCGAGGCGGCAGGAAGCTGCCCGGAGCAGGTCTTGCGCGTCACCGCCTACATCGTCGGCGTGGCCAACTGGCCCGTGTTCAACGGCGTCTACGCCGAAGTCTTCGGGGAGCACCGGCCCGCCCGCACAGTGGTGCCAGTCCCGGAACTCCATCACGGCTATCTGGTCGAAGTCGAGGCGATCGCCTTCCGGGGCTCGGCGACGATGCCGGATTGACGCCTGCGCCCTATGCCGCCGTTCCATGGCTTCCGCGTCCGTACCGACGATAGGCCAGCATCGCCAGACACAGGGTGCAGCCGATCGCCACGCTGACGAGTCCGACACGTGAGAACACCCTGACGTAGTTCGTCAGGGCCAGATGCGGGTCGGTGACCTGCCCAGCGATCGTATCTGCTGCGGTCAGCGTTGCGAGCTTAGCGCCCAGCCACTGCGCCCAGGATAGCGACAGATACCAGACCGCCAACATGGTGCCACCCAGTGCCGCCGGCGCAAGACGCGTCATTTGCGAAAGGCCGACCGGCGTCAGGCAAAGCTCGCCGACGGCTAGCAGGAGGTAGGTCGCGGTGAGGAACAGAAGCGGCACCCGCGACTCCGCATCGGCGAAGGGCGCACTGCAGCTCAGCACATAGAAGCCCGCACCAGCCAAGATCATCGCGATCCCAAACTTGACCAGCGGATCAGGCTCGGACCGCCGCCGGCCTAGCCAGGTCCACAGCGCCGCGAATGCGGGAGCCCCTATCAGCAGGAAAGCCCCGTTGATCGACTGGGTCTGGGCGGCGGTCATCGCACCGGCGACTCCCAGTCCGAGCTGCGTGTTGCGCTCGGCGAACTGATTCAGCGACGAGCCCGCCTGCTCGTTCAGGGTGAAGAACACAACGGCCGTCGACACCAGCGTCACAGCGAGTAGAATGCTCTGCCGCTCCTCCGCCGAGCAACGCCGTACCACGAACCACGCTATATAGACGATCATCGCCAGAGACCCGGCAGTAAGCACGGCCCCGACCATCGCATTGTGCTGCAATACGAACCAGACCAGCGCGACGATGACAATCGTCAGTCCGCACACCGCGACGTTGGTCCGAGGCGCCGCTTTTGGGGGTTCGGCGGAGCCTTGGCGGTCAGCGCCGAAGCTCGATCTCCCAAGATGGAAAGCGATCAGCCCAATGAACATGCCGAGCCCCGCGGCGCCAAAGCCGGCCCACCATCCAACCGTCTGACCAAGCCATCCGCACACGATCGCCGCCCAGAACGCGCCGAGGTTGATCCCGTAATAATAGAGCGTGAACCCTTGATCGCGGCGAGGGTCGTCGCGGGCGTAGAGTGAGCCAACCATAGCCGCGACGTTCGGCTTGAGAAGGCCGACGCCGACCGCTATGCAGGCGAGCGCGAGGAACAGCAGGGGCGCGGCGAAGTCATTCGCGGAGTGGGTCGATAGCGCGTATTCGCCTTTTGCCATTGTGCGCGGCAGCGTTGAATTCGGGGGCAGGCGGTCGATCTCCAATCCACCCGAGGGTGTCGCGCGGAGCGGATAGCGCGCGCTTTTTACGATGATCGATGCGCCGGCGCTCGGGCCGTCAGTCGAGCGTTCGATCGAATACTCGACGCCTCTATGAGTGATGATCTGCGTGGACGCCGGGCTCTCAATCGCCATGAGCGCATGGCCCGCGAGCAGTAGCGACGCGCCGAGCATGACAGTTTTGCGCAGCCCGAACAGTCGGTCGGCTACCATGCCGCCAACCAGCGGCAGGAGATATGCGAGCGAGGTGAACGCGCCATATTGACCCTGAGCCGTCACGTCGTCGAACAGGAAGTGTTGCGTGAGGTAGAAGATCAGCAACGCGCGCATGCCGTAGTAGGAAAACCGCTCCCACATTTCGAGGAAGAACAGCGTGGCGAGACCTTTCGGATGATGCCGCAGCTGGAGAGCCACTGGGATCGCCGTGACGACCGAGATCGCCAGTGAGCCTATCCAAATCAGGTCCATTGTTCAGGCACCTCCATTATTGCCGGTGCGCCATCACGCCGGCCGCGAGGAAGCCACCGTCGACCGCGAGCACATGCCCGGTGACGTACCTCGCGCCGTCCGACGCGAGGAACAGCGCGGCATGCGCGACCTCTTCCGGCGTTCCGTAGCGGTTGGCGGGGATTGACCTGGTGTAGTTCGCGCGCGTCTCGGGCGAATGCATGGCTGCCACCAGTTCGGTCTCGATCGCGCCGGGAGCGAGCGCGTTCACGGTGACGCCAAGTTCCGCGAGTTCGACGGCAAGAACGCGGGTCAGCATGATCACGCCGCCCTTCGCCGCCCCATAGGCGGCCCGTCCCGTCCCACCGGCGACGCCGGCGGTCGATGAGAGCAGGACGATCCGGCCATATCCGCCGACCGACATGACGCGACCGGCGGCGCGTGCGCAGTAGAACGAGCCCGATAGATCGATCGCGATGAGCCGATCCCATTCCGCGTCGCTGGTTTCGAGAAAGGGGCGCTCGATGCCGACTCCGGCAGAGTGAACCAATATGTGCAGCCCTCCCGCGCTTTCGCAGACATCCGCGATCAGCGCATCGCAGGACGCACTGTCGGCGACGTCTACGCGAAAGGACGCAGCGCTGCCGCCCGCGCCGAGTATCTCGTCGCGCGCCCGTTCCGCGGCGTCCGCGTCGAGATCGGCGATCGCCACCATTGCGCCGTTTAGCGCGAGCGCGAGCGCCGTGGCGCGCCCGATTCCGCTAGCGCCACCCGTCACGAGAGCGACCTTTCCCTCGAATCCGCTTCCCACCTTCATGATGCCATTTCCCTCGCGGCGACAAAGGCGGAAATCGCCTGCGTGACCTGATCTTCGCTATGTCCGGCGGAGAGCTGGACGCGGATCCTCGCCTCGCCGAGCGGGACCACCGGGTAGGCGAACGCCGTGGCGAAGACGCCGTTCGCGAAAAGCGCCTGGGCCATGGCGACCGCGACCGGCGCGTCGCGGAACATCACCGGCACGATCGGAGTGTCGCCGGGAAGCAGGTCGAAGCCGGCCTGCTCCATCCCCGCCCGAAAGGTGGTAGCGTTCCTCATCAACGTCTCGCGCCGCAAATCGCCTTCCGGACTTGATGCGATTTCGATGGCTGCGAGCGCGGAGCCGCAGGGGCCAGGGGCGAGAGCGTTCGAGAACAGATAGGGCCGCGCGCGTTGTCTGAGAGTGTCGATCACCGACCGGGGACCGGCGACCCAGCCGCCCATCGCGCCACCGAGCGTCTTCCCGAAGGTACCGCTCAGGATGTCGATGGACCCAGCGACACCTAGCAACGCCCCGCTGCCCCGGCCGCCCGGCCCGAGATGACCGGTCGCGTGGCAATCATCGACGAACATCAGGGCCTCGAACCTGTCGGCGATCTTCGCCATTTCGGCCAGGCGCGCGACATGCCCGTCCATTGAGAAGACCCCGTCCGTTGCGATCAGAACGGTGCGCGCGCCGGAGTCCCGCGCCGATTTCACCTGGCGCTCGAGATCGTCGAGGTCGCTTCGCGCATACCGGTAGCGCTTCGCCTTGCACAGGCGGATGCCGTCAATGATGCTGGCATGATTCAGCGCGTCGGAGACGATCGCGTCCTGCTCGTTCAGCAACGGCTCGAACACACCGCCATTGGCGTCGAAGCACGCCGCAAACAGAAGCGCATCCTCCTTTTCGACATAGCGGGCGATCGCTGCCTCAAGCTCCTCATGAATGGCCAGCGTGCCGCAAATGAAGCGTACCGACGCCGTACCTGAACCCCATCGCACGGTCGCTTCGCGCGCCGCCTCCATCACCCGGGGATCCGCCGCGAGTCCCAGATAGTCGTTGGCACAGATGTTCAGCAGATCTCTCTCGCCGTCCGCCGTGCGGACCCGGATCTCTGTTCCCTGCCGCGACGTCAGCACGCGGCTGGGCTTGAGCAGGCCGTCAAGCTCCATCGCCGCCAGATCCTCGGCCAGACCGCGATAGAAGCTGGCACGGCTGCGCATTGTTATCACCTCACGTTGCTGGGAACGCTCCACGTTCGACCCCGCGGCGTCACGGGTGCTTAAAATCAGCGTTTGGGAGTCGGGCAGGGGAAGTAGCGGCCTCGGCTGCCTCCAACCTTCAGGCGGGCGAGGTCAGCCGGCGATGGCTGACGCGACAGGATGTGCAGCGCCTTCTCCATCGCGGGGTCGATTCCCGAGCGACGAATCTCGTCCAGTTCGATCGGCACCAAGATGTCCGGCGGAACGCCGATGGTCTCGTACATCGTCCCGTCGGGCGCGCCGAAGACCTCGTTCGACAGCGTCATGCGCCATCCATTGGGCAGGAATTTCACAAGCGTGTCACTATGCACGCCAGCCGTCCGATCCCCGACGAGCACCACATTCGGAAAGTCCTTGATCATCATCGCCAGATTCTCACCAGAACTCCAGTTCATCGCGGAAATCAGAACGATGACGGGCCGGGTGAATGCATTGGGCCTGGGACGGATTTTCGTTGTCTGTGTCGGCGTGTAGCCCGTGCCGTCGCGAGCGCACTTGCTAAAGCCCGGCCGCTCCCTCGCTGCCAGCAGTCCGGCAAGCGCCAGTGCGACATCGTCATGGCCACCGTAGTTTATCCGCAGGTCCAGTATGATGGCCTTCTTGTCGGCCAGCGAGCCGAACGCCTGGTCCAGCTGGGCAATCGCCGCCGCCTTGTCCGGTTCGAGGTCGTCGGTCTCTGCATAGCCCGACTCCGCTGCGACCATAAGGTAACCGACGGTGCCGTTCAGCGCTGTGCCGATGGCGACGTTCGACGAGATTGGCCGGACGGAATTCCGATCCAGGTTGCGAGACCATGACGGCGTGAGATACTCTACCACCTGCCGTCTGAGAAACTCGCTGCGGGTGCCAACGGGCCGCTCTGCATATTCCGCATACCAGCGGTTGAGCAACTCGGTGAACCCGGCGTTGACGCGAAGTTTGCCGACTGAGAGGCTGACGTGGCGGTCCTGCAGCTGCCGGAACATCGCCCGGATGATCTCGATCAGCTCGGCATCGGTCGTGTTGGCATTGATCCGGGTGCGATACTCATCCCGGAGTGCGTGCCAATCCACCCCCCGTTGCGCGAAAAAGGCGTATTGTTCGTCAAACGTGTTCCAGAAGACGTCGAAGTTGTAGAGGGGGTCGGTGGCCTTCGGGGGCGTCGTCCGGCAAGCCGCGGGCAGTTGATCGATGCGATCGAAGTAGAGCTTGGTCAGGCCCCATGGTGCCTTGGTGAGCAGTCGGCGGCCATCCACGGTGGCGGACTTGCGGTCGAAAAGTGCGTCAGTGATGCCGGGTACCGGAGGCAGCTTCTGGCAACTCTCCTTCGTCACATTGTAAAGCGTGACCGTGCCGTTCGCCACTTCCCCGATCATGCCATACCCACGCGACCGCCAGATCCCGTCGACTGTCGGGGGGCCAGCAGCGACACCGCCGCTGCAGAACGCGATGCCGCAGACGGTCGCCCATTTCGCGATTTGCCGGAACCTCACTTCGGCGCCCCCCCCCGCCGGGGCGGGTCCGAAGATCTTGGTCAGGAACATCAGGATGGCCTCGTTCGTCGTGTCGATATTCTCCTTCTTGCCGAAGCCATGGCCTTCGTCGGTAGCGAGAATGTACCAGACGTCCGCGCCACGAGACCTGACGTTCTTAACGATCGTCTCGGCCTCGCTACGAGGGACACGCGGATCGTTCGCGCCTTGGACGACGAGCAGCGGCTTGTTCATCTTTGCGAGATTGTTCGCTGGGGCGATGCTCTCCAGATAGGCCCTGGTCGCCGGATCCCGCTCGTCGCCGTATTCGGCGCGGCGATGGTCCCGGCGGTACCCTTCGGTATTCTCAAGGAAGGTGACATAGTTCGATGGCCCGACGATATCGATACCGCCGGCCAGTCGGTCGCCATAATTGGACAGCGAGGCGAGCGTCATGAATCCACCGTAGGAGGCGCCCATCACGATGACTCTGCGGGAATCCAGCTCGGGCCTCGTCTTAATCCAGTCGAGCAAAGCCCCGATGTCCTTGATCGCGTCGCCGCGCTTCGTGCCGTTGTCGAGGCTAAGCCAAGTCTTGCCGTATCCGGTCGAGCCACGGACATTCGGAGTGATGACTGTGGCGCCTAGTTCAGCCGTCCAGAAGGCGATGTTTGGGTTGAAGGTCGGCCTCTCCTGGCTTTCCGGGCCGCCATGGATCCAGATGATGACTGGCGAGGGCGATGTCCTCGCCAAGGGCTTGTGCACGAACGCCGGGATCATCCGGCCATCGAAGGAGGGGAAGTGGACTAGTTCCGGGTCGGCGATCCGACTGATGTCGATCCCGCCCGTTTCGCTGTTGGTCCACTGGTCGAGCCTGCCCGTTCCAATATCCCACGACCAGACATCGCCCGGGGTCCGGGTCGATGTGAGGCCGATTGCCAGCCGCTGCCCGTCGGGGGAGAATTTCAGCGCGCGCAGAACGCCGGTCGGCAGCTTCGGCTGGACCTTGGTCCTGCGTCCCGCGAGGTCGGTCATGACGATCCTGCTGATTCCGTCCTCGTTCAGCGACATCGCCAGCCGATCCTCGGTTGGCGACAGGTCGAATGCCTCAACCTCCCATTTCAGGTCAGGAGCCGTGACTGTGGTCGTCCTGCCGGTCGCGATGTCGTAGCGCACGAGCCTGCGCACCTCTGCGTTTGCGTCGGACAGCATCAAGATCGACTTTCCGTCGCGCGTGAACTGCCCTCCGTAATAGAGCGCTGGTGCCGCGCCTGGGTTGAGCTCCCGCGTCGATCCGTCAGCGAGGCTCAGCAGGAATAGCCGGGTCGCCGCATTGGAGATCACCCGGCTGACGAGAAGCGTTCGCCCATCGGGCGAGAAGGAGACCGGTTCTAGTGCGCCGGCACCCTTTAGCGCGACCTTCCGGGTCCCAGGGGCCCCGGGCACCATCGTCATGATGTCGTAGTCACCCGAGCCGGGCTTGATCCGGCTCCACGCGACGGTCCTGCCGTCCCGTGAGAAGATGTAGAAGATCCTGCCGTCCTCATTGGCGGCGTTGCGCGTGTTCGGCTCGGTGAAGACCTGAGCCGGCGTGGTCAGGCCGGCATAGTATCCCTGATAATACTCGCCGCCGCCGACGTCGCGCGCGAAGATGAACTTGTCGTTGGAAAGAGGCTGCACTTGAACGCTCGACGGCCACTCGTTGCCGCCGATCGGCTCTTTGAAGAACGTTACCTGCGTTCTCGCGCCGCCGGGCACCTTCACGTGGTGGATTTGCGCCGTCTGGCCGAAGCGCGTGGTGATCAGCATCGACCCGTCGGCCATCCAGTCCTGGAAGGTGGCGGACCTGGCGTTCTCGTACCGCTCCAGCTTCGTCCTGACTTCCGGCGTCGTCTCGGGCACGTTCTGCAGCATGAGGCCGCCGACCTCACGCTTCGTTATGTCGGCGGCTGTCTGGGTGCTGCCTGCGGACGGCACGAGGATCGCCGCGGACAGCATCAGACATTTCCGAAATACATGCACCATCACCCACTCCCGACAATCGCCAACGTTCATGCTAGCGCTTCGGTGTGAGCGGAATCGCCAATTGTGACCCCCGTCGTGCGGGGTTTGATCGCACGTTGCCGAGCTTTCGAAGGAATTCCGCGCGTAGGCTCAGCGCCAGCTCAATAGCCCAAGGCATGGGGCAGTTGCCACTTCAGTCGATCCTTATGACCTCGGAAGCCTTGATGTCGAGCTGCCGCTTAACCGCATTCATCACGACCAGCGTCTCGAAGCGCCGGACGTTGCGGTTTTCGAAGAAGAAGTCCCGGGTGAACTGTTCGTACTCGGCCATGTCCTTGACGGAGACGACGATCACGAAGTCGGCTGCCCCGGTGACGTAATAGCATTGGAGAACGTTCGGCGTTCGCTTCATCGAGGTCTTGAGCGCGTCTATGAGATGATGCTGCTCACTCTCGAGCGAGACCAGCACGATCATCGTCATCTGGTTACCGAGCCGTTCAGGAGCGACGATTGACACATCGCCAACGATGACGCGCTTCTCGCGCAGCTTCTTCACACGTCTCAGACATGAGGCGGGCGAGAGATGAACCAGCGTTGCGAGTTCCTCGCTGGTTCGCTGGTTGTTCTCTTGTAGCAGATCGAGAATGCGAACGTCGAAGGCGTCCAGCCCGGTGCTTCCAGCCGTATCGGTTGTCATAGGATCCCCACGCCACGGCGCGCAATCTGCGAGCCTTTTCCGAGCTTAGTAGCGCAGTTCGGGAGCCGGCAAGCAATCAGCGCCTCAGCAGTTCCAGCGACACCGTGATCAACGCGGCGGATGCCGCTGCGAGACTCGGTCCGGCGACAGGCGCGAATTCGGGCGAGTGGTTGGAAGGCAGAATGGTGCCGGACTTTCGCGCTGACGCGACCACCGATGGATCAAGCCCGCCGACGAAAAAGTAGAACGATGGAACGCCCGCTGCCCCGTATAGCGCGAAATCGTCGCTCGCGGTCAGCGGCGGGATCTCGGCCGCGCGGTCACCGAACGCGTCCGTCAGCACCTTTGAGAGACGAGCGCTCAGCGCGCCTTCGTTGACGACTGACGGGAGTCCATCGTCGATCACGATTTCCGGCGCTGGAGCGGCCGACATCTCCGCGCTTGCCAAGGCGATACGCCTCACCCCGTCAGCCAGCAGTTTTCGCACCGCTGGATCATACGACCGCAGCGTCCCTCGCACGACGGCGTGATCGGGAATGATGTTGGGCGCAGTCCCGCCCTCGATCGCCCCTACCGTCGCCACCCCGAAGGCGCTCGGGTCTTTTTCGCGGCTGATCACGGTCTGGAGGTTGACCACGAAACGCGCGGCGATCACGATCGGGTCGATCGCCGATTGCGGGGCAGCTCCGTGTCCCCCCCGTCCCTTGAAGTCGATCCGGAAGGTGTCCGACGACGACATCATCGGGCCTGCGCGATAACCCACGCTGCCATAGGCGAAGGGTCCCACATGCAGTGCGAGGGCGAAGTCCGGGCGCTTGAAGCGAGTGAACAGCCCGTCCGCCAGCATCGCCCTGGCGCCACGATCACCCTCCTCGTCGGGTTGGGCCACGAACATCAGCGTCCCTCTCCACTGGTCCTTCAGCCGCAGCATCGCTTTGGCGGTCAGGAGCCAGGTCGCCATGTGGAGATCGTGCCCACAGCTGTGCGCGACGAATGTCTTGCGGCCGTTCCATGTAGTGGTGGCCCTGCTCGCATATGGCAGGCCGGTCTTCTCCTCGAGCGGCAGGGCATCCAGTTCGGTTCTCACCATCACGACGGGGCCCGCCCCATTTTCGTATAGCGCGACGAGACCTGTCCCGCCCACATTCTCGGTGACACGAAAGCCGAGCCGGCGCATCTCGCGGCTCAGCGTCGCCGCGGTCCGCCGTTCCTCGAAGCCAAGCTCGGGGTGCTGATGGATGTCCTCGTAGATACGGAGCGCGTCCTGCAGGTCGGCAGCGATCGCCGCCGCGATGGGCGCTGGCAGGTTGCGGGGCAGGCCGGGCAAGGCCTGGCCGGTCGCGGGGACCGCGGCCAGGAGCGCGAGGGCGATCATCAGGCTTCGCGTCCAACCCTTTGCAATGTGCGTCCCCCGCGTCATGCCGTCTTGTGCGATCAGCGGGGGCACGGTCATCGACATTGCTAGAACCTCACCCGCAGCTCGGCGCCGTATGTCCGAGGCTCGCCGAACTGAACACCGAACGCGAACGCGCCGAGGCTGGAGACCGCATCCTGCGTCTTGTAGAGCCGGTTAGTGAGATTGCGACCCCAGACGGCGATTTCCCATCGGTCGTTCGACGGCCCGAAGGCCAGCCGTCCGTCGACCAGTGCGACCTCCGGCAGGATGCCGCCGGGCAAGCCGGCGCCGAAGCTGCGGAAATTGTCGACGGTGCTAAAGGACTGCGCCTGATAAGTCGCCCCGACATGATAGCGCGCGACATATCGGGAGCCCACGGGATGGACGTAGTCGATCATTGCGGCCCCCTGCAGTTCAGGCGCGCGGACCAAGCTGTTGCCCTTCCCGTCGACGCCGCCGAAGACGCCGAATCCCTGGATGTCCTTGGTGAACTTGGCGTCCAGATAGGCTGCGTTGAGGCTGATCGTGAGGCCGCGGACGGGCCTTACCGCCATCTCGACCTCGATCCCCTTGGTGACCACTTCGGCCGCGTTGCCGATGCCAAGGCCGCCTCCGGGCAACAGCTGCTCGAACTGGAACTGGTTGTAGATCGTGTAGAAGGCAGCGACATTAATCACCACACGACCGCCCAGACTCTCGTTCTTGAAGCCCAGTTCGAAGTTGCGGGCCTTTTCCTTGCCGAACGAGATTTGGTTGGGATAGGTCGCCGGGTCCACGAAATCGACGTTGAAGCCGGGACTCTTATAGCCTTGCGCGTAGCGGAGGTAGATCAGCCGGTCGGGCGTCATCTTGTAGTTAAGCGTCACGGCCGGCGAGAAATCTTTGACCGAGATCGACTGGTTGGTCGGAGGAAGTCCGAACACCTCAGTCCAGTCGACCGACTTTCTGTCGAACGAGAAACGTGCGCCGACGTTGGCGCTCAGTCTGTCGGTGAATTTATAGGTCAGGTTGCCAAACAACGCCCATACCTCCGCTGTCGTCGTCGCTACGCTACGGCTCTGGGTGCCGGGAGCCTGCCCGATCAGGCCTCCATCTGCGCCGGCTTCGATGAATCGGGCGGTCCGCGCATTTGTGCGCGAGAAATATCCGCCGATCAGCCAGTCCAGTTTCCCGCCAGTGGGCGAGAGGATCTGAAGTTCCTGGCTGAACGTCCGGTATCGATCGGCATAACTCAACCGCTGGATGTCGAGATTGGTGAAGTCGGCGTCAAAGAAGGAGTTCGACTTCGTGTCGCGATAAGCGGTGATGCTCCGCGCGCGGATGCCGCCGCCCAAATCAAGCGTCGCATCGACCGCCCCGCCGAGATTGTCGCGGCGGTCGAGCGATGGCGTGTTGGCGTCGATCACGTTCGGCTTGGCGTTGAGGTAGACGAAGCCGAAGGCGCTGAGCTGGCCGTGATTGTCCGCCTCGCGTGCGCGCAGGCCGTCCACCGTCACGCCGATCTCGAACGCGTCACTGACCTGATAGCGCAGGCCACCGCGCCAAGAGACGACGTCGCGATTGTTTTCCTTCGTGCCGAGCCGGGTGTTCAGCACATATCCGTCGCGCTTGTTTCGGTTGAGCGACACGAACGCGGTCAGCCCATCGGTCAGTTCCCCGCTGACGCGCCCGGCAATCTGCAGGGCGCCGAAATTGCCGCCGCGCACCGAGAATTGGCCTGAGAGATCCTTGGTCGGAGGCTTGGTGATGATGTTGATCGCGCCGGCCACCGTGTTCTGGCCGAAGAACGTGCCCTGCGGGCCCCGCAGCACCTCGATCCGTGACACATCGACCAGTTCTTGATCGACCCCACCGCTCGTGCCCGAATAGACGCCGTCGATATACACGCCAACACGCGCATCGAAACCGATATTGGCGCTGCTCGCACCCACGCCGCGGATGCGCACCTCCTGCGTCTTGGTGTTGCCGTAGATCGTGACGTTCGGGACATATGCGGTGAGGTCGGACAGGCGCGTCGCGCCGACATTCTTTATCGTGTCCTCGCCGATCGCAGAGATAGCGGCGGGAATGTCCTGAAGCCGCTCGCTCCGCTTCTGGGCGGTCACGACGATGTCAGGGACATCACGGGGGTCGGTTTGATCCTGGGGCGCCGGTTCGGCCTTGCGGCCGTCCGACTGTGGCGCGGCGAACGCCGGTCCGCTGATCGCCGCGATCGCCGCCCCACAAGACAGTGCCCAGATTCTGCTCTTCATGTCAGCCTCCCCTATTTCCGTTATGATTATCTAGCGGTCATTGGGCACCCGAAAAGTTGACAGGGTTCGTCAATATGAGACGTCGCGGCGACGATTATTCGCAATCATCGAACAGCGCATGACTGATTTCGTCACGATGAGTTGCGAGAAATAACTGGCCGGAATATCACCCTGCCGACAGCAGCGGTTCGATCGCTGCCATTTCAGGCGTTCGGGGCGCAGGCGAAGAATTCCTGCATCTTACGACCGAATAATGCGGCGCAGACCAGCCGGATCGGCCGGGCTTCGACGAATTTCGCCACGTCCCAACTGTAGCTTCGCTGGTAATGCACATCAGCTGAGGCACCTTCATGGCATCGGAATGGAATCTGTGCGCGACGCGCGAAGGCTACTCGGAACGAGAGCGGCACGTCGTCTCGCTGGACAAGGCGGCGACCGCCCTAGACGAGATCAAGACCTGGCCCGGTTTCGTGCCCACCCCGCTCCGGTCGCTGCCCCAGATCGCGGCGGAACTTGGTCTCGCTGCGCTGCTCTACAAGGACGAATCGGCGCGGCTCGACCAAGGCAGTTTCAAGATCCTGGGAGGCGCCTACGCGGCCACGCTACGGCTCGCGCACGAGGATCCCGCGGTGCTTCATACGCTGTGCTGCGCGACCGACGGGAACCACGGCCGGTCGGTGGCCTATGCCGCGCGTCGGCACGGGTGCGATTGCGTCGTGTTCATGCACGAGCACGCGTCTTCGCAAAAAGCGGCGATCATCGAGTCACTGGGCGCCCGCGTCGTGCGCGTCGCCGGGACCTACGACGATTCCGTGCGTGTGGCCCAACAGGAGGCGGCTCTCAAAGGCTGGCTGCTCGTCTCGGATACGAGCGCCGACGAATTCGATCTGACGACCCGGCGCGTGATGCAGGGCTACGGCGTCATGGTCCTCGAGATCCTGGACCAGCTGGAGAACGAGGAGCCGCCCACGCACGTCTTCCTCCAAGGCGGGGTCGGCGGGCTCGCCGCAGGCGTCGCGGGGCTGCTCGCCGAGCAATTCGGCCAGCGCCGCCCGGCGATCGTCATCGTCGAGCCGGACTCCGCGGCGTGCCTACTGGAAAGCGCCCGGCTTGGGAGGCCGGCCAAGGTCGGGGGTGACTTGCTGACCGCGATGGAGATGCTGTCCACCGGCGAGGCATCGCCCGTGGCGTGGCCGATCCTGCAACGACGCGCCGAATTGTTCGTCACGATCCCGGACGGGGCCGCGCTCAAGGCCCGCGACCGGCTTTCTACGCGCGACAAGGGCGGTCCCGGACTTGACGTAGGGGTTTCGGGCGCTGCGGGCTTCGCCGGGCTTTGCGAGATCATGGAGGACCAGGACCTGGCCAAGAGGCTGGACCTCGGCAGGGGGTCGCGCGTCCTCGTGTTCGGTACCGAGGCGGCGGCGTGACGGATCAGATCGCGACGCTCGCCGACATCGAGCGGATCGAACGCCGACCGCTCGCCGAGCGCATGCCGTTCCACAGCACCTACGGCCTGCTGCTCAAGTCCGCAGCCGAGTTCGGCGCCAATCCCGCGATCATCCACCTGCCGAACGCCAGCGTCGACGACGCGGTCGTCCGGATAGATCACAATTGCCTGTTTGCACGGGTCACCCAGACCGCAAATCTCTTCACGACGCTGGGCATCGGCAAGGACGACGTCGTTTCCTACATGCTGCCCAGCCTACCACAGACGCATTACACGCTGTGGGGCGCGCAGGCCGCCGGTATCGCCAACCCGCTGAACCCTCTACTGTCCGTCGACCATCTCGCCGCGTTGATGAGCGCGTTGAACACGAAGTTGCTGGTGGTACCGGGGCCGGAAGGCGATCCGGGGCTGTGGCTGAAGGTCCAGGCGCTCGTCGACCGCGTGCCATCGCTGCGCGATCTCGTTGTGGTTGGAAGCGCACGCCCAAATATCGTCGAGGCCATTCCGTTCGACCTCGCGATCGCGCAGCAACCCGGCGATCGCCTGATCTCGGGCCGGGTGATCGAACCAGACGATGTGGCGGCGGCGTTCCACACCGGTGGAACCACCGGCGAGCCCAAGCTCGCACTGCATACGCATCTGAACGAAGCGCACGCAGCCTGGGCCGGCGGGCTTCTGGCCGGGTACCGGTCCGACGACATCATGCTCAACGGCATGCCGCTGTTCCATGTCGGCGGAACGATCATCTGCAGCCTGTCGGTCTTCGCGTTCGGCGGCGCGGTCGCGATCCTGACACCAACAGGGATGCGAAACCCTGAAGTCGCTCCGAACTATTGGAAGATCGTGGAGGCCCTTCGCGCGACCGTCGTCGGCGGCGTGCCGACCGCGATCGCAACCATTGCGGCGGTGGACGCGGAGGGATGCGACCTTTCGTCACTGCGCAGCGCGACGAGCGGTGCGGCTGGCCTTCCCGGCGGAGTCGCGGACGCGTTTCGGCGCACCAGTGGTCTACCGGTGAGGGAGATGCTCGGCATGACCGAAACGGGCGGAGTCCTTTCCGTCTCGCCGCGCCACGGGGTTCACCGACCGGGTAGTTCGGGGTTGCGACTGCCCTACGAACAAGTCGTCACGCGTCGCGCGTCTGCCGACGGTTCACTGACGACCGACTGCGAACCCGGCGACGTGGGCACGCTGCTGGTCAAAGGACCCAACGTCTTTCCGGGCTACCACAACCCGGCGCTGAACTCGGCCGCGTTCACGTCAGACGGATGGTTCATCACCGGCGATCTGGCGCGGATCGATCCCGAGGGACATCTCCATGTCGTCGGCCGATCCAAGGACGTCATCATTCGCAGTGGCCATAATATCGATCCGGCGCTGATCGAGAACGCCGCCCTGCAGCACCCGGCGATCCGGCTGGCCGCTGCCGTCGGGCAACCGGACCGCTATGCCGGTGAGGTGCCAGCCCTGTTCGTCGTTACGTCCCCCGACGGCGGATTGGCGCCGGACGCGATCCGCGAGTTCCTGGCCGAACGGGTTTCCGAGCGGCCGGCGCTTCCGCGAAACGTCTTCATCCTCGATGCGCTCCCGGTCACGGCGATCGGGAAGATCTTCAAGCCAGAGCTGCGGCGGATCGCCGCTCAAAGCACGCTGGAAGCCGAACTGGCACAGTATCTTGACGACGGCATGATCGACGCGCTCGACGTCGCGCTCGACGAGTCTGGCCGGCTGGCAGTGGTAGTGACAGTCGCCCCGCGGTGCCCGACCGCCATCGAGCAGAGCATAGCTGGGGTGTTGTCCGCCCATCTTTTCGAATCGCGGATCGAGCGGGGCCAATAGCCCCCTCGGCGTCGCGCGTGCTTCCCGGACGATCAGTGCCACGAACCAAGGATACTTCATGCTTCCCGCAATATTTCGCGACCGCCTCCGCCTACCCGTCATCGCCAGCCCGCTTTTCATCATCTCGAACCCGGACCTCGTGATCGCGCAGTGCAAGGCGGGCGTGATCGGTTCGTTCCCGGCGCTCAATGCGCGTCCCGCGACCCTGCTCGACGAATGGCTTCACCGCATCACAGAGGAACTCGCCGCCTGGGACCGGGCGAATCCCGATCGCCTATCGGCGCCCTTCGCGGTGAACCATATCGTGCACAAATCCAACGACCGCCTCGAGCACGACGTCGAGATCACGACGAAATGGAAGGTCCCGATCATCATCACCTCGCTCGGGGCACGCAAGGACGTGAATGACGCGGCGCATGCCAGCGGCGGCGTCGTGCTGCACGACGTGATCAGCGACCGCTTTGGCCGCAAGGCGATCGAGAAGGGCGCGGACGGCCTGATCCCCGTCGCGGCAGGGGCGGGCGGTCACGCGGGAGCGCTGTCGCCCTTCGCGCTGATCCAGGAGTTGCGCGCGTGGTTCGACGGCCCGATCGCGCTATCGGGCGCAATTGCGACCGGCGGCGCCATTCTCAGCGCCCAGGCGATGGGTGCCGACCTAGCCTATATCGGGTCGGCGTTCATCCCGACAGTCGAAGCGAATGCCGATATCGGATATAAGGAGATGATCGTCGCCTCGACCTCCGATGACATCACCCAGTCAAACCTCTTCACTGGGGTCCACGGCAACTATCTGACCCCGTCGATCGTCGCGGCCGGCCTGGACCCCGCCAACCTCCCGACCTCCGACAGCTCGGCGATGAACTTCAAATCGGGCGAGATCGTCGCTGCGAAGGCTTGGCGCGACATCTGGGGCTGCGGGCAGGGCATCGCGCCGCTGAGAGCCATCACGACGGTCGAGCAACTGGTTGCGCGCCTGGAGGGAGAGTATTTCGAGGCGAGCACGCGATTGGCCTCGCTAGCGCGCGGCTTCGTTCCAATCGCGTGTGACGACCGCCACTGACCAACTGATCACGGCGTCGCGGTCAGCACGCCCGCGCAGATCGACGAGGAGCTGTGAGTGCCCGCGCCTGGTGCAAGTCAACGATCCGGCCAGGCATATCGGTTGTGCACCAGCCGTATCATAACCGTAACTGACGTTTCACCTGTAGGACGCGCCCGCGGAGCTCTCTTTTTGCGAAAAAATATTGGAGCCTTTCAACCTTATCGGCGAGCGCGCGATCAACAGTTATGTCTCCAGACCCTCGGCGTTTTCAGCCGTCCCCCGCAGCCACTTAACCGCGCTTCAACAGGTGATTTTGCACTTGCGCGGTGTTTCGACGGCGAGAGAATGAGGCTCAAATATATTCGTCGATCCAGTCAAACAGCCGATGGTCAGACACCGCTCCCGCCGCCTCCTGGCAATGGAGCAACCCGGTATCGCGCGCATCAAACAGGATATAATCCTTGGGACATCGCAGTGCGTCGAATAACGCGCGCGCCTGGCCAACGGAGAACATTTCACCCGTCCCATCCATTACCAGGGTGCGTGCCCTTATTTTCTCGACGACTGGAACGTTGGTGTAGAGGCGCAATTCGTAGAGCAACTGCGACGGCGTTGCGACGCCATGCTTTGCCATCGCATCTTTAATATACCAACGAACGAGCGGGTCGGTCGCCATGTGTTTGCGCATTTCCACATCGAACCGGTCCGGATCCCTATCGAGCAGTGGGAGCAGGTCAGGGAAATAAGACTCATATTGCGCGAACGTCGAGCTTCCCCAGTCCAGCACGCCCGGGTTGGCCACGACGAGTCGAATGCGCTTCTCGAACGCAGCAGCGCGTGGGACAAGCGCACCGCCCATGCTCCAGCCCAACAATGCGATCCGCTTTCGGTCCACCCCCGCAATACGTATCGCCACATCGACGATCGGCGAGATCACCTTTTCCCAGTCCGGCCGGAAAGCGAAACCCCACTGTCGCAACGCCAGACCCTGGCCAGGCGAGTGAACAAACAAGACGTGGTAGCCCCGTGCCAATGCATCGTCGTGCAGGTGCGCGGCGCTCTCAGGCCATGCATCACGCCCCTGCTGGAGGATTAATAACGGTGCGTCGCCACGGGCGTGTGGTGAGCGCATGAAATAGCCCGGAAGATGTCCGCCCTCATACCGCGCACGGATCGGAACAGCAGCGATATCGAGTGCGCCTATCGCATTGTGATAAGCGTTGGCGGCGCTACGGGCGATTTCCAAATCGCTCGGGTCTGCCGCATCAGGATGGTGCAGGAGCGCCGCACGGTAATACATCGCCGCGCGCCGGTAGGCCTTGCCAGCGCTGATCCGCTTTCCTCGCGCAAGTGAAAGCTCGGCCATGGCCTCAATACGCCGGGCGGTCGCGGTCCACTGGCGAGGCCAGCTCCACTCGTCGCGAGGGTCGATACGGGTCGCCGTATCGAGAACCTCGCCAACGTCGGCAAGTCCGCCATAGGTTGCGCCAAGCACGTGAAGGAGCTGGCTGTTCATGACCGGGTCGGACATCAGGTCCAGATCATACCAGGGACGGTTATCGGTGGTACCGGCACTCACGGAGGCCAAGGCTTTGCCGCCGGCGACGGGTAACAGCAGGCCGCCGAGCACACCGCCGAACAGTGCGCGTCGTTCGATGGGCAGGAAGTTGGACAAGGCCATTTTATCCTCTGAAAACGTGGCGCTCGTCACTTCCCGACGGACCCCGGCGGCAAGCGCGGCGATGCACAGGGTTGAGCGTTAGAAGCTGAACGCAAGAAAGGCACCGGCTTGGAACTGATCCGGCGATCCGCGCAACCGGACGAGCGGATTGTCCTTCGCATCGTTGATCAGCCGGGTGTAGCCACCAGTCGCTGCGATGCTCCACCGAGGGCTCAGCCGGTAGTTTAGGCTCGCCGCCACGCCGGCATCCTTCATGCCGTCCTTCGCTCGGAACATCGGCAAGCCGCTTTTCAGGGCTTGGGCCGCAGTGACGCCAAAAAAGGCATTCATATACGTCCTGTCCGCCCAAGTCGTTCGGGCAGCGACGGAAACGCCAAGGCGAGGTGCGAGGTCGAAACCCACGCCCAGCTCGGCTTGCACCACGGTGCCGTCATGGCCATCCGCAACGTCCTTTCCGCCACTGATCCGGATCCACGCCGGATCGATGGCGAGTTTGGCAGCCGCACCCGCTTCCACCGACGTGCCCACATTACCAAGTCCTCGCAATGCCTTGCTGCGATCGTCCGGCCTGTCCCGCAGATATCGGGCGACTGGGCCAAGCGTAAACTTGATGCGGTCGGACAACTGCCAACGGACGACATCGACGCCAATTTCATTGCCCTCGATATAGAAGAGGTCGCCGTAATGGATCGACAGATATGGCAATGGTGCGATTTCGTAATCGTTTGCACCTTCAAACTTTGGAACCCAGAGCGCGCCGGCGCCGATTGTGGCGTCCCATCCCTTTCGCTCGGCATTGCCGGTCGGCTGTGCTTGGGCTTCCTGCGCGTGCGCGGCGAAGGACAGGACGAAGGTTGCGACGGCCGCAGTCGAAACGGCAAGCCGCAAAACCTGCCGCTTGAGGAACGGTCGAAACCGGATGGGAAAAAAGGGGCTGAACATCGTCATTTGGCGCTCCACCGTTGATCGGATCGCCCCGTCCAATAGTCGCTCGGCCGCCGCTGGAGACGACAGCGCGATGTCGAGATATTACGATGTGTTACAGGTGCAGACTTGCAATTCCGACTTCGATATCGCTGCCACGCATGTCGACCACCGGGCCCGCACATGTTCTTGTTGTCGATGACGATCGCCAGATCAGAACGATGCTTGCCCGCTATTTGCGCGACCATGGCCTGCGCGTGACGATGGCCGCGAACGGTCGCGACATGACCGAACTGCTGACAGCCGGACGCTTTGACATCGTTATACTCGACGTGATGATGCCGGGGGACGATGGTTTTACCCTGTGCCAGCGACTACGGTCGGATAGCAACGTACCCATCATATTGCTGACCGCGCGGGATAGCGAAACCGATCGCGTCGTCGGGCTGGAGCTTGGCGCTGATGACTATGTGTCGAAGCCCTTCAATCCACGCGAGTTGCTGGCCAGGATACGTGCGACCCTGCGGCGCGCGACAATGGCCGGAGAGCAGACATCCATCGGGCAAAATCATGTCTTTCGGTTCGCGGGCTGGGCGTTGGATGTCACAAGGCGGGCACTGACATCGCCTAAGAATTCCCATGTCGACCTGACAACCGGTGAGTTCGACCTTCTAAGTGCCTTCGTCCTCCACCCGCAGCACACGCTCAGCCGCGATCAATTGCTGGATCTCGTACACGGTCGGAGCAACTACAACATCGATCGCAGCATCGACGTTCAAATCAGCAGACTGCGCCGCAAGATCGAGAGCGATCCCCACGATCCCCAGTTCATCAAGACCGTGCGCAACGGAGGCTATTATTTCGCCGCTGCCGTGGAAGGAGCAGTCCGATGATCGCCCGTCTGCAGCGGCTGACACATTTGCGACTGGCGCCGCGCATCGTCATCGCCATCTTGCTCACCATCGTCGCCGCCTATCTGTTCAATCAGGTCTTGCGCACTATCATCCCGCCACCTCCGTTCCTGATCGTCGAGCGGAACTGGCTCGTCGAGGCCGTTGCCGATGGCGTTCGCGTTACCGAAAGCGCCCCAAGGGAAGCGGACAAGAGCGCTTTCGGGCAATTGCCACAGGCGGCGCTCCTGGATTTTGCCATCTCGCGCAGCGTTCCTCGCGCAGCCGGAGTGCCGAGCTCGGCGCTCGCGGAGCATCTGCGCCTTTCTGTTGCACAACGACTGGGCGGATCAGCGCGCCTGGTCAGTGTGTCGAGTGCGCCCTACGATCAGAACTACACGGAACGGACGGTGAGAACTGTTCTGGTTATCGTTCCCAAGCTACCTGCCATGCTCACCGCCGATACGCTCGCTAGTCGCGAAAGCAGCGTCCTGGCGGACTTCAATATCGTGGTTCACCTCGCGAACGGCCGCTGGCTGACTGTGACGCAGCGAAATCTCGCTGAGCCATGGCAGCATTATGCGCGCGTTGGCATTGGCATCGCCGGCTACCTGTTGATTGCGATCGCCTTTTCTATCTGGATGGCACGCAGCATTGTCCGCCCGCTCCGGAGACTGGCGGACGCGGCAGAACGTCTTGGGCGGAGCGGCGAAGCGACCGTCGTGGACGGAATGCGCGTCCCCGAATACTCCGCCATCGCGGAAACGTTCAACACGATGCAGTTGCGGCTTTCCCGCTTTATCGACGAGCGCCTGGGCATGCTGGCTGCGATCTCGCACGACCTTCGAACGCCGCTCACGCGCCTTCGCCTCCTCGCTGAATACTTGGAAACGCCGGAGCAACGCGAGCAACTGCTCGCCAATGTCGGCGAAATGGAAGTCATGGTGACGGATTCCCTGGCGTTCATGCGCGGCGAGGTGCGCCGGGAGGCTAGCGAGACCGTGGATATTGCCGCCCTACTGATCAGCATCACAGATGAATTCGGAGATTTGGGCGAAAACATCGTTTATTCAGGACCCGACCATTGCGATCTTCCGGGCCGCCAGCTCGCGCTCAAACGCGCGTTTTCAAACCTCGTCGGCAACGGCGTAAAATATGGCGGCTCGGTCCAGTTAACGTTGCGTGCTGCGGAGCATTTTGCGGTGATCGATATCAGGGACGCTGGACCTGGTATTCCACCAGACCAAGTGGACCGGGCCTTCGCGCCATTCGTCCGCCTAGAATCATCGCGAAGCCGTGCGACCGGTGGGTCGGGACTGGGTCTTTCCATCAGTCGCGATATCGTCCGTGGGCACGGCGGCGATATCACTTTCCTCTGGCCAACAGACGGCTTTGTCACGCGCGTTTCCCTGCCGTTCCCCGCCTGAATCGATCATGCGGCTCAGCGCCGCTCCCTTTGTCGACATCTGCGCAAGGCCTTGGCAGGAAATTTCGAACTAGATAAAAGTCCCTTGGGTGTATTTGCGGCAACTGAGATGCAACACCAAGCGCCCACGTTACATTGATGATACCTATTGTCGCCTATCGCCATCACAGCACCACCTGCCTTGACGGCGAGACTGCGGGCGCAACCCGCCGCAACCGCCACAATCTCCCGCCAGCCTCCTACGCCACATTGGCCAAACCCATTCGAACCCGCAACAGTCACAGTCCCGTCCGATCGAAGCCGAGGTATCTTGCATTGCGATTCACACAAACAGCTTGCCGAAACTCCATGGGGGAGTGCCTTTGCCCGTTGAAAAAAAGGGACGCTGGCGAGGCTTAGATCGCAATTGAACGAAGGGCCTATTCCGGCGTTAGTTCGTCGCTTGGAAGTTGATCCCCAAACTTTTACCCTGTGCCGCTGCACGTTGCCGGATAGGAAGAAATATCCCACTATGCGCTCGGACTGGATCGGCCGCCTCGTGAGATCACGGGGCGACCTCTTTCGGAAATGACCCGGGTTGATCTCTTATCGCTGAAACGAGATCCTTCCATCCGGCCACATCGACATGCATCATGAAATACCGATCGGGCGAGATATTCTCCCGCGTCACCGCATCGACGAGTTCGCTGGCCGTCTGGGTGTTGCTGGGCTTGCCATCGCGTCCCTGCTGGAAGACATCGCTCCCATAGAGCAGTTTCAGTTCCGGGAAGTAGGCCAGCATCTGCCGCTCGCTGGTGTCGCCCCTCACAGGAAACAGCAGGAGCCGATTGGCGCCGGAACCGAGCACGGTCGCTGACGAAACCACCTTCAGAATGGCCGATCGCTTTCTGGTCCCGAGCGCGTCGGGGCGTGTCTCGAAGCGACCGCCGATGATGCGCTGGATCGCGGGCGCATTGATGCCGAGGCAATAGATCGGAATCCTGCGGGCGACATACGGGCGAAGGCCAGCGATATGCGGCCAGGCGTCGGACGTGCTCACCACCGCCTTGATTGGCATGCCCGGATAGCGTTTCGCAGCTTCAGAAATCACAAGCTCGGAATAGGCAGAAGATATCGGGGCATCCAAGATGATCAACCCGTCGTCCTGACGAACGATTGTCACGTTCCACTGGCCCGGGATGAAGGTGACCCCGGTCGCCAGGTCGCTCGCTGGATTGCCAGCTAAGCCGAGGCGCACGGTGGCCGGGGTCGAGGCAACGGTCGCGAACTGGGCTTTGATGGCTTCCGGGATGACCGTGTCGGCTTCACTGAGCGGGGGATCCAGCACGAGCGACCGGACCATGTAGGTGGCCTCATGCACTCCGTCGCGCTCGACGTCGGATTGCATGGGGAGTCGGAGCCCTCTCTCCCCCAGCTTCCACGACGAAAAATAGGTGCGCATCGGGGTGTCCCCCGCGAAACGCCAGAAACCCGCTCGCGCCAGTGGACCGCCATAGTCGACCGCCGTCGGGAGATGCGTGTAGTGGTTCAGAAAGAGGCGCACCTGCGCCCCATCGAGGGTGAACGTGACGACATCCTGCGAGACGGATTGCATGGTCGTCGGAGGGGCCAGGCGCACATCGTCGGTGCTGATCGCAGTGAGCAGCAGACGGGACGGAGAGAGCGCCATCGCTTCGTTCGCACTCGCCAACATCTCCGCGGTGCCGACCACGCGGTTGCCTCCGGAGACGCGCATCGCCGCAGCCCGGTCGGCAACGGTTTCAGACACGGAGTTTGCAAAGGGTGGAATCGAACTCTCCACCTTGCGACGCCAGCGATACTGCACCGTATCCAGTTCGACCGTCTCGCGTTGAAACTCGACGATGAAGGGTCCTTCGGGTCGCTCCGATTGCTCCAGCATATTGCGATATCCGTCACTGACCACTCGTAGTGAGTGCACGGACCGGAGTACCGCCTCGCCTCCCTGAGCCTCCATCGCGGCGCGTAGTAGCGAGACGGCCGCCCGGTCTGAGGCTGAGGCTTGCGGGACGTGGAAGGTGCATAGAATGGTCAGCATGCTCATCGCCGCGGCCCAGTGCGAGCGCTGGTTTCGCGGTTGGATGGCTGTCCTGTCGCCCGACCGGTTCCACTTAGCCATGCTCTATGTCACTCCAACCCTGATGGGAGGCGCCGCCTTGCCCGTCCACCGCCCAGAAATCCAGTCGCGTGAGAGATGGCAGCTTCGGTTTACGTCGCCCCTAACGTCGGCAGTGCGACGGCGGTTTGAATTCAACCCCGTGCGTCGATCGCATCTTGCACTGCGCCGGCGCAGTCGCGGCTGTGGCTGTGGCTGAAGGGCCGTAACCCAATGGGGGGCTTGCTGGTGTCCCACGCAGAAGTAAATCAGGGGTCTCTGGGCATCAAACCGACTACCATGCCACCAAACACGCGACACTCGCTAGGAGTCGCGTCCCCGCCGATCCATGAACAAGGAGCTCGACTATGAAGGACCTGGTGTCGGCCTGTCCGATTGAAAATGCGATGATGCTCCTGAGCGGCCGCTGGCCCGCTCTCCTCCTGTACCATTTAAAAAAAGGACCCCAGCGATTCAGCGACCTCCGCCGGGCAAACCCTGCGATTTCCCACAGAATCCTTAGCCACCACCTGAAGCAGCTTGAAGAGGCAGGCGTGGTGCACCGGCTTGAAGCGAACGGCTATCCGCTCCGCGTCGACTATAAACTTTCGCTTTCCGGCGAACGACTGATGCCGCTCATCGACGCGATGGGAGAGTGGTGGATCAGCCGAGCGTCGCCGACGGACACCGCGATTCCGGCGTAGTCCCTGGTTACAAAAATGTGCGTAATTCCTCGCCTGACTTAGTCGCAGTAAGGCATCTCCAACTGTTCAGCCAAACCTGTTGTCGGAGATGAAAAATGGAACCAATCCTTGTTTGCGGCTTCCCGGCGGGAAGTTCGATGGGCCTGCTCGCGGTCCTGGAGTGGCTGGGCAAGCCTTACAAAATAACGCGTGTCGACATGCTTGGTGAGATGCAGCAATCTACCTACGCAAAGCTGAACCCGCGGCACGAGACGCCCATCCTAGTCACTGACAGCGGCCGGGTGCTTACTGAAACTATGGCAATCGCGGGGTGGCTCGAAGCGCGCGACCTCGAACGTCGCGTGAGCTTTGATCCACTATCTGCCGAGGCGGATCGAATGCGGCAAGTTGCAGCATTCATCAATACGGGGTTCACTGGCGCATTCGCGCCGCTCTGGGCCGCGTGGGAGGGCCAGATGCCAGAGGCCGAGAAGGTAACCCTACGAGCCTTTGGGGCGCAGCTCGTGTGCAAGCGACATGATCAGCTAGAGCAGCTACTCGATCATTCGCCATATGCTGTCGGCGACCGACCCACCCTCGCCGACGGCATCTTCATCGGCGTTGCGAGATGGGTTGATTTCCATGGGCTTGGGGATCCAGGCCGTTGGCCTCGGACTACCCGGCTGCGGTCCGCGCTCGAAGGCGATCTGGCCGTCCAGTTCGCGACCAGCATCGAAGCAGGCGACATGGTACCGGGTTCAGGCGCTCTAAGCGGAACAATGAGTCTCACCGATTTGATTTCAAAGTTCGGCGCTGCGGCGTGACGAGGGAGGGCGCGCGCGGGCGCGCTCTCTCTTATATCCCGCTATGGAAAGCGCCTTCTGGCTCAGGTCACCGGTCGGTTCCTCCGCGTCCGAATCCGGTTGCTAGGGCTCACTTGGCCGATTCCGAAAGCAATTGATTGGCAGTGATCCTGAGCTGGGGAGCGGAGAGACGCAGTCCGTTGCCTAGTCGGTAGGCGCCTCACTGAAGGCTTTTGCCTCCTCTACGACCGCGTACGACACGGTTGACCTATCGACGCGTGCCGTTCGCCATCCTGATTGCCAACCTCCCAGGCACCGGATCAACGTCCCGGCGCTGGACCAGGATGCGCTGCGTCTGAAAACAGATCAGATCCGGATGGAGGCGACAATCCGCTCAAGCATAGCCTGCACGCGCACATTCGCCTTATTGTCTCCGAGCAGCCGAAGCGCGTGCTGATAGGCATGCGCCGCGCCGATCAGCTCGAAGGCTATCTGCATCGCATCCGTTTCGGGGCGGAAGGCACCGTGCGCGACGCCGTCGCGCACCACCGACGCCAATAACGCCCGCCACTCCCGTTGCGACGCGACGAGCAGATCCCGCATCGGACCAGGCTGGTCGTCGCATTCCTGCGCGATCGCCATGAACAAGCAGCCGCCGTCGTCCGGCGACCCGCGAAGCCATCTGCGCCAGTTCTCCAAGAGTGACGCGAGACGCTCCTCGCCGGCCGGTCGGGCTTGGCTTGGCTCGATGACGCTTGCCCTGAAGCGCTTCGTCGCCTCCTCGAAGACGTCGAGCTGCAACGCATCCTTCGACTTGAAGTGCGCGAAGAGCCCACTCTTCGACAGGCCCAGGGAGTTCGCGAGCGGCGCGAGGGACAACCCCTCGAAGCCCACAAGCGTCACCTGCCGGAGCGTCTCCGCGACAATCGCGTCCTTAGTAGCAGAACCCTTCATCAGCGGGGAATAGCACGACCGGTCGGATCAAGATAGGTTTCCGCTTGATTGATCGCAGAGGCTCAGGGAAAAGTACTCGCTTGTATAAAAGCACGACCGGTCGTAATAACAACTCGGCAACAGCTTCACGAAGGAGATTCTCGGGTGGACGGTGACAGGATGTTTCAGCTCGCATCGGACCTCGCGGAGGCCAAGAGCCGCCAAGATCTCGCCACCTCGATCCCTCTCCTCCATCCCGACATGATCCTGGTGACGCCTGCCTTCGGCACCGAGGCCCGCGGTCGCGAAGAGAACGAGAAGGTGCTCGGCCGGTTCTTCGCGACGTTCCCGGACTACCATGTCGAGCTCGACGGCCACGCGGACGACGGCACCACACTTATCTGCTGGGGCACCGCGCGAATGACGATGACCGGCGACAGGTTCGGCGCGGCACCCAACGGCAAACGCGCCGAGCTTCCGGTCTTCATCGAGTTCACCTTCCGCGACGACCTCATCGCGAGCGAGCGCTTCGTTTTCGACCTCTCGCAGCTGTGCGCCCAGTCGGGCATCTCGACCGATATGGTCAGGAGCCGCCTGTTCGGCGACCCAACACCCGCCGTCGCGATCGCCGCCTGAAACCTCGAACCAGGAGATACGGACATGGTGGTGGACGCACGCGTGAAGGACGTCGGAAGCATCGGCACGACCCCGCTGTTCGACATGATAGTGAATCTTGAGGAGCCTGTATCTTTCGGTGACGGCCCGGATGGCCGCCGGGTGCTGTTCGCTTCGGCCGGCGGGGTCTTCGAGGGCGCGCGCCTGCGCGGCGAGGTGCTTCCCGGCGGGGGCGACTGGACGCTGTTCCGTTCTACCGGGGTGATGACACTCGACGTGCGTCTCAGCCTGAGGACGGATGACGGCGAACTTGTATTCATGACCTACGGCGGGCGGTTCGTCCGCCCGGCCGACGTCCAGGCCGCGCTGGCGGATCCCGTCGACCGACTCGCGGTCGATCCCGCGCGATACTACTTCCGGACCAACCCGCTCTTCGAGACGGGCTCCAGCAAGTATGCGTGGCTCAACGACGTGGTCTGCGTCGGCATCGGCTATCTCGTGGACCGCGGCATCGCCTACAAGGTGTTCTCGGTTGACTGACGTGCTGGTCGAAGTGCCCAGCGATGCCCGCGTGTTGGAAGCCTCGCTCGCTCCCCTTGAAACTACGCGCCACGCCTTCTCAATGTCGCGCCGCGTCGCCGCGGAGGTCGTCGGATCGGCATTCCTGTCGATCGCCGTGGTCGGGTCGGCAGGTCTGGCCGGCGATCTCGCGACCGCGGAGCCAGCGCTTGCGATCCTGATCGGCGCGTTGACCACCGCTGCCGCGCTATTCGCGCTCATTGAGTGGCTCGGGCCCATCTCCGGCGCCCATTTCAATCCACTGGTGACCTTCGCATTCGCCATGCGACAGGAAATGTCTGCTCGCCGCGCAATCGCGTATTGTTGCGCGCAGCTCGGAGGCGCTGTCCTCGGGGCCCTCGTCGCGAACAAGCTCTGCGGCCATCCGGCGATGACGCTGGCCGCCGTGCAACGGAGTGGAATGGCCCACCTGCTGGGTGAGGCAGTTGCGACCTTCGGCCTAATCAGCGCGATATGGACGACGTCGCTGCTGCGGCCGTCGGCCACCGCTCCAGTCGCCGCCACGTACGTCGGCGCGATGTTCTGGTTCACCGCGTCAGGCTTCGCCAATCCAACCCTGACCATCGCCCGATCATTCACCGACACGGCGGCGGGCATAACCCTTGGCGACGTGATGCCGTTCATCATCGCCCAGTCGGTGGGCGCTGCAGCTGCGATCCTATTCTCCCGGTGGATCGCGGCGAAAGAACCACTGGCTTCAGGACGACCTTGAGTGATCATATCTGGTGCAATGAGGGTCCGTCGCTCCGCACCGCAGTTCGGCGCTCATCAGGCGTCGCTCAACGCAGCGGAGTGGCACTCATCGACGTGAATGGACAGCTTCCACAGCTCGTCGCCGATACGGCATAAACAGGAGACCGACGTGCCCAAGATCGACCTCGACCTGATCGAACCCAAGCGGGGCAGTGATTATCCGCATCCCTTCGAACTGCCGCTCGCCGGGCGGGAGGCGCGCAGCGTGGCGAGGGCCGGCGGCCTGATAGACTTCAACGCGAACCACGTGACCGTGCCACCGGGCTGCTGGTCGTCCCAGCGGCACTGGCACGAGGGCGAGGATGAGCTCGTCGTCATCCTGTCCGGTGACGCGGTCCTCGTGGACGACGTGGGGAGACACCCGATGACGGCCGGCGACGTCGCCGTCTTTCCAAAGGGCGACGGCAACGGACATAAGCTCATCAACGAGAGCGACGCCCCGCTCGTTCTGGTGGCGGTCAGCAAGCCTGAGACGTCCAAGGTCGTATACAGCGACATCGACCTCGTCTGGACGCCCGAAGGCGGAGAGCTCCACCGGGACGGCAGACCCTACCGTGGAGGCGCCTGAGCCCAAGAACGTAACGTCTCTCGACAATGAGCGGATTCGTCGTGAGCAAACTGTCGATCCGCGGCGCGCCCCGCCGCGAGCCACTGGGCGGTCCACAGCAGCCGCACCACTGGCCGGTTCGACGTTCGCCGAAACGGAGTGGGGACACTTGACGTCGTTGGTCGCGCGACATGCCTCGATGATCGCATGACTGGGCGCGGGGGAACGTCGTGACCAGACACTGTCGTCAACGGCGATCCTCGGGAGTCCGTGATGTACGACCTCTACCACTCGCCCAACGCCTGCTCCATGGCGGTCCACGCCGTGCTGCTCGAGATCAGTGTTTTTTTCCGACTCCACCGCGTCTCCGTCCTAGAAGGTGAGACCAGCACGCCCGCCTGTCTGGCGATCAATCCCAAGGGCCGCGTTCCCCTGCTGGCGTTCGCCGGAAGTTCACTGACCGAGGTGCCAGCCATCCTCACCTATCTCGCGGACGCCCACCCCCAAAGCGCCGGTGGGGGGGGCTTCGGACATTCGACCGCTGACATTCTCGATGTAACCAAGAGGTCATAGCTCCGGAAGATCGGGCCGCTGGGGTCTGGCGGCTTCTCGCCACGAGTGAGCCGAGGGCGCTTTTTCTCAAACCAATGAAATATGCGCAGGCCGCGGGGCGACTGAGGCGGGGCGCGATACCGCCGTCACCTCGCCAGTCGCCGCCTCCGATCAGAAAGAGTGGGCTAATTCTGCTAACGAAACAGTCCCAGGCTGCGGGCGACCGCCACCGCACTCGTCCTGTTGCCCACGCCCAGCTTGGAATAGATATTCTGCAAATGCCATTTTACGGTATTTTCAGACAAGCTCGCATTGCGGGCGACTTGCGCATTGCTGTGTCCATCGAACACCAAGCGCAAGATCTCGCGCTCGCGATCTGACAGCGCCTCTATCTGTACAGGGGTTTCGGCAAGCCGCGGCAGCGCCATCGGGTCCTCTGCGCACAGCGCGTCGAGATAGGATCTTGGTACCTCATCTAGGGCCGTGGTTGCCGCGACTGCTTTCACCAAGGCAAGCGCTCTCGGCCCTTCGTCAGCTATCGACCGGACAATCCCGCCGGGCGCGGCGTGTAGCACTGCGCGCCGCATTGTTCGGATGGCCGCCGACCTGTCCCCAAGCGCGTCGCGGCAGATGGCCTCAATCGTGAGCAACTTGATTACACGGATCATACGATTTGAAGCCAATGCTTTTGCAGCGGCCGCAGATGCGCGCGACACAATACTTGGGTCGAGGGCGAAATAGGTGCGGAATCTTAGTTCCCCAACGAGGTTCGCTTCTGTTTCCAACGCGTGAGTGATTATGCCCGCTGGCTCCTCAAACAACTTCTGCCCGACGATGTCGGTGTGGAGGCGCGTTGCCTTCTGTCCGTCCCCCGCGAGAACCGCTATTCGCAGACGTTCCCACGCCATAGCGGCACCGAGCCTAGGCCAGCCCATTTGGGCGGCGATGCGGTCGCCCTGTCCAAGCGCGCGCTCTATTCTGACCGGGTTGCTGCTCAACGAGGCCAACCGGACCTCGGTGATCATGAATGAGGTCAGCATGTCTGGAAGCACGATTTCCATCGGACCGCTGAGGCACCGCTCTATGTAGTCCTCCGCTTCGCCGATCCGATTAGATTCATAGAGTGCCGCGGGAACGTAGGCGAAGGCGATCTTTGACGCCGCTTTCTCGGTCTTTTCGCCCTGCATCATTCGCTCGGCCAGTGCCCACGTCTCGAGAGCGGTGGTGCAGCCGCCACCTATCATGTCGGTTAGACCAACCAGCGCCTGAGCGATCGCAGCGCCGAACGAACTGCCGGCGCGCTTGTTGTCGGCGATGGCTTCGAGAGCCATTCGCCGCCCGTTATCAAGTGAGGAGCGGGAAATCCATCCGATGGCGGCTATCGAACGGAGGGTACCCAGCGTATAGGGCGAAGCGTCGTGACACTCCCTCAAGCCGCGCTCCGCAGTCTCCAGACATTGCTCCGGCCGATCTCCATAAAGTGCGATCATTCCGTCAACGGCGTACAGATCGTCGCGAACTGCCGGTTCCAAATCCTGAAAATGCCGTCGCGCCGTCGCCAGATGTGACCGGGCCGCTTCCAGTTCGAAGCGCGACGCAAGGGAGCACGCCGCATCTACGTGGAGGCTGGGATTGCGGTCGAAACCTTCGTCCGGAAGCCTCCGCGACCATTCGGGGTCGGCACTTGCTCGACCGAGCCGGCGACGCTCGCGGCTTGCGGCATCTAGCAAGTCGGAGGCCGCGATTGGATCTGCGGCGGCAAAGGCATGGCGTATTGCGTCGCTGAGCCGGCCTTCCGCTTTGTGATGCACCATGGCTGCGTGGTGCAGCTCCGCCCAACGGGTCGGGTTTTTATGAGCTAGTTCCTGCTCCATGCACTGCGCTACCAGAGGCTGGTAGCGCAGCCAGCCCCGTGTCGCATGCTCATTCGATTCTCTCACAACGATGCCGGAGCGTTCGAGTTGGGCGGTCAGATCCAGAGCGTTCGCCCTTCCGGTGACGGTCGCCGCTAGTTCCGCGGAAAATCGGACGAGGGATGCAGCTTCGAGCGCGAACTCGCGCACTTCGCTCGGAAGAGGCGCAAGTATTTCCTCAGCAACATAGGTCTGGAGCAACGGCCAAGCCGCGATGTCGCCGGCCATGAAGTCGGCAGATTTGGTTGGCGAAGCTGTAAGCGCTATCGTCGCCATTCCGACGGCGGCTGGCCAACCGTTGGTTAACCTCATGAACTCCGCGATCTCAGAGGAGGTAAAGTGCAGGTCGTTTGTTTCAAGCCATTCGCGTAATTCTGCGGCGGAGAAGCACAAGTCCTCGGCCTCTATGAGCGCAAGGTGCGCACCAAGCCTCAAGCGCGCTGTCCCGCGGGAGGGATACGTTCGCGACGCGACAAGCAGACGCGTGTTGGGTGGCAGGGTCTCTATCAGACGCAGTATGGTTCTTTCGCCAAGGTGCCCACCGACGCGCTCTAACCCATCGACCAGCGCAATCAGAGGCGTGTCGGCCGATCCGCTTGACGGGCCAAAGGCAGTGCTCAGCCACGCTTCGAGACGCCCGCTATCCCGATCGTGCTCGCCCAGCGTGATCCCCCGGCATTGTATCCCTGCGGCCGCTTGCTCATCTTTGATCTGCTGAAGCAGGAAAGACTTACCGTATCCCGCCGGCGCATGCAGCAGCGTCGCGCGGGGTGCATCAGCATTATTGAGGATCCCGGTCAGTCTCGGTCGCGACATCCCACGGAAAGCAGATCTCGCTTCCGGCGCTTTGATCCGATCCGCAATCTTTAAGCTGACGATCTTGCTCACGTGTCCACCTTGCCGCCACGATAGCATGGACGCGAGGCGCCGACCCCCACGAAAGTATGGCCACCAACGGGCTCGCTGTGCGGCCATACTTTTCAACGGCCCATTTAGGCCAGGTGCCGCGTAGCAGCGCGGACGACCAATGACTGGTCGGCACTTGCGACAATTCGGCGCCGATCCATGCAACCGCAATCTCATCTCGGAGAAGCACGATGCTACCCGACGGACCCCTTGCGCGGCCTCTCAGGCTCCCCGTAATCGCCGCACCGCTTTTCATCATTTCGAGTCCCGCCCTCGTGATCGCGCAGTGCACGGCCGGGATCATCGGATCGTTTCCTGCCTTGAACGCGCGTCCCGCCAGCCAGCTCGACGAATGGTTGGCGGAGATAGGTGAAGCGCTCGCGGCATGGGACACTCGAAATCCTGATCAGCCATCTGCACCGTTCGCGGTCAACCAGATCGTGCACCGCTCGAACGATCGCCTCGAACAGGACATCATGCTCTGCACGAAACACAAGGTTCCCATCGTAATCACGTCGCTCGGCGCGCGGGAAGATTTGAACCGCGAGGTCGCTTCCTATGGGGGAGTGACGCTTCATGACGTGATCGATGACAGGTTTGCTCGGAAGGCGATTGAGAAGGGCGCGACGGGCCTTATACCTGTTGCCACCGGCGCCGGTGGACATGCTGGCCGGCTGTCGCCCTTCGCCTTGATGCAGGAGATTCGCCTATGGTTCGACGGGCCCGTGGCCCTTTCGGGCGCCATCGCCAGCGGCGGTGCGATCCTCGCCGCGCAGGCGATGGGAGCTGATTTCGCTTACATCGGTTCGGCGTTCATTGCCACCGCCGAGGCGCGCGCGAGCGATGTCCACAAGCAAGGTGTCGTTGATGCGAGAGCGAAGGATATCGTCTATTCCGATCTCTTCACCGGTGTGCATGGAAACTATTTACGATCTTCGATCGTCGCGGCCGGATACGATCCCGACGATTTGCCTCGCAGCGATCCCAATGCGATGGACTTCGGCAGCACGTCGACAAAGGCGTGGCGGGACATCTGGGGATGCGGGCAGGGTGTCGCGCCGATCGACGCGGTCGTTCCCGCGCGAGCGCTCGTCGAGCGCTTTAGCCGCGAGTACCGACAAGCACGGGCAGGATTGCTTGACCGTGCCGTCGGCTGATCCACTCGGCCGGCCCGGCCTGTTTGAGCGCCTTCGCGCGCGCGCCACTGCCACTGGCGATCGACCCGCGTTACGGCTGCTTTCTCACGTGGCGGATGCCATGCCGGTGGAGGAGATGACCTTTGCCGACCTCTACCGGCATGTAGCACATGCGGTCGGTCGGTTCGCAACACTCGCTAATGACCCGATCGTGGCGCTCGTCGTTCCGAACACGCCGAAGGGTCAGGCGGCTTTCCTGGCGGCTGAGATTGCAGGCATCGCGGTACCCATCAACCCGCTGCTACCGGATCAGCATGTCGGCCATCTTCTCAGAAGCGCAGGCGCTTCAATCCTGATTGTGCAGGACGCGGAAGCTAGAGCTGCCGCGCTTGCGGCCCACCGAGGAATCCTTCGTCATGTCTTCACGCTGGACCAAGGCGACAACGCTCTCTTCGGCAACATCGACGACTATCGCGATCATGACCGAGTAGGGCAGCCGCAGGAGCTTGGCCGCGCCGTCGCCGCATTCCATACCGGCGGGACCACCGGGCTTCCGAAGCTGGCGCTGCATCGAGAGCAAAATCAGCTGGTCGCGTCGCTGACCTGCGCGAGCCGTGTCGGCCTTGGCGAAGGCGACGTCGTCCTGAACCCATTGCCGCTCTTCCACGTCGCCGGGGCGATCTGCGTCGGACTCGCCTCCATCCTAAGTGGGTCCTGTCAACTTCTACCGACGGCCTCCGGGGGCCGCTCGCCCGGGTTCAGGGACCATTTCTGGTCAATGGTTGAACACCATGGGGTCACCGCCATCGCCGGGGTCCCTACCATAATCGCCGGTGCCGTCGCTACCATGCCCGAAGATCGGCCGCCCGCGCTGCGGGTCATCCTGGTTGGCGGGGCGCCACTCGCAGTGGCGGTAGAACGGGAGCTCTCGCGTCGCTGGGACATCGACTTGGTCGCGGTGTACGGAATGACCGAGACCGCCGGTTTCCTGACCTCGCGCATTGCGGGAGAGGTCTATCCGTTCGGTTGCGTGGGTCTGCCGGCCCCTGGCGTCGAAATACGGGTCGTCAGGGATCCGGCCGATGCAACCTCGCAGGTCCCAGTCGGAGACCAGGGGCACATCCTGGCGAGCGGCTCGACGATCGGCCCGGGCTACACGGATGGTGGCCTCAACGAGACGCTGTTCAACCCTGGCAGTTGGCTGATAACCGGCGACAACGGCGCTATGGACGCCGGAGGAAACTTGTTCCTCACCGGTCGGGCAAAGGATGTCATTATCCGTGGCGGCCACAACATCGATGCCGCGCTGATCGAGGAGATCGCGCTGCGGCATCCCGCCGTGGAAGCGGCCGCCGCAGTCGGGGCGCCGGATGCCTACGCCGGCGAGATTCCATATCTGTACGTGCAGCTCAAGCCTGCGATGTCCTTGGACCTCGGCGAACTGGAAGTTCAATTCCGAGTCGATATCGAACCTCCCGCGGTGCCGAAATACATCGAGGTCGTGGATTTCATGCCCATCACCGGCGCGGGCAAAATCTACAAGCCCGAATTGCGTCGGCGCGCGGCGCAACGTGTTTTGAGCGTCCTCCTCGGCGACCGGTCTGTGCCGCCGCCGGGCTGGCGCGTGGACGAGGCGGACGGTCGATTGATCGTCCGGTTCGATCCTGCCCATGGGGAGGCGATCATACCGATACTCGAAGAGCTTTCACTCGGTGGACAGCCCGTCCCGAGTTAACCCGAACACTGAACGCACGACTGCGGTGATTTCTACCTTCTGCCCGCGAGGCGCCGCTCAACCCGCTATCACAGGGCTCTTATGCGCTCGGCGCAAGCGTCAAGCGCGTTGAGTCCCGCATCGATCGCGCCGGCCATGACGGTGAAGCCGTGGATCGTCGTATCATAGCAACGCGTTGCGACTGCGACACCGGCCGCGGAGAGCCGCTCGGCAAAACCCACTATGTCGTCGCGCAGGATGTCATGACCGGCGATGACGAGAAACGTGGTGGGCAGGTCCGCCACATCCGGCACCAGGATCGGGGAGACCAGGGGGTCGGAGAGGTCGTTCGGGTCGCCCAGATACTGGCTGTAGATCCAATCGAGCGCCTCTGGCTCAAAGAAGAAGCCCCGGGAATATCGCTTCATCGAACGGGACGCACCCAATGTCCCGAGCGCTGGATTTACCAGTATCTGGAGCGTGATCTGCGGCCCGCCGCTGTCCCGCGCCCTGATCGCGCAGCCCGCCGCCAGACCGCCGCCGCCGGACTCCCCCATGATGACCAGCTTATCCGGGTCGGCGCCCAGCGCCAACGCATTGTCGGCGATCCAGTTCAAGGTCGCCCAGGCGTCATCGGTCGCTGCGGGAAACTTGTGTTCGGGCGCCAGGCGATAGGTCGTGGCGGCAATGATCGCACCCGACTGGGCGCAGAGGCGTCGACAGACCCCGTCGTAGGATTCAATCCCGCCCATCATCGCCCCGCCGCCATGATAGAAGGCGACGAGCGGGCGGGCCGCGCCTGGGCGCCCCTCCGGAGTGTATATCCGGAGCGCGAGTGGTCCCGCTGGACCGTCGATCATCATGTCGTCCGCGCTCGCGATCGGGCCCGATGGAATGGGAAGACCGGAGTAAAACGCATCGAACGCCGCGCGCATCTCTAACGGTGTCATCGCGGGATCCAGGAACGGGGATTCCTCTAGTCGCGCCAGGATCGCGATCGTCTGGGCATCGAGCATCGACCGGTCCGCGATCCCCGCATGGTCGTCATGATTATCGGTCAAAGGTACGTCCTCTCATTGCCCGAGTGAGCATGCCCCCGTGCGCACCCGCCCCGTCCGCTAGAAAGTATGGTCGGCGTTCCTCATTCTGATGTGCTCGGCGAACGCCGCGAGCGCCCTCGATAGTGCGCCGCTGAACGTCTGATTCGCCGTGATCGCGGGCGCATCTAGCGCGGTTCCGAGGATAGGGATCGTGACAGCCGCTGCATCGACGATATCCGCTGACATTGTGCGAAGGACGATCCGCAAGCTCTCCTGCGCGAGAACCGACCGCGGAGATGCGTTCAGGATTGCAACCGGCTTCGCCTGGAAGCCCGGCTCGCCGACCAGCCAATCCAGGGCGTTCTTGAACGCGCCCGGCAAGCCTCCTGCATATTCTGGACAGGAGATGATCAGGCCATCACATTCGCGGACTTGCTGCCGCCACGCTGCGGCGCTGGCCGGCAGCCTCTCCTCGTCGTCGAGGTCGGCATCGAAATGGGGCAGGCCCCGCAGACCGTCGAACACCGTTACGACGGTCTGCGCAGGCGCCAGCATCGACGCCGCATCGAGTAGATTGCGGTTCGACGACGCAACGCGCAGACTACCCGATAATCCTAGCAGCGCGAGCGGTTCCTCCCCGCCTGGCATTTTAGTAACGGAAGCCGACCGAGAGGCCGTATTCCGCCGGTCGGCCCGTGTAGCGCACGATCGTGTCTTGGATATGGAGCACGTTGTTCCAATAATATTGGTTGAACACGTTGCGGCCGTAGAGCGATAGGCTCCAGCGATCGCCAGCGCCCTTCACGCCGGCCCGCAAGTCGACGAGCGTATACGCGCCGATGACCAATCGCGCGTCGTCTTCGAGCGCGCCCTTTGTCGCGCTTCTGTAGTTGGCGGCGATGCCGACGAAGGCCCCCATGCTCGAGGTGAGGTGCCAGTCATACTGGATATCGCCGCTCAGTTGCCATTTCGGCGAATAGGGAAACGCATTCCCGCTTAAGGATACGATGTTGCCGAACTGGTCGAAGTTCTGGAACGACGTTCCGTCCGGATTGCGGCGGATCCTCGTATCGAGATAGGTGCCCGCGCCGCTCACGTTCAGTCCTCGAATCGGGAGCCAGGAAAGCTGCAGCTCGGCCCCCTTCACGCTGGATCTCGGAATGTTGACCAGGTTCTGGAGCTGACCGAACAGGGTTTGGATGCGGCCAGAAAGCTGCTTGTCCTTGTAGTCGTAGTAGAATGCGGCTCCGTTCAATCGGAGGGAGCGGCCGAACAATGGCACCTTGAAACCCACCTCATAGGCCATCAACTGTTCCTGGGTGACGGGATCGAGCTGTGTCGAGGATTGAGCGGATAGCGTTGGAAAGCTACCGGCCTTGAAACCTCTGCTGACGTTCGCGTAGAGGAGCGTTCCGGACGTGGGCTTGTAGTTGACGCCCGCGCGCCAGGATAGATTGTCCTGATCGAGTGAGTTCGAGACCAGTCCGGTTGAGAAGTTCGGCAACAGGGTCACGCATTGGCCTGCGGCCGCAGTCGGCGGCGCCCCGACGAGGCCCTGCACGAACCGGATGATCGCCGCTATGTCGTCCGCGCCCGTGTCCTTGGTGCAAGCGCGGTAGTCGATTGACGATTTGGTGTAGCGTGCGCCTAGCTGGACCGACAATCCGGGGAGCACGGTCAATTCGGCATTTCCGAATGCGGCCCAAGTTCTCAGCTGGTTATCGGCATCGTTGATGATGCTGCGAAACTGCAGCGGTCCGATGAAGGACGCTGGTGAATCCTGCAGGAAGATGGTCTGGAGGTCCCGGACGCTGTCCCGCTGATAGTTGCCGCCGAGGATCCAGTTGAGCCGTGATCCGGTCCCCCCCAGGCGCACTTCCTGCGAGAAGGAGTTGATCCGGCCGCCGAGACCCAGGTGGAGATCCGTCGCTTGGAGACCGTCGGCGTCCATCAGCGAGTCGCGCCGAAAGCGCTCATACGCGGTTATCGATGTCAGCGTGACACTGTTGGAGATCGACCAATCGCCTCGCAGCGATGCCTGATAGAAGTCATTGTCGCGGCGAAGCGGCAGGCCCGGCGTCCAGTCAGCCGCGCGCGGCGCCAGGACGATCGGTGCGGATGTGATCGAAGGGGGCAGCGGTCCGCCATTTGCCGAGAAGAGGCCGACGAGCTGCGCGGCCGCACTGTCCGATCGATCTTTCCAGCCGTTGAGGTTGATCTCGAACTTCAGGTTGGAGCTTGGCCGCCAGTCTAGCAGCAACCGACCCGTGACGAGATTCTGCGCGCCGTACCCGTCGTTCCGGGTGGTGCTTCGCTGCCAGTTGCCACTCTGCGTCGTGCTGATCGCCAACCGCGCGCGCAGGGTGTCCGAGACCGGGCCGCTGACGAACGCGTTGCCGTCGAACGTCGCAAAGCGGCCGAAACTCGCCTCGCCACCCGCATGGATGTCCGCGGTCGGTTTCGCGGCGACATAGTTGATTGCCCCGCCCGTGGAATTCTGGCCGAACAGCGTGCCCTGCGGCCCTTTCAAAACCTCGACCCGCTCCAGATCGAGCGTCCCGCCACGCGACATGACCGGGTAGGGAAGGGGCACCTCGTCGACGTAGACGCTGACCGTCGGGCTCGCCGCGAGGCTGTTCTCGTTATACCCGACACCGCGCAAGGTGAAGATCGGCGCGTCGAACTGCGTTTCGGTGAAGGACAGGCCAGGCACGACCCTAGCAAGATCCTCCGATCGCCTGACGCCCTGTTCGGAGAGTTTATCGCCGTCGATAGCCGTGATGGAGATCGGAACGTCGTTTACGCTCTGCTTCCGCTTCTGCGCGGTCACCACGATGTCGGTAAGCTGGTTGCTATCCTCGGCCGCCGGACCTGACGCCGCGGTCTGCGCCTGCGCTGGAGTTGCAAAGGCGGCAATCGAAGCCGCCGCCAACACGAATTGGCCATAGTCGCGTCGCATCATCAACCTCCCCTACCGGTTCATTGAGGACGCGGCTTGAAGATTGTTTTTGCCGGTCCTGAGTAATCCATGGGCGGTTGGAAGGGGCCTATCACCGTATGAAAGTATGGAGAGCGACCGATAAGATTCAGCTTTTGGCTATGAACCCCAGCATCGCTTTGGTCTCCAGGAACTCGGCGAACGCATGGCAGCCCCACTCGCGACCGTTGCCGGACCGCTTGTAGCCGCCGAAAGGCGCCGCGAAGTCGGGGGCGGCGCCGTTTATTACGATCTGACCAGCCCTGAGTTGCGACGCAAGGCACCGCAGCTGACGCTGATCAGCGCCGGAGACATACGCCGCGAGGCCGTAAGGAGAATCGTTGGCGATGAGGACCGCGTCTTCCAAATCGTCATAGGCGATGATGACGAGCACCGGACCGAATACCTCCTCTTGCGCGATGCGCATCGAGTTATCGACGTCGCGAAAGATGGTCGGCCTGACGAAATAGCCTGAACCCAGCAAGGGCGGACGACCGAGGCCCCCGGCTGCGATCGTGGCGCCTTCCTTGATGCCGACCTCCAACAACTCCTGAATGCGGCGCCAGTGCGTCTCGCTGACGACCGGGCCGATGTCGGGGTTGAGCGCGGGCGCCCCGACCGTCAGTTCGTCCGCCACCTGCGCCGCGATTGTTGCCGCATCGTCTAGTCGGATTCGGGGGACGAGCATGCGCGTCGGTGCGTTGCAGTTTTGACCCGCGTTGAGCCCGATCGCAGCAACGCCCCAGCGGACGCCTTCTTCGAATCTCTCGTCGTCGAGTACGATGTGCGCCGATTTACCGCCGAGCTCTTGGTGGACCCGCTTGACGGTAAGCGCCGCGGCGCGAGCAACCTCGATGCCGGCACGAGTGGACCCGGTGAAGCTGACCATATCGATATCCGGATGCGCCGCGATCGCTGTGCCCACGATGGGCCCATCTCCCGCGACGAGATTGAACACGCCACGCGGCACGCCCGCCGCCGCGCAGATTTCGGCCCATATCACCGCCGAATAGGGTGCGATCTCCGACGGCTTGAGCACCATCGTGCAACCACACGCCAATGCCGGCGCTACCTTGCATACGATCTGGTTGATTGGCCAGTTCCAGGGGGTGATCAGTCCGCAGACCCCGATCGGCTCGCGAACGACCTTGGTGCTGCCGCGAACTTCCTCGAACGAGTAGCTGCCCAAGGCATCGATAGCGGCTTCGAGGTGCGAGATTCCGATGCCGGCCTGTGCACCGCGCGCCAGACCACCGGGCGCGCCCATCTCGGCTGTGATCGCGTCTGCGACGTCATTGTAGCGTCGACGATATTCCTCAAGGAGCGACTGCAGCAGGTCCGCCCGCTCGGAGGCGCTCGTGCGAGACCACGCCGGAAAGGCAAGCCTTGCGGCCCGCACCGCCCGATCGACGTCTTCCGCGCTGCCAAGCGCGAGCGAGCCGCTAGCCGTCTCTGTCACTGGGTCGATAAGCGCCAGGATTCGCGGCTCCGATGAGATCGGATCCACCCATTGACCGTCTATGTAATGCTGTCGACAGTCACGCATGTGGTTGCCCCGCCGAATGATCGATCTCTATCTCGTTCAAGAGTACGATCTGCTGGCTGTTGGTGTAGTTTGGCGTGTCGCCCTGCAGGAACTCCATGTGTGGAAAAAAGGCTGTCTCGAACACCGCGCGTGATTCGCACTCGAAGCTGCAAATCGCGTGGAGATTGGGTTCCGGATATGGAACGCCGGGGGTCGTCACCCTCTCGACTACGATCCGCGCCATTGCCGACCCCAATCGCTCAATCGACAGCGGCATGTGCGTGCCGAGGTAATAGTCGAAGTCGAACCAGCTGTCCTTCTCGCGCGGATATAGAATGGTAACCTTGATCATCGCGACGCTCCTGCAACCCATTACCCGTCCGCGATGCGCCCGAACTGATCGAGCATCACCACACCTTTGGATGGGTCGAATGGAACTCGCGCGTTCTACGAGGTCACTCGGCCGTCGCGGAGCGACGTCCGAAGCCGCAACGCATTCCGGGGATGTCGCCAATGAGCATCGAAGATAACAAGCGCGCTGTCGTGGATTTGTTGAAGGTCGCTTTCACGCCGGGTCGCTCTCCGGCGGAGAAACGCGCGCGGATGGCGGAACTGATCAATCCTGCCAAGTACATCCAGCACAGCGCCGTCGTGCCGGATGGGTTCGACGGCCTGATGAGTCTCGTTGAACAGTTCGACGTGCAGTTCGATGATTATGGGGTTGAGGTTAAACGCGTGATCGCGGAGGGCGACGAGGTCTGGGCGCATTGCCACTACCGCTACGGTTCGGATGTGCCGCGCGGAAGGGCGATCGTGGAGATTTTCCGCTTCGAGAATGGCTTGATGGTCGAGCATTGGGACGTGATCCAAGACGTCCCCGCGAAAAGCGCCAATTCAAATGGAATGTTCTAGGTTTGCTCTGGGCACCCCGGCCGCCACCGGTCGATGATCGCCGTATATATATCGGCGGCCGCCCGAATGTTGGATTCGTAGCACCACTCGTCCGTCTGATGCGCAAGCGAAGGCTCGCCAGGGCCTAGGATAATCGTCGGGCAGCGCAGCCGTGGCTGAAAGACCGAGGCGTCCGAAAAGAAAGGCGTGCCTAGTGGCGTGAGGTCCGCTGCCTCCCCCATCACAGAACGTACCGCGTCGGCGACAGTCAAGGCGAACTCGCTCTGCGGGTCAGTCGTTACAGGGGGCATATCGACGAACCGCGCCCGGTCAATCTCTTCCCCAAGGATTGCTGCTAACGCCGCTTCCACATCGTCGTGCGCCATTCCGGGTACCGTCCGGACATCGACCGTGAACTCCGCTGAATCGGGAACCGAGTTGTAGTTCATCCCCCCGTGGAACATGCCGATGTTCAAACTCGGGCTGCCCAGCAATGGGTCAAGTCCTGAGGGCACGTATTCCGACACACGCAGCAGCGCACCGGCCGCGGCGACCACGGCATTCCGGCCCATCTCCGGCATCGACGAATGTGCAGTCACGCCACGGGCCTTCGCACGCAAAGCGACGCACCCTTTGTGAGCGGTGGAGATCCTGTTGCCCGTCGGTTCGCCGACAAGAAGCGCGCTCGCCTTTCCCAGAGCGGTTAGCTTCTCTTCGGCAAACGCGAGCGCTCCCGCGCAACCCGTCTCTTCCCCGCTCGTGAAGATGAGCGTCAGTCCACTCGGCGGCCGCCGCGGTCCCAGAAACCGACTTGCCGCGGCGACCATCGCTGCCACGCCGGCTTTCATGTCGGTGACGCCGCGACCGTAGAGCCGACCTTCATGCATCTCGCCGGCAAATGGATCGACGGACCATTGCGTATCGCCGAGTGGCACCGTGTCGATGTGACCCGTGAGCACGAGTTGGGCGGCGGCCGCGTCACTTCCGGCCAACCGCGCAACGATATTCAACCGATCTTCGCCAAAGGACTGCGTTTCTATGGCAAACCCAAGCGCCTCGAGTTCGCGAGCCAGGAAACGCCCGCATTCTCCCTCGCGACCGGGAGGGTTGGTAGTGTCGAACGCGAGCAGCGATTTTGTCAGCGCAATTGGGTCGATCACCTCGGACTCCTCTGTTAGTTGACGTACCGTGCACCACGATCGGAGTGACCTCGCCGCCATTAAGTATGGCGTCGCGAAGCAACACTTTCGAACGGGCGCGCGCATCGGATTCCCCAATATCGTCTCGAGCGACTGTTTCATCTCGAGGAGCTTCGCATGCGCATTCCAAACTTGCTGCTGTTGCTCGGCGTCGTCTGTTCGAGCATTGCTTTCGGGCAATCGGCTACCAAGCTGAATCCGGTCAGCGGGGCGACGCCTCGCGCCGAGCTAGTCCCTTTCACGCAAGCTGCTCTCGACGGCGGATCGCGCGAGGTTCTCGAGCGGATTGCCGCAAGGGGGGGGCCGCCTCCCTGGACGATTCCACCCAAACAGCTGCGTGAGAGCTTTGACGCGTTCTTCGCGCAGTTCAGCTTGCCCGACCCAAAGGTCGCAAGCCGAGAGCGGCGCATGATCCCAGGGCCGAACGGCCCGATACCTATCAGCATTTTTCGGCCGATCGGAAAAGAGACGGCCGACCTCCCGGTGGTCGTCTACTTTCACGGGGGCGGCATGATGACAAACAGCACCGACACGTACGACTCGATGCTTCAGTTGATCAGCAGCAAGGCGGGCGCCGCAATTGTGTCGGTCGACTATCGGCTCGCGCCCGAGCACCGTTTCCCGCAAGGCGTGAATGACAGTTATGCCGCATTGTTGTGGGTTCACGCTCACGGGTCAGCGCTCGGAGTGGATGTATCCCGAATGGCGGTCGCGGGAGATTCTGCGGGTGGGTACATGACAGCGGTCATTTCGCAGATGGCGAGAGACCAAGGCGGACCCAGATTACGGCTGCAAGTGCTGATCTACCCCGCCGTCGGCACGCGCGGGAATAGTCGTTCGGTCGATCAGTACGCCCAAGGCTATTTCTTTAGTCGAACGGAATTGGCCTGGATTTATGCGCAATACGTCGAGGATGCGGCCCAACTCCGCGACCCGCGGGTTCAGCCCATCCTCGCGAAGCGTTTTGATAAGCTCCCACCTGCTCTGATTATAGTCCCCGAATTTGACATCATGCGCGACGATGGTGAGGATTATGCCGGCTTGCTCAAATCGGCGGGGGTACCGACTAAATTGCACCGCTACGTTGGCACGATTCACGGATTCGTCAACATGGGCAAGACGATCGCCGCTGGACGAGACGCGATCGACGAGATCGCAACGAGCCTGGAGACTGCCCTGTCACAGGGTTCCGGCCGATGACCGGATCGAGCTGCACACGATTTCGCCCGGCCTACGCGTCGTGAGCACGATCACGTATTCTGAAGCGGCGACGATCATTGATGCGGCTTTCGCTAACGCAAGGATGCGCGAGGCACGGCCATTGGCCATTGCAGTGCTCGATTCTGGCGGCCATGTCGTACTGTGCGCCCGTCAGGACGGCGCATCCAGTTTGAGGGTGCCGATAGCAGCGGGAAAGGCCGCAGGCGCACTCGGCCTTCGTATGTCCTCGCGACGCATTGCCGAGATTGCGCTCGAACGTCCGGCGTTTATTGCCTCGTTGGGATCGATGCACCTGCAGGGTCTTGTGCCAGCCGCCGGCGGATGTCTCGTATTCAGCGAGGGGGGTGAACTCGTCGGTGCCGTCGGGGCGTCTGGGGATACGCCGGACGTCGATGAGGATTGTGTGATTGCAGCAATTCACGCTGCAGGATTGAAAGCGGACGACAATCTCGCAACGACGCAGCAAGTTCCCACATCTTTGTCGTAAATCCACGCACAATTCTGGAGCGGCGACCGACTCCGACATGGGCCGCCAGCATTCGGAGCGTTAGTCCGCAATATGTGGGAATCCGTCCGCACTGCGAGTGCTTCTTGCGGAGTGGGCTGCGGCTCGCTGGTCCGGTTCATGTCATTGAGGTTTTCGCGGATCAGGATTCCTAAAAGGCCGGATGTCCAGCCATCGCCCAGACGCGCCGGCCTGCCCCGACGACTGCCTTTCCCCTCCGACGTGCCCAGGGATCGACCGCGGTGGACGATCACCTGCCGCGGCGAACAAGCCAGCTTTTCCTAACCAGGCGTCATTACGTGAAACAGTCAGACTTGGCGCGCCAGGACGACATTGTCATAGTCGATTCCGCCGACCTTGAACTTTCGCGTCGCGGATCCTTGCCTTCGTCGCAGGAGGGGTCTTCGGGGTTGGGGCGCAAATCGGCCGAGCCCTCGCGCGCATGTCGCGACAGCGAGTTTCATTGTTGCAGAGCGATTTCGAAGTCGGGGGATTGGCGCCGAACTTTGTGCGCATATTGTTGGGTGGGCGTGCTGTCACGGGTTTGCGGCCATTCAGTTCAACGCCGTTGTGGAGTTAAATCGAGCGGCCATCGCCCTCTTGAGACCATCGGATTTCGCACGATCGGCACCGTTTCGAGAGCCTTTGATCATCCTACCGAAGGACGGGTGCCTCACCTGGCTGTTACTCATTTGTTTTCGGTCGCAGGATGAGCACCAGGACAAGCGTAAGAAGGATGCCGCCAGCGATTGCGTAGGCGGACCGGGCGATTCCCTCAGCTGCCGTTACCCGAAGGTTCTCGCCGACAAGCTCGGGCGCATCGGTATTGGCGACGAGAACCAATAGCGCGAGTCCCACAGACGCACCGATGCCCTGCCCGGTTGAAACGATACCCGAAGCCACCCCTTGTTGCCGATCGGGCACGCCAGTTGCGGCCGCGATGAAGATTGCCGTGAACATCGCGCCATCACCGATACTGACCGCGATCAGACCGGGCACGAGCGCTGCGAAATGCGCGTCCGCCTTGAGCGTCAGTCCGAGCGCAATGGCTCCAGCAGCGCCAATAGACAGCGCACCGATCATCGTAGTCCGAACGCCGAAGCGTGAGACAAAGCTCCCAGAATATGCCGACGATGCGACAACCACCGCGGTCGGCAGCAGAAAAGCAAAACCCGTTTGCAGGGCGTCGTAACGCAAAACAGTCTGGAAAAAGAGCGAGAGAAAATAGAGAAGCGCACCAAACGTCGCCATGAACAGGGTAGCCACGACGAGCGATAGACGTAGCCACCCGTTCCTGAGCATGGGTAGCGGCAATAGCGGCTCCGCGCTCCGGCCCTCGATATAGGCGAATGCAAGACCCAGAGCTCCGCCAGCAATCAGGCTTGTCACCGTCCACGGCGAGAACCAACCGAGGTTTGGGCCTTCCACCAAGGCAAGGACCAACAGCGTGATTGCAGCCGTAACGGCGAATGCTCCGGGAAGGTCGAACGATCTTGATTTCTCGATGGGTCCATCGACCTCGATAAACGCGAATGCTGCCGCGATGGCGATTCCAGCCAGCGGAACATTGACCAAGAAAACCGATCGCCATCCGAACGCGCTCGTCAGAGCGCCGCCAAGAAGGACGCCGATCACGAGGCCCGCGGCGCCGGCCCCAGCCCATACTCCCAGTGCGCGATTGCGCTCCTGACCTTCGGAAAATCGCACGTTGATCAGTGCAAGTGTACTGGGGAAGACCAGGGCGCCGCCTAGTCCCTGTATAGCGCGCGCTGCAAGCTGCTCGACCGGACTCGACGCCAAGCCACCGCCAAGCGACGCGGCCAGATATAAGAGCAAACCGAAGATTAGAACACGCCTTCGGCCGAGCAGATCAGACGCGCGCCCGCCGAACAGCAAGAAACCACTGGATGCGATCGCGTAGGCGCTGACGACCGACTGGAGTGTTTGCGGCGTGTAGCCCAAATCGCCCGCGATCTCGGGCAACGCGACGACGACAATGTACTGATCAAGCGAAACGATCAGCATCGCGAACGACACCAGGTATAAAATCGCCCTCCCGCGAGCAGGCTCTGTTATATCGACGGACACAATCGTTCTCTCTTTCGAGCCGCGGGTTCTTCCTATGGCTGCACCAGTCGGCCGCCCGTGGGGACCACAAAATCGTATGGGTGGCCTACATGTATGCATAGGTCGGCATCATGCCGAGCCGCCGTATGGCCTGGGGCGATTGGCCGTATAATTTTACGAACGCGCGACGCATGCGTTCGGGATCGTTAAAGCCCGTTGCGCGCGCGATTATTTGTACGGGGTCCGCACTGCTCTCCAGACGAAGCCGCGCAGCTTCCACTCGCAGCCGCTCCACCGCTCTGGCTGGCGTTTCGCCAGTTTCTTTCTGGAAGACCCTTCCGAACTGCCGCGGGCTTAGGCACGCCGCGCGCGCCAGCCGTTCGACCGACAGATCGTCCGACAAATGTTCACGAGCGTACGCCAGTACCAGCCGAATGCGGTCGGATGTCGGTTCAAGCTGTGACAGCGCCGAGAACTGCGACTGGCCGCCGGGTCGGCGGTGATATACGACGAGCGCCCGTGCGACCGCGCGCGCAAGCTCGATCCCATGATCAGTCTCGATCATCGCCAACGTCATGTCGATGCCAGCCGTGATCCCGGCCGATGTCCATATCGGGCCGTCCACTACGAAAATCTTGTCGGCCTGAACCGTGATCGACGGGTATGCCCGCTGCAGGGCAAGAGCGCACGCCCAGTGCGTCGTGGCGCGCCGCATATCGAGCAGTCCGGTAGCAGCGAGCAGAAACGCACCGTTGCACACACCTGAAACACGCTTAGTGTTGAGTGCGAGATCGGTAACGGCGGAGACGTCCGCAGCAGCAAGCATGCGCTTGCGATCGCCGCCGACTACCATGAGCGTGCCACATGTCGAGAGATGCGCTCGTGTGGTCTCGACACTGGTTCCCGCGTTTCCAGTGATTATGCCACCTGCGCACGACAAGAAGCTGAACCCATATAGCGGCGCGTTGGCGGCTTCGTTGGCCGCAGCCAGCGCATCAAGTGGTCCGGCCAGATCCAGCAGTTGATAGCCGGGGTGCAAATAAAAACCGACAACATGGGTCATGGCGCTTTTTGAGGCATCTATGTCTTTTGCGCCAGAAGATTCGTGTGGCATGCAGCGTGGGAAGCAAGTGTACCATGCGAGGTTTTTGGAATGTTGGCGTCAAACGCCGCCCTTATCGTGATCGATGTCCAGAAGGGCTTCGACATCGAAACCTGGGGGCCGCGCAACAACCCTGGGGCGGAGGCGAATATCGCCAGACTGCTAGCGGGATGGCGACGCACTGGGCGCCCAGTGCGCCACGTGCATCATGCGAGCTTGGCCTCTGACGGCGCGTTCAGGCCTGACGGGCCAGGCCACGCGCCGAAGCCTGAGGCGATACCCGCTCCCGACGAGCCGATCTATCTCAAACACGTGAACAGTGCCTTCATCGGCACCGCTCTTGAGCGAGACTTGAAGGACGGTGGCATCGGGACGTTGGTTATTGTTGGCCTTACGACCAACCACTGTGTTTCGACTAGCGTACGGATGGCTGGAAACCTCGGTTTCGAAACCATTGTTGCTTCTGATGCGACCGCTGCATTTAACTCCAGGTTAGCGTCCGGGCGTATGCGCACCGCTGACGAGGTTCACAGCAATGCGCTGGGTGATCTCGACGGCGAATTTGCGACCGTCGTCCAAACGGCTGACCTGCTCGGCTGGCTCGACTCGTCGGTCGCCTACGGCACTGACACTCGCGTCTTGAGGGCAATGCCAGTGCTATCCGGAGACACGTGCGGTGCGGCACCATCGATATGTTGAACGCTGTTGAGGACGACGGGCGCGGGCGCACGTCAGCGGAATCGGGCGAGTTGGTCGCATTGGCCAGCCTGAGTGGGACTGGTTTACCCAGCGGCAGGCTGTTTGAGGTCGCGCTGGATCAGGCGCGTCGCGCGTCGGAACCTTGGATGTTCAACCACGTGGTTCGCTCATGGCTCTTTGCGACGCACATCGCCCGAGACGCGGGGATTATGCACGATGGAGAACTTTTGGCGCTTGGCGCGCTATTGCATGATCTAGGATTGAGCGCCGACCACCCAGGGCCGCATCGCTTCGAGGTCAACGGCGCCGACGCTGCGCTGGAAATCCTGTCTGCCGAGGACCCGACGATGTGCCGTCATCGGCGCCAATTGGTTTGGGACTGCATCGCGCTGCATTCCACCGGGTCTATCGCCCGCCACAAGCAGGCGGAGGTCGCTCTGGTGAACGCGGGGGTCGCAGCAGACTATGGCGGAGTTGGCCTCGATCGTATCGGTCAAGAGAATGTCGACGCCATAGTCAACGCATATCCCCGGCTCGAGATGAAGCGCCGGTTTTCAGCATGCTTGTGCTGCTTGGCGACAACGCACCCCACTTCGACCTATGGTACATGGGTAGCCGACTTCGGCGTCCGGTTTGTCGAAGGATATTCCGCGCCATCGTCTGTGGACGCGCTCGTCGCAGCACCCTTCGACGAGTAAATTCCTCGCTACCTGCGATGTCCATTGGCCTCCGACGGAAATGATATGCTGCCAGCTATAACACTTCAAAGTCCGCATCTTACGCTTGAGCCGCTTGATGAGCAGCACCGCGAACGCATGCGCATTGCGGGGCCTGAGAGCGCTATTTGGACGCTCCAGCCGTTCAATATCCACCAAGGCTTCGATGCGTATTTTGACGCCATGTTGGGCCTGCGCCAGGATGGCTCCTGGTTACCATTTGCGGTGATAGCGCCGGACGATCAGATCGTCGGACAAAGCTGTTATCTTGAATATCGCGAGGTTGATCGCGCGGTTGAAATCGGCGGAACATGGTATTCCCCGAGTGTGCAGGGGACGATGATAAACCCTGCAGCCAAACACTTGCTGCTCGATCACGCATTCTCGAACGGCGTCGTTCGGGTGCAGCTTAAAACCGACGTCCGCAATGCGCGATCGCGGGCGGCGATAACGAAGCTCGGTGCCGTAGAGGAAGGTGTGCATCGGAAACATCGTATCCTGCCCGACGGGACCTGGCGGGACTCTGTGTATTTCTCGATCATCGACGATGAATGGCCGGCGGTTCAGGCGGGTTTGCGCTCCCGACTGTCGCTGCTGTCGCATAGGCGCGGCAATGGATGAGATCGTTTTAGTCCACGCGACGCGACCCCGGACGAAGCAACGCGCGGCCATAGTAGCGGATGTGCCAGGTGCGACCGCAAATACCTCGCGGGTGAAAATAAGGGGATCCGGATGACGCTCAGTCTGAACCATACTATCGTGCATGCAAAAGATGCCTCGGTGACTGCCGAGTTCCTCGAAACGATATTGGGCTTGGCACCGCATCGTCGCTTGGGCCATTTCACTGTCGTTCAGGCCGGAGCGACCTCGCTAGATCTCATCGAGACGGACGAGCCGATCGCTTCCCGGCACTTTGCGTTTCTGGTCTCCGAGCACGAGTTCGACGAGATCTTCGACCGACTGGTCGTGAACGCCGTTCCGTACTGGTCAGACCCGTTTCACAAAGATCCGCTGCAGATCAACCATTGGGACGACGGACGCGGGCTATACTTCGACGACCCCAACGGCCACCTGCTTGAGGTTATCACGCGGCCCTACGGCAGCGGCGGCCTCGAGGCCCGTAACCCGAACCCTTTGCTCGAGCGCTGAGCCCGCCTGTGGTAGAAATCAGAGCGGCAATTCGCGATGATGTCCAACGTCTCGCCGAAATATGGTTCGACGGTTGGCAAGATGCGCATTCCGAGTTGCTTCCCACCGCGCTCCGCAAAGCACGTACCTTGGCGAGCTTCGCTGACCGGGCACTGAGCGCGCTGTCAAACACGAGCGTCGCCGAGGTGGACGGCGTGGTGGCGGGCTTCGTGATGCTCAAGCGTGACGAACTCTACCAATTCTACGTATCTTCGTCCGCGCGAGGTACAAACGTGGCGCCAGCGCTGATGTCGCACGCGCTTGACCGGCTACGTCTCGAGAAAGTGCCACGAGCATGGCTCGCCTGTGCAATCGGTAACGAGCACGCAGCGCGGTTCTACGAGAAAAATCGGTGGCGTCGCGTCGGAACGATGACCAGCGTTCTGCCAACTGCCGACGGAGACGTCCTACTTGAGGTTTGGCGATACGAATTCGAACTGGCGGTACCCGCTCTCCGTGCTGGCTGATGCGCATGCCACATGGGTCGTGGATAGAGCTGAGAATGGGACGTTCATCCCTGCTCGCCGCTCTTGATCTAGGTCTTTTCCCTTCCGCGCTGAATGTTCCTGGAGCTCGATATGGCCGTTAGCCGTCCTCACGTCATCATTATCGGCGGCACTTCCGGGATCGGCCTCGCCGCCGCCCAGCGTTTGGCAAAACAGGGCGCAATGCTTACCGTCGTCGGGCGCGATCCCACGCGGCTAACGAACGCGCTTGCGGCGATCGGGGGAGATGCGCGCAGCGAGGTGGGCGACAGCGGCGACCGCGCTGTTATGGACGCGCTGTTTAATCGGGTCGGCCCCTTCGATCATCTGGTTATCGCTGCATCCGGGGGTCGCGGTGGCGGGTCGTTCGCCGACGTTGATGGAGACCTTCTAAGACAAGCGTTCGACGCCAAGTTTTGGGCGCATTGGAACTCCGCCCAGGCAGCGCTGCCATTTCTGAGCACCGACGGGTCGATCACATTTGTCACTGCGGCCTCTTCCCGCATTGCCAATCCCGGCACGTCAGGGCTTGCAGCCATCAACGGCGCGCTCGAGCGCATGGTGCCGACGCTCGCACGGGAACTGGCGCCCCGTCGCGTAAACGCCGTGTCGCCCGGCGTCATTGACACGCCATGGTGGGCAGACAAGCCGCGCGAGTCCTTTGAGCAGCAGAGCGGCCGTGCGCCGCTGCGTCGTGCCGGTCGCCCAGAGGAAGTAGCCGACGGGATCGCTTTTCTCATCGGGAACGCGTTTGTGACGGGAATTGTGCTCGACGTGGATGGAGGGCTGCACCTGATGTAGAGTGAGGTTCCCGGCGTCCCGTCTCAATCTCGAAGGAAGGCCGCTCAGGCCGTCCATCAAAGTCGGCTACTGTGTAAGGTGCGCTCTTTTCTCGCCGAGCTAAAGGACGGCGGCCGTCCCGGTATAGGCGATCTCGGGTAACGACCGCTTCTCAACGGCTAATTCCGAAAGCTGCCTGTCCGAAACCGGCCCAAAAGCTGGCCAGTTGGCGACGCGCCCGCAGCGGCATTCAGTGCGGCGGGCAGTATCCGGAAACTGAGTTCGTCGGCGGTCAGCACTCGCGCTCCCCAAGATCTGATTAGCTTGGCTTAGCTGGGGTGACGCCTAACGTGACCCACCCGCCACAATGACTTGTATGGTTAGATCACGATCTCTACCCAAAGGCTGCGTGGTTGCCACGCGTTCTCGCCGGCGACGGAGGTGTAGATGAGGCGTTACGAGTATCTGACGGTGGACGTGTTCACCGATCGGCAGTTCGGCGGCAACCCGCTCGCCGTCTTTCCGGACGCCGCAGGCCTGACCAGCGCGGAGATGCAAAGTCTCTCGGCGGAGATGAACCTGAGCGAAACTTCCTTCGTCCTCCCGCCGGAGACGCCCTCCGCCGCAGCGAGGGTGCGCATCTTCAACCGCACCTCCGAGATGCCATTCGCCGGGCATCCCAACGTCGGCACGGCCGTCGTCCTCGCTCAGCTGGGACGCGCTGACGGCCCCGTTCTGCGGTTCGAGGAGATGGCCGGCCTCGTGGAGGTGGAGCTCCAGCGCGACGCGGCTGGCGTGGCAAACGGGGCGTCAATCGTTGCGCCTCGCACTCTTGAGACCTTCGGGGAGCTTTCACCAGCCGCGATCGCGGAATGTCTCGGCCTAGAGGTCGCCGACTTGGTGTTGACGAGCCATCCGCCGACGATCGCGGGCGTTGGCATTGACTTCGTACTCGTTGAAGTAACGCCGGCGGCGCTCGGTCGCGCCTCGCCGAGGCTGGACGCGTATCGGCGTGCCTATGCCGCCAGCGGCCTGAGTTCCGACAGGCTTTCGATATTTCTCTACGCCCGCTCGGGTGACGATGTGCGGGCCCGCATGTTCGCTCCGATGGCTGGCACATGGGAGGATCCGGCAACGGGCAGCGCCAACGCCGCGCTCGCGGCGCTGCTCCTCCGTATCGGCGGCGGGGACGAGATTGCCTTCGAAACGCTGCAGGGGGTCGAGATGGGCCGACCGAGCCGCCTGTCTGTGCGGGCATGGCGAACAGGAGACGGCATTCGCGCGGGCGTTGGCGGAACTTGTGTTCCCGTCTTTCGCGGCCACGTCGATCTTACGACCCCTTGAATGCAGCAGTGCTGCGCGAATGCGGCGCGGGCGGATGGTCGAGCGGGCAGGGACTCGACAAGGCTTGGTGGGTTCAGTCCGTTAGTGCAGCTGGGGGACGGTCCGCACTCAGCGCGGCTCGGCTACCTAACCGGCGAATCCTGGCACGTGGTAATCCGGGACCTTTCCCCCCAGCTGATCCTTCGGATCAATGACGAACGGAAACTGACAGATGAGATACTCTCCAGAGCACAAGGCTGCCTCGCGCGACGCCCTCGTCCGCGCGGCAGCGTGCGTCATCCGCGAGAAGGGCTATGATGGCGTTGGCGTCGATCAGCTTGCCCAGGCGGCCGGGCTCACCTCCGGCAGCTTCTACAAGCACTTCGACACCAAGGCGCAGGTGCTGCTCGAGGTCGCCCGCGCTGGGATCGACCGCGTCGCTAGGCGGGTCCGAAACCTGCGTGGTTCGCCGACGGTCGATCCGGTCGGGGGATGGGTAAACGACTTCGCATCTTTGCATACGTCGCCGGAGCATCTTCGTGAGACCGGGCGGGGATGCAACCTGCCGGCGCTGACCCCGGTGGTGGCGCGGGCCGATGACGCGGTGAAGGACGCGTATCAACAGAGCGTGCAGCGCGCGGTCGACGCGATGCTCGAGGAGGCTCCGCTGCAGGGCGAAGGGGATGGGCGCGCCCGCGCGCTGGCGATGCTCGCGCTCCTTGCCGGGGGCGCCAACATGGCGCGCGCGGTCCTCGATAAGGGGCTATCAGCCGAGATCGCGGAGGCGGTGCGGAGGGCCTGCGTGATGATCGCCGGCGCTCCACTCCCGGAAACGCCCCGCAGCGGTGTGGTGTGGACACCCGCCGACTACTGATGACAAGGAGACCTTTTTTGGATAGCAATCGTTATCCAATGCCGCTATCTGGGCATCCTTGCTGAGGAGCTTGCTGGTGGACGTCGCCTTCATCGGCCTGGGTCACATGGGTGAACCCATGGCCGCAAACCTTGTTGGCGCTGGCGTGCGCCTATCGGTGTGGAACCGCTCGGTCCCGGCGCGAGAGCGTATCGCGGCGCTCGGCGCGCGTGTGGAGGAGTCGGCGCGCGACGCGCTGAGGGGTTCCCCTACGACTCTGATGATGCTGGCGAACGAGGCGGCGGTGGACCATGTGCTTGAACGCGGCACTGTCGAGTTCGGGCACAATGTGGCGGGAAGGCTGATCGTCCACACGGGCACGACATCTCCCGACTTTTCGCTTGGTCTGGCGACCGAGATCCGGGAGGTCGGCGGCCGCTACGTGGAGGCCCCCGTGTCCGGCTCGCGCACGCCCGCCGAGCGTGGGGCGCTCGTGGGGATGGTGGCGGGCGACGCGGACGACGTGGAGTTCGTCCGCGATCTCATCAAGCCGATGTGCTCGGGCACTTTCGCGTGCGGCGCGGTGCCGAACGCCTTGTCGATGAAGCTCGCCGTCAACCTGTTCCTCATCACCATGGTCACGGGCCTGATGGAGGCGGCGCACTTCGCGGCGAACAGTGGCCTCGACCTTGAGTTGTTCCGCTCCATCGTCGATGCCGGACCGATGGCGAGCGACGTGTCGCGCGTGAAGCTGGACAAGCTGGTCCGCAGCGACCTTTCGGCCCAGGCCGGGCTTTCGGACGTTCTCATGAACAACGGGCTGATCGCACAGGCGGCGCGTGCCGCCTCGATCGCGACGCCACTGCTCGACCAGTCTCACCAGCTGTTTGCGGAGGCAGAGGCAGCGGGGCTCGGCGCCGTTGACATGATTGGCGTGATCGGGGCGCTGGAGCTTCTGACGAACGCCCAGCGCTGCATGCCGACAGGACATGCATGACCGATGCACACGCTACTACCCGCCGGGTGACAACTTGCTCGTATTGCTCGCGCTGGACCGCACTCGTCGGAAACCGACATCTACTGGTCTAGGTCGTGAACCCATAAACGACCGCTATTGGCGCACGGGCTGAGCAGCCGACATTGAGTGGAAAGGCGTCGTTCACTCCCTTAATGGGGTAGCATGACAAGCAATCAGAACTGGCTCGTGGACCACACCGGTATTGGTGTTTCGGATATCCATTCCTCTGCGGCATTCTATCAAGCGGCACTTAGGCCGCTGGGGGCTAAGCCACTCGTGTGTATTTCGCGCGAAATGGGCACATCGTCGCTCGATGACCCTAATCTCGGCGGCGTCGGCTTCGGCGTGGATTATCCAGTTTTCTGGGTGGACGTATTCCACGCGCATGGCCTGCGCCAACACACGGCATTCAGGGCGGTCAGCCGCGAGCAGGTCGATGCCTTTCACAAGGCTGCCCTAGAAGCGGGGGGAAAGGAAAATGGCGCCCCTGGTCTGCGAACCGGTGGCTATCCGGAAGGCTACTACGCGGCTTTCATTTTCGATCCAGACGGCAACAACGTAGAGGCGGTCTTCCGCGAGGACGCCGGTTGAGGCAGCGGCAAGTCGCTGATGTCCGCTTTTGGGCCGCTTTCCGACAGGCCGCTTTTCATGAGTCTACGACCTAGCTAGTCCATGGATCGACCATGCCGTCCGCGTAAAGCACCATCCCGCGAGGCGAGCGCGTCGTGCTCGTATGCAGGATCGAGCGATCCCTAGGCGCGACGCGGCTCAGCTTCGCCGCCTCACGATCTTGAAGATTGCAGACGCTCCGGCGATCGCTTCTCCGTCGGCGAGTATCTCCGCCGCGCCGTAGGCGAGAGAGCCGCCCACGCGTTGCGGAATTGTGCGGACCTCGACCCACTGCGGCGGCTTCGCCGAGCTCAGATAATCGACCGAAAGGTGGATTGTGAGCAATCTGTCCGCAGCTTTAGCCTTCGCCGCGCAGGCAATCCCCATCGCGTTATCGGCCAATGCTGACAGCACGCCGCCATGCAGAATGCCGCGAGCGTTGCAATGAGCATCTCGCACGTGGAAACCGATCGAGAATCCATCGGATGACCTCTTGGAAAACAGCGGTTCCCATGGGTCGGTCGCCGGACTCTGGCGAAAGTGGCGTTCGAAGCCTTCTGGCACACTGTCTTCAGCCTGGTCGTCCATGTCGCCCTCCTTGTCGTTTTGGATAGCGATCGTTACCCTAACCGACTAGCCTCCCTATGCAAGTCGGAGAAAGGTTTGGATATGCCGGCCGACGAATTTGCCCCGATCGAGTTTTGGTTCGACCTGAGTTCGCCCTATGCATACTTCGCCTCCCTCCGGATCGGCGAGATCGCTGGTCGGCATGGCCGATTCGTAGTCTGGCGGCCATTCCTGCTTGGCTTGATGTTCAGGGTTACCGGGAATGCGCCACTCACCGAGCAACCGCTGAAAGGCGACTATGCGCGTCGCGACTGGGAGCGGATGGCGCGGATGGAGGGCGTCCCTTTCGTCATGCGGTCGGATTTCCCGCTCCGCACCCAGGTGCCCGCGCGCATGATCCTCGCGACTCGCGAGACCAGCGGCGAGAGCTCTGCGGGTGCCCTCGCGAAGGCACTGCTGGCGTCGCTCTTCGCGGACGGACTGGACATCTCCGACCCGGCGACCGCCGCGGACGTCGGCGCGAGAGTCGGGTTGGATCCCGCCGCGCTTACCGCGGCCGCAGGTGACGACGCCTGGAGAAGCGCGCTACGTCGGCAGTGCGACGAGGCCGGCTCCCGAGGCATCTTCGGCTCGCCTTGGATCGTCGTCGACGGGGAGCCATTCTGGGGAGCGGACCGGCTGCCGATGGTCGAGCGGTGGCTTTCCAGCGCCTGAATCGCTCGCCACGCCTCGCTTGTCCGGGGGATTGTTATTGAATATCGAATCGTTACCCAATGACAGCAGGCGCGTCAATTGGCGGGCTCTCTGCGATCAGCGCTGGCTCATCCAGTCGTCACGGATGAACACGGGGTAGTCGTTGGCTGGCATCTCCGCCGGGATCTGACACATCATGTCGCTCACGAGGCCGCGGTGGTATGTGCCGTGGTTGACGACGTGGATCAGAATGTCCTCGCGCGACATCGCGCCCTCGCCGCCGCCGATGAATCTGAAATGGACGACCTCGGAGAAGGCGTGGTCGTCGAGGCCGTCGGCGTAGGCCCTATACCAGTGGTCCATCTCAAGCTGACGGCGGCGTATGTCCGCCACCGGTGGCCGCTCGGCCGTGTTGCGCAACGTGTAGGCGTGCGAGACGCCCGTCAAATGGCAACGGAAGATGTCGTCGACCACGAGAACGTGCGACAGGGTGTAGGCGATGCTTTCCCACCTAGTGGCTCGCTCACGCACGGCCTCGCCCGGCGGAAGCGCCTGAACAGCGCTGAAGATCAGTTCATTGGCCCATGCCTTGTAGGCCAGCATCTTCTTCAGCAGTTCGCGCATTGTTCGTCACCTTCGACTAGCGTGTCGTTCGAGCCTCGTCAGCGCGGCCAGGAACACCAACTGCATTTCACGCGGGCCGGTCTCGCCGACCTGTCGGCGCAGCAGCTTGCTCGGTCCTGCAGACGACGTGCAGCTTGTTTCCGTCTGGGTCCCGGACGTAGGCGCCGAAGTATGCCGGACCATATCTCGGACGCGGGCCTGGCGCCCCATCGTCGGTCCCGCCGCATCGAAGCGCCTCGTCGTAGGCCAACACGACACAATCCGGACTGTCGGCGAGAAAAGCCACCATGGAGCCATTTCCACAAGTGCTACGCTCGCCGTCTAGGGGCGTGTAGGCGTAAAAAAGAGGTAGCGCCTGCGCCGGGTCGTGCCAGCATAATGCCTGCGGTCCGCCATCCGGCGTCACCCTGCGTTGCACAAGACCGAGTGGCGCGAGCAGGCCGTCGTAGAAGCGCCCTGCTCGATCCAAGTCGCTGACTCCAACGGTGACATGGCTGAACACGAGCGCTCAGATCCCATCGATGATCGCGCCGAGCGCCTTGAGGCGCGTGGCGTCGCGACGGTAGAACGTCCACTGCTTGATGCGCTTGCCCGTCACTAGGCCGCTGGCCTGAAGGACGCGCATGTGTTCACTCAGCGTCGACGCATTTATCCCGAGCTTCTCCGCGATCAGTTGGCCGCACACGCCATCCTCGACGAGGTCTCCATCCCGTTGCGGCGCAAAGTGCGCGGTCGGATCCTTGAGCCAACCGAGGATCCGCAGGCGACGCTCGTTCCCGAGCGCTCGAAAGAGTTCGGCATCCGTCATGTCGTTGAATTGCCAATCGACGAAATAAATGTCAACTTGTTAGGATCAATTTATACTGGAGGTTGCCATGTCACGGTCGTCGAGCATCGAAGGACTTTCCGTCCCTGGGCCGGGGGCGATGGGCCCCTATTCGGACATCACCAGAATTGGGGAACTTCTGTTTCTCTCTGGACGGATCGGTATCGCCAGCGGCGGTGCGGCGCTCGTGACAGGCGGCATTGCCGCGCAAACGAAGCAGGCGCTGGCGAACATCGCTGAGGTCTTGGCGCTGGTCGGAGGTTGTCTCGACGACGTCGTCAAGGCCAACGTCTATCTGACCGACATGGCCGACTTCGCCGTGATGAACGAAATATATGGCGGCGCCTTTGGTGAACGGAAACCTTCCCGGACTACGGTCGGGGTCGCAGCTTTGCCGATGGGGGCGCTGGTCGAGATCGAGGCGATTGCAGCCGCTAAGCGGCCCTGATGTCAATCCGCCAGGGTCGTGTCCCAGGTGCAGGTGCGGCTGGTCAGAGGGGGCGTGGGTCCGTAAATCGACGGGGAAAACTCTATTTCGCGTGCGGCTTGGCATCGACCGAAATTCGGAGCGTGCTTTCGAGGATGGTTACTGCCTCCCCCGACAGGAGCACTCGGGGGTTGGCGACCCTGCAGGTGAAATCGGCTCCCCGCTCTGGTGAGGCCTGGTGGAAGCGGATCATATCCTTCCCGAGCCGATCTGCCATGATCGGAGCCAGGATGCAGTGGAAGGACCCCGTGGCGGCGTCCTCGGGTATGCCGTAGCCAGGTGCAAAGAACCGGTCGATTACGTCGTATGGCTCCGCACCGTCCGTAGCCGCTGCAACCCCCACGTTCCCCTGTCCGCCGTAAGCCAGCGATACGGTGCGCAGTGCGTCCAGATCTGGACGGACGGCTCGCACCGCACTCGGGGAATCCAGGATCGCGATGAGGTATGGACCGGCCCAGACCTCGACAGGCTCTGCACCGAGCGCTGTGGTCAGCGCCGGCGGTGGAGCGATCTTCTGCGCATGCTGAGCTGGCATGTCGAGCTCAAGGCGGTCAGCCGTCTTGGCCACCCCGATGCGCCCAGATGCAGTGTCGAACTCGATCAGGTCTGTCGACAGTCTGATTTCGTTGAAAAGTGCGTGTGCTGCGGCAAGCGTTGCATGGCCGCAAAGCGGCACCTCAACCGATGCGGTGAACCACCGGAGCGAGAAGCGGAAGTCGGTGTCGCCACGCACGATGAAGGCGGTGGCGCCGGCGTGGTTCTCGGTGGCGAGCCGCTGCATCCAGGCGTCGGAAGGCCATTCGGAAAGGGGTTCTAGAACGCACGCCGGGTTTCCACCGAACGCTCGATTGGTAAACGCGTCGATCGTCCACTGGCGCATCGTCAACTCCCGGTCATGGTGTGAGCCATGATCGGATGCATTGGTTGGCGGTGGCAGCGCCGGAGCGGACAAGTTTCGGGTCAGGTTCGCCATCACCAGAGTGACTTTGGAGTGTTTCCGTGGGCGTCTGGCTACTTGGCGAGAAAGCCCCGATCGATGTCTCATGTGACACTGGGTGATCCGAGGCGGTTCGGGCAAAACTCGGCGGTTGCTGGGGAGACTACCGCGTGATGCCCGATTCTGCAGACCGGGCACAGTTGCCCGATTGGTGCCGGCCCGTCGGCCCGCTGCAAAACCAGCTCGCTGGACCCGCGCCATGCGGTTCGTCCCTGACGCTCAGCGCGTGATGGCCGGTGCCGCACCGCGCCCTTCACGGGGTCCACATTACGCATTCGTGATCCTTGCGGTGACGTTCGTGTCCCTGCTCGCGGCGGCTGGGCTTCGCGCCGCGCCGGGGGTGCTACTCGTCCCTCTGCAGATATGGTTCGGGTGGGACCGTTCGATCGTCGCCGCCGGCGCCGGTCTCGGAATACTCGTGAACGGTCTCGTCGGCCCGTTTGCTGGCGCGCTGATGCAGAGATACGGCATAAAGCGCGTTCTGCTTTCCGGCCTCGCGCTCATGGCTGTGGCGACGGGTGCCAGCCTCGGAATGACGGAGCCGTGGCAGTATTTTCTGGCCTGGGGCCTTGTCTCTGGAGTGGGAAGCGGCGCGGTGGCCGGAGTGCTCGCGGCGACCGTCGTGAACAGGTGGTTTGCACGACGCCAGGGTCTTATGATGGGGCTTCTCACCGCGAGCACCGCGACTGGCTCGCTCATCTTCCTGCCGGCGATGGCCGGGCTCGCCGAAGCCGGCGATTGGAGGCCTGTCGTCCGGCTCGTCACGTGCGTGATGCTCATCCTGCTGCCGGTCGCATGGCTGCTGATGCGCGAGCGGCCGCAGGCTCTGGGTCTGGGGCGCTACGGCGCCGAGCCGGACGAGGTGCCTCCGGCGTCGCTCGCGGCCACTCGTCCCTTCGCAGCCGTCGAGGAACTGGCGCGAGCGGGTAGGGAGAAGACCTTCTGGCTGCTTTTCGTCGCCTTCTTCGTGTGCGGCTTCACTACCAATGGGCTTGTTGGGACTCACCTGATCGCGTTCTGCGGTGACCAGGGGATCGCCCCCGTGCAGGCTGCGGGGTGGCTCGCGTTTATGGGCGTGTTCGACATCGCCGGAGCGACGGCATCGGGTTGGCTGAGCGATCGCTACGATCCCAAGAAGCTGCTTGTCGCCTATTTCGGCTTGAGGGGCCTCTCGCTCCTGGCACTCCCGGCGATCTCGTTGGACGGCTTCGGCCTCTCTGCGTTCCTGGTGCTCTTCGGTTTGGACTGGATTGCCACGGTGCCGCCGACCCTGAAGATCGTGAACGCCCATTTCGGTCAGTCGCGGGCGCCGATCGTCTACGGTTGGATCTTCACGGGCCATCAGGCGGGAGCGGCGGCGGCCGCGTTCGGTGCCGGCATGGTCCGCGACATCGCTGGTGACTACGGCCCCGCGTTCCTCATGGGAGGCGTGATGGCCTTGGCGGTGGCCCTTGTGTTTGCCTTCTCGTCGGGGCGTCGCGCTGTTAGCGGGCAGGTCGCGGTCTAGCTTTTCAGCAGTTCCACCGCGTCTGTATCCTCCCAACCTGTCCGGTCGAAAGTCGGCCCGCCCCTAGGCGTTGCTGGTCAGTTGGGGAGCCGAGGATCGTGAGGTGACCGGTCGCGGTGAAGCGCGGTGCCTCGATGGAAGGCCGTGCAGGCCGCTTCGCGCCTATCGGCGCGAAGTTGCCATGGCGAGGACCTCGTCGATTGCGGCCAGCACGACATCGGGTTGGTCGAAATGGATGTAGTGGGACGAGCCCGAGACCATTCGCTGCAGTCCGCGGGTGGAGAGGGCGGCGGTCTGCCTGTGCAGCAGGATGCCCTGCTCGGTGCCCAAGAGGTCGAGCGGGTCGGATGAGGCGGGCTCGACGTGTGTTAGGACGACCATAGGCAGACGGCGGAAGACGCCGGGTCGGAACAGGCGTGCGTAGACCCCGTCGGAAACGTCGGTCCCGTAGACGCTGTTGACGATCTCCGACGCCTGTGCGGATTGATACTTGGATGTCCCCATCAGCGTCGCCCGCTCGGCGGCAACTGCCTTGTCCAGCTGCGGCCGGTCCGGGTCGGTGCACCGCCGATACGGAATGGAGCCGGCCTCGAACCCCTTCTCGCGGGCGGCGGCGGCGCAATCCCGGAAGCGCGTGATGAGCCTGCCGAGGAAAGCCTGGTCGAGCAGCTCCGACCTCGCGCTGAGGACTGAACCGTATTTCCGGGTGATCACAACCCTGGTCCGGTCCCAGGAGCGTTCCTCCGAAGGGTCGATCAGCACGAGGCCGGCGACGTCGCCGGGATGGAGTGCTGTGTAGAGCTTGACGTTGAAACCTCCGAGCGAGTGGCCGACCAGGACGATCGGCCCCTTCCATGCGGATGCCTGAATGAGCGCGTGGAGGTCCTCCGCGATTGCGGCTGGTGTCCGGGGTCCGGAATCCGCATCGCTGAGACCTAGGCCCGCGCGATCGTAGGAGCAGGCACGGGCTCGCGAGGCGATCCTTGGCTGAATCGTGCTCCAGATCGACGACCAGTCGCTACCGCCCGCGTCGAGGAGCACGGTTACGGGCCCGTCACCCATGCAGACGACGTGGAGCGATCGCCCCGGAGCGACTTCCACGCTGCTGCTTACGGCCGGGCGCGACGTGGTCGTCGATTGGCCCGCCGCGGCGGCGTGGGATGGGGTGGAATAGACGAGGAGCAGCACCGCCAGGGCGATCGCGGCAAGGCCGGCGACCGCGAGGATTATGATCAGAATTCTTCTCACCTGGATCTCCATATTGGCGTGTCCTCGCCGGACCAGTCGGTCGTTTGCCGGACTCCCGTCCGATGCTGCGGAAGTCGACGGGTCGGCGTGGAACGGTGGCTCGGTGCGACCCCTGCCTGAGGACAGTTCAGGTGGCCGTTCCATTTCGTGATCAAGCGCGACTCGGTGCAGCTCGGCCAGCGTCGATCTCGCCACATTCGATGGCATTTTCGCCATCATGTTTGGCGAGATATCCCCGATATTAGACATATTGGCCACTTCGGTGTCATTGGGACGCGGTGTATCCGTATTGCGGTCGCTGGTCGCGGGCGTCGCGCCGTGCGGCCTATGCAGCAGGTCTGGGTCGACCGCGGACACGGGCCGAGCGGAAGCCCGGTTTTGAGGGAGTTTCGTCAGTGAGAACCAGGCCAGCCAAGGTGGTGCAGATGGCGCGGTCGGCTGGGGGGCGAAGGGCGGCGGCGCTTGCACTGCGCCCCACCTCCGACGACGGCTCGATGGCCAAGCGGTTCGCTTCCCAGGAGGGGCACGGGCGGGATGTCGCGGGACCCGATGCGATGCTGTCGGTCACGGTTGTCATCTTGCTCGGAGCGCTCGCCTCGAGCGTCGCCATCACCATCGACGTGCTCGCAATGGCGAACCAGGTCTGTCTCAACGCTGGAAGGCCTCCAGCGTTCTCGGTTCGCCTCGAGGGCTCCGGCGCGCACCTATTCAGGCCATTCCTCGCCGCGCCAGAGGGCGCCCATGGTGATCCCGAAGTGTTGATCGTGCCGGCTCAGGGGTTCTCCAAGGCGGCGCGCTATGTCGACCGCCTGGCCGAGGGCGACGCTCAGGAGGCGCGCTCCGTGATCCTGAGCGCCGCCCGGGCCGGCGCCCATGTCGCGAGCTCGTGCACGGGCACCTTGCTTGTCGCGAGCAGCGGAGTCCTCGACAATAGGAAGGCGACGACTGCCTGGTGGCTGGCTCCCGCCTTCCGCGAGCTCTTCCCCGCGGTGCGGTTGGACACGGCCGAGCTCGTTCTGTCGGATGGCCTGTTCACGACCGCCGGTGCGGCGATGGCGCAGATGGACCTCATGGTCGGTCTGATCGCGCGCTATGCCGGCGCCGAGATCGCGGAGGGCTGCACGCGCACGATGCTCCTGGACGAGCGCCGGTCGCAGGTGCCCTACATGGCGATCGGACTGCTTGCGGCCTCGAGCGAGGGTGTGGCGCGCGCCGCCGCCTGGGCGCGACCGCGCCTAGGCCAGGGGGTCGGGGTCGCGGACCTGGCGCGAGCCGCCGGCCAGTCCCCTCGGACTTTTTCGAGACGGGTGACATCCGCGACCGGGTTGTCGCCGATCCAGTTCCTCCAGCAGCTGAGGGTCGAGCGGGCCGTGGAACTCATCGAGTCCACCGCGCTGCCCTTCGAGGAAATCGCCTACCAGGTGGGTTATTCCGACCCGTCGACGCTTCGGGGTCTAATCCGCCGGGGTTCGGGCCTCGGCCCGCGAGATCTGCGCGCGAGAGCGCGCTCGGCAGTGTCCAGGCCGCTACCACCGCCCCCCGGGGTGGGTTTGCGATCCGCTGAGCTTCACGGGTGAGTGGCGAGCGCCTGCCGGCGCGCGACATTGCGCTGATAGCGGTCGTGGTCCTGGTCTGGGCCTCGAACTTCATAGTGGTGAGGTGGGGTCTCGATCGGATGGCCCCCCTGGCACTGTGTGCCTGGCGGTTCGCGCTCTCGTTCTTTCCGGTCTGCCTCTTCCTTCCACCGCCGCGCGAGCGTTGGCGGCTACTGGTCGCATTCGGCGTGGTCACGGGATTAGGGCAGTTCGGGTTGCTCTTCGTCGCCATGCGCGACCAGATCAGCCCGGCGATCGCCGCGGTCGTCGTGCAGACGCAGGCGTTCTTCAATATCGCGCTCGCCGCTATCGTGCTTGGCGAGCGCGTGCGGACCGCGCAGGTCGTCGGCTGTGTCATTGCGGCGTCCGGCCTAGTCGTCATCGGGATGGCGGCCGGTGCGTCCGCGACGACCATTGGCATCGTGCTGACCCTGTTGGCCGGGCTCTCTTGGGCCTGCTGCAACGTCATGATGCGCCGCGCGAGCTACGATGGTGACCTCGCCGCCTTCATGGTCTGGATGAGTCCGTTCGCCGCGCTGCCCCTCGCGGCGCTATCGCTCGTGACCGAGGGTCCCGCGGCGCTCGTCCAGCCCATCCGCGTCTTCGACGCAGCCACGGTCGGCATCGTGGCCTGGCAGGCCTACGCCAACACCATTTTCGGATACGCCGTCTGGAACCGGCTCATCCGGACGCACGGGCTCGCCCGTATCGCGCCGCTGACGCTGCTGGTTCCCGTCGTGGCGATGGGCATGGCGGTCATGCTGCTTTCCGAGCAGCTGGATTTGGCCGAGGTCGCCGCCGCCGGCCTGATCATCGCGGGCGTGGTCATTCCGCAGTGGCGAACCGCCGCTATGCGCGCAGACGCCGCTGGCGAATCCGGCAGGTGAGCACCGCGCCGCCTTAGTCGGCGGCTCAGGTCACGGCAGTTCAGCGGTCACAAGGCCTGCGCATGAGGGACGGCATGCCAGCTCCCGGACGTAGCGCTCTATGTTGCCCAGTCGGGGCCGTTCGATCGGGGTGTGGAGCCACCGGTGGGCCGACAGGCCAAGAATGATGTCTGCCAGGGTGAAGGAAGGGCCGGCCGCGAACGGCCCGGCGACAGCCAGGTGCGCATCGAGGGTTTGCATCATCGTGTTCCATGCGGCTGTGCCGCGCTGGACCTGAGCCCCGTCGTCGAACCTGGCGTCTTGGCGGACGAGCCACATGAACGGATAGCGCCAGGCGGCGTTGAGGTCGCCTGCTCCCCAGTCCATCCACTTCTCCACCTTCGCCCGCTCGACCGCGGACGCGGGAAGAAGGTCCTCGCGGCCGTGCCGGTTGGCGAGATACCGGCAGATCGTGTTGGACTCCCAAAGTGGTCCGGCATCGTCGATCCAGACCGGGATCAGCCCGTTGGGGTTTATCCTTTTGAAGTCCACGTCCTGGGTCGGGGCCACCGGCGTGCCCCATTCCACCTCGTGAGCGTAGCGTATGCCGATCTCTGCGGCGGTCCACATCACCTTACGCATGTTGATCGAAGAGGTTCGTCCAAGAAGTTGCATGGCCCTATCTCAGTAACGCAAGCCATTCGGCGGCGTCAGTGGGCTGGTTGGCCAGAGCCGGGACCCCCTCGGGCAGCTCGACCCACGACTGCTTGCTGCTGGTCCATATGTGGACCGCCGGGTCGAGCCCGGTGGTGTCGTCGAGCGAGCCACCCCTGAGCATGACGAAGCCCGGCCGGGCGGGGCTCACGGTGAATATGCGGCAGAGGCAGGACGGGCAGAAGTGAACGACCGCCGGAGGCGCATCTCCACGCTTCGGCTCGACGGTGATCGTATCGCCCGACAGCTCGAACGTCTCAGCGGCCACTGGGAGCGTCACGATGAAGGAGCTTCCGCTGCGCTTTTGGCAATCCGTGCAGTGGCACACGTAGCAGCGGTCGAGGCGCCCGAGCGCCTTGTAGGAGAGTTCGCCGCAAAGGCACCTTCCGGTGAGCGGTTGTAGCTGAAGCTGTTCGGTCACGACCGCTCCTCCGTGCATGAGCGCTTGAGGAACTCGATGATCTCGTCGCGCGCGCGAATTGTCGGTTGGCCCTCGCCGTCGATCAGGTGCGCCGTGACGACGCTGTGCGGTGTCGGCACGTGGACCGCGTAGAACGATGGCGGTTCCTTGTGGGCGGCCTCATCCGGCAGCACATGCTCGACGAACCCGTCGCCGAGGGCTGCGGCATAGGCGGCGAACCGCTCCGCGCGGCAGAATGCGTCGCCCTTGAACCTGTAGGCCATCACCTTGCGGCCCTCTCGATCAAGTCGCTCCTTGATCTGCGAGAGCTCGTCCGCCGAGATCTCGAGGCCTGCGGGATTGTCGAGCGGCAGCGCCGGCTGGCAAAGCACCGGCGCGAGCACTGCAGGCTCGAGCATCATCGTCAGGGCGAAGTTCCCGGTGAAGCACATGCCCACGGTGCCGACGCCGGCGCCACCGCATTCGGAGAACGCGTGCCGGGCGAGTGCCATGAGCCACTGGGTGACGGGGCTGGACGTTCCCCCACCACCCAGGGCGCGAAACTCCGCGCTCACGCACGCCCGTCGGAAGACCTCGGCACCGTGTTCGGCCGTGGGCTCCGCGCCGTCCGTGCCGAAGAGCGAGGGGAGCCAAACGGTCATGCCGGCGTCGCGAACCCAGCGCGCGAAGCGGAGGACGTGCGGCGTGATGCCAGGCATCTCCGCCATGACGATGACAGCTGGCCCGGAACCGGATCGCCACACCCTCTTGCCGATCCCGTCGAACGTGAGGCTCAGCTCCTCGAAGTCTTCCAGGGATCCGTCCTGCGCTGTCTCTACCTTTTCCATTCGCTGTGCTCCTCTGCGCCCGGCGGTGAGGGACGCGCTGAAAGTCGTTGGTGGGCGGGGCCTCGCGAGACCGGTCCGTTCGGGCGCCAGCGTGCGGGCGCCACGTCGCCGGTTAAAGGGATCACCGCGCCAAAATGCGGTGCGTTCTCGCCAGCGTGCCGGTGCGTCTGCGCGTCCACACGGACCGAAACGTCAGCTTGCCGTCGGGCCTTTGGGAGAAGTCCCTGCCAGACGATGGAAGAGCTCCAGGGCACTTCGCTCGACCCAGCACTCGGCCAGCCGCCCGTCCCTCACCGACCAGATCGCGATCCCGGTGAACTCGACTGGCTGACCGTCCGGCGCGAGCGAGAACATGCCGTTATTCGAACCCCGCGTTTTCCATCGCGACACGACCCTGCTGCCGGACTCGTCGGTGAGGACTTCGAGATGTTCGTTGGTGGCATCGCCGACCTGCCGCTGCATCTCGGCCACCCAAGCCTTGAACGCCTCCCGCCCCTCAATGACCTTGCCCGCGGTCGTTATCCGGTAGTCCTCGGTCATCAGTTCGTCGATCGCCTGCAGGTCGTGCGGCGGAGCCCACACCCTCCTGAAAAATTCGATGGCAAGTCGGCGTGCCGTCTGGGCCCCGGTCGGCTCCGGCTCCATGGTTAGAACTTTTGCCGGATGGTGACGCCGTAGGTCCGCGGCTGTCCGATGTTGTAGCCGAGCCGCGCTCTGCCGCCGCGCTCCCGGTCGAAGGACAGGAGCGCGTTCTCGTCCAACAGGTTGGACACCGACGCGACGATTTCCAATCCGCCCTGGGCCCGGGCGCCTACGCTCAGGTTCACAAGTTGATAGGCCGGCAATTGGAGGTCGAGGGTGGTCGATGCGGTCGCTGGCGCTCCTCCGTAGGGTAGTCCGGTCACGAACGTGCGCGGGTTGTTCTCCTGGTCGCTCGGCTGCGTGTAGCGGCTGCCGACATGCTGGAAGCTCGTCGTAACGAACCCAGTCCAATCGGCGTGGACCCGAAACTCGTAGGTGGCGTTGGCGGAGATCTGGAAGCGGGGCACGGTCGGCAGCCGGTTGCCGTCGCGGATGCCGGTGGTCGCCGCGAGCGCGCCGGGCAGCGTGGAGTCGAATTGCGACCTCAGGATTGTTCCATTGAGGCCGAGGTTTAGGCCACGCATCGGCCGCGCCCCGAGTTCGAACTCGATCCCCTGGCTGTGCGCCTTGGGCGTGTTGAACACGATCCGCGATGAGCAGGACCCGGCGTCGAGCGTGACCTGCAGGTTGCTGATGTCGGTGTAGAACGCGGCGGTGTTGAACGTGATCCCGCCGAACTGCGACTTGACCCCGAGCTCGTAGTTCCAGAGCGTCTCGTCCTTGTAGTTCTGAAATCCGCCGAACAGCTGCCGGTCACCCGCCGAGCACAGCGGCAAGTTGAGCGGGTCGTTCACGCCGCCCAGCCTAAAGCCCTTGGCAACCTGCGCGTTCACGCTCACGTTTCGCGCCGCCTTCCAGCTCAACAAAGCACGGGGGCTGAAGCCGCTCGAACGTGTCTCGTCCGATCGGTTGTCGAGATTGGTGAAAAGGCCGCCGCTCTTGAATGTCCGCGATTCCCTGAAGTCGTAGTAGCGACCTCCTGCCGTGAGCGTCAGCGACCCGAGGTCGTAACTCGCCTCACCGAATACGGCCTTCTGCTTGATCTTGAAGGGCTGCTCCGAATTGAACGGCGAGTTTGGCTCGAAGCCGTTGCGCAGGGACGCCGAGGTTCCCGCACCAAGCGCCGCATCGGTGGCGGCGTCGTAGCCGGGGGTGGGAAGCGTCTGGCGGTAGCGCCGGCCGATATCGGTATAGAAGGCGCCGATCACCCATTGGAACGGCCCGGCGCCGTCGGACGACAGGCGGATCTCCTGCGAGAAGGTCTTCAGATCCGTGGTGTCTCGGAGATCGGACGGCAACGCGATGGCGGTGGGCGCGAAGCCAAGGTCCACCGACACGGACCCGGTAAGTGCGCTGGCGTCGCGTGACACGAGCAGGTTCCGCTTGAGGTAGCTGGTTACGGTGGTGAGCTTGACGCCACCAAAGGCGAAGCTCCCGGTCAGGTCGGCGAGGAACGTCTCGTCGGCGAACCGCTCGTTGCGCAGCAAATACTGCTGGCGCTCCCCGAGCATGATCGCCGGTCTCGTTGTCGTGAACCTGTTCGCGAAGAGGTTGTATACGTCCTCGCGGTTGAAGCCGTCGGCCGTGACTTTCTGATAGACCACGCGTGGCGTGATCGAGATGTCGTCGGTCGGTTGCCACAAGAAAGCCAGCCGCCCCCCATATCTCTCGCCCTTGTTGACGTTGCGCTGCACGCCACCGCCCTCGCGCAAGGCGTCGACGAAGCCGCCGTAGCGCGTCCCGTAGCCGACGGCGCGGACCGCAAGCTGGCTCGAGAGCGGGATGTTGACCGCGCCCTTCAGCGAGCCGCCGAGCGAGCCGCCGTCGATGAGGTTGACGCTGCCCTCGATCTGGCCCTCGACACGTCGCGTGTTCGGCTGGTTCGTGATGTAGCGGATGGTCCCGCCCACCGAGCCGGAACCGAAGAGCGTCCCCTGCGGTCCGCGGAGCGTCTCGACGCGATTTAGGTCGAAGAGATCGAGGTCCGGCGTGAATAACGAGAGCGAGACCACGCTCTCGTCGAGATACACGCCCACCTGCTCCTTCACACCCGGCTGGTCGCGGACCACCTGTCCGGCCGACACGCCGCGGACCGAGATCTGGCTCTGGCCGGGACCGAGGTTCTGCACCGTCAGGCCTGCCACGTTGCGGGAAAGGTCCTCGAGCGTCACCGCGCCGGTCCGCTGGATGTCGGCCTGCGTCTGCGCGTTGATCGAGAAGGGGACGTCCTGGAGGGACTGCTCACGCTTCGAGGCGGTGACTATTATGTCCGCGGGCTCGTCGGTGGTCGGCTCCGCAACTGTCTGTGTCTGCGGTTGCGATTGCGCGCGCGCGGCTGCTGGCAGCAGCATGAGGCAGCAGCAGCTGAGAAGTGCCGCACGGCGGCCGACCCGGTATTCCATCCCATTCTCCCCTATCGCGCCCCGTTGGGACGCACCGCAACTCGCTGTCGCTTTGTACTCCGAGTTTCCGTGAGGAAGTTGCGGTTGTACCGGTGCCTCATCCAGTGGAGGGAATGACAATTTCCGGGGATGTTCCGCCATTCGCCCTTGGCTTGGATCTCGACGTCATGACCGACCGGCTCACGCGCCTACGGCGGCACGACGACGCGCACCAACGCTTCGATTGGAAGTCGGACGTCGGGGGAGAAATGGGAGCCCGCTATTCGGATCACGGGCGGCCGCGTGTGTGCCGTCGATCGAATATGCTATGTGTTTAACGCTCGATTGGCCGACAAGCCTAGTATCCTGTCCAACCACGCTCTTGCGTTGAAGCAGTCCGGCCCGGCATCCTCCGCTTTATGATCGAAAGCCGCCCCCCTCCCAGCGACCCCGATCTTGGCGCCGCCCCGCCGTTCATCCGAACCGGTCCGAGCAGCTACTTGGCACGACCCTCGGCGAGCGGGCCGTGGGCCGCCGGCTTCTGCCATGGTGGAGCACCCGCCGCGCTTGTCGCGCATTCGGCACGGGCGATTTCAACGCCGGTTCCCATGGAGGTGGCGCGCGTGACTGTGAACCTGATACGTCCTGTGCCCGTCGCCGAACTGCATGTCTCGGCGCGGGTGCTGCGCGAAGGCAGTAAGATCCAGCTGCTTGAAGTCGAGCTGCGGGCGGAGGGAATCCTCGTAACGAGGGGCGAAGTGCTGAGGGTCAAGCGCGGTGCGAGCGGGGACGCGGCTTGCTTACCGCCGCTCGATCTCCCGGGTCCGTCCTTCGGGTCCCGTACTCGGCCGCCCACGGGCGTGGGATTCTCGCGGCTCTTCGAGATGCTGGCCGTCCGTGGGACGTTCGAGACGCCCGGGCCCGCCTCAATCTGGTTCAGGATGCTTGGAGAGCTGGTGGCGGGCGAGGAGACCGATGCCGTAACGGCGACGCTGGCATGCGCCGATTTCGCGAACGGGATCGGGTCGGCGGTCTCCTTCGCGCAGTGGTCCTATCCGAACGCCGACCTTACGGTTTCCCTTGCGCGACAGCCTAGCGGTCCTTGGATCCTCCTCGACGCGGAGTGTTGGGTCGGGTCGGATGGGCGCGGAATGACACACGCGCGGATCGGCGATGCCGGTGGGTGGTTTGGGCGATCTCTCCAGACGACGCTGATCGAACGACGGGCGAAGGAGAGCGTCTCGGAACGATGACCTCGTGCCCAAGCGCTATGTCATGTGCCGTCTGCTCCCGGTTCGTCGACATGGGCGCCGGCTTACAATTTATTCTACGCCCGACTCAGAACGATACGATGACATCTGAGTCGCGTATACTCTCAATGGCTCAGTGAGGCCAACCCGCGCCACTTGGCATTCCGTGACTTCCGCGGGCGCGCTATCGACGCTGATCGTTACGTTGCCGCAGTGGCACACTGCCTCGCACATCGAGCTCATGTGCGTTGCCGTATCGCAGCGGCATCGCCGCTGGAAATTGGCGACGCGGGGAGGCTGCTAGGGCCAGCCCGGCTTGAACCAGAAGGCAGGTTTAGCACCAGCGCGCCCGCGAGCGTGGCCCCCAGCAATGCGAAGTGGGCGATCTGCACACTGTCCTGGCGGATATAGTAGACGAACCACGCGCCCCCGATCAGGAACACAAAGTCGAGCACCAGCAACGCTGCGAAAGCGAGGTTTCCACGGATCAGGGCATCCTCATATGCCAACTGATCCGCGATCGTGGAGCCAAGGCCAAAGGCAGCGTACATCATGAGTGCGAGCACTGCCGCCTCCAGCGCGACCACGGACCCATAGACGAGCCTATGCCACCGGGAAGCAACCACGCGGCGGGCAAGTAACGGCGTCTGTATTGCGGGTTCCTCGTCGAACGGCGCCATCGACATCATGGTGCCGACTGCAAATACGCCGTTCCGGAATGCCAAGACATTGTTGAGGACGATTACCGCGAGCCAAGTCGAGAAGCCAAGGACCAGGATCAACTTGAACGGCAGCAGTGTGGCGACGAACGTCATTTGAGGATCCCTTCGGAAATTGGGTCAGGACGCGACGCACGCGCAGTCCGACGCCGAGCGAGCAACATCGCCAGAACGAGTGCGGGTGCGGCGGCGAACGTGGTCGGCAGCCAGAAGGCGGCCAGGGTTCCGTCAGCGCCCGGGGACGCGATGCCGGCCATGTTGGCGACCACACCCGCAGCGGCCGCACCGAGAGCGGATGCGAGCAGCTGGACGGTGGTCACAGCGCCAGCCGCAAGCTCCTGCTCGCCCTCCGGAGCGGCTTTGAACACTGAGGTCACGAGATGCGGCCATGCGAAGCCGATGCCGAGGCCTACAATCACCAGGCCCACGCAGACCGGTCCGAGCACAAGCCAATCGCCGCCGCCGCGGTGTGGAAGGAATGCCGCGAGCAGCGCCAATCCGGCGAGGCATAGGGTGGGTCCCGCGATGATCGCGCTACGCGCCCTGTGCGTCGACCAGCCCGAGCTCAGAATTGATCCCAGCGTCCAGCCGATCGCCATCAGGGCGGCAAGATACCCCGCCAGAAGCGGAGACTGGCCATGCAGGACCTGCAAGAAATAGGGCACGTAGATTTCCGGCTGCATGCCGAGGACCAGAAGCCCTGCCGTCGCATACAGGGCACCCAGCGGGGTGGAGAAGGAGATGCCACCACGCGGCACCAACCTCGCCCTGGCGCGTGCCTCTACTACGATCAGGAGCACGAAGAGTAGTGCCGCCCCGATCACGCTGGAAACCGCTCCGAAGCTGGTCTTGGCCAAGCTGCCTGCGGAAAGCGTCAGAACGCTCGCCGTCAGTAGGGCCAGTTGCCATACCGGCACGGCCACCGACCCGTCGTCCCTCTTCCCGGCGTGCGGTAGCGACGTGAACGCCAAGCCTCCGAACAAGACGGCTAGTGGGATGAGGCTAAAGAATGCCCAGCGCCAGGCGCTCAGCTCAGCGAATATTCCGCCGATCGCCGGACCCGTGAGCGTGGATACGCCCCAAGTCGCCGAGATAAACCCGATGGCGCGCGACCACATGCGCTCGGGAAAGACGAGCCGGATGACGCCGTAGGCGAGCGCATACAGCAGCCCGCCGCCTAGTCCTTGGATGAAGCGGCCCGCCAGCAGCACTGGCATGGTCGGCGCAAGCGCGACGCCGAGAGTGCCGGCCACGAACGTCACCGCCGCCAGCGCGTATCCGTTGCGGGCACCAACGCCGTGGAGCAACTGCGTCGAAAGCGCAGCGGCGATGATGGAGGCGAGCACGAACAGCGTCGTACCCCAGGCGTAATAGTCGAAGCCGCCGATGTCCGCGACGATATCCGGCATTACCGTCGTCGCCACATATATGTTCACGGCATGCAACGCGACGCTACCTGCCAGGATCAGGGTGTAAATCGCGCGCCGCCCGCTGAACAGTTCAGCCCATCGGTTATCGGGCGTGCAGGGCGCGTGTTGCGCTGAAGACATATCATCCTCCTTGTGATGGCGTAGGGGGTGGCCGGCGACCACCGGGTCGGAGTGTTCAGGCGAGCGCGGGTGGGGTCGCCAGCAGGTGCTGTCGTTCGACGAACACCGACCAGTTGACCTGGCCCACGGCCCTGTCGGGCGCGACCATGTTGCGAGAACGAAACACATCGTGGAACTCTGCGGCGTCCTCGCTTGAGTCTACGCTGACGACCGGTATGGCGCCCATGCTATCGGCGTAGCTCTCGGCCATTTCCTCGAGTGTCAGGATCTGGGGACCAGCCATTTCGACGACAGCGCCCAGCGGTTCCCGTAGTGCCGTCCGCGAAAGCGCTTCGGCCACCTCGTCCACGTCGATCGGCTGGAAGGCCAGCCCTCTTGGAATGCGCAGCTCGCCGTCGCTCTCGAACGACCGGATCAGACCCAAGACGAACCCGTGGAACTGCGTCGCGCGAAGTATTGAGAAGGGTAGCCCGGACTGTTCGAACAACCGTTCAACCCGCGTCTTGGCCTGGAAATACGGGAAGGAGGTGCGATCGGCGCCGATGATGGAGATGTAGACCATGTGGGGCGAGCCCGCGCCACTGGCGGCCGAAAGAAGGAGCTCCGCTACATCGCACTCGGCGGTCGCGTCCGGACCGAAACCAGTGGCACAATGAATCACCGCGTCCACCCCACCCATCGCGTCCGACAGGCCGTGGCCAGTCAGCAGGTCGACGACAATCGTCTCGGCGCCGTCAACGGAATCGTTATCGCTGCGGACTATCGCCCTCACCTCGCTGCCATGGTCGAGCAGACGCTGAACAACCGCCTGTCCCAACGTTCCAGCCGCGCCAGTCACTAATATTGTCGTCATAAGGGGCTCCTTGCCTTGCCTGCAACGAACCCGAGACGGCTGGACGGCACCGCTTTGTGACATGCGCGCCGAAAAAGATTTCGGGCTGATGCTTTTTCTTCGAGTCCAGGACGTTTACGAACGGCCGGGGCGCGCACTTGGGAGTTCGGGTGATGACATCCCATCGGGACGGGAGGTGCGCGAGATCCTACACTGTGGCTATCGCAGCCGAAGTCATGGGCTCGTTCGCTAGGGAAGGAGCTACGATGAACGCGCACCCGGGGGCTGAAGACGCCGCAGCGAGCTTCGCCCCGATGCGGGCGAAACTCGCCAAGATCGCCTACCGCATGCTCGGAACGATCGCCGATGCCGAAGACGTGGTACAGGAAGCCTTCATCCGCTGGTTGCGTACCGATCGCACCGTGGTGCTGTGCCCCGAAGCATTCCTCCGCAAGGTCGTTACCCGACTCTGCCTAGACCAGTTCGACAACGTCCGGCGGCGGCGTGAAACCTATGTCGGCTCCTGGCTCCCCGATCCCACCGTCGACGAGACCGACGAACCCGAAGACGTGACGTTACCGCTAATGCTGGCGCTCGAGCGGCTGTCACCCTTGGAACGGGCTGCCTTCCTGCTCCACGACGTGTTGGGGGTCAGCTTTGACGAAGTGGCGACCACCGTCGAAAGGGATGCCGCAGCCGTTCGTCAGCTCGCATCCCGCGCACGGACAAATGTCCAGAACGAGCGTCCACGATACCGGGTGGAGAAGGAGCGCGGCGTAGCGATTGCAAATGCGTTCTTCACCGCATCGCGAAGCGGGGACATGAAGGCGCTCGGAGCCATGTTGGCGGCGGATGTCAGCGTGCATGCGGATGGGGGCGGCAAGCGACCGACTGCGGCCGAGCCAATCTTCGGCTTCGCCGACGTCATGCGGTTCCAGGAATTCCTCGCCTCGCAGTTCCAGGCGAAGGGCTCGGAGCTCGTTCGGGTTCGGTACATCAACGGATTGCCCGGGTTCATATCACGCGAGGCCGATGGCGAGCTACAGACCACCGCCCTCGATATCGAGGGCGACAAGGTCGTCGGGATCTACGTGGTACGGAACCCCGACAAGCTCCGACATCTGAATTGATGTGGAACATCGTCGCGTAACAGTGAGCCGCTGGGCCATTCCGCAACGGCTCAGCTGCGACATTCGGCCGACAGAACTTCTCGACAGAATTTATTGAGGCGTCGGCAATAGCGAAGCCGACGCTGTGTACACACAGCCACCGTCGGCGTTCCGTTCATCGTCCTCGACTGCGCCGGAATCGTCGCGGCGCTCCATGCCCTACGCCCCCACGACCCGAGCTTGGAAGCGGCCTTCCAGGACCTTGACCGTACGTTTGGATGGGACAAGCCCGAGCAGACGGATCCCACACGCCTCCCGACGCGCCCCGAAAGCGGCTTCTTTGGGGCCGGCCCCTATTTCGAAAGGGCTCGAGCGCTGGTCTGCAGCATTGACAGGTCGTTCCTGCGCGTGAGGGAAGGCGCCGCGTCATCGCATCGAGCTATCGCCAGGGAGCACCCTCGCGCAGGGTGTGAAGCAGGTTCTGAGCCCAACGTCGGCCGTTCGGGAACTGATCGCTCACGTCCCATCGCCGCATCCACTTACCGTAGAAGTTCCCCTGACCGCCGCCGATTTCGAAGGCAGCAGCAGCAGTGGCTGGTGGGAATGGAGCGACACCAAGCACGCGCTCGAATACCTTTTCTGGGCGGGGCTGATCACGACCGCCACCAGGCGGGGCAATTTTACCCGCGTCTACGACCTGATGGAGCGCGTCATCCCTCCTGCGATCCTGCGCCTTCCAACACCGGACGCAGCGACGGCCCAGCGCCATCTCGTCGACCGCAGCGCCCAGGCGCTCGACGTCGCCACGCCGGCGGAACTGCGCGACTACCTCCGCCTCAAGCCGCACGAGGCCGATCACGCGATCATCGCCCTTGCGGATGAAGACAGGCTGATACCGGTCAAGGTCGAGGGTTCGAGCTTGAAGACCTGGCTGCACTGCGACGACCGCGTTCCGCGCAGGATAGGGGGCGCAGCGTTGCTTGCCCCGTTCGATCCGCTCATCTGGGGACGGGATCGAACCGAGCGATTGTTCGGCTTCCGGCACCGCATCGAGATCTACGTGCCACAGCATCTCCGCAGTCATGGATACTACGTGCTACCGTTCCTGCTCGTCGGGCACCTGGTCGCGCGGGTCGATCTCAAGGCTGATCGCCAGGCCGGAATCCTTCGAGCGCAGCGTATCAGGCCTCTGTGCATTATTCGGACACAGATTCACGGTAGCGGCTTGAGGAGCAGCGGCATGAGGCCGTTAGCATCGAGATCCAGGTGATCGGACCAGACATAATCGCCTGTGAGATTGATACGGTCCCAGCCCAGCGGCGACAGGCGAGACAGCATCGCCGGATCGATAGGGCTTGCTCGACGGCGCATTTCTTCAACGGCGCGGCCGAGATAGCGGCAGTTGAATAGTATGATCGCAGCGGTGGCTAGGTTGAGCGCGGCCGCAGGTCTGCTGATTTTCCAAGCCACGATCACGAAAACGGCCAAGCCGGTGGAAAGCGACCGCCCGGGCCAGGCTGTTGCGGGCCTCACCCTTGTTCAACTCGGCGGTGACAGTGCGGCGCAGCGCCGGATCGTCGAACCAGCGCAGCGTGAACAGCGTGCGCTCGATCCGCCCAACCTCGCGCAATGCCGCGGCGAGGCTGTTCTGTTGGCGGTAGGCGGACAGCTTCTTCAGGATCAACGACGGCGTGACGGTGCGGTCACGCATCGCGCCGATGACACGTTCGATATCCGGCCAGTGACTGACGATCAGGTCCCGGTTGAGCCTGTGCCCGAACAGCGGCGCGAGCCTGCCATAACGCTTTGAGGGCTCAAAGGCGTAAAGGCGCCGATCTGACAGGCGGGGAATGCGCGGCTCGAAATCGAGCCCGAGAAGGTGCATCGTCGCGAACACGATGTCGGAAACGCCGCCCCCATCGACGTGCAGCGCGGTGAGATCGGCGTTGCTATCGTGGCCGAGGATACCGTCAAGCGCATGAATGGCTTCCCCTGCCGTGCCGGCGATTACGGTCTGGTGAAGTGGCGCGTACCGATCAGTGATGGTGGTGTAGATTTTGACCACCGGATCGCGACCGTAATGTGCGTTGATCGCTCCGCCGGCTTCTCCCCGGTCCGCCCAGATAGAACGCCTGACCATCCGCGGACGCCCGGTGTCCCTGTCCGAACCAGGCCGCGATTGGCTCGGCGTGGATGGCATCGGTCAGGCAGGCGAGCGCCGCCCGAAAGGTTTCCTCGCGCATGTGCCATGTCTGCATGCGCAGAAGCGCGCGGCGTGATCCCGCGCCGCATACCTCGGCCATGCGCGACAATCCGAGATTGGTCGCTTCGGCAATCAGGGTGGCGAGGAAGGCGCGCTCATCGGCAGGCGGCAACCCGGTTGAAACGTGACCGAAATGTCGGGTGAAGCCGGTCCAGCGTTCGACCTGCGATAGCACGTCGGTGATACGGGTAGCAGGCAGCACGCCGTAACAGGCGAGCGTCAGGTGCCGCCCTTCGTCCTGCCCGCCGTCATCGTTTTTCTGCTCTTTGGGGAAGCGTAATCTCTCCCCGGCGAACAGGGCGGCATCACGCCCGTCCAGGTTGCGAGCGACGCTGCGCAAGGCGCTGTCGAGTTGTCCAGCGCGTTGGTCGAGCCATGCATGTGGGTCGCCGAGAGAGAACGGCGGTTGGAGCGTGGCGCCTGGCGATGGCGCAAGCAGCACGTCGAGCGACCGGTGCATCCGTGACGTCGGCACCCAGATATCACCCGATGCCAGCGCATTGGCGAGCGCGCCGTAAGTCGCCATCTCCCAATGCGTCCGGTCGATCTTTCCTGCGACCACGACATGGCGTTGCCAGCGCCGCTCGACATGACCGAGCGGAACGTCGGCGGGAAGCGGTTTGCGCCAGTCGCCATCGAGATCCGACAGGACCGTCATCGCATTGCGCAATATCGCGGTGCCGGCCCGGCCGTGGAAATCGAGCGTTTGCAGGAACTGTGGTCCTGCCCGCTTGAAGGTTCGGTACTCGGCTGCAATCTCGTTCAGCACATCATACCTGTGAGGTGCGGCGGTACGACGGATGATCGCCGCATCGGCATCGAGCATGTCGAGAGGCATGATATCCCTGAGGGCCGCGCCGATATATTCACCGGCGCGGGCTGCCCGGCTGACCGTTTCCAGCACCGTGGCGATGCGTATCAGCCGATCGCGCCCCCCTCGCGTCCTGAGACCGCGACCCGCTGTTCCAGGCGTTTGCGAGCACGCAGGTGAGCGCGTCCCATCAAGGCGCCGAACATGGCGATCGCCGCGTCGGTAAGCGTGGCCTCCATCTCGCGCAGCGTGGCAAGCAAGATGACCCGCCTGCGGGCAGGTCGCATCTGTTGGAAGGCTTGGGCGGTATAACGCACACCTTCGCGAGCGAATTGCGTCAGGCGTGGTTCGTGCCTGGGATCGATCAGAACACGGGAAATACCGGTCCAGCGGATCAGCCCGACCTTCTCTAGGATTTCGGTGAGAGAGGCGAGCGCGACGCGGGGCTCCGGTTCACGCAGCCAGGAAAAGCGGCTCTGTCGGTCATGCATCTTGTCATCCACCAGCGTGTCGAGACGCTGACGCATCTCTGTATCGAGTGTGTCATCGACCGCGGCGACCGGATCGGTTTCCGCCCGAAGCATTGCTTCGGCCGTCATCCGCTCCACAACGCTGATACCAGGGATGACGATGCGCCGGGTGCGCAGCTCGTCCAGCAGTCGGTCGAGCAGAATGCGTCCGTCAACGATGGGCATGGCTTCTGTGGCCAGCCACGCCATCATGGAGGTGCGAACTGGCTGGCTCAGATCGGCAAAACCAAACCGGGCCTTGATGCCGGCAAGCTGATCGTAGCGGGTCGGCGTACGTCGCGCGAAGTCGCCGATGACGCCCGCATCCACCCCAACCTGGTCGGCGATATGGTCGAGCATGATCGCTGGTAACAGCTCGCCGGCGCGCAGGTGCCGTCCTGGATACCGCAGGCAGCAGAGTTGCAGGGCATAGCCAAGCCGAGTGGCCGGAGTGCGTGCGATGCCAATCGCGGACAAGTCTTCGGCGTCGAGACCATGATGTCGCACAACCATCGTCTCGGTATCGGGCAGCGCCAGCAGTGCGGCACGCTGCCGCTCGGTCATTGGAACGCGGGCGGGCATGTTTCATCCTCCAAAAACCTCTTGCCTTTTGCCTGCTTAATGAAAGAGGATTGTGAAAGGCAGATGGCGGGGGAAGCCCGTCACTCCTGTTTCTGCCTCCGGATACGGCCGTTTGTGAAAGGAGCAGGATGACCCGCGAACCCTACCTGATCGGCTATGCCCGCGTGTCGAAGGGTGACGATCAGTCGAACGCGGCCCAGCGCCGCGCGCTTGATGCGGCCGGTTGCAAGCGAGTGTTCGAGGAGACGGCCAGCGGCGGACGGTGGGATCGGCCGAAGCTCCTGGAGATGATCGGGCAGTTGCGCGACGGCGACGTGGTGGTGGTCTGGAAACTCGACCGGTTGTCGCGCAGCTTGAAGGACATGCTGCACATCATGGAGCGGATCGAGCTGGCGGGGGCAGGCTTCCGTTCGTTGACCGAAGCGATCGACACCACGACGGCTGCGGGGCGCATGATGATGCAGATGGTCGGCAGCTTCGCCGAGTTCGAGCGCGCCATGATCCGGGAACGGACCAGCGCCGGCCTTGCCCAGGCTCGTGCAGAGGGACGGGTCGGCGGGCGGCGTCGCAAGCTGGCCGACAAGCAACGGCGTGAGATTGCCGAGTCTGTTGTCTCCGGTCGCAAATCTGGCGCTGAAATGGCACGTCTTTACGGCGTCAGCGAACCCACCGTTTCGCGAATTGTAGCTGCGCACCGGCAAAGCATGGAGGTCATAACGGCGTGAGTGCTCGCGGACGGCGATGAATGGCGGTTCGGCTTTTGAGCCTAAAGATGCGGAAAGCCGTCGTCGCTGTGGGGGCGCAACCGTGCGATTTGACTGCCGCCCCAAGCGGACTGAAACTTGGCTATGTCAATCCAACGGCTCTCCACATCACAAGCCCGATCAGTCCCGACCGCGAGTTTCGCGATCCTGCTGGAGGAAGGATATTACCGCGCCGGCGAAGTCCGCGCGCTCGACGTTAAGCATGTGAACGCCCGGCAGGACGATCAGGCATGCCGAAGGGATGGCTTTCGCGATTAGTTCACTGTGGCTTGCCAGCGTCACCGTGTCGTCTGCGCCGGCGATCACGAGCGTAGAGACCGGGATGACAGCATTCGTCCGCCGAAGGTCGGCGTCGCGGACGACTGCGAAGCAGCCTGCTAGCCCATCGGGCCGTGTTGCCAGCACCATGCCGCGGAAACGCTGAACGACATCCGGTTGCTCAACAAACATCCGTTGGGGAAACCAGTTACCCATGAACATGTCCGCCATTGCGGTCATGTCACGGTCGCCCAGGACTTTGGCGATCAGCGCATCCCATTGCGGTGCCGGGCCAAGATAGGGCGAGGTGTTCGAAAGGACGAGCCGGTGCAGCCGTTCGGGCGCACGCGCACCAAGCCACTGTCCGACGAATCCACCGAGCGACAGACCGCAGAAATGTGCGCGGTCGATCTCTAGCCCGTCCATAAGTTCCAACACGTCACGGCCCAAGCGATCAAGCGAATAGGCTCCTGCCGGCGCATCAGATCGACCGTGCCCGCGCGTATCGTAGCGCAGCACCTGAAAGCCCTCAGCAAGCGCGACCATCTGATCGTCCCACATATGCAATGTGGTCGCGATAGAGTTGGAGAGGATTAGGACCGGACGTCCCGCCTCTCCATCAAGCCGATAGGCGATTCGGCACCCGTCGCCTGTCACGAAAGTCAGCACATCACTCATGGTCTTGTCTCCAATATACCATTGGAGGAGCAATATACCATTCGCAGTGATGGGAAAAATTACTATCATACAACGGTGATTGTAGATGAAACTAACAATGCGGCATTTAAGATGCACGAGTTGCGTTGCTTTGATGCAGTCGTGCGATCAGGGAGCTTTCAGGCTGCCGCAGCCTTACTCCATCGGACGCATCCCTCGGTGTTTGCGGCGGTAGGCAAGCTGGAGGCACGGCTCGGCCTGACGTTGCTCGACCGTTCTGGATACCGCGTAACGGCAACGGAGGCCGGGCACCTGTTTCACGACCGTGCCGTACTCGCGCTTCGCGAGATGGACAATCTTGGCCGTTATGCCGGACAGTTGCGGCAAGGTGAGGAGACGGTCTTGCGGATCGTACTCGGCGACCTGTGTCCCAGGGCATCAATCCTGCCGATCCTGTCGGCTTTCTTTGCTGTGCACAAGCGCACGCGGCTGCACCTCGACTATGAGGCAGTGCGCGGGCCAGCGGAACGCCTGCATGCCGGAACCGCCGACATGGTGTTCCACCGCGCTGACGCCTCCGATCTTGGCATGGAGCAAATCAAGATCGGGGAGGTATCGTTGGTCCCGGTGGCGGCACCCAGCTTCCTGCCGTTCGACGCCGGGTTCGACATCACGCCTGAGCAGCTTCGTGCGTTTACTCAATGCGTCATCCGAGACACCGCCACGGACGGATTGTCCGAGGATCATTTTTTGATCGATGGTGCAGCCCGATGCTCGGTCGCCGATCATGCTATGAAGCGCGAGCTGATCCTGCAAGGCATGGCATGGGGCCATCTGCCGAACTTCCTGATCGAGGAGGACCTGCGCTCTGGCGCGCTGGTCAACCTGCATGGATGTCATCTTTCCGGTCGGGTCGAAACACTGGCCGCAATCAGATTGCGCGACCCCCCGCATGGTCCTGTCGCCAGCGAGCTATGGCAGCACCTTTCGACCATCGTCTTGAAAACGCCAGCGGGTGTCACGGCCCGTCGATTTTGACATCCGTGCCAAGCCTACCCGCGCAACTTTGCCACGGTTAGAACCCCGCTTCACAATGTCGGCTGCTGGATCAGCAAACCACCTCGGTAACGATCGCCATAGGGTGGTTGCTGCCCAAGAGACCAATTCCGGGCTACCGTGAATCTGTGTCCGAATAATGCACAAGGGCCTATCACGCTCAAGGTCGGCGCAACGGCCGACACGGTCATGCGCCTGCAGGAGGAACTGCGCCGACAGCGGCCTGGCTCGGTCTGGATGACGTCCATTCGCTCGAGACCGTGCAGAGTTGAGCCTAGAATGCGTCCGGGCAGGCTTTCGTAATCCGCCACCAACCGTCGCGGCCGACAGCATCAAACCACATTCCGAACAGCGGCGGACCGGTACGATCGAGCCGCTTCTCAGGAAGGTTCGCAGCTTTGTCGAGACCTTCCTAGCCTTCCAGATAATCCGGGCGACGGCAGGGTCGGGTCGGACAAGCGTTCGGTAAATGCCGACACATCGCTCACATCCGTGATGGCCCGGTGATGGCCCGCCCCCGAAGGGGAGGTCCGTCGCACGCTAAGTCATTGAAAAATGGTGCTGCCGGTGAGGATTGAACTCACGACCTCAGCCTTACCAAGGATGCGCTCTACCACTGAGCTACGGCAGCAAACCGGTCTTGCGATCGGAGCGCGCCTAAGAGACGAGGGCGGCAGGATTGTCAAGGCGAAGGCGCTGTTATGAGTGATAAGGACGAAAAGGATGCTCGACTGGCGGCGGCGCTGCGCGAGAATCTGAAGCGCCGCAAGGCGCAGGCGCGCGGTGGTGACGCGCCTGTCGTGCCGCGCGACGACAAGGCCAAGCCGGAGGATCAGGCCGGGTAATCGGTTTTCGCCGCAGGGCGCGAATCACCCGTTTCGGGCTAGCTGATCGGTGCGCATTTTTCGTTCAGCCAGTCGAGTTCGTCACCCGCCATTTGCGCCCCGAGAATCTCGAGCACCCGAGCATGATAGGCGTTGAGCCAGCCGCGCTCGGCCGAGGTGAGCATTTCGGGCACGATCAGGCTGCGTTCGATCGGACAGAAGGTCAGAGTTTCGAAACCGAGCATCGGGGCGTCGCCGCCGGCGATCGCGCGCTCCTCGACCAGGATCAGGTTCTCGATGCGGATGCCGTATTCGCCCGCCTTGTAATAACCCGGCTCGTTCGAGATGATCATGCCCGCGCGCAACGGTTCGCTCGGACCGCCACCGGGATAATTGGGTTGGGCGATGCGCTGCGGCCCCTCATGGACCGCCAGATAGGCGCCAACGCCATGGCCGGTGCCATGTGCGTAATCGAGCCCCGCCTCCCACAGCGGCCGCCGCGCGAAACCGTCGAGTTGCCCGCCATTGGTGCCCGGCGGAAAGATCGCGGTGGCAAGGCCGATATGGCCTTTGAGCACGCGGGTGAAGCGGTCGCGCATCTCGTCACTCGGCTGGCCGATCGGCAGCACGCGCGTCACGTCGGTCGTGCCGTCGGCATATTGCCCGCCCGAATCGACCAGATAAAGCTGGCCCGGTTCGAGCGGGGCGTTCGATTCGGGGGTCGAATGATAATGCGGGCTCGCGCCATGCCCGCCAGTCGCGGAAATGGTGTCGAACGACGTGTCCTTGAGCACACCGGTCGCCTCGCGGAATTCCTGCAGCTTGGCGACACAACTGAGTTCGGTCTGCCCGCCCCTGGGCGCTTCGGCCTCGACCCAGCGCAGGAACCGCGCCAGCGCCGCGCCGTCGCGCGCCGACGCGGCGCGGTGCCCGGCGATCTCGACCGGATTCTTCATCGCCTTGGCCAGCACCACCGGGTCGCGCAGCGCCAGCACTTTCGCCCCACCCTGTTCGAGCCGGTCGAAGATTGCGGCGACGGCGCGCTCGGGATCGGCGGCGATGCGCTTTCCGGCATAGGCGCCAAGCGCCGCCGGGAAGGCCGATCGTTCCTTCACGCGAATCGCATTGCCGAGATGCTGGCGTACCGTCTCGTCGATCTTGTCCGATGCGACGAACAGGTCGGCGGTGCCGTCGGCATCGACGATCGCATAGGCCAGGGCGACTGGCGTGTGCGCGACGTCCTGCCCGCGCACATTGAGCGTCCAGGCGATCGAATCGAGCGCGGTCAGCACCACGGCATCCGCTTTCCGCTCCGCCAGCCAGTCGGCGATTTCCGCGCGTTTCGTGGCGGATGAGGCACCAGCCTGTGCCTCGTTCTGCACGACCAGTCGTGCATCGCTTGGCGCGGGGCGGTCGGGCCACACCGCATCGATCGGGTTGGTATCGACCGCGACCAGCTCCGCACCACGCGCGGCGAGCGCCGTCTTGGCCTCGGCGACCCAGGCGCTGGTGTGCAGCCAGGGGTCGTAGCCGATCCGCCCGCCCTTGGCGGCATGTTCACCGAGCCAGCCGGCAACGCTGGTCGCGGGTACCGAGGCGAACTGCCAATGATCACCATCGACTTGCTGGCGCACTTGCAGCGTATAGCGCCCGTCGGTGAAGATCGCCGCTTGTTCGGGCAGGACGACGGCGCTGCCCGCCGATCCCTGGAACCCGGTAAGCCAGGCGAGCCGCTGCGCATAGGCGCCGACATATTCCGACATATGCTCGTCGGTCAGTGGTACTACGAACCCGTCGAGGCGGTCGCGCTTCAATTGTTCGCGAAGGGCGGAAAGGCGGTCGGCATAGGTGGACATGGAAGAATCCTGCTAGTTCTTGCTCCAGCGTAGAAGAAACGACGGGGCTTCGACAAGCTCGGTCCGGGCGGTAAAGGGGGCGGATGACACTCCCCACACCGCCCGTCGCTGAAAAGCGCCCGCACAGCTTCACCACGCACGGCGTCACCATCGATGACCCTTATGCCTGGCTCAAGGATCCGGGTTATCCGGAGGTCACCGACAAGGATGTGCTCGCCTATCTCGAGGACGAGAACGCCTATTTCGAGAGCATGATGGCACCGCACAAGGCGCTGACCGACCGGCTCTATGAGGAGATGAAGGGGCGCATCAAGGAGGATGATTCGTCGGTCCCGCAAAAGGATGGCGACTGGCTCTACTGGACCGCGTTCGAGACCGGCGGCGAATATCGCAAATGGTGGCGCAAGCCGGTGGCGGGCGGCGATGACGTGCTGATCCTCGACGAGCCGGCACTGGCGGATGGCAAGGAATATTTCCGCCTTGGCGCCTTCTCGATCAGCGAGGACGGACGCTATCTCGCTTATGCGATCGACGATAACGGGTCGGAACGGTTCGAGGTGCGGGTCAAGGATCTGACCAGCGGCGATCATCTGCCCGACGTCATTCCCGGCATGTTGTCAGAGATCGTCTGGACGACCGATTCGACCGGCTTCCTCTACGGCCTCGCCAATGAACAATGGCGCACCGACAATGTCCGTTATCACCGGCTCGGTACGCCGGTCACCGACGATGTCGAGCTGTTCAAGGAGGCCGATGAGGGCTTTCGCGTCGGCGTGTCGGAAACCAGCTCGCGCAAATGGATCGTCATCGCCAGCGGCGACCATGTGACGAGCGAAATCTATCTGCTCCCCGCCAACGAGCCGCTGGCCACGCCGCTGCTGGTGTCGGCGCGGAAAGTCGGGCGCGAATATGAGGTCGATGAACATGACGGTACGCTGTTCATCCACACCAACGACACCGACCCGAACTTCCGTCTGTGCACCGGAAGCATCGAAGCGCCCGGCGAATGGACCGAGCTGATCGGCCCGTCGCACCATTTCTACATGACGGGGGTCGAGTGTTTCCGCGATTTCCTCATCGTCGACGGGCGCGAGGACGGTCTCGATCAGATCGAAATTCACTCCTATGAGGGCGGCCTGCCCAAACGCATCGCCTTCCCTGAGGCGAGCTATGACGCGGGCCTCGGCAACAATCCAGAATATGACATGCAGGTGCTGCGCGTCGGTTATGAATCGATGGTCACGCCGGGTACCGAATATGATTATGACGTCGCGACCGGCACCCTGACAACGCTCAAGGTGCAGGAGATCCCGAGCGGTTACGACGCGGGCAAATATGCGACCGAGCGGCTCAAGATCACCGCGCGCGATGGCACCGAGGTGCCGGTGTCGATCGTCTATCCGAAGGATTTTCCGCGCGACGGGTCGGCGCCGCTCTTCCTCTATTCATACGGCGCCTATGGTTATGCCATCCCGCCGGGTTTCTCGACCGGGCGGCTGTCGTTGCTCGATCGCGGCTTCGCTTATGCCATTGCGCATATCCGCGGCGGCGATGATCTCGGCCAGCAATGGTATCTCGACGGCAAGCTCGACAAGCGTGCCAACACCTTCAACGACTTTGTCGATGTCGCGAAGGGCCTGATCGCTGAACGCTGGACCAGCGCGGGCAAGATCGCGATCGCCGGGCGCTCGGCCGGGGGTGAGCTGATGGGCGCGGTGGTCAATTCCGACCCTGAATTATGGGGCGCGGTGATCGCCGATGTGCCGTTCGTCGATGTGCTCAACACCATGCTCGACGCGGATCTGCCACTGACCCCGGGCGAATGGCCCGAATGGGGCAATCCGATCGAGGACAAGGCGGCGTTCGACCTGATCCGTGGTTATTCGCCCTACGACCAGGTCAAGGCTCAAGCCTATCCGCCGATGTTCATCTCGGGCGGGCTCAACGATCCGCGCGTGACCTATTGGGAGCCGGCGAAATGGGCGGCCAGGCTGCGTGAGATGAAGACCGACGATAACGTGCTGCTGCTCAAGACCAATATGGGCGCCGGGCATGGCGGCAAATCGGGCCGCTTCGAAAGCCTGCGCGAAGCGGCCGAGGAGCACGCGTTCGTGTTGTGGCAATTGGGGGTGGAAGCCTGATCAATGCCCTTCACTCTCACCATCACTGCGTCCCCGGCCGACATCGATGAGCTTGGTCACGTCAATAATGCGGTGTGAGTGAAGTGGATTCAGGACATCGCCGTCGCGCACTGGACGGCGATCGCGTCGGCGGAGGATCAGGCGGCCTATATCTGGGTCGTGACGCGGCACGAGATTGATTATCGCGGCAATGTGGCTGCCGGAGAGACGGTGACCGGAGAAACCTGGGTGCCGGAGCCGCCACGCGGCGCGCGCTTCGACCGCCATGTGCGGTTCACCGGGGCCGATGGCAAGGTGAAGGTCGAGGCGGTGTCGACCTGGGCGCTGCTCGATCGCGCGACGGGGCGGTTGTTGCGGGTGCGGCCGGAATTGGCCGCGCCGTTCCTCCAATCTCCCTCTCCCCCTGTGGGAGAGGGAAGGGGCCCGCTCGCGTAGCGAGTGGGAAGGGTGAGGGGGACTGTGCGATCAGTCCCGCAGTCCCCCTCACCCTTCCGTCGCTTCGCTCCTCCCTCCCTCTCCCACAGGGGGAGAGGGAAAGTTAGCCCGAATTCCTCAACGCGGTGGCGATCGCGTTGATCGACAGGAGAATCCCCTCGCCGATCCGCTCATCGGTTTCGCCAGCGCGACGGCGCTTGATCAGTTCGATCTGCAACAGGTTGAGCGGCTCGATATAAGGCAATCTCAGCCGGATCGATTCATCGAGCGCCGGATGTTTTTCGAGCAATCGCGACTGGCCGGTGATCTCGAGCAGCCCGTCATGCGCCTTGCCCCACCCGTCGCGGATCGCGCCGAACACCGAATCGCGTAAGGCCGCATCCTCGACCAGCGCGGCATAGCGCTCGGCAATGCGCATGTCGGACTTGGCCAGCACCATCTCCATATTGGCGAGACTCGCGGCGAAGAATGGCCAGCCCTCCGCCATTTCGGTCAGCAGTCCCTTGTCGGGGAAGGCGGCAATGGCTTGCCCCACGCCATACCAGCCCGGCAGCATGACGCGCGCCTGCGCCCAGCTGAACACCCAGGGGATTGCGCGCAGATCCTCGATCGCATCGGATTTCTTGCGGCTTGCCGGGCGGCTGCCGATCTTCAGGCCGGAGATTTCGGCGATCGGCGTCATCTGGCGGAAAAAGGTGCGGAAGCCCTCGATGCCATAGACCAGGTCGCGATAGGCCTTGAACGCGGTGCCCGAAATCACATCCATCGCCGCGCCGAAACGCTCCGTATCGGCGTGCGAGAACTGGTCGGGTTCAAGGCTGGCGAGCAACGTCGCCGATGCCATCGCCTCAAGGTTGGTCGCGGCGGTTTCGCGCGTGCCATATTTGCCCGCGATCACTTCGCCCTGTTCGGTGATGCGGATACGGCCCTGCACCGTGCCCGGCGGTTGTGCGCGGATCGCGGCGAAGGACGATCCGCCGCCGCGCCCGACCGCGCCACCGCGGCCGTGGAACAATTGCATCGCCACGCCGGCCTGTTCGAACACCGGCTTCAACGCGGTCGATGCCTTGCTCAGGCTCCAGGTCGAGGTGAGATAGCCGCCATCCTTGTTAGAATCCGAATAGCCGATCATCACTTCCTGATGCCCGCGCGCCTGCGCGATCGTGGCAATCTCGGGCAGGCCGAGCCAGTCGGTCATAATCCCCGGCGCGGCCTCGAGATCGCCGATCGTCTCGAACAACGGCACGGCCATGATCGCCGCGGTCGGTCCCGAACCGGAAGGGGAGCCCGGCCGGTACAGCCCGAATTCCTTCAGCATCAGGTTGATCTCGAGCAGATCGGACACCGACTGCGCCATCGACACGATGTAATTGGTGATGCAGCCGGCCCCGTATTTGGCGTGCGCTTCGGCAGCGGCACGCACGATCGCCAGTTCGCCGCTCGTCTCCTCCGAATAATCGGCGAAACTGCTGGTCAGCGGTCGCGCATTGGACAGTTCGGCGCGCAGCAATTTGACCCGTGCCGCTTCATCGAGCGCGAGATAATCGGGCTCGACCCCGGCGACCTTGAGCAGTTCGGCGACGACGCGTTCGTGCACCGCGCTGTTCTGGCGCATGTCGAGCGTGGCGAGGTGGAAACCGAATGTCTCGACCGCGCGGATCAGCCGGCCGAGCGCGCCGCCCGACGACAAGGATGCGCCACCTTCGGCCGCCAGGCCATGCGCGATCGCGACGAGATCGGCGCGGAACGCCTTCGGGTCGGGATAGGCCTCGCCCTTCAACGCGGACGGCCGTGGCGCGGGCTTGCCGATCAGCACGAGATGCGTCGCCGACAGTCGCGCATAAATGCCCGACAAGGCGCGGCGATAGGGTTCGTCGGCGCGGCTCTGCGCGATATCCCCGCTCGCTTCGGCGAGGCGTTGCACATCGGCATCGACATGCGCGATGTCGGTCGAGATCGACAGTTCGGCGCCCAGCGCGTTCACCCCGTCGAGATAATAGCCGAGCACCGCCTCGCTCGCCTTGGCCAGTGCGATACGCTGACTGTCGGCGGTGACGAATGGATTGCCGTCGCGGTCGCCGCCGATCCAGCTGCCCGGGCGCAGGAAGCTAGGCGTGCGTTCGCCCAGCGCTCGGTCCCATTTCTGGTAGAGCGCGGGGAGCGTCGGCAGAAACACATCGCGCAGGTAACTCAGCGCGGTCTCGACCTCATCGGCGACATAGAGCCGCTCGCGGCGCAGCACGCGGGTCTGCCACAGCAAGGCGATCTGGCGCAGGATCGCTTCGTCGATACGGTCGCCGTCGCCGGTCTCCTTCAGCCCGCGATCCTTCATCGCCATCAACTCGGCGATGCGGTTGCGGTGATCGATCATCGACTTGCGCCGTACCTCGGTGGGATGCGCGGTCAGCACCGGCGCGATCAGCGCGCGATCGAGCAGCGCCATCACCGCCCTGTGATCGATGCCCTCATCGGCGAGCCGCTTGAGCGCGGCTGCGAGGTCGGCGCCTTCTTCCGCCGCGACACCCTGGCGATCTTCCGCCAGGTTGGCGAGCATCGAGAACAGCATGAAGCCGCGCACGAAATCGAGCGTCTCGTCGATATCCAGCCGGTCGAGACCCAGATCGGTTCCGCCCGCGCCCTCAAGCCCGCGATGCCGGTCGACCGACGCGGCGCGGATATATTCGGTGCGCTGGAACAATGTGTCGCCGCCATAGGCGCGAATGACGTCGCCAAGCAGCTTGCCGAGGAAGCGGATGTCGGGATTGTTGGTGATCGGAGGCAGTTCGGTCATCAGCCAATGCTGCGCTGCGGCACGGCTCAGGTCAACCGCGCGCCGCCGATTTTAGCGCCCCCGGACGTTTAATCCGATTCATGTCGTGCCCAGCAGAGATCGGTTGGGCAAAGCCATCTGAAATGCGCGTCGCATGACATCTGGCGCGCGAGCTCGATCGACTTGAAGTATTTTGATGTCCCATATCTCTTGAAACCCCGGCGCTGCCTAAACTTGCCTGTTCTTAATCAACTATCTGATATCTAAGGAATTATAATGGCATCGTCGTGACGCGGTAGCCAGAGAAACGGGACATTGATGGTGTCCCATATCTCCCCACCGCTCGGCGTTGCCGCCCGCAGTGATTCAAACCATGGCACCGAATGTGGTCTGGCATCTCTTGCCTGACCTATACAGGCTCGCTCTTTCCTATTGTCGGAACAGCATCGCCACGCGCGCAAAGGCGCCGCGCATGCAATGCTCCATGCTCTATGGCCGCGCGTCCTTGATCGCGTCGCGCTCGGCGGTGGTCAGCGTTCCGTCATGATTGACATCGGCCTGGTCGAATCGCTTGAGTTGCACGGTCTTGAATTCGTCGCGCGTGACGACGCCATCATTGTCGGCATCGTATCTTTTGATCAGCGCCGGCCGCTGCGCGACCTCGCGCGGCTCGATGGTCCCGTTCTTGTCGCGATCGAGCCGCTCGAAGCGCTTGTCGAATCCGGCGACCAGGTCGGCGCGCAGGACATTGACCGGGGGCTTGAACCCGGCGGCATCCTCATCGCTATCGTTCGAACAGCCGGCGAGCAGCAGTGGTGCGATGAAGAACAAGGGGATGACATGACGCATCTGGGCAGGGCTCCTGTGCTCGCGGAACGGCGTGCTCGCCGAACGGAGGAGCGGTGCGATCAGTTCCGGCGGTCATCAAGGCCCTTGATCGGCGCGCCCCGACGCGCGACGACCGCGTCGTTCACGCCTCCAGCTCGACATCCCAATAAAGCCAGTCATGCCAGGTATCATGGAGGTAATTGGGCGGGAAGCGCCGGCCATGTTCCTGCATCTGCCAACTGGTCGGGCGGATCGCCGAGATGTGCAGCGGCATATGTGCCTGTTTGGGCGTCCGCCCGCCTTTCTTCAGATTGCATGGCGCGCACGCGGTTGCGACATTTTCCCAGGTCGTGCGCCCGCCTTGCGCGCGCGGGATGATATGATCGAACGTCAGATCATGCCCGCTGCCGCAATATTGGCAGGAGAATTTGTCACGCAGGAACACGTTGAACCGGGTGAAGGCGGGAAAAGCGCTTGGCCGGACATAGGATTTGAGCGCGATCACCGAGGGCAGCTTCAAGCGCGCCGTCGGGCTGCGCACCTCGCGTTCATATTGCGCGACGATATCGACCCGGTCGAGAAATACGGCCTTGATCGCGGTCTGCCACGGCCAGACGGAGAGCGGATAATAGCTCAGCGGAGTGTAATCGGCGTTCAGCACCAATGCCGGGCAGCTGTCGGGGTGCCGGATCAAATCGGGATGATACACGCAGAACCCCCCTTGCTTCCTGGCGCGGCAATCGCCGATCAGGATGACGCCATGATGACAATACGCAATGCAGCACGGGGCGCGACTCGCGGTCAAGAGCGGGATTGATGCCGGGCACGATCATCACGCGCTTCGCGCCGAGCCCCACCGGACCGTTGCATCTGGGTCACGCTTTTTCAGCTATCCAGTCGCATGATCGCGCGCGACAGGAGTGTGGCACCTTCCTGCTCCGGATCGAGGACATCGACGGCAGCCGATCCCGACCGGAGCATATACAGGGCATTTTCGACGACCTTGCCTGGCTCGGCCTCGGCTGGGACGGGCGGGTGGTGCACCAGTCGGAGCGGCTTGATGGCTATGCCATGGCACTCGATCGGCTCCGCGAGATGGGCCTGCTCTATCCGTGCTTCTGTACCCGCGCCGACATCGCCGCCAGCCTGTCGGCCCCGCACGGCGCCGGTGGCGCGGTCTATCCCGGCACGTGTCGCGGGCTCGACGCGTCGGTACGATCGGCCCGGATCGCGGGAGAGGCGCATGCCTGGCGGATCGATATGGCCAGGGCGATCGCGACGGTCGGGCAGGGCGGCGACCTGGTCTGGCAGGATGAGCTGGCCGGACCGGTGGTCGCCGATCCGCTGGCCCTGGGTGATGTCGTGCTGGCGCGTAAGGATGCGCCGGCCAGTTATCATCTCGCGGTCGCGGTTGACGACGCGGCGCAGAGCGTGACGCATATCGTGCGTGGTCGGGACCTGTTCGAGGCAACCCATGTGCACCGGCTGCTTCAGGAAGTGCTCGGCCTGCCGGTGCCGATCTATCGGCATCATGCGCTGCTGACCGACTCCATCGGCAATCGGCTCGCCAAGCGCGACGGCGCGCCGACGCTCGCATCGCTTCGGCTGGATGGGGTGGTAGGGCCGGTGCTGCTGGAACAGCTGCGCAACGGGGCGTTGCCCATTGGCTTTGGCGTCGCCAGTGATTAGATACGATGCATGAGCATTTTCCTCGCAATCCTCCTCATCGCCGCGATGATCGCGGTGGTGGTTGTTTTCATCCGTGGTCTGGTCATCTTCATGATGAACGCGAGTGCGGAAGTGAAGGGCGGCGAGGCGGGGCCGAGCGCGGCGGCGATCAAGTCGAACAAGATGATGCAGTACCGCATCTTCTTTCAGGCGATCGCGATCGTGATCGTCGTTCTGATCCTGTTCCTCGCCGGCCGGACGTGAGCCGCCGGTAACGACCGGTGGTCAAGCTCAACAAAATCTATACGCGCACCGGCGATGATGGCACCACCGGTCTGGTAGACGGGTCGCGTGTCGCCAAGACCGACGTGCGGATGGTCGCGATCGGCGATGTGGATGAAGCGAACAGCGCGATCGGTGTCGCCATCGCCGCGCTGGAGCAGGGCGAAACAGCCGCCGCTTTGATCCGCATCCAGAATGACCTGTTCGACCTCGGCGCCGATCTCGCCACGCCCGGAGATGATTTCGCGCCGTCGGAAATGACCCTGCGCATCGTTGCCGCGCAGGTCGCGCGGCTCGAGGCGGAGATCGACGCGATGAATGCGCAGATGCCGCCGCTGACCAGCTTCATCCTGCCCGGTGGCAGCGTGGCCGCTGCGGCGATCCACGTCGCCCGCGCGACCGTGCGCCGTGCCGAGCGATCGGCGGTCGCGGCGACGCAGGCGGTACCGCTCAACCCGCAGGCCTTATCCTATATCAACCGATTATCGGATTATCTGTTCGTTACGGCACGCCATATGAACCAATCGGCCTGTGGCGACGTTTTATGGGTTCCCGGCGCTTCCCGATAGCCGCCTTGCTCCAGATCAATTGATTCGCGTTTCTATTCTGGATATGGAGAACAGAATGCGAACAATACAGCCTCTCGCAGTCTCCCCGTCAGCGCTCATCGAGCGCTTTTCCGCCGTACGTGCGCTGACCGAGGCATTGGTCGCACCGCTGTCCGATGCAGATGCGACGGTGCAGTCGATGGAGGATGCGTCGCCGGCCAAATGGCATCTGGCGCATACCAGCTGGTTTTTCGAAACCTTTATCCTGCGCGATTTCGTCACCGGCTACGCGCTGCACGACGAACGCTTCCCGTTCCTGTTCAACAGCTATTACGAAGCCGAGGGACGCCGCCATGCGCGCGGCCGGCGCGGCATGATCACGCGGCCGACGCTCGATGAGGTGCTGGCCTATCGCCACCATGTCGATGCCGCGCTGGTCGCCGCGCTGCCTGGCTTGCCGCCGGCGGCAACAGAATTGGTGATCCTCGGTTGCCATCATGAGGAGCAGCATCAGGAACTGCTCGTCACCGATATGCTGCACCTGATGTCGGAGAATCCGCTCGATCCGGCGATTTGGCCGGCGGCGCGCAAGGTGCCGGTGGCGATGCCCGGGCCGATCGGCTGGATCGAGGGCAAGCCCGGCATCGTCGAGATCGGCCATGACGATGCCGGTCGGAAGGACGGGGGCTTCGCGTTCGATTGCGAAGGCCCGCGCCACCAGGCGCTGCTTGTGCCCCATGCCATCGCTGACCGCACCGTCACCAACGGCGAATGGGCCGCGTTCATCGCCGATGGCGGTTATCGCGATGCGCGTCACTGGCTGTCGGACGGCTGGGCCTGGGTAAGGGCCGAAGCCATCTTTGCGCCGCTTTATTGGGAATGGGATGATTCGGATCAGGGCGGCGGCGGCTGGACACGCTTCGGACTCGACGGGCGTCGCGCGATCGATCCCGCCGCGCCGGTGACACATGTCAGCTTCTACGAGGCCGACGCCTATGCGAGCTGGGCCGGCGCGCGCCTGCCGACCGAGGCCGAATGGGAAGCCGCGGCCAGCGCGTATGACGCGGCGGGTGGCAATCAGATGGATGCGGCGGGCCCGGTCGAACCCCGCCCCGCGGAAGGCGGTCCGGCCTTTTTCGGCGATGTCTGGCAATGGACCGGCAGCGCCTATCGCCCCTATCCGGGATTCAGGACGATCGACGGCGCGGTGGGTGAATATAATGGCAAGTTCATGTCCGGGCAGTGCGTGCTGCGCGGCGGATCCTGCGCCACGCCGCGCGGCCATTCCCGGGCGAGCTACCGCAATTTCTTCTATCCGCACCAGCGCTGGCAATTCACCGGCGTGCGACTGGCCAGGGATTCGTAAATGCTCAAGCGTGAGATCGAGGACGGCGACGTCACCCTGGCCGACCCGGCGTTCCGCGCCGATGTGCTGCGTGGGTTCGAGATGCGCCCGCGCGCGATCCCGGCGCGCTGGTTCTATGACCGGCGTGGTTCCGAATTGTTCGAGGCGATCACCGATCTGCCGGAATATTATCCGACGCGGACCGAAACCGCGATCCTTCGCGACGTGGCGCCCAAGGTCGCCGAACTGGCAGGCAAGGGGCGCGCGGTGGTCGAATTCGGGTCGGGTTCTTCGACCAAGACGCCGGTTCTGCTCAGCGCGGTCGCGCCTGCCGCTTATGTGCCGATCGACATTTCGGGGGACTTTCTGCGCGAATCGTCCGCGGACCTGTCTGCGGCGTTTCCCGGCCTGCCAGTCTTGCCGGTAGAGGCGGACTTCATGCGTCCGATTGCGCTGCCACCGCAGGTCGCGGCGCTGCCCAAGCTCGGTTTCTTCCCCGGCTCGACTATCGGCAACATGATCCCGCACGCCTCGGTCGATCTGCTGCGCGCGATGAAGCAATCGCTCGGCGAGGGCGCGATGTTGCTGATCGGCATGGACCGGGTGAAGGATGTGGACACACTGGTCGCGGCCTATGACGACGCGGCCGGCGTGACGGCGAGGTTCAACCTGAACCTGCTCGAACGCATTAATCGCGAGCTTGGGGCGACCTTGCCGATCGACCGGTTCCGTCACCGCGCGGTGTGGAACGACGATCGCGCGCGGATCGAGATGCATCTGGCGGCGCAGGAAGATCTCGATTTCACGATCGAGGGCAGGCCTTTCTCGATTCGGGCGGGCGAGACGATCCACACCGAGAACAGCCATAAATATGGCGAGCGTGACGCGCGTATTCTGCTGCGCAGCGGCGGCTGGACGCCGATCGCGGAATGGACCGATCCCGATGGCCTGTTCGCGGTGATCCTGGCAGAGGCGCAAGCAGCACGGTCCGCACCCTGAACTCTATGGGCGCGTGACCCGTGCCCGCCAGGTGGTGATGAAATTCGGATTGCCGCGGCATTCGCCCATTTCGGATTGCTCGTTCAGGCGGAATTTCGCGCCGTCCCACACGAAACTCTGAATCGTGCCGCAATCGCCAAGGCCGCGGCCCTTGATATGGCTGGTCAGCGTGCCCGCCTTGTAATCGGCATTGACCACCATCGGCACGATCGACGCCTCGCCAAAGCCCGATGGCGCGTCGAAGCGCGCCGGCGCCGGTTTTCCATTGTCGATGACAAACACGGCGGAGGTGAGATTATAGGCACCCGCTCCGCACGGAATCAGCACCAATGCCTTGCCCGCGCCGAGCGCGAAGGACTCGTCCTTGCCCGACGCGGTGGGCAAGGCCTCGCATTTGGCCGAGCGGGCCAGAGCGGCGATTTGCGTCGCGGTCGGGCGCGCTGCCTGACCGGCCGGGCGCACGGCAATGATTATCGGCAGGATTGGGGCGGCGGGAACCGCGCTTGCCGGCTTCGCCCCCTTGGCGACGATGGCGGTGACGCCACCGTCACGGTCCTGTGCTGTATCGATATAGCGCAGCGCGGCGGCGATGCCGTTGGGCGACAGTGTCGCGATGCGCTTGCCCGTGGCATCGACCACCGCCAGCGCCTTGCTGTTGCCGAGCAGCGCAGCGATTGTCGCCGCGCCGGTACCGTCGAGTGTGACGCCGCGACCTGCCGGCTTGAACGCGCCGCCAACTGTCTTGCCGTCGATCGACAGGCCTGCCGGTACCGCGCCGTCGCTGGCGGCGAGGATGATACGCAACCCGCCATCGGGGCCGGCACCACGGATCAGGTTCATTGTCGCATCGGGCGGGGTGCCGCTGCCCGGGCCGAGCGACGCCAGGGTGCAGCTTTGGCCATTGTCGCATGCGGCAACCCAGTCGCGGAACGTCTTGAGCTCGCCCGGGTGCGGCGAAGTCGGTGCTTGGGGCGGCGCAGCGGCCAGCGCGAGGGCGGCGAACGTCAGCATCGAACCTCTCCCATCATGAACCGGCCATGGGACAGGTTGGTGAAATTGAACAACGGCAAAACGACCGGCCTTGGCAAAAAGGCGATGTCGCGGGGCGTCGGCATCCTAGCTCAACGCCGCTCAAGTCGATAGGAGCGACGCGATATGGAACTGGACGGAGCGAAACGATGCAATCGGTAGGCGTGATCGGGGCGGGACAGATGGGCGCGGGGATCGCGCAGGTATCGGCACAGGCGGGCTATCATGTGCTGCTGACCGACGTTTCTAAAGAACGTGCGGACGCGGGCAAGGCGGGCATCGCCAAGGCGCTCGACCGGATGGTGTCGAAGGAAAAGATCGACGCCGCCGCGCGCGACCAGGCGCTGGCGCGGATCGAGCCGATCGAAGGCGTGCAGGGCATGTCGTCCTGCGGACTGGTGATCGAAGCGGCGACCGAGCGCGAGGAAATCAAACGCACGATCTTCGCTGAGGTGGGCAAGGTGTTGGGGCATCAGGCGGTGCTGGCGTCGAACACCTCGTCAATCCCGATCACCCGACTCGCGCAATCCTCACCTGATCCCAAGCGCTTTATCGGGGTGCATTTCTTCAACCCCGTGCCGGTGATGGGTCTGATCGAGATCATTCGCGGGCTCGCCACATCGGACGATACGGTCGAGCTGATCGAAACCTATGCCAGGGCGCTGGGCAAGCAAGTGGTGCGCGCCAACGACGCGCCGGGTTTCATCGTCAATCGCGTGCTGATGCCGATGCTCAACGAAGCATGCTTCGCCCTTGGCGAAGGCGTCGCGACGATCCGCGACATCGATCTCGCCTGCCAGCTTGGCCTCAACCATCCGATGGGGCCGCTTACGCTTGCGGACTTTATCGGTCTCGATACCTGTCTGGAGATAACCCGCGTGCTGTTCGAAGGCACCGGCGACCCCAAGTTCCGGCCCGCGCCGGTGCTGGTCAAATATGTCGAAGCTGGCTGGTTCGGCCGCAAGACCGGGCGCGGCTTCTACGATTATTCCGGCGACGAGCCAGTGCCGACGCGGTGAGCGTCAGGCGGCAAGCGCTTCGAGCCATTTCTGGTGCCAGCGTTCCATTCGATCGGTGAAGAGCAATCGGCCGGCACGGGCGACCAGCCCATGCTGCGTTTCCTCGGTCAGGATGGTGCAGCCGCCGCCGTCGCGCGGCGTGATCAGCCAGGCGTGATAGGCGCGCATACCGGCCGATTCCGCGAGCCACGCAATGCGCGCCTCCGGTTCGAACTCTACCACCCGAGTCCTGAGCGAGACGCCGAAGGTCTTCCAGGTGAAATGCGCATCGGCGAACAAATCCGCGCCGCCGCCTTCGATCTTCACCTTGCTGGCATTGGCGTAGATTAGCGGCCAGTCGGCGGCGCGGATCAGGCGGCGCCAGACAAGCTGTGGGTCGGTCGCGGTCTCGATGCGGTTGACGACATGGACTGGGCTGTTTGCTGGTTCGAAGCCGTCCAGCCAGTGGATCGTCACTTGGCACCGGTCTTGGCGGGCTGCTGGAATCCGACCAGTGCCGCGACCAGCGCCTGATCGTCGCCGGGCGCGATCGGCGCCCTATAGACTGCGCGCATCTTCTCCACCGTCGCCTGCCATTTCTCCGGCGCAAGATGCGGCTGGGTGGTGATCATCTCGACCGAATGGCACGCGGTGCAGTTGCGCGTGACCAGCTCGCCCGCCGCTCCCGCCGGCAGCGCGGCGGTCGAACCGGGCAGGGCGATCGTGTCGGACACAAGCGTCACGCCTGCACCCGAGACCGAAGGGCCCTTGGCCGCGGTAGCGGGTGCTGCGGCCGGATCGACCCGGTCGATCAGGAAATTCCACCCGATCGTCAGCACGGCAAAGACCAGCAGCGCGATCATAGCGACCTTGAAGCCGATCGATTTCATGCCGCCTTCACCGCGATCGACTCGATCGAATTGCGCATAAAGCCGCCCGGGTTCCAGATCGGATCGGCGACCTGCACCTCGCCATTGGTATTGGTGCAGCGCACCGCGATGCGATAACCGCCGGGTCGCAGAGCGGGGATCGTCGCGTTCCACAGGCGGAAGCCGTATTTGCCCTGATCCGGCCCCAGCGGTGCGGCATGCCAGCTCGCGCCGCCATCCATCGACAGATCGACCCGTGCGACGCCGGAAGCGCCGCCCATCGCGAGACCGCGCACGAAGAAAGGCGAATTCGCCACCACGCTCGCGCCGTCCGCCAAGTTGGTGAAGAAGGCGCGCGGCACCATGCGGTTGATAGGCACGGTCGGGAAATCCTTCGCGCCCGGTACGACGGAGGCGCGCGGCGCGGTCGGGATGCGGTACGCCTTGTCCATCCAATACCCGGTGTCGGGCGCGGTCAGCACCTCGATCCGGTCGAGCGCCTTGATCCAATAAGTCGAATACCAGCCGGGCACGATGAGCCGAATGGGAAAGCCGTTGAGCATCGGCAATTGCGCGCCGTTCATCTGGAACGCGATCATCACGTCGCCGTCACGCGCATGGTCGAGTTCAAGCGATTTTTCGAACGCCGGCGCACCGGGCGGCGGCTGGTCGAGGCCGCCGAGCCGCACCGCCACGGCGCCCGACGCGACGCCGGCGCGGTCGAGCACGTCTTTCAGCCGTACGCCGGTCCACCGCGCGTTGCCGATCGCGCCATCGCCCCATTGCGCGCCGGGAACGCGCGGAAAGAAATGGCCGCGCGAATTGCCCGAACACTGGTTGATCGCGGCGATCTCGATGCGCGGCATGGCAAGCAGATCGGCGAGCGACAGCGCAATCGGCTGGCGCACCGTACCACCAACTTTCAGGCGGAAGCGTGTGACATCGACCGAGGTCGGGATATCGTCATAATGCCAGCGCACGAAGAAGCGGTCGTTGGGCGTGAAGACATTGCCGTCGAACGCATCCATCGGCGTTTCGAGCAGCGGTGCGCGGCTACGCTGCAAGATCATGCTGCCCTTGCCGGGAAAGGCGGTGGTCAACGGCCGGCTGCCATTGCCGCCTGGCAGGCCGAGATCGGCCAGAGCTTGGCCCCAGACCGGTGCGGTCACCAGGCCGGCACCGCCGAGCCCGATCAGCCCGATCGCGCGGCGGCGGTCCAGTTCAGCCATTGGTCTTGATAGACAGCGGCGCGAAGCGCGCGACCTGGCGGCCGACCATGCAAAGCTGTTCCAGCACCGCCGGTTCGCTCGCCCCACCGTCCTCGTCGAACTTGGTCAATTGGCTGTTGATCGCCGCGGCGAACGGGGTCGGCCAGCCACGCAGCGCGTGCACGATCGAGCGCAGCGCGGCGATCGTGCTGCCGGTCGCCTGCCAGCCATAAGCGGTGGCGATCAGCCCGACCGGCATGTCGGCGAGATAAGGGCGCTTTTCGTCGCGCGCCGTCTCCTCGAGCAGGTCGAGCGCGTTCTTGACGACGCCGGAGATGCTGCCGTGATAACCGGGACTGGCGATGATCAGCGCGGATGCCTGGCGGATCGTTTCGACGAATTCGATCTCGTCGGGCGTGCGCATGGTGGCCTTGGGGTCGTAAAGCGGCAGCTTTGCCATATCCGCACCACCGAACATGCGCGTGCGGAAACCTTCGCGCCCGGCCGCGTCGAGCGCAATGCGCAGCGCCCGCTCGGTCGAGGAGATACCGCCGATCGTCCCGCCGATTCCGACGACGAGAGGAATATCGGCCCGAACGTCAATGGCGGCGGCATCGGCCATGGGTAAACCTTTTACAGGGGGGCGTGATCGATCCGCGGCAGGACGTGACGCGCGAACAGGTCCGCCTCGGCAGCATGGGGATAGCCCGACAGGATGAATGCCTCAATGCCCATGTCGCGATAGGCGTTGAGCTTGGCGAGCACCTGATCGGGATCGCCGACGATCGCGGCGCCGCAGCCGGAGCGGGCGCGACCGACGCCCGTCCATAGATTGGGTTCGGCATACCCGTCGTCCGCGGCATTTTCGCGCAGTGCCGCCTGAGCGGCGACGCCGGTCGAGGTCGAATCGAGCGACTTGGCGCGGATCGCCGCACCCTCCGCCGCGTCGAGCTTGGACAGCAGCCGGTCGGCGGCTGTCCGCGCTTCGGCTTCGGACTCGCGCACGATGACGTGCGCACGGTAACCGAAGCGCAGGGTGCGGCCGTGCTTCGCCGCACGCTCTTTCATATCGGCGATGATCGCAGCGACATTTTCCTTCTTGTCGGGCCACATCAGGAACACGTCGCAGCCCTTGGCCGCCGCTTCGCGCGCATCTTCGGACAGGCCGCCGAAATAGAGCAAAGGCGCCTTGCCCGACACGGTGCCGATACTCGGCGGGGCGAGCTTCAGCTTCCAGAACTCGCCATCATGGTCGAGCGTCTCGCCGTTCAGCAGGGTCTTCAGAATCTGCATCGCCTCGACCGTGCGGGCGTAGCGCGGTGCCGAGGGCATCGTCTCTCCGGGCATGTCGGAAGAGATGATGTTCACCTTCAACCGGCCTTTACCAGTCCCTTGGGCCGACATCCGGTCGATCGTGGCAATCTGGCGCGCAAGCTGCGGCGGCCAGGTCTCGCCGATGCGTACCGCCATCAGCAAATTGATCCGGCTGGTCGCAGTCGCGATCGCGGCGGCGAAGGCGGTGGTGTCGATGCCCAGCGCATAGCCGGAGGGCAGCAGGATATTGTCGAACCCGCCGGTCTCCGCCTGCACCACGATGTCGCGGCAATGCTCCCAGCTCGACCTGAGCTTCGCATCGGGCACGCCGAGAAATTCATAGTCATCGTCGCACAGCGCCGAGAACCAGCTGATCTCGCACGGTGGGCGGGTCATTGCGTCGGTCATGGCAGTCGCTCCCCGCGCGATGCGATCAGTACGTCGTACCAGCTCTGGCGAGTCCAGCGTGGTTTGAAGGCGTCGGCGATCTCCGCGATGCGGTCGACATTCTGCGTGCCGACGATCGGGATCGCGCGTGCCGGATGCGCCATGATCCAGCTATAGGCGGCGGCCGCGCGGCTCACGCCGGCCTGGTCGGCGACGATATCCAGCGCGGCGGCGACACCCCGGCTGCGCTCGTCTTGCGGATCGCCGATTCGCCCACCACCAAGCGGCGACCAGGCGAGGACCGCCATATCGCGCTCCATCGCCAGGTCGAGCAGCCCGCCAGTGATCGGTTCGAGTTCGAGCGGCGAGAATTCCGGCTGATGGCTGGCGAGCGGGATGGTCAGGAAACTGGCCAGCGCCGTGGTCTGTGCGATGGTATAGTTGGACACGCCGACCGCGCGGACCTTGCCCGTCGTGACCATATCCTCCAGCGCGCGCGCGGCCTCCTGTGGATGGGCGAGGATGTCGGGGCGGTGGATCTGGTAGAGATCGACTTGTTCGACCTGCAGTCGCTTCAGCGAGGCGTCGAGCGCGGCGGCAAGATACGACGCACTCGAATCATAGGGCACCGGCGGCGCGATGCCGCCCTTGGTCGCGAGCACCATGCGCGGGCGCAAGCCAGGTGATTCGGCAAAGACCCGGCCGAGCAACGCCTCTGCATCGCCGAAGCCGCCCGACCCGTCAAAGCCATAGATATCGGCGGTGTCGAACAGGGTGACGCCGGCCGAAAACGCCGCTTCGATCAGCGCACGCCCCTCGTTGAGGCCGGAGTGGCCGAAACGCCACATCCCCCATGCAATCGGGCTGACCATCAATCCGCTCTTGCCGAGCGGGCGGGAATCGGGTGTAAGTATGATTTCAGACATCGTTGTCATATAGGATCGATCCTCGTGGTAGAGCAAGTGCGTTATGGTCTGGTGGGCGCGGGTATGATGGGCATCGAGCACATCAACAACCTGGCGATCACGCCCGGCGCGGTGGTGACGGCGCTGGCCGATCCGACTCGGGGCTCGCTCGACTGGGCGAAGAATGCGCTGGAGGATCGCGCCGATGGCGTGGCGATATTCGACAACGCGGCGGCGCTCGCGGCGAGCGGGTTGTGCGACGCGGTGATCGTCGCCAGCCCCAATCATACGCACCGTGAGGTGCTGGTCCCGCTGTTCGATGCGGGCCTGCATATCCTGTGCGAGAAACCGGTTGCGACCACGATCGAGGACGCGCGCTGGATCGTCGATCGCGCCGAGCAGAGCGACAAGGTGTTCTGGACCGCGATGGAATATCGCTTCATGCCGCCCGCCGCCGAGTTCATCGCCGAGGTCAAGGGCGGGCGTATCGGCAAGCTGCAGATGCTGTCGATCCGCGAGCATCGCTTTCCCTTCCTGCCCAAGGTCGCCGACTGGAATCGCTTCAGCCGCAACACCGGCGGCACGATGGTCGAAAAATGCTGCCATTTCTTCGATCTGATGCGCCTGATCACCGGCGCGGAGGCGGTGCGCGTTTATTGTTCGGGCGCGATGGACGTGAACCATCTCGACGAGGATTATGCCGGCGAGCGGCCCGACATCATCGACAACAGCTATACGACGGTCGATTTCGACAATGGCGTGCGCGCGATGCTCGACCTGTCGATGTTCGCCGATGGCGCGGAGAATCAGGAGGAGATCGCAGCGGTCGGCGACCAGGCTCGGCTCGAGGTGCTGATCCCCGAAGGGGCGATCGTCTGGTCGCCGCGCGTCGGTTTCATGAATCCCAAGGCGGTCGAACGCCGCGTCGTCGAAGTCGACCAAGCCGCGCTCAAAGCCGGCAGCCATCACGGATCGACCTTTTACGAACACCAGAAATTCAACGCCGCGGTGCGCGGCGCCGGCCCGGTCGAGGTCACCGCGCATGACGGGATGATGGCGGTCGCGATCGGCGCGGCAGCGGAAATCAGCGCGCGCGAACACCGCGTGGTGGAGATGGCCGAACTGGGAGTCTGATCAAGCCTAACTTTACGACTGCCAAGTCTGATCACGTTGTCAGAAGGCCAATAACAATAATATCTATCGATTAAGTGGGAATTGAGGGAGGATTTATGAAACACGCATTTTACCTGTCGGGCGCTGCGATCTGCGCGCTGCTTGTCGCGACCCCTGCGGTTGCGCAAGATGTGGCGCCGGCAGTCGACGAGCAGGCCGTAGCGACCGATTCCGGTGATATCATCGTCACTTCGCAGAAACGGTCGGAGAATCTGCAAAAAGTGCCGGCCGCGATCAGCGTGGTCAGCGCCGAGCAGTTCGAAGCGCGCGGCGGGGTCAACGTCCAGTCGCTGCAACAGTTGGTACCCAGCCTGAACTTCAAGGAAAGCGCGACGACGATCGATTCATCGTTGTTCCTGCGCGGCGTCGGCACGATCAACTTTTCGATCGCCGCCGAACCGAGTGTCGGTTTTGTCGTCGATGGAGTGAGTTATGCGCGCTCCGGCGAGGCTTTCGGCGACTTGTACGATGTCGAACGGATCGAAGTGCTGCGTGGGCCGCAAGGCACCTTGTTCGGCAAGAATTCCTCGGCTGGCGTGGTCAACATCGTCACTAAAAGGCCGGGCGATAAGTTCGGCGGATATGTCGAGGCGCAGGCGACGACGGACGATGAGTATAAGCTCAAGGCTGCGATCGACATTCCGCTCGGCGCGGGGATCACCAGCCGCTTCACCGGCACCTATGCCAATTTCGACGGCACGGTCCGCAACGTCACGCTCAACCGCACCGTCAATGGTTATGAGCGCTACGGCGTGCGCGGCATGATCGTCGCCGATGCGACCGATGCGCTGACCTTCACGCTGATCGGCGACTGGCGCCACACCAACGCCGATTGCTGCGCCGAGGTGATCGGCACCGCACCGTCCGGCGCGCTCGCCGGATCGCTCAGCGGCATCACGCTGGCCGGCGACGAGACGCGCGAAATCCGCCAGAACACGCTGACCGAGACGCGCGAGACGAGCTGGGGCGGATCGCTCCAGGCCGATCTCGATGTCGGGTCGGCGGGCACGCTGACCTCGATCACCGCCTACCGCGATTACAAGAATTTCGGTATCCGCGACGGCGATTTTATCGACCGGGTCTATGCGATCGCCGGCGGCAATCAGCTCGACGATTTCGGGCCGCAGCCCTCGACCACTTTCACCCAGGAAGTCCGCCTCGCATCGCCCGGCAACCAGACATTCGAATATGTGCTGGGCGGTTTCTACTACAAGGCGAAGCAGGAGCGGACCTTCGAGCGTGACGATATCGTTTGCTCGGCGACCACCCTGCCGCCAGTTTCGCCGGGGCTTGCGCCATGTGCGGTCGGCTCCTCGACGCTGACCACTCCAAGCGCGGTGGGCAATTTTGGTTCGACGATCGAGAACGTCGCTGCCTATGGCAATGTCACCTTCCGGGCGACCGACTGGCTCAGGCTGATCGCCGGTGGGCGCTTTACCCATGACAATATCAGCGCCTTCAACGTCCGGTCGGCTGCGACCGGGGCAGGTCCGGGCCTGGCCGGGGCGGCAGCGAATTATCGGCTCAAGACCAGCCAGAGCGACTTCTCCGGCAAATTGGGAATCCAGGCGGATGTGACCAATGGGCTGATGGCTTATGCGACCTTCAGCCAGGGTTATAAGGGGCCGGCGTTCAACGTCTTTTTCAACCAGAATAGCGGGCAGCTTGCGCCGATCGCGGCTGAAACCTCGAACGCGTATGAACTCGGCACCAAGTTCAAGACCGCCGATGGCAGCTTCACGGTCAACACTGCGGCTTTCTACGCCAAATATGATCACTTCCAGGCCAACAGCTTTGTCAATCTGAACGGATCGGTCGTCACCCAGCTGACCGATGCGGGATCGGTGTCGACCAAGGGCGTGGAAATCGAATCGGTGATCCGGCCAATGCGCAACTTCACCATCAATGCCGGCATCGCCTATACCGATGCGCAGATCGACAAGTTCAATATCCCGGCCGGCTCGCCCGCGACCGCGACCGATCGGCGTGGTGAACAATTGCCACTCGCGCCGACCTGGAAGGGCAATATTGGCGCCACGTGGAAGATCGACACCGGTGGATTCGCCAATGTGGAGATCGGCAGCAATATCTCGCTGACCAGCGACCAAGTCTCGTCGCTTCAGGCCGGGGTGACGCCGGGCGATCTCGCGGTGCGCCGCGCGATCACCATCGACGGCTATGCGCTGGTCGATGCCAATATCGCTCTGGTCGATCCGAACGGGGTTTGGCGAGTCAATTTCATCGGCCGCAACCTGACCGACCAGAGCTATGCGTCGCTGATCACCACCGGCGGCCCCGGCGGCAGCTATCGCTATCTGCTGCCGCGCGATGTCGATCGCTATTTCGGTGTCGCGGTGCGATTCAACTATTGATCGGGGGTCACGCCGATGAACTATCAGGAACAGGCACAGCAGTTCGTCGAGGACGGCTATGCCGTGTTCAAGGGCGCGCTGACCGGTGATGCGCTCGACCTGCTGCGCGGCGAATGCGATGCGTTCGTCGCGCGGGAGGATGCGCGGATGGATGCTCAGGGCGTCGATACGATCGGGATCAGCCATCGCGGCAAGCGTTACTTCGCCAATGAATGCCAGCGCGTTGCACCCGACATCCGTCGCATGCTGTTCAGCGAGACGATGGCTGATGTGTGTCGTGCGACGATCGGCGACACCGCCTATTTCTTCTTCGACCAGTTCGTCGTGAAGGGGCCGGAGGGCGGACTGCCATTTTCCTGGCATCAGGATTCGGGTTATGTCGTCGGCAATGGTGGTCCGGCCGATCACGCACCCTATGTCACCTGCTGGTGTCCGCTCGACGACGCGACGATCGAGAATGGCACCGTGCGGCTAATGCCGGGCAGCCACCGGTACGGCATTGTGCCGCACGAACGCCAGTCGGGCAGCAACGATCTGGTCGGCGCGCCGGCTGAAGCGGAAGGGGTCATCGTCGAGGCCAAGGCGGGCGACATCGTCGCGTTTTCCAGCCTGTTGCTGCACGCGACCGGGGCCAATCGCACCGATCGCGCGCGGCGTGTGTTCCTGACACAATATACGCCGGAAGCGATGCTCAATCCTGGTACCAAGCAGTTGCGGCGCAATGCCATCGCACTGGTTCAGGGTGGCGAGCAGGTGACCTTTGCTTAACCGGCGAGCCCTCCGCTCGTGACTCTGTCCCCGGCCCGCCGCAACGTCATCTTCGCGTTGGCGATCACCGCGACGCTGCTCAACCTGGTCGATCGGCAGATCATCGCGGTGCTCAAGCCCGATATCGCCGCCGACATGGGCTGGACCGACAATGACTATGGCACGCTCGCCGCCTGGTTCCAGGGGTCGGCGGCGGTGGCGTTTCTGTTCACCGGCTTCGCGGTCGACAAACTCGGAGTCAAATGGGCCAATCCAATCGGCGTGGCGCTGTGGAGCCTTGCGGCGATGGCGCACGCCTTTGCGCGCGGGTTCAGTAGTTTCGTCTTGTGCCGCATCGCGCTCGGCGCGACCGAGGCGATGGGCACCCCGGCAGCGATCAAGACGATCGCGGTGATCTTCCCGCCGACGATGCGCTCATTCGGCTATGGCCTGGTCAATACCGTCGGCAGTCTTGGCGCGATCGTCACGCCGTTGCTCATCCCGACCGTTGCCCTGCTGTGGGGCTGGCGCGCGGCGTTCCTGATCGGCGGCGCGCTCGGCTTGGTCTGGGCCGGTGTCTGGCTGCTCGCGGTGAAAGGCGTGCAGTTCCCCGGCGACGGCGCACCGACGCACAGCGATGCGACCGCGACGACCACCATCGGACGGAGCATCTTCGTCGAGCGCCGAACCTGGGCGATTGCCATCGCCAAATTCCTGTCAGACGCGACCTGGTGGCTTATGCTGTTCTGGATGCCCGATTTCTTTCACCGCAGCTTCGGACTGACCGGCATCGCACTCGGCACGCCGCTGGCGATTGCGTACACCTGCAGCGCGATCGGATCGCTGATTGCCGGCACCGTCGCGTCGAGGCTGATCCGTCAGGGCTATAGTGTCGAGAGGGTGCGCAAGGGGTCGCTGCTCGTCGCCGCCTTGCTCGCCTTGCCGCTGCCGTTCGCCGACACGGTGAACAGCTATGTGCTGGCGGTCGCGCTGATCGGCTTGGTGATGGCCGCGCACCAGGCTTTCTCGGTCAATCTTTTCGCACTGATCGCCGATGTCTCGCGCCCCGAAAGGATCGGTCGCGTCACCAGCTTCGGCGCGTTCAGCGGCAATATCGGCGGCATGGTCATCGCCAAGGTGGCGGGGCTGACGCTCGCCGCCGGGCTTGGCTATCTGCCGCTATTCCTGTTCGCCGCCGGGTCCTATCTGCTCGCTCTGATCGCGATCCAGCTGCTCCTGCCGAAACTGCCGCTGGACGGGATGGGAACGGCGCTGCCGGTCGCGGCGCATTAAAGTCTTTCCGACCACATCGACTCGGGCTGTTACCGTCTAAAGCGCAGAGGCTCTCACGGTTCGTGACTGTATTTCGCGGCGACACTGCCATAGCGTGGACGAGCGGCTGGTCGTACCGGCTCAGATAGATGAAAGCGTTGCATGGCGACCAGGCAAAACAAGACCCTGCCGATGGCAGCGGACCTCTATGGCGATATCGAACCCTCGCCCAAGGCGAGTTGGCGAGGATATTTTCCCGGGTTGGCGATCGTCGCGGCGGGGACGCTCGCCGCGGCTTTCGTGTCCGATCATTATGGCGCGCCACTGACGCTGATGGCACTGCTCATCGGGCTCGCACTCAATTTCCTCAGCGCCGACACGCGGCTGACGCCGGGGCTCGCCTTCGCGTCGCGTTCGCTGTTGCGTTGGGGTATCGTGCTGGTCGGCGTGCGCATCACCTTCGGGCAGATCGTCGCGCTCGGACCGGTCGCGCTGCTCTGCGTACTGATCATCGTAGCGCTGACCATCGGCACGGGCATCCTTGCGGCGCGGCGCTTCGGTTTCGACACCGCGTTCGGGACATTGGCCGGTGGCGCAGTGGCGATCTGCGGAGCCTCGGCGGCGATGGCGCTGGCGACCACGCTGGGTGAGAAACGGACCAGCCAGGCGCAATTGACCATGGTGCTGGTCGGCATCTCGGCGCTGAGCGCGCTGGCAATGGTGCTCTACCCGATCGCGGCGCACGCTCTGGCGATGAGCGATCTCAAGGCCGGCTTCATGCTCGGCGCGGCGATTCATGACGTCGCCCAGGCGCTGGGTGCGGGTTATTCCTATTCCAAGGATGCCGGTGATATCGCGGCGATCGTCAAGCTGACTCGCGTCGCGATGCTGGCGCCGGTGCTGGCGATCGTCGCGCTGTTCCTGCGGGGCGATGCATCGCATTCGAAGGGGCCGGGCATCCCTTGGTTCGTGGTCGGGTTCTTCGTTCTCGCCGGGATCAATTCCTTCGGGGTGGTCCCGGTGGTGGTGGCGAAAGGCGCGGAACAGATCGCCGCCGGCCTGCTCGCCGCGGCGGTCACCGCGACGGCGATCCGCTCGCCCTTGTCGCAACTGCTCGAGGCTGGGCCGAAGCCGATGTTCGTGATCCTTGCGGCGACGGTCGTGGCGTTCCTGCTCGCACTGGGGGCGGCGCTGGTGCTCGTCGGATAACACGCCTGGCGCGCCATGGATTTATGCCGCCCCGTTCATGCGGAATGGAGCCTGGGCGAAGTGATATCGACAAATCGTCAGAAAGATGTGTCCCGCGTCCGGCCGCGCCTATTTCAGTTTAACCATCTGATATATAATGGACTTTATGATGCTCTCGTTGAGGTCATGGCCGAAAGGATATGTCACATACCGGTGTGACATATCTCCCGCCGCCTGCCGTCTCAGCCGTTCCCGCAGCCCTGTGCCGGTGGCGATTCAACCATCATCCAAGATCGGGCAGGTCATCCCATGCCGGACTTATACCTGCGCGCTCTTTCTTAGTGTCTAAAACAGGATTGCCGCGGTGCTCAACGCGCAATGGCCTCGCACCTGACCTGAGCCGCTATGCAGGCGCCTACCTGGGTGCTGGCCCGGTAGAGTCCCGCACCACAAGCTCGAAGCCGATCTCGCGCCGTTCGACCGGCGCATCCTCGCCCGCTAGCAGCAGATCCGCCGCCTGAAACGCCATCTGCCGGGTCGGCTGGCGGATCGTGGTCAGTGGCGGCCAGACGAAGCCGGCGAGCGCGGTGTCGTCGAATCCGGCGACCGACAGCTGCCCTGGCACGCTGATCCCGCGCCGGTGCGCGACGGTCAGCGTACCGGCCGCCATGTCGTCGCTCGACGCGAAGATCGCGCTTGGCGGCGCGTCCAGCGACAACAATGTCTCGGCGGCGGCGGCGCCCGAGGCGAAGTCGTAGCTGCCCTCGGCGATCAGCGCCGGGTCGGATGCGATGCCCGCCGCTTGCAACGCCTTGAGATAGCCGCTCCGCCGCTGTCCGCTCGTCGCATAGCTTGGATGGCCGGCGACAAAGCCGATACGGCGATGGCCGAGCCCGATCAGATGCTCGGTCATTACCTGCGCCGCTTGTTCATTGTCGATGAAGGTGGAGGAGGTCAGGTCGACATCGCCGCCCGGCGATATGCGCACGAAGCGCACCCCACGCCGCGCGAGCAGGTCGAGCACCGCCGGATAGTCGGTTACCGGCGGGGTCAGGATCAATCCATCCACATTGGTTGCATCTACCAGGCTCTCGACATCGTCGAGCAACCTATCCGAATTGCGATCATAAGGCTGGGCGATCATCCTCACCCCGTCCGACGCGCAACGGTCGCGGATTCCCGATTGCATCTCATAGACATAATAGGGGCTGGGATTGTCGCAGATCAGCGCGATCTGGAAGCTGCGTCGCCCGGCGAGCGAGCGCGCGGCGGTGCTCGGGCGGAAATTGAGCAGCGCGACCGCCGCCTGCACCCGCTCGCGCGTCGCCGTGCCGACATAGCGCTCGTTATTGAGCACGCGCGATACCGTCTTGATCGAGACCCCCGCTTCGCGGGATACGTCCTTGATGGTCGCACGCACTTTGTCGCTCCGGCGTTTCGTTTCACCATCGCCTGTGCCCGAGCGGTCCGGGCGCGTCCATCCCCGCAGCCAATTGCTTGCGGTCACTGTTATATGACGATAATACAGTCATTCGCCATGTTGGCAGGCTGATCCGGGAACGATCGAGAACGATGCGTCCTTACCCCTTCGATCCGGCGACCGCGCCGTCGAGCAAATCGCCGTCCGGCGGTGCCGCCTATGGCACCGACCGGTCGCCGCTCGACCTGTCCGGCGGGTTGCCGCCGCCGGGTGGTTATTCGGGCGGTGGCGACGATTATGATGCCGATGCCGATGGCTACACGACCAATTTGCCGGTCGCCTATCGCGGGTCGCGCTGGCGCTGGCCGATGCGCATCCTTGGCGTCGGCATATTGCTGTTCGTGGTTGCGGTAATCTGGCTGATCTTCACCGCACCCCTGTCGAAATCGCTCGAACCGCCGACGCCGCCGAGCATCACGCTGCTCGCCGAAGACGGCACGCCGATCGCGCGGCGCGGTGCGATCATCGGCAGGCCGGTCGATGCGTCGAAGCTGCCCGCCAACGTCACCAACGCCTTTCTCGCGATCGAGGACCGGCGCTTCAAATCGCATTGGGGCGTCGACCCGCGCGGCATCGCCCGCGCCTTTTGGCACAATGTCACCAGCGACGGGCGCAGCCAGGGCGGCAGCACGATCACCCAGCAGCTCGCCAAGAACGCCTTTCTCGATTCGGACCGGACCGCGGCGCGCAAATTCCGTGAAGTCCTGATCGCCTTCTGGCTCGAGGCATGGCTGTCGAAGAACGAGATCCTCTCGCGCTATCTGTCGAACGTCTATTTCGGCGATAACGTCTATGGCCTGCGCGCGGCGTCGAAACATTATTTCAACCGCGAGCCCGAGTCCCTTTCGATCGGCCAGGCGGCGATGCTCGCCGGGCTGGTCAAGGCGCCTTCGCGGCTTGCGCCGACGGTCAATCTGAAGGGCGCGCGCGACCGGCAGAAGCTGGTCGTCGCGGCGATGGTCGATGCCGGTTTCCTTGACAAGGCGGTGGCCGCCGACGTGTCGCCGGCGCGGCTGTCGACGAGCAAGATCAAGTCGTTGCCCGATGGCACCTATTTCGCCGACTGGGTGCTGCCGGCGGCGCGCGATCGCGCAGGCGAGATCGCGACCGAAACCACGGTCAAGACCACGCTCGACCGCCGTCTGCAAAAGGCCGCGGAGCGCGCGATCAGGAGCGCGGGGTTGCGTCAGGCGCAGGTCGCGCTGGTCGCGATGCGCCCCGATGGCCGGGTCGTCGCCATGGTCGGTGGCAAATCCTATACCGACAGCACGTTCAATCGCGCTGTCCAGGCGCGGCGCCAGCCGGGTTCCGCGTTCAAGCTGTTCGTCTATCTCGCCGCGCTGCGCAGCGGTCTGACGCCTGATTCGAAGATCGAGGACGAACCGGTGACGATCGCCGACTGGTCGCCGAAGAACAGCGATGGCCGTTATGAGGGCGAGATCACGCTGCGTCGCGCCTTCGCCAAATCAAGCAACGTCGCGGCCGCACGGCTGATCCAGCAAGTCGGGGTGAAGAACGTGACGCGCGCCGCGCGCGATCTCGGCATCTCGACCCCGATCGCCAATGAGGCGACGATCGCGCTCGGCACTTCGACCGTGTCGCTGCTCGAATTGACCTCGGCCTATGCCTCGATCGCTGCGCAAGGCTATCCGGTGCGACCGCGCGGGATCGAGCCGAGCGGCGAGCGCAGTTGGCTGCAAAGCCTGACCCAGGGCGCACACCCGCTGACCGGCGATCTGCACGACAATATGCTCGACCTGCTCTCCGCCTCGGCCGAAACCGGCACCGGGCGTCAGGCGGCATTGTCGATCAAGACCTATGGCAAGACCGGCACGACGCAGGACAATCGCGACGCGCTGTTCATCGGTTTTGCCGGCGATCTGGTGGTCGGGGTGTGGGTCGGCAATGACGACAATACGCCGAATGCGGGTCTGTCGGGCGGCGGCATCCCGGCACGAATCTGGCGCGCCTTCATGATGAGTGCGCTGGGCGTCGGCCCCGCCGTCGCGCCCGAACCGGAGGTGACCGAAGAAGAGGTCGATCCGGATGCCGCCAATCTGATCGGTGTCGACGGCGTCAACGTCCCGCTCGAGGGTGACCTTGAGGGCCTTGGCCTCAATCTGCGCGTCGGCCAGGATGGCAGCATCGAGATCAATCGCTCGAACCGCGGCGATCGTAGCGACCGACCGCGCCGCGAGGACCGCGCGCCGCGCTATGACGAACCGCAATATGACGAGCAGGCGCCCGACGAGCGGTAATCTGTTTGGGATTCGCCGGGTTGGTGCCGTCTTGAACCTCCACGGTTGACGAGGCCCGACCGTCGCCGCAAGGCATGCGGCATGCGCTTCTTCTCCGATAACGCCGCCCCGGTTCATCCCGCTGTTTTCGCGGCGCTCGAACAGGCCAATACACTCGACACCGCCTATGACGGCGATGGCTGGAGCCGCCAGCTCGATGCGCGTTTCTCCGACCTGTTCGAAGCGGAAGTGCGCGCGCTATGGGTGCCCTCGGGCACCGCGGCCAATTGTTTGGCGCTTGCCGCGCTGTGTCCGCCGCACGGTGCGGTGGTGTGTCACCGCGACGCCCATATCCAGAACGACGAATGCGGCGCGCCGGAATTCTACACTCATGGTGCAAAGCTGCTGCTTGGTGAGGGCGAGGGAGCCAAGCTGACGCCCGAGACCATCCTCGCCCTGCTCGATGCGACGCGCAACGACGTGCATCAGGTTCAGCCGCATGCGATCTCGATCACTAACGCGACTGAATATGGTCGCGTCTATACCCCCAATGAGGTCGCGGCGATTGGCCATCTCGCGCGCGAACGCCGACTCGGCCTGCATATGGACGGCGCGCGCTTCGCCAATGCGGTTGCGCATCTCGGCTGCACGCCGGCCGACCTGACCTGGCGCGCCGGGGTCGATGCGCTGAGCTTCGGTTTCGTCAAGAATGGCGGGATGAGCGCCGAGGCGCTGATCTTCTTCAAGACCGACCTGGCCGCCGCGACGCTGTATCGCCGCAAGCGCGCCGGGCTGTTGCTGTCCAAGGGCCGTTATCTCGCGGCGCAGATACATGCGCTGCTCGATCATGATCTTTGGCTCGACAATGCGCGCTCGGCGAATGCTGGTGCGACCATCCTGGCCGAAGCCGCGGGCGACCGGCTGGTCCATCCGGTCGAAGCGAACGAGGTGTTCCTGCGCGTCACCGCCGGAGAGGCCGAAAAGCTGCGCGCCAAGGGTTTCGATTTTTACGACTGGGGTCCGGGCGAGGCGCGGCTGGTGATCAGCTGGGATCAGCAGGCCGATGCGATCCGCCCACTCGCCGAGGCGATCGACGCGCTGTAGCGCGGCGCGCTCACGCGCAAAAACCCGCCCGCCCCGATAAATCACGGGCGAGCGGGCACAGGAGAGTCAGAGGCTGAAGCGCAGAGTTGCGCGGATGTCGCGTCCGGCAAGCGGCGCGAAATCCTTCAGGAAGCTGGCATGGCGGCGCGCATCGACATCGAAAATGTTGTTGGCGCTGATGTTGAGCGTGGTCTTGTTGTCCGCGCCGAACGGGCTGAGCGAGATCGAGGCGTTGACCATGGTATAACCCTTGGTCGGGGTCTCAAAATCGGTCACGCGATTCTGGTCGAAGACGCGCTCGGCCTCGATTCGGCCGGTGATCCGGTCCGATTGCGCTTCCAGCCCGCCGAGCACGCGCGGTGCGGGGATGCGTGGGATCGGCCCCTGATCGACGATGTTGGCATGGACATAGTCGCCCAGCGCATCGGCGTTGATCTTGAAATCGCCGATCCGTGTCAGCACAATCGACCCTTGCGCTTCGAAGCCATAATAGCGCGCATCGGCCTGGCTGAACTGGAAGCAAGGGAATTCCACGTTGCGGCCGCTCGGTGCGGCTGCGGCCTCGCACACCGCCTGATCGACCTGGTTCTCCGAGATATAGTTGGAGAATTTGTTGTAATAGGCCGAGGCGTCGAAGCTGAAGCCCTCACCATGCGCGTGGAGCGTGGCTTCGAGACCCCAGCTCTTCTCCAGCCGGAAATCGGCGCTGCCCAGTTCATAGGCTTGCGTTCCGGCATGGCCGCCATTGGCGAACAATTCCTCCGCCGACGGTGCGCGTTCGGTATGCGAAAGGTTGATACCGACGCGGATAGGATCGCTGATCGCATAGGATGCGCCGATCGACCCGGACAGCGCGTGGAAGTGACGCGCGCCCTGGAAGAAGCGCAAATCGTCGGCCAAGGTGCGCGCCGCGACATCGGTCAGTTCGTAACGCACACCGCCTTCGGCTTTGAACGCGCCGAGATCGAGTTGCTGCAGGGTGAAAAGGCCGGTCTGGTTGGTTTCGTTCTTGGGCAGGAAAGCCTCATCGCCCTTCACGTCGAAGATGCGGTTGAAGAACTGCACACCTGACGCGCCCTTCCAGCCGCCATGATCGGCCTGGATCAATTCGAGACGACCTTCGAGACCTTTGTTGTAGAAGGCGGTGCCGATCGCACCGTCCGGCGCGAGTTCAAAATGGCGATAGGTCGCCTGGCCGGCGCGGATCTTGATCTTGTCGAGGAAACCACCGCCGGTATCGACTTCGCCGCGCAGATCGACGCGGTTCTGGACGATCGACAGGCGCGGTGCCTCCTGGCCTTCGCCGGGCAGCGTCGCATAGCGGATCGGCACGCCATACAAGCTGTCATAATGGCTGTACGAAACGCCGAGATTGCCGCTGTCGGTGATGATCGACGCACCGGCGCCGGCGGTCCAGGTCTTGCTCGCCGAATTGGGCAGCTTGCCCTTGATCGCCGCATTGGCGGCATAATCGATCGGTTCGGGGTCGGCGGGATCGACCGGCAACAGGCTGGTGGCGAGCGCCTCGCGGCGGCGCTCCGGAGTCAACGCGTACCCGCCGATGCGCAGATCGTCGGTGTTCGAATAGGAACCATCGGCATGAAGCACGAGGTGCTGGCCGACCGCGACGTCGCCGGCCCCGCCGAACGACCGCTCGTTGGCGGCCGAGCCGTAGGTAGTGGTACCGCTCAGCCGATAGCCGTTTACCGGCACGCTGCGCGGAATGCGCGTGTCAATGACATTGACCACGCCGCCGACCGCGGAGGATCCGAACAACAGGGCTGACGGGCCGCGCAGCACTTCGATGCGCTCGGCGAGCAGCGGGTCGATGATCACGGCGTGATCGACCGAGGTGTTGGACACGTCGATCGATCCGATCCCGTCGGTCAGCACGCGGATGCGCTCGCCCTGGAAACCGCGCAGAATCGGGCGTGAGGCGCTGGGGCCGAATGAAGTCGCCGACACGCCAGGCAGCCGGGCAAGCGTTTCGCCGATCGTTGGCTTCAAGCTCCGCGTCAATTCGGCACCGGACAGGACCGAAGTGCCCGACAGTACGTCGGCTTCGCTCTGCGCGAACGGAGCGGTGATGATGATGTCGCGCTTGTCGTCATCGTGTTCCGCTTTGACGGGAGGCGGGACAGCCGCCGAAGGACCGCCAGACGCGTCCTGGGCAAGCGCTGGTTGGGCAAAGGCGAAGGCGGTGCTGGCGAGCAGGATATGGCGAATCATGAAGGCCCTTTCGTTTCTTGTGCAGCGCAATAGATGTAATGGTATAAAGTCACAAGACGCTTCGTCGTTGCCTTGCCACGGTCCGTCTATGCTAGGGGGACTTCTTGCCCTGAAAGGAGAATCCGATGCCCCGCCTACGCTCGCTGCTGTTCGTTCCCGGCGACCGTCCCGACCGGATGGAAAAGGCGCTTGGGTTCGGTGCCGATGTGCTGATCCTCGATCTGGAGGATTCGGTCAGCCTGTCGGCCAAGCCCGAGGCGCGTGCGGCGGTGGCGGCATTTCTGCGCCGACCGCGTACCGCGACGCTCTATGTCCGGGTCAATCCGCTCGACTCGGGCCTGATCGATGACGATCTTGCCGCAATACTGCCCGCCGGACCTGATGGTCTGCTGCTGCCCAAGGCCGAAGGCGCCGCCTCGCTCGCCGCGCTCGACGCGCGATTGTCGGGCGACATCGCGATCCTGCCGATCGCAACCGAGACTGCGGCGGCGATTTTCTTGCTCGGTAGCTATGGCGGTGTCACGCCGCGTCTTGCCGGCCTGACTTGGGGTGCCGAGGATCTGCCCGCCGCGATCGGCGCAGCGACCTCACGCGAGGCAGACGGTAGTTTCACCGCGCCGTATCAGCTGGCCCGCTCGCTGACCCTGTTCGGCGCGCATGCGGCGGGGGTGCCGGCGATCGAGACGGTCTATCCCGATTTCCGCGATCTCGACGGTCTGGCGGCCTATGCCGCGCGTGCGCGGCGCGACGGCTTTACCGGGATGATGGCGATCCATCCGGACCAGGTTGCGGTGATCAACGCCGCATTCTCTCCGGGCGAGGGCGAAATCGCGCATGCGCGCCGCGTCATCGCGCTGTTCGAAGCCAATCCCGGCGCGGGCGCGCTGGCACTCGACGGCAAGATGGTCGATGCGCCGCACCTCAAATCGGCGAAGCGGCTACTCGCCGGGGTGGAGGACTGAGACGCCAGCGCGCCTTAGCCGCGCCCAGGCGCCGATCGACCACCAGCCGGTCGCCCAGAGCGTGCCGAACGCCCAGCCGCCGAGCACGTCGCTCGGCCAGTGCACGCCGAGATAGACCCGACTCATGCCGATCGCGGTGACCAGCAAGGCCGCGACGATCAGGATGTAGCTGCGCGCGCCACGGCCCTGCACGATCTGCATGACTAACGTGGCGATGGTCAGATAGACGATCGCGCTGTTCGCGGCATGGCCGCTCGGAAAACTCGCGGAACTGACCTGCACGAGATGATCGGTCAGCTCCGGCCTCGGCCGCCCGACCAGCAGTTTGACGAGGCCGACCGCGATCGAGCCACTGATCGTTCCGCCAAGCACCAGCGCCATGGTCAGCCACAACCGCCTGACCGCGAGGAAACCGACGGTGACCGTGACGATCAGGGTCAGCACGGTCACGCCGCCCAGCGCAGTGATGTCAACTGCCGCCGGCTTCATCCATGACGGTCCGACCGGCACGCCGTGCGCCGAGCCGCCGCGTGCGGCGAGCAGGATCGCCGAATCGAATGCGAAGCGGTGGCCGCGGTCGATGAACAGGCCGATCAGGGTAAGGATCAGCGCCGCCAGCGCTGCCGCGCCGCTCGCAGCGAGCAGCCAGGGGGGATTGCGCACACCGCCCGGGATTGCGCCTGCGGAATCGATGCCCTCGGCATGGAGCGGGTTGTTAGCGATCATATCGGCTGATCATGGCGATGGTCTCACGGCGATGGTGGGCCCGTCGGGATTCGAACCCGAGACCTACAGATTAAAAGTCCGTTGCTCTACCAACTGAGCTACGGGCCCCCACACATGCCGGGCAAGTGACGCGCGTTACGGGCGCGACGCGCGCTGGTCAACCGCGCGTAGACGGTGGGCGAGTTGCCGCACGGTCAGACCGGTGATCGGATCGCGCCAGTCGGGCGCAATGCGGGCGAGTGGATCGAGCACGAAACGGCGCTCACGGAAATCGATATGCGGGATGATTAGCCCCGCATCGTCCCACGCACCGCCCGACCACAGGATGATATCGAGGTCGATGACCCGCGCGCCCCAGCGCTGCCCGCGCCGTCGCCCGAAATCGCGCTCGATCGACTTTAGCCGGGCAAGCAATTCGGATGGATCCTCGGATGTTTCGATCAGGATCGTGCTGTTCGCAAAGCGCCGGGTCGAAGGGCCGACCGGCGCACTGGTGATGACGGGGCCGGTCGCCACGACGCCGCCAAGCGCGCGAATCGCCGCCGCAACCTGCGCATGCGGAGCACCATGACAACCGCGTCGGTTCGATCCGATGGCGATGACGTAGGTCGAAAGGGGGGCATAGGTTGAGTTCGGCACGGCAAGCTGCGTATCGCTTATCGATGAATTTCGCACCCAGTCCTTTGCCGACCACCGAGCCGCCGCACGATTGCCCGCGCTGTCCACGCCTCGTCGCGTTCCGCGAAGAATTGCAGGCCGAGCATCCCGATTGGTGGAATGCGCCGGTCAATGCGTTTGGCGACCCGGATGCCTGGCTGGCGATCGTCGGACTGGCGCCGGGCAAACATGGCGCCAACCGCACCGGGCGGGCCTTTACAGGCGACCAGTCGGGGCCATTATTGTTCGAGACGCTGGTCAGGTTCGGGCTGGCGAACGGTGTTTACGAAGGCGCACCGGATGATTCGCTCAAGCTTGAAGGCGCGATCATTATCAACGCGGTCAAATGCCTCCCGCCGCAGAACAAACCGACGCCCGAGGAAATCCGCACCTGCCGGCCGTTTCTCGCCAGTCAGGCCGCGGCGTTGCCCAAGGCGCGCATCTATGTCGCGCTGGGCCAGATCGCGCATCAGTCGGCAGTCAAGATCCTGGGCGGCAAATTGCCCAAATGCCGCTTCGCACATCTCGCGGAACACCGCGTGCCTGATGGCCGTATCCTGATCGATAGCTATCACTGCTCGCGCTACAATCAGAACACCGGGCGGCTCACCGCCGAGATGTTCGATGCGGTGTTCGCACGTGCGCTTGAACTGCGTCCGGCGTGAAGAAAATCCTGTTCGTGTGCAGTCAGAACCGGCTGCGCAGTCCGACCGCCGAACAAGTCTTCGCGTCGCGACCGGATATTGAAGTCGATTCGGCCGGTACCAATCACGACGCCGACAATCCGCTGACCGCCGAGCTGGTCGAATGGGCGGATGTGATCTTCGTCATGGAAAAGGTGCATCGTAACAAGCTGCAAAAGCGCTTTCGCGCAGCCCTGAAGCAAGCGCGCGTCATCTGTCTGGATATTCCCGACGATTATGAATTCATGCAGCCTGAACTCGTTCGGCTACTGGAATTGAAGATAGCTCGATATTTCCCGTCATCGCCTGTCGCCGGGGAATAGGACAATATCGGACGCACGGAATCTCACCTTTCCGATCGGGCGATCGGGTGAGATAGATCTGTAAAGGCCAAGGCGGCGCTAGATATCCTGCACCAGCCGCCCGTAAAGGTCGGGCCGCCGGTCGCGGAAGAAACCGAATGCCGCGCGGTGGCGCTTGACGCGGTCGAGGTCGATCGTCGCGGTGATCACGCCGGTCTCTTCGCGGCCCAGTTCGGCGAGAATGTCGCCACGTTCGTCGGCGATGAAGCTGGTGCCGTAAAAGGTCTGGCCATGTTCCACGCCGATGCGGTTGGCGGCGACGATCGGGACGACATTGGACACCGCATGGCCGACCATCGCGCGACGCCATAGTCGCGCGGTATCGAGCGAAGTGTCGTGCGGCTCGCTGCCGATCGCGGTCGGGTAGAACAGGATCTCCGCGCCCATCAGCATCATCGCGCGCGCGGTTTCGGGGTACCATTGATCCCAGCACACGCCGACGCCCAAGGTGGCGGATGGCCCCGGCCAGACCTTGAAGCCGGTATTGCCGGGCCGGAAATAAAATTTCTCCTCATAACCCGGGCCGTCGGGGATGTGGCTCTTGCGATAGACGCCCATCACCGCGCCATCGGGGCCGATCATCGCCAGGCTGTTATAATGATGCGGACCGTCGGCCTCGAAGAAGCTGGTCGGGATATAGACGCCGAGTTCCGACGCGAGCCGTTGCATTGCCAGCACCGCCTGGTGTTTGCCAGCAGGCTTGGCATTGGCGAACAGCCCCTCGTCCTCGACGCGGCAGAAATATTCGCCCTCAAACAATTCGGGCGGCAGGATCACCTGCGCGCCCTTCGCCGCCGCTTCGCGCACGAGAGCGGAGACATGGGCGATGTTCGCGTCCATATCATCGGTAAAGCCAGTCTGGAGCGCGGCGACGGTGATTTCGGTCATGGATCATACTTAGCGATTCAGCGTTCGGTTTCAAATCGGCAGGGAGTTGGATGTGGAACGGTTATTCGAGCGGATCGCGCAGGGTGTGGCGAGCTGGGCGGGCAAGCCACCCGCCTTCATGGCCGCATTCCTCATCGTGCTGGTGTGGGGCGTCACCGGTCCGATGTTCGCTTATTCGAACACCTGGCAGCTGGTGATCAACACCGGCACGACCATCGTCACTTTCCTGATGGTGTTCCTGATCCAGAATGCGCAGAATCGCGACGCCAGCGCGATCCAGGCTAAGCTCGACGAGTTGATTCGCGCCAATACCGAAGCGCGCACCGATTTCATCGGCATCGAACATCTGACCCAGAACGAGCTTGAGCGGATCCGGGAGATGCTGGAGCGCGAATGCGGCGACAATGAAACGCACCACGAATCGATCGAGCGGATGCTTGAACGGCTATGACTGGCGGCGGCTGTCATTGCGGGACGGTGCGCTTCACCGTGCCCGCGCCGCCGGTCGAGGTGACCGAGTGTCACTGTTCGATCTGCTCCAAACTCGGCTCGCTGTGCTGCTATTATCCGCCCGACCAGTTCGCGATCACCCAGGGCGAAGCGGCGCTGTCGATCTATCAATGGGGCGACCGGCTGCTCGATTTCCGCTTCTGTTCCCGGTGCAGCGCAATGATCGGCTGGCGTATCCATCCCGGGCTGGAGGAGGAATGCTACCCTGGCGGCGTCGGGGCGAAAGTCGGGGTCAATGCGCGGCTGATCGACGACATCGACGCGAGAGCGTTGCCGCGCCGGATCACCGGCGGTCCGGAAGGCTGATCAGCCGGGAATCTGCTGGCTGATGCAGTGGAAGCTGCCGCCACCGGTCAGGATATGGTCGGCATGCAGGCCGACCGTTTCGCGGTCCGGGAACAGTGCGCCGATCGCCGCGACCGCCGCCGCGTCATTGGGCGCGCCATATTGCGGCACGACCACGGTCGCATTGCCGATATAGAAATTCATATAGCTGGCCGGCACGATTTCCTCGTCGCGCAGCACGCGGCCGGGCGAAGGGATCGGCACGATCTCGACCTCGTGGCGCGCGGCGTCGCGCGCGGCGTGCTGATAGACCAGCCAATTGGGATCATTGTCCGCCGCGATCGGGATCGCCAGCTTCCCCGGCGCCACGAAGCGCGCGAGGTTATCGACATGGCCATCGGTATGGTCGTGCATCAGCCCCTCGCCGAGCCAGATGACTTCCGAAAAACCGAGATCCTCGAGCAGCCGCAATTCGATCTCCGATCTCGACAGGCCGGGATTGCGATTGTGGTTGAGCAAGCACTGCTCGGTCGTGACGACCAGGCCGGTGCCGTCGCTGTCGATCGCGCCGCCCTCCAGGATCCAGTCGCAGCGTTCGGTACGGATGCTGCGGCGCGCGGCAAGGCGAGCGCCGATATCGTCGTCGCCGGGCAGATCGTATTTGCCACCCCAGCCGTTGAAGCGGAAATCGCGCGCGCTGTGGTCGCTCAGTACGATCGCAGCGGTATCGCGCAGCCAGATATCACCGAACGGCTCGACGACGATCTCGGCTACATCGTCGGCCAGTTCCCTGGCGGCAGCGGCGGCCTCCGCGTCGGCGGCGACGAGAATGACGCGCTCACCCTTGCCCCCGGCGTGGATCGCGCGGGCAAAGGCGGTCACTTCCGCGCGCGCCGGCTCCAGATCGTCAAGCCACAGTTCCGGATGGCTCGGAAAGCCGATCCAAACGGCCTTGTGACGCGCCCATTCGGCGGGCTGGGTAACGCGGTTCGGCATCGACAGACCTTTACTTCGCGCCCGCGCGGCTCTTGTCGCGAACGCTGCGGAATTCAGCGGCGGCATACCAGTTCGGCCAGATATCGCTTTCCGCGAGACCGTGACCCAGCGCGTAATAGATGTTCAGGTCGGACACCGCGCCGTCCCAGTTCCAGTTCGTGCCATATTCGTCCTGCGGTTTGTGGTAGCGGTTGACGACATAATCCTCCCGCGCGGCTTTGCCCGCCGCGACGCCGCCGACGACCAGATCTTCGCCGCTTTCGCCATAGAGCATCGGTACGCCGAGTTTGGCGAAGCTGAAATGGTCGGAGCGATAATAGGAGCCGCGCTCGGGGTTGGATTCGAGCGTGATCACCCGATTTTCGGCGGCGACCAGCGGCTTGACCAGATCCTCGAGCTCGGACTTGCCGGCGCCGACCAGCACGAAGTCCTTCGCCTTACCGTTTACGTTGAGGCCATCCATATTCACCCCGCCGACGGTCCTGGCGAGTGGGAAGACCGGGTTCTCGGCGTAGAATTTCGAGCCTAGCAGGCCGGATTCCTCGGCGGTGACCGACAGGAAGACCTGGCTGCGCTTCGCCGGGCCGGCCTTCACCGAAGCCTCGGCCAGCGCGACCAGCCCGGCGACACCGCTCGCATTGTCGAGCGCGCCGTTGCAGATATCGTCACCCTTGACCGCGTCGCAGCGGCCAAGATGATCCCAATGGGCAGAGTAGAGCACGATCTCGTCGGGCATGACCGTGCCAGGCAGGATACCGACGACATTCTTCGACGCCTGGCGCCGGATCGTGTTGGTGAAGCCGACCGACGCCTTCACGCCGAGCGGAACGGCCTTGAAACCCTTGGTCGCCGCCGCGTTGGACAGCGCGGCGAAATCCTGACCAGCGCTGGCGAACAGCGCCTCGGCGACGGGTTTCTGAATCCAGCCGATCGCCTCGCTCTGGTCGAGATGATCGCCCGGCGTATCCTGTTCCAGCTGCGGCCCGGTCCAGCTCGACTGCACCACGCCCCAGCCATAAGCGGCGGGTTCGGTATCATGGACGATGATCGCCGCTGCGGCACCCTGCCGTGCGGCTTCCTCGAACTTGTAGGTCCAGCGGCCATAATAGGTCATCGCGCGACCGCCAAACGGGCCGTCGAGAGTCATCGTCTTCCAGTCCGGATCATTGACCAGGATGACGACCGTCTTCCCCTTCACGTCGATCCCGGCATAGTCGTTCCAGCCGCGCTCGGGCGCGTTGATGCCGTATCCGACGAACACCACGTCGCTGTCCTTGATCGCGATCTTCGGCACGACGCGATAGGTCGCGATGACCAGATCGCTGCGATAAGCCGCCGTTACCGGTGCCCTGCCGCCGGTAAAGTTTAGCGGGGTCACGTCGCTCGCGGTGATCTCGACCAGCGGTACGTCCTGATACCAACGGCCCTTGTTGGCGGGTTTCAGGCCCGCTTTCTCGAAACGCTCGACGATATAGGCGAGCGTCTTCTCCTCCGCCGGCGTTGCGGGCGCCCGCCCCTCGAACGCATCGGACGACAGAGTTTGCGTCACATCCTTCAGGGTCTGTACGGAGATGGCAGGCTTGTCCTGCGCAAGCGCGGGCGAAGCGACGGACAATAAAGCGGGAAGCATGATCGAAAGGCGCATCGGCAAATTCCGTGTCAGATCGGATGCATCTTTTGGCAGTCCGAGCCATCTGCGGCAAGCTTGTGATTGCAGCGGCCGAGCACGCCGCCTAAACCTGCCGCATAAGGGGTAAGGGGCTATCATGCGAAAATTATTGAACTATCTGGCTATGGGCGTGACCATGTCGGTCAGCACCATCGCGCTGACCGGCACGGCGTACGCGGCCGACGACGCGGCGGTGCGTTTCGGTGCGCGCGACAACGTGCTTGATGTGAGTATCTCACCCGATGGTAAATCGCTGGTCATTCTGCAGCCGAACGGCGCGCGCGGCGCAATCGCCTCTGTATTTAATCTCGACGGCCCGCCGGTGATGAAGGGCATCATATCGTCGAGTGGCAATCCAGAGCGCCTGACCTATTGCAACTGGGCGACCAACACGAGGCTGACCTGCGGCCTTTATATCATCGATACGGTCTATGGGAAAAAGATGGGGGGCACGCGGATGGTGACGCTCAACGCCGATGGCAGCGACATGAAGGAACTGAGCGCGCGCGGCAATGATCGTTCGCTCGGCGTTTCGCTGGGCGGCGGCAACGTCATCGACTGGCTCGGCGACGATAAGGATGGGAAGGACGGGTCGGTGCTGATGACTCGCTGGTTCATCCCCGAAGCATCGGTCGGCCACCTCATTACGCAGGCGCGCGAAGGATATGGCGTGGAGCGGGTCAACATGCGCACGCTATCGCGCAAGACCGTGGAGTTTGCCAACGCCGCGGCGTCCGATTACATCACCGATGGTCGCGGCAATGTGCGGATCATGCAGATTTCACCGCGTAATTCGCTCGGCCAGTCGAAAGACACCGCCGAGTTCCGTTATCGCAAGAAGGACTCGAAGGAATGGCTGAAGCTCGGGACGGTTACTTATTCCAATTACCATTCCGATGGCTTCGAACCCTATGCTGTCGACCCCGATCTGGATATCGCCTACGGGCTGGACAACGTATCGGGCCGCACCGGGCTCTATAAGGTCGCACTTGACGGCAGTCTGAAGAAGGAACTGGTGTTTGAACGGCCTGATGCGGATATCGACGACCTCGTGCGGATCGGCCGGCAGCGCCGGGTGGTCGGTGCGAGATGGATCACGGACAAGCGCAAAGCGGCGATGTTCGATCCCGAACTGGCGAAGTTTTCCGCGTCGCTGTCCAAGGCCCTGCCCGGTGCGCCGATCGTTAATATCGTCGATGCGAGTGCCGACGAGCAGAAGCTGGTGATCTATGCCGGTAGTGACACTGATCCGGGCCGCTTCTATCTCTATGACAAGGCGACGAAACGACTCGGCGAGATTTTGCCGGTACGACCGTTACTGGCTCAGGAGAAGTTGGCGACGGTCAAGCCGATCTCCTACCCGGCCGCCGACGGTACGATGGTGCCGGCCTATTTGACGCTGCCGCCGGGCAGCGACGGCAAAAACATTCCTGCGATCGTCCTGCCGCATGGTGGACCGACTGCTCGCGACGAATGGAATTTCGACTGGTTGCCGCAATATTTCGCCAATCGCGGTTATGCGGTGATCCAGCCCAATTACCGTGGATCGAGCGGCTATGGCCGGGAATGGTTCAAGGACAACGGCATCCGTTCATGGCGCCTGTCGGTCGGCGATATCAGCGATGCCGGCCGCTGGCTGGTCAAACAAGGTATTGCTGACCCGTCAAAATTGGCGATCATGGGCTGGTCCTATGGCGGTTATGCTGCGCTACAATCGAACGTGCTCGATCCCAAATTGTTCAAGGCGATCGTCGCGGTCGCGCCGGTGACCGATTTTGGTCTTGTGCGTAAGGATATGGAGCTGGCCGGCGGCAACACTCCCGAATCGCTCGATTCAATCTTCGGCGATACGACGATCGCGCAGCAAGGATCACCCGCGCGCCATGCCGGTGCCATCGTAGCGCCGGTGCTGCTGTTCCATGGCGACATCGACCAAAATGTTGCGATCAGCCAATCGCGATTGATGCAAGACCGACTGAAAAGCGAGAAGAAACAGGTGGAGCTGATCGAATATAAAGGGCTCGATCACCAACTTGAGGACAATGTCGCGCGTGCCGACTTGCTCGATCGTGCCGACAAATTCCTTCGAGCATCGATGAAGATGTAACGGAAAAGGGCGGCCCCTCGCGGGACCGCCCTTTTCTTTGCACGCTGTGGGCCGACCGATCAGCGCGAATAGAATTCGACGACCAGGTTCGGCTCCATCTTAACCGGATAAGGTACTTCGTCGAGCGTCGGCACGCGGGTGAAGGTCACCTTCGCGTTGCCGTCGGTCGCGACGTAATCGGGGATGTCGCGCTCGGCCAGGCTCTGCGCTTCCATCACCAGCGCCATTTCCTGCGCCTTGTTGCCAAGCGTGATTTCCATACCGGGGAAGCAGCGGCGCGACGCGATGTTGCACTTCACGCCGTTGACGCGAATGTGACCATGCGAAACGAGCTGGCGTGCAGCGAACACGGTCGGCGCGAACTTGGCGCGATAGACGATCATGTCGAGACGCTGCTCGAGCAGGCCGATCAGGTTCTGGCCGGTATCGCCCTTCATCCGGGCCGCTTCATGATAGCAGGCACGGAATTGCTTCTCGGTCACGTCGCCATAATAGCCCTTGAGCTTCTGCTTGGCGCGCAGCTGGATGCCGAAATCGGAAACCTTGCCCTTGCGACGCTGGCCGTGCTGACCGGGCCCATATTCGCGCTTGTTTACAGGCGATTTGGGACGGCCCCAGATATTCTCGCCCATACGGCGATCGAGCTTGTACTTTGCGCTTGAACGCTTCGACATGTGTCATTCCTTGCAATTGCCAACAACAAGACCGGCCTCGCCTCAAAGAAGCGCAACTGATCGATACCCGGTCATCGCTCCGTCTCGTTCGAGATGGGGCTACCGCTTCACCGGGGTGCGGAGCCTTTTGCGAAGGGGCGGCGCCTCGCAGAAACGCCGCGCCGAGTCAAGCTCGGCGGGCCATATCTAGCGCGTGATTCCGGTAGATTGCGGGCGGCGCGAGAAATCGTCGGTCTTCGCCGCGTTCTGCGCGTCGATCGTGGCCCATTCCTGTTTGGTGCGGCACGTGCGCTTGCCAGGCATTATGCTGCCGGTCTTTTGAATCGAGCGACAGAACTTCTTTTCCGCCGGCGGGGCCTCGACTGTGCCGCTCGGGACTGCGGTCTGAGCCCATGCCGATACCGTGCTGGACAACAGAATCGCGGCGGCGGCCACGGTCAAAGCGCGCATATGAATTCTCCGCAAAGGATGATTGATTGATTTGAGGCAAATTAGCGATTGTTGTCCGTAGGTAAAGCCGGATTCTCGTATGGCCGTATGGCAGCGCGCTGGACAGCGGCGATGGTGGGGTTATCAGGCGACATGAACAGCATTCCCGACGCCGTCCATTGTCAAACCATGGCCGAAGTCCGAATCGGCGTGGATCAGGTCGACCGGGAATTGGTCGCGCTGCTCGTCCGGCGCTTCGCTTACATGGATGCCGCCGCGCGCATCAAGCCGGAACGCGGCGCGGTGCGTGACGAGAAGCGCAAGGCGCAAGTGATCGCCAACGTCCGGGCAATCGCGGCGGCGGCGAAACTACCCGATATCGCAATCGGCGAGTTGTGGGACCGACTTGTGGAGATTTCGATCGCTTACGAATTGGAAGCGTTCGACCGGCCTTGATGAAACCGGCTGTTGCTATCCATTAACCCTTGGCCCGCTTCGAACCCCGCAACGCGCTGAGCACCCCGCGAAAGGTCCGTACCTCCTGACTCGACCAGCCGGGCTTGGTCAGCAGCGTACGTAAGGTGCGCTTGGTCACCGGCGTGCGGTCGGGTGGATAGAAGAAATGCGCGGCCTCCAGCATCGCGTCGAGCTGCAGGATCATCCCCTCCAGTTCTTCATGCGGTGCCGGTTCGGGCAGGTCGGTTTCGGGCGGCGAGGCGAGGTTGGTGCCCTTCGACCATTCATAAGCGACCAGGATCACCGCCTGGGCGAGATTGAGCGAACCGAATTCGGCGTTGATCGGCACGGTGATGATCGTGCGGGCAAGCGCGACATCGTCGGTTTCGAGCCCCGATCGCTCCGGCCCGAACAGGATCGCCGAGCGCCCCGGCGCGGCATGGATATCGGCCGCGGCGCGTTCGGGCGTGAGGACCGGCTTGGTCACCCCACGCTTGCGCACGGTGGTGGCATAGACATGCGCGCAGTCGGCAACGGCATCGGCAACGCTGTTGTACAGCCTGGCCTGTTCCAGTACGATATCGGCGCCGCTTGCCGCCGGGCCGGCGGACGGATTGGGCCAGCCGTCGCGCGGGCTGACCAGGCGCATTTCAGTCAGTCCGAAATTGAGCATCGCGCGCGCCGCTTTGCCGATATTTTCGCCGAGCTGTGGGCGGACGAGAATAATGACCGGGGGCAGGGCCGAGTTGGCGTTCACCCTTTTCCCACTTCACTCACATTGCCGGCGAATTCCTCGAAATCGCGCGCCTCGCGGAAATCCTTATAGACGCTGGCGAAGCGGATATAGGCGACCGAATCCAGGCCCTTGAGCCCGTCCATGACCATCTCGCCGATGCGCTGTGACGGCACTTCGTTCTCGCCTTGCGTCTCCAACTGCCGCTGGATGCCGGAGACGAGCTTCTCGATCCGGACCGCATCGATCGGCCGCTTGCGCGCGGCAATCGAGACCGAGCGGAGCAGCTTTTCGCGGTCGAACGGTTCCTTCTTGTCTTCGCTTTTCAGCACGTAAAGCTCGCGCAGCTGGATCCGCTCGAACGTGGTGAACCGCGCCGCGCACCCCTCGCACTGCCGCCGCCGCCGGATCGCCGCGCCGTCCTCGGTCGGTCGGCTATCCTTCACCTGGCTGTCTTCATGTCCGCAAAAGGGGCAACGCAAACGATCAGTCCTTCGTCAGTTTCTGGAACGCGGCGACGCTCGCGCCGACGACCGCACCGGCCAATGGGCCGATCAGCTGCACCGGCAGTGCGACGACCGCGCCGATCGCCGCCCCCTTGGCCATGCTGGCACCCAGCGTATCGGGCAAGGCATGACGCTGCCGCGCATCGGCGGCAAAGGCGCGCGCCGCGCGGATGTCGTCATCCACCGCGCTGCGCCAGGTGCCCGGACCGGACGATGCGGCCGTGCTGCAATTGGAACAGTAATGCGCATCGTCGGTCAGTGCGATATCGCAGGTGGCGCACTGCATCGTCACACGCCCTCGGGATAGATCGGAAAGCGCGCGCACAGTGCCAGCACGCGTTCGCGCACATTGGCCTCGACCTGTCCGTCGCCTGCCTCGCCATTCTTGCGCAAGCCATCGAGCACATCGGCGACCATATGACCGATCTCGCGGAACTCGGCCGGACCGAAACCGCGCGTGGTGCCGGCGGGGCTGCCGACGCGGATGCCGCTGGTCTTGGTCGGCGGCAGCGGATCGTTGGGGATGCCATTCTTGTTGCAAGTGATGCCGGCGCGTTCGAGCGCCTCGTCGGCGTCCTTGCCGGTCACACCAAGCGGCGACAGGTCGATCAGCGCGAGATGCGTGTCGGTCCCGCCCGATACGACTTCCGCACCGCGTTCCTTGAGCGTCGCCGCCAGTATCTTGGCGTTCTCGACCACGGCGGCGATATAGCTTTTGTAATCGGGCTGCAGCGCTTCGCCGAACGCGACCGCCTTGGCCGCGATGACGTGCATCAGCGGGCCGCCCTGAAGGCCGGGGAACACCGCCGAGTTGATCTTCTTGGCGATGGCTTCGTCGTTGGTCAGCACCATGCCGCCGCGCGGACCGCGCAAGGTCTTGTGTGTCGTGGTCGTCACGACATGAGCGTGGGGGAGCGGCGAGGGGTGATGTCCCGCAGCGACCAGCCCGGCGAAATGCGCCATGTCGACCATAAACAGCGCACCGACCTCGTCGGCGATTGCGCGGAATGTCACGAAATCGATCTGGCGCGGATAGGCAGAGCCACCGGCGATGATCAGTTTGGGCTTATGCTCATGTGCCAGCGCGCGGACCTGGTCGAAATCGATCAGATGGGTGACCGGGTCGACGCCGTAAGGCACCGCGTTGAACCATTTGCCCGACATAGCCGCCTTGGCGCCGTGAGTCAGATGCCCGCCGGCATCGAGGCTCAGCCCCATGATCGTTTCGCCCGGCTTGACCAGCGCGAGCATCACCGCGCCGTTCGCCTGCGCGCCCGAATGCGGCTGCACATTGGCAAAACCGCAATCGAACAACTGCTTGGCGCGCTCGATCGCCAGCGTCTCGACCTCGTCCGAGGGATGGCAACCCTGATAATAACGCTTGCCGGGATAGCCTTCGGCATATTTGTTGGTGAACACTGAACCCTGTGCCTGCAGCACCGCCTTGGAAACGATATTTTCCGAGGCGATCAGCTCGATCTGCGTCTGTTCGCGGGTCAGTTCATGCTGGACGCCAGCGAACACCGCCGGGTCGGCCTCGGCCAGCGAGCGAGTGAAGAAGCCGTCGGGCTGTACGTCGTGAAGGCTTTGCGGGTTGGTGCTCATACGGGCTCCTGTACAAAAGGGGGATGACCAAGCTTGTCGACGCGGCCGCCATGGCGGCCACCGGCGAAATCGGCGGCAAGGAAAGCGGCGATACAGGCCTTGGCCATGTCCTCACCGGTCAGCCGCGCGCCGAGCGCAATGACATTGGCGTCGTTATGCTCGCGCGCCAGCATCGCCGAATAGGGTTCATTGACCAGGGCGCAGCGCGCCGCCGGATTGCGGTTGACCGCGATCGAAATGCCGATGCCCGATCCACACAGGGCGACACCGCGATCGGTTGTACCGGCGGCGATCGCCGCGCCGAGCTTGTAACCGAAATCGGGATAATCGACCCGCGCGTCGCTGTCCGGGCCAAGGTCGATCACCTCATGTCCTTCGTCGCGCAACCACGCGGCAAGCACGCCCTTCAGGTCAAAGGCGGCATGGTCGGAAGCGATGGCGATGCGCATGATCGAAGCGCGCTCCTGTGACGGGTGAAGCGGATGCGGCGGCTCTTACGCAATGCGCTCGCGGAACACCACACAGGAAAATCTCAGCGCGGTTGCCGCAGCCATCCGCGCAGGCGCGCCGCCTTGGCGTGACCCGCGCTGACCGGCACTGTGGTGCCGTCGGGCAGGACGATCAGCCATTTCCGCCCCTCGCGCCGCGCACCCGCTACGCCGTGCGCCGCGACCCAGGCTCCGCGATGGACCTGCTCCCCGTCGAATTCGGCAACTTCGGCCAGCGCATCGCCGAAGCGGTGATGGATCAGGACATTGCGGCCATCGGCCAGATGCAGGCGACAATAATGATCCTCCGCGCGGATCGCGAGCACTGCGCCGGGCATCTTGACCCCGGCGCGGGCGAGCAGCCCGTCGCGCAGGACCGCCGGCTCGGCGACCGCCAGCGGCTCAGCAGTGCCACGGTGCCAGCGGATCGTGAAGATCGCGGCGAAGATGACCAGGCTGATGACCAGCGCCTGGCCCCAGCTGCGCGCGAGATCGACCGAGCCTCCGATTCCGAACAACTCGAGACTGAGGGCGATCTCCAGCGGCAAAGGCAGGTTGATCACGATCGCGCCGAGGCCCGAGGCCAACGGCCAATTGGCCGGCTTGCGCACCAGCCAGACGAACCAGGTCTGCCATTTCAGGATATTCCATCCGAGCAATATCCCCCAGAAGCCGATCCGCATCGCGAGCGGCAGGTCGCCGGTGCCGAATCCGCCGACCACGACCATCATCACCCAGGCGACGACGCCGGCAACGGGCAATCCAGGAAAGCCGGGCAGCAACATCGCGCGATTCACGAAGTCGCGAACGCGTTTCGCGAAGCCGTCATTGTGGCGCAGCGACGGCTGACGGAGGAAGCGGGCGGGCATGGCACCTAGCTGCCACCGCATTTTTAATCAGGCAAATATATCGGCCAGATTCCGGGAGTATGATAAGTGACGAAATTGCTTTGTACCGCCGCCGCCGCGCTGCTTGCGCTCGTGCCGATCACCGGTGCCGTTGCACAGAGTACCGATAGCGAAATGCTCGCACAGGAGCAGGCTGCGATCGCCCGGCTCTCCTGGATGGATGGCATTTGGCGCGGGCCCGCCACGACCCAGGGGCCGGGCGGCGAGCACAAAGTTACCCAGACCGAGCGGATCGGCAATATGCTCGGCGGCACGATCAAGGTGATCGAAGGCAAGGGTTTCAACCCCGATGGTCGCGTCGGCTTCAACGCCTTTGCGGTAATCTCCTATGATCCCGCGGCCAAGGCTTATACCTTCCGCTCCTATGCACAGGGGCGGGCGGGCACATTCGTCATCAGCCCGACAGCGGATGGTTATGTCTGGGAGATCCCGGCTGGCGGCGCGACGATCCGCTACACCGCGACCCTGGCCAAAGGCGTGTGGACGGAAGTCGGCGATCGGATCGTCGCGGGACAGCAACCGCAACGCTTTTTCGAGATGGTGCTGACCCGCGCCGGCGACAGCGATTGGCCGGCGGCAGGCGGTATGACTCAGAAATAACACCGTTTCGGATCACATCGGGTGTGTGATGGCGATTGCCCCGCACCCCCGAGCCGCGCTACCCATGCCATCTGTGACAGATTCGCCTTCAGCCACGATCGAGCCAAAACCGGAACCGGCGTCCGTCGCCGACGACGCGCGGGCGCGGTTGGTCGAGATATTGGTGCGCACCGGGGACGAGGATCGCGCGGCGTTCCGCGACCTTTACTCCCTGACGTCGGCGAAACTATTTGGCGTATGTCTCCGTATCTGCGGCGAACGGCAAGCGGCGGAAGATGTGTTGCACGATGTATATCTGACGATCTGGAAGCGGGCGGGGGCCTATGAACCAAGTCGCGCGAGCCCGATCACCTGGCTCGCCACGATCGCGCGCAACCGTGCGATCGATTGGCGTCGTGCGCAGACGATCCGCCGCTCGACCCCGCTCGACGCCGCACCGCCAATTGCCGATGCGGCGCCGCTGGCGAGTGACACGATGGTCTCCGATCAGGAGGCGCATCGGCTGCATCGCTGTCTCGACGCGTTGGAGGATCGCCAGCGCTTGGCGATCCGCACCGCTTTCTTCGACGGGGTCACCTATGCCGACCTTGCCGAGCGAGAGGAAGTGCCGCTCGGCACGATGAAGAGCTGGGTGCGGCGCGGATTGATGAAGCTCAAAGAATGTCTTGAAAAGTGAGCGAGGATCCGATCCTGACCGGCGACGATCCCGACGTCGTCGCCGCCGAACTGGCGCTGGGGCTGCTCGAGGACGAAGAGCGCGCGGTTGCGTTGCGCCGCGTGCTCGCCGAACCTGGCTTCGCGCAGGAAGTCGATCGCTGGCGCCTGCATCTCGCGCAATTGTTCGATGTCTGGCCGGAGGTTGATGCGCCGTCCGGCGTGATGGAACGCGTCGACCTGGCGCTGGACGGGCCGGCAACCCCGCCGACGTTGACCTTGCTACGGACCGGTCGGCTCTGGCCCGGCATTGCCGCCGCATCGAGCCTGATCGCGGCAAGCCTGTTGATGATCGTGCTGATTCGTCCCGCGCCGCCGGTGCCCGTGGCGGTTCCGCCCAAGCAGCAACCGGTCGCTGCCGCCCCGGCCAGGATACTGGTCGCCTCGATCGATCCTTCGGCGGCGGGAAAACCGGTCACGGCGGTTTATGATCCTGTAACGGGCGGATTGCGGTTGACCGAATCCACGCTCGCCGACGCCAATCGCAGTGCCGAGCTATGGGTGATCGCGGGTGACGGCGTGCCACACTCGCTCGGCCTGTTACGCACCAGCGGCGGTACTAATTTCACCATTGCCGGCGACAACCGCACACGGCTTGCGGCGGGTGCCACGCTGGCGGTATCGCTCGAACCCGTGGGCGGATCACCGACCGGCCTGCCGACCGGACCCGTCGTCGCTACCGGAGCGCTTTCCCAGGTTTAACCGCCTCGCACTGCATCTCTGGTGTATGGTCCATCGTACCTCTCCCCGCGTCCGGTTTCCCGGGTCGCCAGTAGGAGAGTACCCATGACCCCCACATTCCGCGCATCGATCGTCGCCATCGCCCTGGTCGCCGGCGGCGCTGCGCTCGCAAGCCCGTCTAAGAACCCGATGGTCGGCGGCGCAGCGATGTATCCGACCAAGAACATCATCGAAAATGCTGTCAATTCGAAGGACCACACGACCTTGGTCGCCGCGGTCAAGGCGGCTGGCCTGGTTGAGACCTTGTCGGGCCCGGGCCCGTTTACCGTTTTCGCGCCGACCAATGCCGCGTTCGCCAAATTGCCGGCCGGCACCGTCGACACGTTGGTCAAGCCCGAGAACAAGGGCATGCTGACCACCATCCTGACCTATCATGTGTTGCCGGGTAAGGTCAGCGCCGCGGCGATCGCCGCTAAGGCCAAGTCGCATAAGGGCGTCGCGACCTATACTACGGTGCAGGGCGGCACGCTCCGCTTCATGAAGTCGGGCAAGGGCTGGGCGATCAAGGATGCCAAGGGCGGCATGGCGAAAATCACTATCGCCAACGTCAACCAGTCAAACGGCGTGATCCACGTGATCGACACGGTATTGATGCCCTGAAGCCGCTTGACCATGGATCCAGCGGCGAAAAAGTCGGGCCGCTGTGCATCCTATGACTGGCCTCGCCCGTATTGCCATCTGTCTTTTACCCAAACGAAAGACGTGTACGGGCGTCCGTTTCCCTTTGTAGCGGTGCTCTGGCGTAGAAGGGGTCTGCCGACGTTCATGTTGGCGGACCCTTTTTCTCTGTGCGCGGCAGGCGCGGTTCGATCGCAAAAACGCTCCCCGGCGCCGATCAACCAAAGTATCAAAAGCCGATCCTCTCCATCGCATCCGGCTTGCACGCCGCTTCGCGCACCAGCCGGTCGAGTACACCATGCGCGTCATCGGCCGGCGCATGGCGCAACTGGCGTGCCACCACCGCGAAGTCACCCGGCGTGAGGCCCGGGACCTCGCACAGTCCGGCGGGTGCCGGCATGCCGAAGAAGCGTTCGAACGCCCGCCCCGCACGCACCGCGCCGAGTGGACGCAGATCGAGCTTGAACACGAAGCGCCGGAGGGTTGCCGGGTCGAGCTTCCAGCCATGGTTGGTCGCCGCGACCACGGGCAGAGGGTGGCGATCGAGCCAGGTGAGCAGTTCGTTGACCTGGCTGACCTCCCAACTGGTCCGCGCGGTGCTGCGGTCGAACAGCAGCGAATCCGCCTCGTCGAAGAACAGCACCGCACCGCGTTGCCGTGCCTCGGCAAAGGCCCGGGCAATGCGCGCTTCGGTCTCGCCGACATAAGCGGAGAGCAGGTCGGACGCGCGTTTGGTCACCAGCGGACGGTCGAGCATGCGCGCAAGATGATCCGCGAGCGCGGTCTTGCCGGTCCCCGGCGGACCGGTGAGCAGCAACGACACATCGGTGTCGCTGCCCGCGCCGATCCGCGCGAACAAGGGACCAAGCGGCGCATCAGCTTCGTACAATTCGAGGTCGAGCGGCCCCATGCTGCCGAATGGCAATTCACCGCCACGCAGCGCGCGAACCAGCGCCTCGGCCGGACGCGCACCGCCATCGGCTTCGCCCGCGAGCTTGCCCGCCCGCGCGGCGACACGCAGCACCGTCGTCGTCTCCGGAGCGGCGTCGAGCAGATGCTCCAGCGCCGCGCCTGGTTCGACGCCCTCTTCGCGCGCGATCCGGTCGAGCATGCGTCGTCCCGCCATACGGGTCGGCAGGTCGAGCTTGAGTACGAAGCTCATCCGCCGCAGGATCGCGTCGTCGACATTGCCGATCGCATTGGTCGTCCAGATCACCGGTACCGGGTTCGCCTCGAGCAGCCGGTTGACGAAGATCTTGCTACCCGCTCGTTTGGCGACCCAGTCGCCGCCGCTCGGCCGAGCATCGCCGATCAGATCCTCCATCTCGTCGAACAGCAACACCGCGCCAGTGCGCCGCGCGAGCAGCCGTTGTGCGAGCTGCAGCGCATTGACCCGGTCCCAGCGAGTCGGCTCCTGACCGTCTTCATCGACTTCGCCGACGCCGTGCAACACGGTTTGCGCCTCTGCGGCGAGCGTCCGCGCCAGTTCGGTCTTGCCGGTACCGGGCGGGCCATGGATCAGGATGTTGATCCCGGCCGCCTGAGCGTCGACCGCTCCGCGCAGCAGCCGCACGAGGAAAGCCGCATCCGCGACATGCGCGAAATCGTCGAGCGTCAGGCGCGCCGACTGGCGAATGCCGACCAGCGTGTCGATCATCTCCTCGCCTTGTGCGGGCGCACGATCGAGCAGACGCTGAAGCGTCCAGTAGATGTCGACCTCGACCAGGCCCTGGCGATTGGCGCAGAAACCAGCGAGTCCAAGGCGCAGCACCGGGCTCTGCCGGACCAGGCGCACGGCCTCATGCGGTTCGGCGCCGGCGAGTTCGCCAAGCAGGGTCGGCAAGTCATGGCCATGCGTCGCCGCGATCCGCACCAGCCGATCGACGCGCGGCAGCCGGTCGCACGCCACCATCACGCTGAGCAAGCCGTGGTCGACCGGCCCGAACGCGAGCAGTTCGGCGAGCCGATCCGCCAGCTCCAGCGCATGCGGGCGCACGTCGCCCACCGGCCGCGCATCCGCGACCGCATTGATCAGCGCTTTCCATTTCAACGGCCTGTCCGCCCTGGCGGACGTCGCCGTCAGCCAGGTCCGGTGCGGTTCGGCCCATTGCAGCACCGCCTGTGCCAGCGGTGTGGACGCGGCAACGCCACGCCCGATCCGGAGCAGCATGCCCCGGACGATTTGATGTTCGTCCATGATCTTTTCCGTATCCCCGGCCCGAGGACGCGCGGACGCGCAAAGGCGCCGCACCCGATCGGGCCGTTCAGTCTGTCGTCTGGGAATACTGCGGCGGCGCTTCGCCCCGGCCGCAGCGCTTTACGGAAAAGCGCTTATGGCAGGGAGCGGTTGCCGCCGAACAGAACGCCCATCGAGGCGGTCAGGTCCAGCAATGCCTGTCTCCAACGTCCGGCCGGAATTGGCCATTCGTGCGGCGCGCATAGCGGAAAAAGGCGCGCAGCGCAACGATCTCACCGAATCTCGATCCGGTGCGCACCTGAGGCAAGCTGCTCGAACACGCAGGTGCGGCCGAGAAACCGCGCGATAATCTCCGCCGCAGTCCGGCTGTGCTCGCTCGGTTTGACCGTAGTGAATGCGCCTCCGCCCGCGAGCGCGAACGGCAGCAACAGCTGGTCGGCAAGATACGGCCCCGCGAACGCATCCGACTCTTCATAGCCGAGCATGCGCCCCGCCGCCCGCCTGGCAAGTTGTTCGGCGGGCACACCAAGCTGGCCGAAACCGCTGACGATCTCGGTGACATGTTCGTACGCCGCCTCGAGCAGCAGGATGTTGCCCGGCCCCTGCTCCTCGGGCAGCTGGCGCACCGCGAACGCTTCGTCAGGCCAGCCGAGCAGCTTCTTCGCGGTACCGATCTCGCGATCGGCGACCTCGAACGGCAGTCCGGCGAACATCGCCAGCGCGGAGCGAGAGAGCAGGGCTCCGCGCTCGACACAGTCGATCCGCCGCAGCGGTGCCGGCGTGATGTCGATCTCGATCCGACCGCCGCCGCGCGGGTAGAAACCATGCCTGATCAGGCGCGCCTCGACCGTCGGTCCCATGCGGTTGATGATCGGCAGGAAGGCGCGCGCGATGAAATCAAACGGCGGCGCCATCATATTGTGCGTGCCGCCTTCGAGGATCAGCCGCGATGGCGCATCGGCCAGGACCAGCGGCATCAGGATGGTCTGCAGCACGAGGCCCGTGCTGCCGGCGGTCCCGACCGCAAAGCGATACTCGCCGGGCACGACCGCGCCGGGCCGGAAGGCGAGCTCGCCCGATCCGACCGCGAGCCCGTCGCATTCCCCGCCGCCGACCGTGCACGCGGCTTCGACTGCGGTGACATGCTGACGCATCAGCCCCGGCTTCGCCCGCTTGCCGCGCACATTGCTGATCCGGAACGGCGTGCCGGTGACGAGCGACAGCGCGCACGCATTGCGCACGATCTGCCCCCCGCCTTCGCCTTCCGATCCGTCGATGATGATCACTGTTCTTCCGTCCATAAGGTCGTGTCGGGTTGTGGGATAAAGACTCGCGACGTCCAGCAATCTGCTTGCAGCGTTCCGACTTCCGCCCCGCATTGGCACTTCTGATTTGGACCGTTCGATCCTGCGGGGCCGCAACACCCATTAAGCCTGCGGCCATCGGCCGTCATTTTTACGGCCTTGGTAAGGTCATCGGGATTAAGCCAATACTGAGGAATGAAATCCAACGGTACCGGATCACCGCTTAGTGATCGCTCGATCGGTTCGTAGGATTTGAAGCAACTGCCCGGCTCACTCAACGGCTTGCCGTCTTCAAAAATAGGCTGCGTCACCGCCGGATCTTTGCGAGACAAAATCGTGAGCGAAGTCGTGAGCTGTGCGCCGCATGCGGTGCAATGGAGCGTCTTATTCATGAGGTATCTCCAATGGCGGCGCAAAGGGTCTTACCCCTTGACGCACACCACCTGCTTCAGCGTGTGGACGATCTCCACCAGATCGGCCTGGGCGGCCATCACGGCTTCGATCGGCTTGTAAGCGCGGGGACTTTCGTCGATCACGCCAACATCCTTGCGGCACGCCACACCCTCGGTCGCGGCGATATGCTCGGCCAGCGATACCTGCTTCTTGGCCTCGGTGCGCGACATCACGCGCCCGGCACCATGGCTGCAGCTGTCGAATGACTCCGCGTTGCCGAGACCCCGGACGATGAACGATTTCGCGCCCATCGACCCCGGGATGATCCCGAGCACGCCCTTTGCCGCACGCACTGCCCCCTTGCGGGTGACCAGCACATTCTCGCCGAAATGATTCTCCCGCGACACATAATTGTGATGGCAGTTGACGGCTTCCAGCTCGGCGTCGAACGGCTTGGTGATCTCACCTCGAATGGCGCGGATCACATTCGTCATCATCATGCGGCGGTTGAGTGCCGCATAATCCTGCGCCCAGCCGACCGCTTCGACATAATCGTCGAAATGATCGGTCCCTTCCGGGAAATAGGCCAGGTCCTGGTCGGGCAGGTTGATGTGCCATTTGCGCATGTCCTGCTTGGCCAGTTCGATGAAGAAGCTGCCGATCGCATTGCCCACCCCGCGCGATCCGGAATGGAGCATGACCCAGACCCGCTGCTCGGTATCGAGACACACTTCGATGAAGTGGTTGCCCGTGCCAAGCGTGCCGAGATGCACCAGGTTATTGGTGTTTTTCAGCCGCGGATATTTCGCCGTGATCGTCTCGAACCGCGCGAACAGAGTCGCCCAGGCCTCGACGATCGCCGGCGGTGGATCGCCCCACGAACCGGTGTCGCGTTTCGTGCGGCCGACCGACCGGCCATGCGGCACGGCGCGTTCGATCGCGGCGCGCACGCCCTCGAGATTGTCGGGCAGGTCGCTCGCGACGAGCGAAGTGCGTGCCGCCATCATACCACAGCCGATATCGACCCCGACCGCCGCCGGGATGATCGCGCCCTTGGTCGGGATCACCGAACCGACGGTCGCGCCGATGCCGACATGCACGTCGGGCATCGCCGCGACATGCTTGAAGATGAACGGCATTTGCGCCGCACGGGCGAGCTGCGCACGCGCCTTGTCATCGACTGGCACGCCCCGCGTCCACATCTTGATCGGTACGCCGCCCTCGACGTGCTGGTAATCGAAATTCGCTTCGGTCATCGCGACCTCCTTCTGTGTCCTGCCGCCGGGGCGGCATCACGATTGCTGGTCAGGGCGGCTGGATTTGAACCAACGACCCCCGGTTTCCAAAACCGGTACTCTGCGCACCTGAGCTACGCCCTGAAATGCCAATCCCTTGCGGCGATCCGGGGCGGCCGGCCTATTCCGACCGCCCCTGCCGCGCCGTCATGCCAGCGATGTTCGATCCACCAGCATAACGGAATAAGCTATTGCAGCAGGCGTGCCAGTTCGCGGCACCTGTGGGAGGGAATCTATAACCCACTGATTATAAAACAAAGATATTGTGAATTATAAGGTGACGTGCCGCGGGCCCGCCGACAGTTGACAGTTTAAGTCGATAGACACAGCGCGTCTCTTATCCTAAAAGATAAAAAATGAGACCGCTCGTTGTCATCGGATTTCTCGGCTCGACTTTGGACGCGGGCAAGTTCGGGCCGGAGCGCTGGAACAAGTGGCGCCCGTCGGTCGGACTGACAATGCATGAGGATCTGCGCGTCGATCGTTTCGTCATGCTACATGGGACGCCGCATAAGCGGCTCGCGGAGCATATCGCGTCGGACATCGCCAGCGTCTCGCCCGAGACGAGCGTCGATCGGCATGTCATCGACTTCCGCGATCCGTGGGATTTCGAGGAAGTGTACGGCAAGCTGCTCGATTTCACGCGCGGTTATCCGTTCGATCCCGATGCCGAGGATTATCTCGTTCACATCACCACCGGCACGCATGTCGCGCAGATCTGCCTCTTCCTGCTGAGCGAGGCGCGCTATCTGCCCGGCCGCCTGCTGCAGACCCAGCCGCATCGCGGCGCGCCGACCAACGCGCCGGGCAGCTGGAACGTGATCGACCTTGATCTGTCGCGCTATGACAGCATCGCCACGCGTTTCGCTGCGGTCAGTGCGGAGAGCACGTCCTTCCTGAAATCGGGCATCGACACCAGGAACGCCGCGTTCAACCGCCTGATCGACGAGATCGAGCAGGTCGCGGTACGATCGACCGCGCCGGTGTTGCTGATGGGGCCGACCGGGGCCGGCAAGAGTCAACTCGCGCGGCGCATCTATGAATTGAAGCGCTCGCGGCATCAGGTGAAGGGGCCATTCGTCGAGGTCAATTGCGCCACGCTCAAGGGCGATGGCGCGATGTCCGCGTTGTTCGGGCACAAGAAAGGCGCGTTCACCGGGGCCGCCGCAGACCGGCTAGGGCTGTTGCGCACCGCCGATACCGGCATGCTGTTCCTCGACGAGATCGGCGAGCTCGGGCTCGACGAGCAGGCGATGATTCTGCGCGCGATCGAGGACAAGCGTTTCCTACCCGTGGGTGCCGACAAGGAATCGGCGTCGGACTTCCAGCTTATCGCGGGGACCAACCGCGATCTCGGCCGCGCGGTTGGTGAGGGGCGATTCCGCGACGACCTGTTCGCACGGCTCAACCTGTGGACTTTCGCGCTGCCCGGCCTCGCCGATCGGCGCGAGGATATCGCGCCCAACCTCGATTACGAACTCGATCGCTTCGCCGAGCGCGAAGGGAGCCGCGTGACCTTCAACAAGGAAGCGCGCGATCGCTATCTGACCTTTGCGACCAGTCCGACCGCCTTGTGGCAAGGCAATTTTCGCGACCTCGCGGCGAGCGTCACGCGGATGGCGACCTTCTCAGCAAAGGGCAGGATCGATGCCGAATGCGTCGATGCCGAGATTGGGCGACTGACCCGGTTATGGACCGCCGATGGCGATCAGGGTGACGATCTGGACGATTTGCTCGCCCCGGCGGCACTGGGCGCGCTCGATCCGTTCGACCGGGTGCAACTGGTCCATGTCACGGGCGTCTGCCGGCGCAGCCGGTCGCTGTCGGAAGCGGGGCGAACCCTGTTCGAGGCCTCGCGGACGCGCCGCGCATCGTCCAATGATGCCGATCGGCTGCGCAAATATCTCGCGCGCTTTGGGCTGGAATGGTCACAGCTGACCCGCTGAGACGACAGGCTCGACTTCGCATCGCCCCAGCTCCGGCATCGCCCTTGTCGGCAATGACGGCATGCTCACTGGTCGGGTTTCCAACAGGTCGGCAGGATGGCCATGGCGCGGCCCGATCCCGCATCGCCTATCGATTCCCCTAACGCAATGATCGAAAATGATCGTTGCCGTGATCGTGATTCACATCGCTTGCCGGGGGCGTCATCCTGCTTTGCGGCGGATGGGTTTGCGCGTTACGAGTTCGAGCCCCGTTCGACCGATGCTTTGAATCAGCAGACCCGGAATCGAGCAGACATGACCCGCCGCGACACTTCCCGATTTTCCCGCAGCATACTCGAAAAATTCGCGTGGCGATTCCAACAAATTCCCGCAGTTTTTCCCGCAGATTCCCGCAGAATCAGCGAAAAAGCATTTTCCCGTAGTTACAGGAAAATTTCGAATGCTGACGGCAGTGCATCAGATGCGCTGATCTCGCCGATTCAACCCTGCCTGTCGAACCGTTAGCGCCATCCCCGGCGGCACCACGGCCGCCTCGCTCTTTCACATGACGACCTCTCGACTGCCCTTGAAAGCAGGAAAGCATTCCGCCTGAAAACTACAGATCGGTCAGCGCATGGAACACGCCGGGCGATATCTCGCTCCAGCCGCGTGGCGCGGCGCGGTCAATTGCCGCCTTCTGGATCGCCGCTGGATCAGCGACGCGCGCGCGAACGCGGCCGGCGCTGATCGACAGCTCCAGCACATTGGCCGCGCCGCCAAGCGCTGCGACCAATGCGTCATTCGAGCCATCATCCGGTTCGGCAACCGGCAACTCGACGGGGGGCGCCGCGACGATTGGCTGCGCCACATGTGCCAGCGCGCGCATCTCGCCGGCGACCCGGTCGGCGATCGGACCGAGCACGACCTGCAGCGCATTGCCGCCGGGCCTGACGACGCCGCGCGCGCCCAACGCCTTCAGCGCTGGCTCATCGACCAGCGCCGGATCGACCAGCTTCAACCGCAAGCGCGTGGTGCACGCATCGATCGACGCCAGATTGCCCGACCCGCCAAGCGCGCGGACAATGCCCGCCGCCTGATCACCCGATGCCGCCGGAACAGCCGTTTCGACCGCCAGATCGGTTTCGCGGCCCGGCGTTTTCAAGTCGAAGCGCTGGATGCAGAAACGGAAGGCGAAATAATAGATCGCGAAATAGACCGCGCCGACCGGCAGCAGCATCAGCGGCCGTGTGGCGAGGCCATAGTTCAGCACATAGTCGAACAGCCCGGCGGAAAAGCCGAAGCCGAGCCGTACGCCGAGAGCATCCATCGCTACCATCGCCACCCCGGTCAGCACGGCATGGAGGACGTAGAGGATCGGCGCGAGGAACATGAAAGTGAACTCGATCGGCTCGGTCACACCCGTCAGCAGCGAGGTCAGCGCCAGGCTGAGCAGCATGCCGCCGACCGCCTTGCGCCGTTCGGGCAAGGCCGAGCGATACATGGCGAGGCAAGCGGCGGGCAGGCCGAACATCATCACCGGGAAATGCCCGCTCATGAACGCGCCCGCGCTCGGATCGCCGGCGAAGAAGCGTTTCAGATCGCCGGTCGCGCCATGATAATCGCCCAGGATGAACCAGGCGATATTATTGAGGATATGATGTAGCCCGGTGACGATCAGCAGCCGGTTGAGCACGCCATAGACGAACAGGCCGAACGGCCCCGCGCTCACCACCCAGCGGCTCAGCGCATCGATGCCGCCCTCGATTGCGGGAAAGCCGAGACCGAAGATTGCCGCGCCGATCAGCCCGGCGAAACCGGCGGCGATCGGTACGAAACGGCGACCGCCGAAAAAGGCGAGATAATCGGGCAGCTTGATCCCGGAATAGCGATTGTACAGCCAGCCCGAGACAAGTCCGGAGAGAATCCCGGCGGGGACGCTGAGCTTACCCAGTTCCTTCGCCTTCCAAGCGGCCGTGGCGAGGTCGCGCGCGGCCTGGTCGGCGAACGCCGCCGTCACGTCGGGCGGGACGGTGAGCAGCGCCTTGGCGCCCTCGACCGTGACGAGAAAGGCGATCGCGCCGGCCAGGCCCGCCGCGCCGTTATTCTCGCGCGCCAGCCCGACCGCGACGCCGATCGCGAAGATCAGCCCGAGATTGGAGAAGATCGCTTCGCCCGCCGCAGCGATGAAGGCGATGCCGAGCATGTCGGGCTGGCCCAGGCGAAGCAGCAGCCCCGCCACCGGCAGCACCGCGATCGGCAGCATCAGCGCGCGGCCGAGCGGCTGGAGACGGTCGAAACCGAGACGCATCAGATGGCTCCTGCCAATAGCGAATGGACTTCGGCGGCGGTCGACGCGGCCAGCGCGCGATCGGCAAGTGCCCGGCAGTCGGGCAGCGTGAGCTTCCGCACCACCGCCTTGAGCGCGGGGATCGCGGCGGGTGTCGCCGACAATTCGGTCACGCCAAGGCCGATCAGGATCGCCGCGGCTTGTGGGTCGGAAGCGATGCCGCCGCACACGCCGAGCCAGCGGCCATGGGTTCGTGCGCCCTCCGCCGCGCGCGCGATCAAATGGAGCACGGCCGGGTGGAAGGCATCGACCTTCGCTGCGACCGCCGGATTGCCGCGATCGGCGGCGAGCGCATATTGTGTCAGGTCGTTGCTGCCGATCGACAGGAAATCAGCCTCGCGCGCCAGGCTGGCGGCAAGCATCGCGGCGGCGGGCGTCTCGACCATCACACCGAGCGGCACCCGCGTGTTGATGCCGAGTGCGGCACGTGCCTCGTCTAGGATCGTGCGCGCGGCGGCGAGCTCGCCCGCGTCGATGATCATCGGCAGCATGATGCGGCATTGCGCCGCCGGCACGCCGGCCAGGATGGCGCGGAATTGCAAAGCGAGAAGATCGGGCCGCGCGAGCGAGAAACGAATGCCGCGGTTGCCCAGCGCGGGATTCTCCTCATGCGGGAAGGGCAGATAGGCAACTGGCTTGTCGCCGCCAATGTCGAGCGTGCGCACGATCAGCGGGCGGCCGCCGAGCCCCGCCGCGATGGCGGCATAGGCTTCGCGCTGTTCCGTTTCGTCGGGCGCCGAGTCGCGGTCGAGGAAAAGAAATTCGGTGCGCAGCAGACCGCACCCCTCCGCGCCGAGCGTGACCGCGTGCGCCGCTTCGGCGGCGTTGGCGAGGTTGGCGAAGACCTCGATCCGCGTGCCGTCGGCCATCACGCAGGGGTCGAGCGCGGCGGCGGCTTCGGCGGCAACCCGGCGGGCGTGTTGCGACAGGTTCGCTTGGCTCGCTTCGATCGCGGCGTGATCCGGCGCGGGGTCGATCGTGCCGCGATCGGCGTCGAGCACGACCTGTTGGCCGTCTTCCAGCTCAAGGATCGCCGGTCCGGCGGCGACGAGCATCGGCAGGCCGGCGGAGGCGGCAAGGATCGAGCCGTGCGCGGTCGGGCCGCCGAACGCGGTGCAGATGCCGGCGATCCCGGCCTTGGCCAGCGGTGCGAAGTGCGACGGCAGCAATTCGTCGGCGATCACGATCGCGCCCTTTGGCGGCACGGGTAAGGTCGCGGCGTTGCCGGTGAGCAGGGCGATTACTTGGCGTTCGATATCCTTCAAATCGGCGATGCGCTCGATCAGTAGCCGGTCGCCAGTGGCGCGGATCGCCTCGGCATGGCCGCGGATCGCGGCACGCCAGGCAAAGGCGGCGCTCTTGCCCTGCGCGATCTGCGCCTGTGCTGCGCCGAGCAGTTCCGGGTCATCGATCAGCGCGCGGTGCGCGGCGGCGATATCGGCACCCTTGCCGGCGGCTCCACCGACGGCGGCGAGCAATGTGGCGCGGGCAGTATCGAGCGCGGCGGTCTCTACGGGGATGCCTGTGCCTCGCTCGGGCACCGCGACATCGCTGGGGCGGAACTGGAAGACCTGGCCGATCGCAAGGCCGGGCGCGGCGCGTACGCCGTGAATCAGGCCATCGGTTGATGGTGTGGCTATCGGAGCAGCGACCGGGGCGGCAGCGTGCGCCTCCTCGCCCATGCCTTCTTCGATCAGTTTGGCGACCGTCGCGATCGCGGCGCGGGCGTCGGGGCCGCGCGCACCGATGGCGATCTCGTCGTCATGCCGGATACCCGCCGACAGCAGCGCCACGATGCTGCGCGCATTGGCCGGGCGGTTATGCGTGACGATCGTCACTTCCGCCGCGAAGGGCTTCAAAGCGGCGACGATCCGCGCGGCGGGGCGAGCGTGGATGCCGTTGGCGAGCGGTACGCGGATCGTGCGATGCGCCGTGTCCTCGCCAAGGTCGGCTGCGGCCGCGCTATCCGCGACCGGTGACACTTCGGCGATCGGGTCGCCGGCCGTCACCCGCGCATCGATCGCGAGCAGCGTCACCGCATAGCCGTCGCTGGTCACCGTCACCGGGGTAATCAGGCTCTTTGCGTGCAAGGCGACGGGATCGAGATCGACGAGCAAGAGCGGCTGACCAAGTGTCACCGTCTCGCCATCGCGTACATGGGCGGTGAACCCGCCTCCGGCCAGCGCGACGGTGTCCAGGCCGATATGGATCAGCAGTTCGGCATTGTTGGCGAGGCGCAGCGTCACCGAATGCCGGGTCGGCGCGACCGCGATGACGGTCGCATCGCACGGCGCGCGGACCACGCCATCGAGCGGATCAATCGCAAAGCCGTCCCCCATCATGCGATCGGCAAAGACCGGGTCGGGCACTTGGTCGAGCGGCAAAGACCAGCCGGTCATGGGTGCATGCAGGCGGACGATCATGGCGCCGTCACAAGCTGCACCGCGCCGATCGCCCAAAGCGGGTTCACGCCTTTTGCGGTGTAGGTGATGCACAGGTCATGCGCGCCGGTCATCGGCGCGAGCGCTGCCGTCAGGCGCGTCACCGCTGGATTGCGCGCGGCCGGCCCGAGCGGCAGCGTCGCAACGCGCGGGCCATCACAGCCATCGCGGACTTCGACTTCGCCAGCAAGCGTGGCCGGGACACGGAAACGGATTTTGTCCACGTCATGGCCGATCTGAAAGTTGAATGGCATCTGCCCGACATCGATCGCGATCTTGCGCACCCCGTCCATCGGCGCGGCCTGATAGATCCAGCACGGATTGCCGATATCGGTGAGAAAGGCAGCGCGTGGGCCTTTCGCAGGCGCGTCGTCGATCAGGCGCAGCGCGATCCCCTGCGTGCACAACTTGAGCTGGGTATCGTCGCGGCGGCGGATCGTCGCGGCATCGACGCCGAGATCGATCGCACCGGGCAGCGCGGCGCCGTCGAGAATGCTCGCGGCGCGCAGACGGGTCGGCATCGTCAGGGTGAGCGGCCCGCCATAGAGCGGCGAGGTGCCGTCGGGCATGGTGCCGTCGGTCGTATAGCGCATCGGCAGGCCGGACTGGCCGGATAGGGTCACTTTGGCCTTCGCGCCTTCGGGCGACAGCATCGCGACGGGACGGAACACCGCTGCGCTCGGCTCGATGCCCAGTGCAGACAGTCGCGCCATCTGCGGTACGAGACGGCGGACGAAGTCGCCGAAATCATATGGCTTTTTCGACCAGCCGAGCTCGGCGATCGCCGCGCCGCGCGGGAAAATCGCCGCGGCGGCCTCGGCATCGGTACGGACATGCTCGGTCCACAAATTGCCCTGCACCCCAAGGATGTGGCGTTGCTGCTCGGCCGGGATCGAGGCGGGGGCGGGGTTGAAAGCATAGACCTGAGCGAGCGTGATGAGCTCGCCGCGCCCGGTTCCCTCGGTCGCGGTCACGCCCTGCCGGTGGTTGAGATAGAGGATCGGCGAGGGCGAGAGTATCGCGTCATGGCCGGCCTTTGCCGCGGCGACCGCACCGTCGATACCGCGCCATGACATGACGGTCGCATCCGGCGTGATCCCGCCGTCGAGGATTTCGTCCCAGCCGATCAGCCGCCGGCCATGCGCCGCGAGATAGCGGCCGATGCGCTGGACGAACCAGCTCTGCAATTTGTCCTCGCTGGGGATGCCGAGCGATTTCATCTGCGCCTGAATTTTCGGTGAGGCCTTCCACTGATCCTTCACCGCCTCGTCGCCACCGACGTGGATATAGCGCGACGGGAACAGCGTCATGACTTCGTCGAGCACGTCCTGCAGGAAAATGAAGGTCGGCTCTTCGGTATTGTAAAGCCAGGGGAAGACACCCCAGTCGCTCTCCACACCTTTGGGCAAGGGCACGCCCATGCCGAGACCTGGATAGGCGCGGATCGCGCTCAGCGCATGGCCGGGCATCTCGATCTCGGGCACGATGGTGATGCCGCGCTTGGCGGCATAAGCGACGATCTCGCGGATCTGAACTTGGGTGTAGAAGCCGCCGGTGCGCGGCGGCGATGGCGCGCCGGGCGCGGTTGCGGGCAGCCGCCAGGCGCTGACACCGGTCAGCCTGGGATATTTCCTGATCTCGATCCGCCAGCCCTGATCGTCGACCAAATGCCAGTGCAATGTGTTGAGCTTGTTCGCCGCCATCGTATCGATCAGGCGTTTGACAAACTCGGGCGACTGAAAATGCCGTGCGCTGTCGAGCATCAATCCGCGCCAGCGGAAGCGTGGGCCGTCGGCGATGGTGACGGCGGGAATGAAAGTGCCCGATTTGGCGGGGCGGGCAAGCTGCCACAGGGTCACCGCGCCATAGAGCAAACCGGCATCGTCGCTCGCGCTGATCGTCGCGCCGTTGGATGAGGTGGTCAGGCGATACCCCTCCGCCGCGATGCCGGGCACGCGCTCGAAGCGGATCGTGCCGCTGGCCTTGATGGTGAGTTTGGGCCCGCCGGTGTGCGCCATCATTTCGGCCAGCCGGTAGGCCGCGTTGCGCGCGCCGCTATCGCCCGCTGGAATGGCGATGTCGCTGGTGGCGGCAAGCGTGAACCCGCCTTCCGCCACGGTCATGGATTGCGGTGCGGGGAGCAGAGCGACCTGCTGGGCGTTCGCCGGGGCGGTCCATAAAAAACTCCCGACAATCGCCGGGAGAGTGTTGCGGAGGAGCTGGATCATGCGCGGCACGGACAGGCCCTCTTTTTCGAAAACAATGGCGAGCGGACCGGACGGATGCCCGGTCCGCTTTTATCCTATCAGAAGCGCAGGCGTGCGCCGAAATAGAACTGCCGGCCATTGTCGTAGATTGCCCGGAAGCGGTCCTCGGTACCGGAGAATTGCTCGATCTTGCTGTTGGTCAGGTTGACCGCATCGGCGGTCAGCGAGACATTTTCGGTGACCTTGAAGCTCGCCGACGCGTCGAGCGACTGGGTCGCCTTCTGGTTGAGCGGTGCCGCGCGGTCGATGTTGATGAAGAAGGCCGAGCGGTAATTGTACGAGAGCCGGACCGAGGCGAAATCGTTTTCGAAATAGCCGGTCAGGTTGAGCGCATGCTTCGAATTGCCCGGGATTGGATCGCCCGAGTCCGATTTTGCATCGGAATAGGTATAATTGACGATCGCGCCGAAGCCGTAAGCGATCGGTCGCGAAACCTGTATCTCGACACCCTTGTTGGTGCCGCCCGAACCGTTCGAACGCCGGTTGATATCGAACGTGCAGTCGAACAGCTGGTTGGCCGGCGTCGAACTGGGCGATACCGTGCAGCGCGAGGCATTTGGGTTGTTCAGGTTCTGCACCGGGAAACGCTCCTGGACGGTGCGGTTGACGATGTAGGAGCCGATATCCTTGTAGTAGAGCGCCGCCGCCACGATCGTGTCGCGATCGGGATACCATTCGATCGATGCATCGTAATTGTTGGCGCGGTACGGCTGAACGGATGGGTCGCCGCCGTCGCCGGTCAGCGAGCCAGGGTTGAGACTGACGCGCGGCACGATGTCGGTATAGTCGGCCCGGGCGACGCTGCGGCTCGCGGCGAAGCGGACCACCACATTCGGCGTGACATCGACGCTCAGGTTGGCGCTCGGCAGGAAGTCGGTATAGCCGCGCTCAACCTCGACCGGGAGGTAGGTGCCGAAGGCATTGGGGACCGCGCCCGGCGTGGTGGCCGGAACACCGAGCAGATTGCCGCGCGAGTCCTGCTTGGTGTGGACCACGCGCAAGCCGAAATTGGCTTTCCAGCCATCCTCCTTGCTGCCCAGTTTGGCCATCACATAGCCGCCATAGGTCTTCTCGTTGATCGAGTAATTCTCCGGCGGATTGATGATGCGCTGGCGCGCCGAAGCGGGCAGGGCGTTGAGGATGTCCTGCAATCTGGTGCGGTCGACCTGGAAGAAGTTGGTCAAGGTGCCGGGCAACGCCACGCCGTCGAGAAAATCGCCCGGCGTTTGCCCGCCGGCGAAATCGGCTGACGTACAGGCATGGTTGCCGCAACCCGTCGCGCCGATCAAATTGAGATAGAAATCGCGATAAGTGGTGGCGAGGAACCTAGTCACGCGGTCATGGTCGGTGAACTTGCCGCCGACCTTGATCGCGTTGATCGGACCCCAATCGACCTCATGCTCATAGTCGGCATAGAGATATTTCTCCTCATCGCGGTTGGTCACCTTGTGGAGCGAAGCGAAGTCGAGGATCAGGTCGTTCGGCCGGGTCGGGTCGACTCCGCTAAAACTGACCTGCGGCACATCGCCGCTGATGTCGAAGGAGAAAGCGCCCGGTGCGGCGCCCTCATAAAAGGGCTGTGACTCGGTGTTGCCGTCGGCCCGGGTGTAGCCGAACTTCAGGTGGAAGGTCGAGCTGTCGCTTGGGTGCCAGACCAGATCTGCGTCGGCCGAATAGGTCTTGGCGAATGCCTGGCGGTCGATCGCGTCATAGACCACTGCCCGGCCGTTCGGGTCGAATCCGCCGCCGCCCGCCGCGGTCGGAGACGAGATCGTGCCTGATACGACGGTTCCGTTCCTGACCACGGCGTTGGTCAGCGTGCCGGGAACGGTCGTGTCCACCCCGTCGATGGTACGCGACACGCCACCCAGCGCCCTGGAACCCCAAGCGAGATAGTTCTGATTGAAATTGTTGGCGTTGAACTTCGAATAGAGGCCGGTCAGGTTGATCTCGAGATCATCTGACGGACGGAATTGCAGTGCGATGTTGCCGCCGTAGCGCTCGCGCTCCTGCTGGAACAGCGCCGATCCGATCAGCGACGGCACCTGTGCGGTCTGGCCGCCCACGGTGACCGGTTGATAGCCCAGCACCTCCACTCCGTCGCGGCGGATATCGCGCCGCTGATAGACGGCGCCGACCAGGATGCCGAAGGTCTCGGCGTCGTTTTTCCAGCTGATCAGCCCGGATGCCTGCGGGTCGACCCCGCCGCGCTTTTCGGAATAGACGCCCTGCAGCGAGGCCGAGACGGTGAACGCCTTCAGGTCGAGCGGATTGCGCGTATGGACGTTGATCGTGCCGCCGATGCCGCCTTCCTCGACGTCCGCCTGACCCGATTTATAGACATCGAGTTGGCCGACGATCTCGGCCGGCAGGGTCAGATAATTGAAGCTGCGCGTCGAGGCGAGCTGCTCGAGCAGGAACCAGTCGGCGGTGGCGATCGCGTGGCCGTTGACGAGTGTCTTGGTCAGATTGGGCGCCGTGCCGCGCAGCGAGACGCGCTCGCCTTCGCCGAATTCGCGGTTGATGACCACGCCGGGCACGCGCTGCAGCGCCTCGGCGACGTTCTTGTCGGGAAATTTGCCGATATCCTCGGCGGACAGGATGTCGGCGACGACGTCCGAATCGCGCTTAGCGTCGATCGAGGCGCGCTGCGACAGGCGGATGCCGGTGACGACGATATCCTCACCGTTATCGGCCTCCCCGGGTGTCGCCTGAACCGCGCCCGACGGCGCGCTGTTGCGGGGAGCATCGACGCTCTGCGCGTGCGCGGATGCGGCCAATGCGAACGAACTCACCGATGCTGCCAGAAGTCGTATAACGGTCATTGCCGATCTCCCCATGCTCTTACCCTGATTCGATCTGACGGCGCCAATTAACTACCAATGCCAGACCAATTAACAGAACATGTTTCATACCAATGACAGCGTCAAGCATCTTTTTTACATATCAAGCCGGGCCGCGGTCATTTTGTTGTGGAAACTGGTATTTAATTGGTCTTATAAGGATGCGTGGCGGCGATGCCCGGTACGGGGAAGTTGGCCAGAGAGTGGGGATGCTTAGCTTATGAATCTGGCCGAAAAGATCGGCGTGCTGGACGACAGCGTCCGCGCTCCGCTCTACCAGCAGATGCAGGATGCGTTGCGCCGCGGGATCGAAGCGGGTGCACTCAGGCCGCAAGAGGCTTTGCCGCCTGAACGCGACATCGCGACCGAGTTCGGCATTTCGCGGATCACCGTGCGCAAGGCGATCGACGGGTTGGTTGCGGATGGCATGCTGACGCGCCGCCAGGGTGCGGGCACGTTCGTCGGCGGGCGCGTTGAGAAGCAATTCTCCAAGCTCACCTCTTTCTCGGAGGATATGGCGGCGCGCGGACGCACCGCGCGCAGCGAATGGATCACGCAAACCGAGGGCGCGGTGAATTCGGACGAGTCGCTGACCCTGGGGCTCAGCCCGGGATCCCGCGTGTTCCGCTTTCACCGCATCCGCTACGCCGATGAACAACCGATGGCGCTGGAATATTCGACCATACCGGGCTTCGGTTTGCCGGGCCTGGAGGCGGTCGGCGTCTCGCTTTACGCCGCGCTGGATGCGGCGGGACATCGCCCGGTACGGGCGCTGCAGCGCTTGCGCGCGGTGCTGTTCAACGCCGACCAGGCAAAACTTCTCGATATCCAGGCGGGTGCCCCCGGCCTGTTCATCGAGCGGCGCGGTTTCCTCGAGGATGGTCGCGCGATCGAAGCGACGCACAGCTGGTACCGCGGCGACGCCTATGATTTCGTCGCGGAGTTGAATGCGCTGGCATGAGTATCGTGGCCGAATCGACATTGATGTTTGCCGAAGCCGGCGAAGCGAGCGTGGTGGTCGCGCGCCAGCGAACCGCAAACACGCCGGCGATCAGGGCGCTCGCGTCGCGGCTGCGGGAAACGCCGCCGCGCGCGGTATCGACCTGCGCACGCGGCAGTTCGGACCATGCCGCGACCTTCGCCAAATATCTGATCGAGACGGTGACCGGCGTGCCGGTGACGTCGGCCGCGCCGTCGATCAGCTCGGTCTATCATGTGCCGCAGCAAATGGATGACACGCTGCTGCTCGCCATCTCGCAATCGGGGCGCAGCCCGGACTTGCTGAGTAGTGTCGAAGCAGGACGGACGGGCGGGGCGTATCTTGCGGCGATGGTCAACGACGCCACTTCGCCGCTCGCCGACCTGGCGGATGCGCCGCTGCCGCTGCATGCCGGGCTGGAGCGGAGCGTGGCGGCGACCAAAAGCTATATCGCGTCGCTTGCCGCGATCGTCGATCTCGTGTCGGTCTGGGCGGGAGATGAGGCACTGGCGGCGGCGCTGGCGGGCGCGCCCGACATGCTCGCCACGGCTTGGGCGGCGGACTGGTCGCCCTTGATCGATGGGCTCGCCGAATCGCGCGGGCTTTATGTCATCGGTCGCGGTCTTGGGCTGGGTATCGCGCAGGAAGCGGCGCTGAAATTCAAGGAAACCTGCGGCCTGCATGCCGAGGCGTTCAGCGCTGCCGAAGTGCGTCATGGGCCGATGGCGCTGGTCGGTCCCGATTTCCCGCTGCTCGTGTTCCGTCAGGATGACGAGACCGGCGAGGGCGTCGATGCGCTGGTCGAAGAAGCGGTCTCGCGCGGCGGCGTGGTGTTTTGCGCAGGGATGGAGATTGCCGGTGCGGTAACCCTGCCGACCCAGGATGCGGCACCCGCGATTCAGCCGATGCTGCAGATCCAGTCCTTCTACCGTGCGGTCAATGCGCTCTCCGTGCGGCGCGGCTTTGACCCCGATCGTCCGCCAAATCTGCGCAAAGTGACTGAAACAATCTGATGACCATCGCATTCTTCAACTGCCGCACGCTGATCGATGACGCGCTGGTCGACGGCATGACCGTGATTGTCGAGGGGGAGCGCATCGCCGCGGTCGTGCCGGAGGTCGATATCCCGGCCGGAGCCGAACGCCGCGACCTGGATGGCGCAGTCCTTGCGCCCGGCTTCATCGATTCGCAGGTCAATGGCGGTGGTGGGATGTTGTTCAACGACGCGCCGACGGTCGAAACGATTGCGACGATCGGTGCGGCACACCGGCGTTACGGTACGACCGGTTTCCTGCCGACGCTGATCAGCGACGATCTCACCACGGTACGCGAGGGCATCCGCGCGGTCGATGCGGCGATCGAGGCGGGCGTGCCCGGCGTGCTCGGCATCCATATCGAGGGGCCATTCCTCAACGTCGATCGCAAGGGCATCCACAACCCCGACAAGATCATCGTGCTGGATGATGAGGGATTTTCCTCCGTAACGGGGCTGAAGCGCGGGCGCACATTGCTCACGCTGGCGCCCGAACAGACTTCGCCGGCGATGATCGCGCGGCTTGCCGGCACGGGGATGATCGTTGCCGCGGGCCATACCGATGGTAGCTATGCCAAGATTCGCGCCGCGCTCGATCATGGGCTGACCGGTTTTACCCATTTGTTCAATGCCATGTCGCCGCTGACCTCTCGCGAGCCCGGCGCGGTCGGTGCCGCGCTCGACGATGAGGATTGCTGGTGCGCGCTGATCGTCGATGGCCGCCATGTCCACCCGGTGACGCTGCGCATCGCGCTCAAGGCGAAGCGCGCCGATCGCTTCATGCTGGTGACCGACGCGATGCCGAGCGTCGGCCAGACCGACAAGAGCTTCATGCTGCAAGGACATAGGGTCGAGGTGATCGACGGGGTCTGCGTCAATGAGGATGGCACTCTGGCCGGATCGGACCTCGATATGGCGCAGGCGGTGCGCAATATGCGCGCGATGGTCGGCGTATCGATGGCCGAAGCGTTGACCATGGCGAGCCGTAATCCCGCCCGTTTCCTCGGCATCGCGGAGAGTCATGGCCGGATCGCCGCCGGCTGGCGCGCCGATCTCGTCGCGCTGAGAGAGGATGGCGAGCTGCTCGCGACCTGGATCGGCGGGCGCTAAACCGTTGGGGGTGTTGAAAAAGGCGGGCGCCCGTCCGGTGGTTTCCCGAATGGGACCATTGAACGAGAATGGCCGGGTCACGCGCCCGTCATTTCGGACACCATGCCCCCCGGGATCTCCAATGCGATCGAGAGGCGACTGCCCGCATCGAGCGCATCGGCGGCAAGGCCATCGAGCAAGGATAGCGCTTCCTTGATCCGCGTGCGCGCCTCCGTTATCGTATTCGGAGTATCCGCCACGCTGCGCCCCTCCTCCGCGACCGCAAGCGCCAGCATTCCCAAAACGGACCGTTGATAGGGAAAGGGCTTGCGCGCCGGGAATGGCGACCTCTGGCAAGAAACGGTCAGGCGGTTTTCGGCTTGAGTAAGCTGTAAAGCATCCTGCCAAGCCGGAGAGAATGCCAGCGCGCCGCCGAAAAAATAGGCATTGATGGCGTTATTCGGCGTGAGGAGTCCGCCAGTCACGTACCCCAAGATGCCGGCGCTGCTTGTTCCGCCGCTATAGAGCGCTGCGCCAAGATCGTGACGCAGCTAAGGCTCTGATGCGATATGATCGCTTCGGATAGGTTCGATCGGCGATCGTGCGGGCGTCAGTGCGCGCCGGGTTGTTGCTTGAGTTTTTTGACGCGATGCCGCTGATAGGCCTCGATCTGACGGAACACCGGGCATCGCCTGTCGAAGATGAGTTGGGTTATGGAGACGAAAAAGGGCGTTTTGGTATCCGGTCCGCCGACATCGAGACCGCAAACAATCCCACCTTCATCTCCCATGTAGAAGATTTTTGTCACCATACAGCGATCCGGAATCGCGGAGTCTGGCGACTGTTCCGCAAGCGCATTTTTGACGTTCGACGACAGCCTGGTTTCCAAAGGAAGCGAGGCGTCTATCTCCACGGCGAGGCGGTCGGTTTTTTCAGGGTCGTCTATCATTGCCGCGTCTGTTTGCCACGATCGTCCTTGGATGGGGTCAGTTCGGCGAAATCGTGCAGTTCCATTCTCCATGGAAAGGATCACAAGCGATATTGATCGCGTTCATCGGCACAGGCAATGCCATATAATGCAGGCGATCGTGGAGGGAATCGGATGAAGCAGGTAATTCGCGCGGCCGTCATGCTGGTCGGGCTATTCAACCTGGTGCTCGGCCTCGCTTTCCTCGTCAGGCCGGCCGAGATGGCGGCGAAATTCTTCATCGCGGCGCAAGGGGTACAGGGGCTCGCGACGATCCGTGCGGACTTCACCGCCCTATTCGTCGGCGCAGCGTCGTTCGTGTTGTATGGCGCGTGGAAGCAACGCGCGGCGCCGCTGGTCCTGCCGATCATCATGTTCGCCATCGGACTGTTTGGGCGCTGCGTCACGATCATCGCGGACGGGATCGTCGCGACGACTTTCACGCCGATGATCGTAGAGGCGGTAATGATCACCGTGCTGATCGCGGGCGCGCGCGCTTTCGGCGAGCGGCAATGGTCGTAAGCATTACGGGTCGATAGTGGGGGGCTTCTGTTGCCCGGTGCCCCCCGTACCGCTGGTTTCCGCTTCTGTTGCCCGGTGCGGTCCCAACCGCGCTTTCGTCCTCGTAACTTAGACCGTTAGGCCTTAGTGTTACGCGGCAATTGCGAGTGCTTCGTTATCGTTAGCACTTGTGGTTTTGAGCCTTGAACGGGTTACTCAGCCCGGGCAAAAACAGCGCCTTTGAACACACGTCGATCCTGCTTCGGCCCCGTCATGACCGGTCCCGAAAGGCCGGTTGTGGTGGAGCCGCCGGGTACTGCCCCCGGGTCCGTTGCGTCTATTATACGCCGCATTTTATCACCATAGTCTCCGGCGAACCTTCGACACGTTCAATATAGGGCGTTCGAATCCAATGAAAAGCCCATCTCCGCCTTTCGGTCGCCACAAATCGGGTGCATGGGGTATAGTATCATGCTGACACAGCGTTCCCGTTACGCGCTCCGCGCCATGTTGTTTCTCGCCGAAGCCCCCGCCGGAGGCCCGCCGATCCCGATGAACCGGATCGCGGTCGCGGCGAACGTGCCGCGAAAATTCCTCGAACTGATCCTTGCCGACTTGCGCGAGGCGGGTTTTCTGCACAGCCATCGCGGCAAGATGGGCGGTTATTGCCTGTCGCGCCCGACCCATTTGATCTCGCTTGGCGAGGTGATCCGGGTGATCGAGGGGCCGCTTGCACTGGTCCCCTGTGTCAGCCGCACCGCGTATCGCCCGTGCAAGGATTGCAAGGACGAGGCGACCTGCGCGATCCGCATCGCGATGGCGCGCGTGCGTGACGAAACGGCGCGCATTCTCGACGGAACCAGCCTGGCGGATGCCGTGGCCGAGGATCTCGCGGCGGCTTAAGGCCGAATCCAGTTCAAGCGGTGTGTTCTTCCTCCCTTCACGGAGACGAGAATATCAGACGGACTTTTTCTTCAGCTCGTCCCTGATTTCACGCAACAGTGCGATTTCGGCCGCTTCGGCTGCGGGCATTTCGTCGGGTTTGGGCATCAGCTTGCTCACCGCGCGGATCAGCACGAAGATGATCAAGGCGAGGATCAGGAAATTGACTGCCGAGGTGATGAACGCTCCATAGCCGAATACGGGGACGCCGGCCTTCTTCAGCGCGGCATAATCCGACGATCCGGCCAGCGCCTTGGGCACTTTGCCAAGCACGACGAAATAGCTCGAGAAATCGAGCCCGCCGAAAATCTTGCCGATCACCGGCATGATCAGATCGTCGGTCAGCGAGGTCACGATCTTGCCGAATGCCGCGCCGATGATGACCGCGACCGCCAGTTCGAGCACATTGCCGCGGGTGATGAATGCCTTGAACTCATTGAACACGACGCACCTCCATCCGATTTAACTTCCGCCTGGCAAGGCTAGTCGAGTATGACGACCGTGCAAGGGCTGGAGAGATAATCATGAAGTTTCGTGTCCCAATCAATATTGGCGTCACCATCGGCCTCGCCGCGATGCTGTCCGCTTGCGGGATCAACAGCGTGCCCACGGCGGAGGAGGCAGCCAAGGCGAAATGGGCAGAGGTGCAGAACCAGTATCAACGCCGCTCGGATCTGATTCCCAATCTCGTCGCGACGGTGAAAGCCGCCGGCGCACAGGAAAAGAGCATCCTGGTCGAAGTGACCCAGGCGCGCGCCGCCGCCAGCGCCGTACGTGTTTCTGCCAGCGACCTGACCGATCCCGCTAAGCTGGCTCAGTTCGATCGCGCGCAAAGTGCGATCAGTCTGTCATTGCAGCGTTTGCAGGAGGCTTATCCGGAGCTCAAGTCGCAGGGCAATTACACCACGTTGATGTCGCAGCTCGAAGGTACGGAGAATCGCATCGGCATTTCGCGGCGCGATTATAACGAAGCGGTGCAGGCCTATAATACCCGCATCCGCACCTTCCCCGATGCGATCGGCGCAAAGGTGTTTTACGGAGCGAAGCCGATGGCGCCGTTCCAGGCGACGACACCGGGTTCGGAAACAGCGCCACCGGTGAACTTCGGTAACAGCAACTGATCCGACTGATTGCCCTTTCATTGCTGCTCGCCGGGTGCGGACACGCCGCCCCGGCGAAGGGCGTCGCGCCGCCCGGTTACCAGTTTCCCGAACTGACCGGGCGGGTGGTAGATGCGGCGGAATTATTGTCGCCCGGCGATGAAGCGGCGATTTCGGCGAAATCGGCAGCGCTGGAGAAGGCGACCGGGCATCAGTTGGTGGTCGTCACCGTCTCCAGCCTGAGTGGGCATCCGATCGAGATGTACGGTGTGAATCTCGGGCGCACCTGGGGTGTCGGGCGGAAAGGTATTAATGACGGCGTGTTGTTGATCGTCGCCCCCAACGAACGCACGGTGCGGATCGAGGTCGGCTATGGTCTCGAATCGGCGCTTCGCGACGAAGAGGCGGGCGCGATCATCCAGTCAGCCATCTTGCCGGCATTTCGCAAACGCGATTTTCCGCGCGGTGTGGCGGCGGGGGTCGACGGCATCATCAATGAAATTGGCATCCCACAAAGGAAGGCCGCGTGAACATCCTTCGTTATCTGGTCGCATCACTGCTGCTCTGCTGTGCGACGCTCGCCTCCGCCCAGACCTTCCCGCCGCTCAGCGGCCGTGTGGTCGATGCAGCGAACCGGCTCTCGCCCGAGCAGGAGACGCAGCTCACCCAATTGTCCGCCGATATCGAAAAGGCGTCGTCGCGCCAGTTCGTCGTCGCGACGGTGCCTGATCTGCAAGGTTATCCGATTGAAGATTATAGCTACAAGCTCGGTCGTGCTTGGGCGATCGGTCAGAAGGACGCCAATAACGGCATCATCCTGCTGATCGCGCCGAACGAGCGAAAGGTTCGGATCGAGGTCGGTTATGGCCTTGAGCCGATCATGACCGATGCGCTGTCGAGCGTCATCATAAACGACGACATCCTGCCGGCATTCCGTAACAAGGATATGCCCGGTGGGATCATGGCCGGCGCGGCGGCGATCGGTGAACAGATGAAGCTGCCGCTCGAGGCGGCCGAGGCGCGCGCTCAGCAGCTGACCAGCCAGCGTTCGGCGTCGGGCGGATCGAGGAGCAGCGGCGGCAACGGCGCGGCGATCGCGATCTTCTGGATCGTCATCCTGTTCTTCGTCGTGTTCCCGATGATCTTCGGCCGTGCCAAGGGCAAGCGTTACCGCGGTGGCATCGGCCCGGTTGTCATCTGGGGTCCCGGTCTTGGCGGCGGCGGCGGCTCGTCCTGGGGCAGTAGCGGTGGTTCCGACTGGGGTGGCGGTGGCGGCGGCTTCTCCGGCGGCGGCGGGTCGTTCGGCGGCGGCGGTTCGTCGGGGAGCTGGTGATGGCACGGATCAGGAAATTCAGCGAAGCGGATCACGCGCTGGTCACCAATGCGGTGGCAAGGGCCGAAGAGGGGACGGACGGCGAGATTGTCACAATCGTCACCGAACGCTCCGATCTCTACCGCGATGTGGCGCTGCATTATGCGATGGCGGCGATGCTGCTGCTCGTCGCGATCGTCGCGCTCAATCCGGCGGCGATCGAATCGAAGTTTGCTTGGTGGTCGGACGGTTGGACCGGCGAGCCCGACCTGCGCAGTCTGTTCTTCGCGCTGTTGATCGGTGAGGCGCTGATCTTCCTCGCGGTGCGCTACGCGCTTGCCTGGACGCCGCTGCGGTTGGCGCTGACGCCCAAGGCGACGCGCTCGCGGCGCGTGCGGCGGTTGGCGGTGCAATATTTCAAGGTTGGCGCAGAACGTCGTACAGAGGCGCGGGTCGGCATCCTGCTCTATCTCTCACTCGACGAGCGCATCGCCGAGATCGTCGCCGACGAAGCGATCCACAAGGTCGTGCCGCCGGAGCGCTGGGGTGATGCGATGGCCGCACTGATCGACCGCGTACGCGTGGGCGAGCCCGGTCAGGGCATGGCAGCGGCGGTCGCGGCGATCGGCACGATCATCGCCGAACATTTCCCCAAGACCGAAACCGATCGCAACGAGCTTCCCGACAGGTTGATCGAACTATGAGCCGTGCGCCTGAAGGTGGGGAGCCCGTCGAAACGGCTTGGGAGGGCCGTTTCATCGCCGTGAAGAAGCGCGGCAAGTGGGAATATGTCTCACGCACGCGCGACATTCAGGCGGCGGTGATCCTGGCGATCGATGACGGTCACGTCATCCTGGTCGAACAATTTCGTGTGCCGCTCGACCGGCTCTGCCTCGAGCTCCCGGCCGGCTTGGTCGGCGACGAGGATGAGAGCGAAAGTATCGAGACCTCGGCCGCGCGCGAACTGGAGGAGGAGACCGGCTATCGCCCGACGCACGTCGAGTCGCTCGGCCAGTTCCAGTCGTCACCGGGCCTGGTCAGCGAAGGCTTCACGCTGGTTCGCGCGACCGGGCTGGAACAGGTGAGCGAGGGTGGTGGAACGGCGGACGAGAATATCACCGTTCACCGCGTCGCACTGGCCGATTTGCCCGCCTTTGTCGCATCGAAACGCGCCGCGGGCGTGGCGATCGACGTCAAGATGCTGCTTTTGTTGAGCCCGTCGCTGCTCGGTTAAATTCCGTGCAGCTTTTCGAAGCTGAGCCGGTCCCAATAACCACGCTGGACCGCGATCTTGCCGTCGATCACATGGAAGAAACCACAGCCGCGAAAGCCGGTCGGGTCGCGCCATTCCAGGATCGCCCATTCGCCGTCCTCGAACAGATTCTCCGGGACGCATTCCATCTGTGCCGCGGCGAACTCCGCCTCGAACATCGCGCGGATCGCCTCGACACCTTCGACCGGTTCGTTAGCGACCTGATGATTGACCGCATTGTCAGCATAAAGCGCGACCAGCGCGCTCACGTCGGCATTATTGAACGCCGCGATCCATTTGCGGACCAGTGATTTTGGGGTCATCGAAAATTGTCGGCGTAAGCCTGGAGCTTTAATTTGCGCTCCGGCGCGGCGATCACCTGGAAACCGAATCCCTCGCGTGTCGCATAAGCGGTCGCCGCCTCCAGCGTGGGGAAATCGAGCCGCACCTGATCGCGCGTGTCGCCCGAACCCGCCCAGCCGGTCAATGGATCGGGCCGCTTCGCCTCGACGGGTTCGAATTCGAGCACCCAGGCCTGGGTACGGGCACGACCCGACTGCATGGCGTTCTTGGGGCGCTGGAAGATTCGGGCGGTGGGCATGGCTGGTCCTTCGGGTCTCGTCGCCCGTCTATCGCGGTTGGACGCGGCGCGCATCCGCATTTTTTGTTCGTGTCGTCGCAATCGCGCTTGCCGGGTCGTCGGGCCAGGGGTGGCGCGGATAACGGCCGCGCATTTCCCTGGCCACATCGCTCCAGCTGCCCGCCCAGAAACCGGGCAGGTCGCGGGTGGTCTGGATCGGGCGTCCGGCGGGCGAAGTGAGGCTGAGCACCAGCGGCACGCTGCCGCCGCCGACCATCGGGTGGGCGGCGAGGCCGAACAATGCCTGAGGCCGCAGCTCGACGCGCGGACCACCGTCGGCCGCATAGTCGATTGGGTGGCTGCTGCCGGCGGGGCTGTCGAAATGCGTCGGTGCCAGGCGGTCGATGATGCGCATCGCGTCCCAGCCGATCAGATTGCGCAGCGCATCGGTCAGCGCGCCCGAATCGATCGCGTCGAGCCGGCGCTTGCGATCGAGCAACGGCACCAGCCACGCATCGGCACGGGCGAGCAGTGCTGCGTCGTCCAGAGCGAGATCGCTGCCGCCATGCGCGGCGGCGAACGCGGCACGGTAGCGCAACGCTAGCGCGTTCTCGCTCCACGGCAGAAGCGCGAGTCCGTTATTATGGACGCCCTTGAGCAAGGCGGCGCTGATCTCTGCCGGATCGGCCGTGCTGTCCGGCCCACCCGACAAGCGGATTGCACCCAGCCTGCGCTCGCGAATCGTCTGCACGCCGCCGGTCATTGGGTCGAAGCTTACAGTGCGAAGGGTCTCGATGCGATCGCGGAACATTGTTTCGACCGTGACGAGCTCGATCGGCGCGGCGGACAGGATGCGCGCTCCGGCCGCCATGCCCTGTGTCTCCGCGACCGCGAGCCAGTCGCTGCGCGCCAGCGCCGTCGCGCCGTCAAGCTTGAAGCCGCGACCGCCGGTCGAGGCCCATGTCTCGCCGGAGGAGTCGCGGCGCCGCGCAATCCGGTCGGGGAAGGCGAGGGCGATGCAGATCGCGACCCCTTCTTGCGCGCTCGCTTCTGTGGCGTGAGCGGAGCGGACGAGGCCGGCCCATCGCCTGGCGAGCTTGCGCCCCGCTTCGGCCCTTGGCCCGCGCTCGCCGCGCCAGCGCCGCAGGCGCGACTCCAGATCGACGTCGTTTCCGCCCAGGCCGCGCTCGCCAAGCAGCATCGCGATCTGCGCCGCCGTCTCGGCCAGCCCAATCTCCCCGGCACGGACCAGCATATGGCCGAGTCGCGGTGGCAGTGGCAGTTTAGCGATCGCCTTGCCGTGTGCGGTGGGGCGGCCATCCGCATCGATCGCCGCCAATGCCCCAAGCCGTGCGCGCGCCTCGGCGACCGCGGCCTCGGGCGGCGGATCGAGCCAATTCAGCGCGCGCGGATCGGCGACCCCCCATAACGCGCAGTCAAGCGTCAGCGCCGACAGGTCGGCTTCGAGTATTTCCGGGGGATCGAAGCGCGGCAGGCCGGCGGTCGCCGCTTCCTCCCACAGGCGATAGGCAGTGCCCGGTCCCTGCCGCGCCGCGCGCCCCGCGCGCTGGGTGACCGAAGCCTGGCTGGCGCGCTCGGTAACCAGGCGGGTCATGCCCGCCGCGCGATCATAGCGCGGGCGGCGCGCCAGGCCCGAATCGATCACCACGCGGATGCCGTCGAGCGTCAGGCTGGTTTCAGCGATCGAGGTGGCGAGCACGATCTTGCGCAGGCCCTCACGGTCGGGCGCGATTGCGGCGCGCTGCGCCTGCGGATCGAGGCTGCCGTGCAGGCGGTGCAGAATGATATCGCCAGCGAGTCCCGCAAGCCGTTCCGCGGTGCGTTCGATTTCCGCAACGCCGGGCAGGAAGGCGAGAATGCCGCCTTGCTCTTCGCGCAGCACGGTGCGGATCGCGGTGGCGACCGAATCCTCGATCCGCGCTTCGCCGGCACGGCCGATATGACGCAGCATCAGCGGATAGCTGCGGCCTTCGCTTTCGATCACCGGGGCGTCCCCCATCAGGCCGGAGAAACGTGCGCCGTCGAGTGTCGCCGACATCGCCACCAGCCTCAGGTCCGGGCGCAAGCCGGCCTGCGCATCGAGCGCGAGCGCCAGGCCGAAATCGCTGTCGAGGCTGCGCTCATGCACTTCGTCGAACAGCACCGCCGATACGCCGGTCAGTTCGGGGTCGCCCTGGATGCGATTGACGAAGATGCCCTCGGTCACGACCGTCACGCGCGTCGCCGCCGAACGCTTGCTGTCCATCCGCGTCGCATAGCCGAAAATCTGGCCGACCGGTTCGCCGGCCAGGGTCGCCATGCGCTCGGCCGCCGCTCGGGCGGCAAGGCGGCGTGGCGACAGCAGCAGGATTTCGCCGGTGCACCATGGCTGGTCGAGCAAGGCAGGCGCGACCGCCGTTGTCTTGCCCGCACCCGGCGGCGCGACCAGCACGGCGTTCGACCGCCCGCGCAACGTCGCGAGCAAGTCGGGCAGGACGGCGTGGATCGGGAGCGTGGTCATAAGGCGATCCCCGTTTCGCACAGGCGAGCGGGTCGGGGACAGTCTCTTTTCCGGCAGGTTAGAAGAAGGCCGAAGCGTTCAGTGAAAGATAACGCGTGTCACCACCGACCGGAGCATTTGGCGCATTCTTCAGGAAGCGCCCCTTGTCGAGCAGGGCTCCGCTCGCCTCGAGTTGCAGGCGCTTGGGAATCGCCCACCAGCGGATGCGACCTTCGAACTGGCGGCCGGCATAACTACCTGAGGCTCCAGTGGCGTCACGCACGCCCGAGGTCGAAAAGGCGTCGTAGCGCGATGCGAGCCACAGTTCGCGATAGCTGATCATGGTATCGAAGCGTTTGCTCGGCGCCGTCTCGAGCCGGATCGCCGGTGTGACGATATTGGCACGACCGATCGTGCTGTAGATGCCCGACGGCGCATAATCGCCGCGCCGCGAGCCGAAGATCGGGTCGAAGCGGGTGAAATGGCCGCCGCGATCGTCGCCAGCGGCAAATTCATATTCGAACGACAGACGCGGTTTCCACGCGGCGGCGAAGGTGTAGCCGATCTCGCCATGCGTCGACCAAGCCGATACCGGCAGCCGCGCGGCGGACGCGGTCGCATCGGCGCTGACCGACCCGCCCTGATGGGAGATTTCGCCTTCCGCATCCCATTGCCCTGCTGCCGGCGCCTTGATCAGTCGCGCATTGAGCGTGGTGAGATGTCGGTCGCGCGTCGCCAGGTCGGGGCGGTCGCGTTCGTCGAGGCGGAGCCAGGCGGCATCGAAGTCGAACGGGCCGATCGCGTGTTTGAGTCGGCCGCTCGCTCCCCAGAAGCGCAGGTCGAAGCTTTCGCGGTCGATCTCGACATGGTTGGCACGCAACGCCGCGCCGCCTGCGGGCAGGCGGACCTGCGGCAGCGTATAGAAAAGCATCGCGTTGAACCGCTTCGACGGTGCCAGATCGACGCGCAGTCCGGTGAAGCCGTTGGTCGTGTTGCGGTAATCATCGTTGGCCACGATACGGCGCGAGCCGACGTCGAGCGTGAAGCGGCCAGCTTGCACCTTGGTACCGAGTGCACCGCCGAGGTCCGCCTTCACATAAGCCTGGACCAGCTCGATCGCGTTGACCTCGCCGGTGCCGATCGGGCTGCGCGGCGAGATCGAATAGGCGCGACTATCCCACAGCTCGCCACCGACGCTGATCGGTCCGGGGCCATATTCGGCGGAGATGACGGTGCGAAAGGTGACCAGCGTATCGTCGCGTTCGAATCCGGTCCGCGCCTGATTCTCGATCACCTCAACGCGCGCACGGGTGGTAGCCGAGATGGTAAAGGGAGCCTTGGGAGTCGTTTGCGCCATGGCCGGCGACGCCGTCGCCACCACGGCGACGCCCATCATCCCGATTGGGCCGTGGCGGTTGCGCGGGGGCAAACTGCGCGGGGTCAATATGCTCGCGCCACTGCGAACTCGACCGCTTCGGCCATCGCGTCCTTGGCCTGGCCGCCGGCAAAGCCGCCCAGCGCATCGATCGCGCGCTGGCCGTAATGTCGCGCGCGGGCGAGCGTATCGTCGACCGCACGGGTCGATTTGATCAGCGACACGGCATGGGCGAAGTCATCGTCGCTCGCGCGATGGCCTTCCATCGCCGCCTTCCAGAACACGCGATCCTCCACCGACCCCCGGGCGTAGGCGAGGATCACCGGCAGGGTCGCCTTGCCTTCGCGGAAATCGTCGCCCGCATCCTTGCCCATCGTGCCGGCGTCGGAGACGTAATCGATCGCATCGTCGACCAGCTGGAACGCGATGCCGAGATTGCGGCCATATGCGTCGAGCGCGGCTTCCTCCGCTTCGGGCCGTTCGGCGACCACTGCGGCGATGCGGCAGGCCGCGGCGAACAAGGCGGCGGTCTTCGCGCCGATGATGTCGAGATAGCGTTCCTCACCGATGTCGATGCGACGTGCGGCGGTCAGCTGATTGACTTCGCCCTCGGCGATCACCGCGCTGGCGTTGGACAGGATCTTGAGCACCTTCAAGCTGCCGTCCTCGACCATCAGTTCGAACGAGCGGCTGAACAGGAAGTCACCGACCAATACGCTGGCGGGATTGCCCCAGATCAGGTTGGCGGTGCGTTTGCCGCGACGCAAGTCCGACCCGTCGACGACATCGTCGTGCAGCAGCGTGGCGGTGTGAATGAATTCGACCGCGGCGGCGAGACGGTGATGACGGTTGCCCGAATAACCGAGCAGGCGCGCGCTCGCCAAGGTGAGCATCGGGCGCATGCGCTTGCCCCCACCCGCGATCAGATGACCGGCCAGTTCGGGGATCAACGGGATTTGCGACTGCATCCGGTCCAGGATGACCGCATTGACCAGATTGAGATCGCCCGCGACGAGCTGAACCATCGGTTCCAGCGAGGGCGGGGCGGCGCGCGCGTCGAGGCGGTGGATGGTGGCGCTCATATCACGAGGATGTGGCGGCGCAGGACGCCAAAGGCAAGTGTTTCGGACTTGCGCACGCGCGATCGCGTGCGCAAGAGGGAGGCGCACCTTCGTCGAGAAGGGCTGGGCCGGGTGGGAGTTGCGACGAGTGAGCGACGAAACATTGCGGGGCTACCGCCAAAGCATCGACAATATCGATGCCGCGCTCGTCTTCCTGCTCGCCGAGCGTTTCAAGGTTACTCAGGCGGTCGGGCGCTACAAGGCGACCACCGGTCTGCCGCCGGCCGACCCCAGCCGCGAGGAAACCCAGATCGCGCGCCTGCGCGGGCTGGCCAAACAAGCCGATCTCGATCCTGAGTTCAGCGAGAAATTCCTCCGTTTCATCATCGATGAGGTGATCCGCCACCATGAGCAGTTCCAGGGAGAGGAACAATTTCAAGGTGGGGAGCAGGGGCAATGATGCGTGGCGAGCTTTTCCCCGAATCCGTCATGCCGAAAGCCTGGCTCGATGATGGCCTCACCGAGGTCGAACTGATCAGGCGATTGATCGAGGTCGGCGATTCGCTCGTCCGCGTCTGCGATGTGGTCGATCAGCCGATCGCAGGCAATTATATCGCGATGGCGCTGGATATCTTGCGGGCCGATTCGGACCTCAAGGCGGATATCAGCCCAATTCCTTAATGCCTGACAGGCGCTAGCGGTGATCCACAAACCGCAGTTTACCGACCCGTTATCGATATTTGACGGGGTGAGTGCCCAATTCGGGATCATGCAGGACTCGTTGCTCTGATCCAAAATGGAGGTACAATGACACCATGTCGCCGGGGGATATCGAGCAGCTGACCGAAGCCCAGCGGGCGTGTCTCCGCCTCGTACTGACGCGTCACAATTCCAAGGAAATCGCGCAGGTCCTCAAAATCTCGCCGCACTCGGTTGATAAGCGGATCGAGCGCGCGATCGCCACCCTTGGTGCCACATCGCGCTTCGACGCGGCGCGTCGGCTCGCCGACCATGAGGGTATTCCGACATACGAGCCTTTCGCACATGAACCGATCGACGTTGCCGTACCCACCGTTGAGGCGTCACCCCCCTACTCGACCGCATCGTTCGGATATGGTCGCCGCCTCTTCGGGCTCAGCCCCGACCGGCGGATCAACGGGGATGCGCGAAATGATCTGACGAAGCTCCAGCGTGCCGGCATCATCCTTGCCCTGATGGTTGGGATTGCCCTGTCGACTGGTGCTTTGCTCAATATTGCGGCGACGCTCACGGACAAGCTCCGCGAGAATCGCATCGATCTTTCGCGCTGACGAAATGCCGCCGGGTGCGGCTGGGGAGGCGCAATGCTCAAGGAACGCCGTCAGGCAAATGATATCGTGACCCGGGATTTCCTGCAGGCCGAGGCCGCGACCGATCGCGCGGCAACCCAGGCGGCACAGTGCATGGTGACCATGCTTCAGGCGCGTCAGAACGCCAACCTGCCGGTCGGCACCGGGATCGAGGCATTGCGCCTCGTGTCCGAAGGCGCCAGCGCGCTGGTCAAGGCGCGGCAGTCGTTCGTCGAGGCGCATCGTATCCTAGCCGAGGTTCGCGCCGAGATTGGCCTCACTAGGAGCTTCGGCGATACTGGCGAATGTCCGCCGACCGAGCCGACCGGCGAGATCGATGCTCCGTTTCGGCTGGTGTCGGCTGCCTGAACCCACCCAGCCCGTGGCCGGGCTGCCAAGAAAGGATAGTCCGGTCGGGCATGGATAGATTCATCATCTTCATCGTCTTTCTGGCGGGCGTCACGGGCTATGCAATTGTGCGGGGCGGTATGCCGGAACGGCTTACCGCTCTGGCGCTCGCCACGGCCTATCTGCTCAGTATCGGACTGCAATCCGCGATGCCGGCGCGTTATGCGCATGTCGAAATCGGCATCATGACGGTTGATCTGACGTTGTTCGGGGTGCTCGTCGCGCTCGCGCTCTATGCCGATCGCTGGTGGACCTTGTGGGTGGCGGCGATGCAAGGGCTGGGCGCGGGCGCACACGTCATCAAGGCAATAGACTCGGAAACGATCCGAGTCGTCTATGCCATCCTCGCGGTGGCATGGAGCTATCCAATCGTATTGCTGCTGCTGATCGGGACGGTGCGCCATCAGCAGCGAAAGCATCGCGGAGGCGATCTCGACTGGTCGACGCAGGCGATGCGCAATCAACAACGCCAGGTCGCTGGCGATCACAATATCTGAAGGGAAACGTCATGGCGTTGCAACCAAAGGAAGTGGAAGGGTTCGAACCCTTTCTGCGCGCGTCGACACTGGCGATGAACAGGTCGTTGGTGACCGTATCGGCCGATGACGACGAACATGAACTGCTGACGATCGCCAAGCATCTCTATTCCGCGCGCCGGCGCCGCGCCAAGGCGTTCGCCGCCTATTCGATGGAGTTCCACGAACCGCCCTGGGACATGCTGCTCGACCTGTATATCGCGCGCATGGAACGGCGCATGGTTTCCGCGACCAGTGCCTGCATCGCTGCCGATGTGCCGACCACCAGCGGGCTGCGCTGGATCGGAACGCTGCGGCAGCGCGGGTTGGTCGACCTGTCGTCCGATCCGGCCGACGGGCGCCGCACGATCGTCCGTCTGTCGGACAGCGCGACCGAGACGATGGAGCGTTATCTGGAATCGCTCTAGGCGCGGTTGCGCAGGGCCAACCGTCTTTTCTAAGAGCCGATGAGCTTGCCGATCGCGTCCAGATACGCGGCAAAGGCGGACCGGCCGGCAGGGGTGATGCGCGCACGGGTCAGCGGCTTGCGATTGAAGAAACTCTTGTCGATCGCGATATAGCCTGCCTCCTCCAGCTTGCGCAGATGGATCGACAGATTGCCCTGCGTCGCATCGAGCCGGGTCTTCAGTTCGGTAAAATCGGCGACCTCGGCATCGGCAAGATAAGCCATGATCCCTAGCCGCAGGCGGCCATGGATCACCTCGTCGAGCTTGCCGATATCGAAGCCGGACATGCCGATGGTCAGCCGGCCTGCCGGATGATGATCATCCCGGGCAGCGCCATCAGCAGGATCAGCGCGAGCGCAGCGACAAGCACATAACTGCTGGTGCCGACCAGCATGCCGAGAAGGACCGCACTGATCAGCCAGCCCAGGCCTACCGCCAGATACCAGCCCTGCCGGCGTACCGCGTAGATAGTGATCCAGGCCGCGCCCTGGAGCGCGAACACGACCGCCGGATAGAGTTCCCAGATCAGGAAGTCGCTGCGCTTCCATGCATTGAAGCCGAACACAATGATCATCGCCAGATTGGTCAGCCCGATCGCCGCAAAGGCGCCGTTCGCGGCACGAGCGGTGGCGCCGTCGCTGGGAAATGCGGCGCCATCGCGCCGCAGCAGGATGGTCAACGCGATCAGGAAGATCACGGTCGGCCCGAGCCCCACGACAAGACTGACCGATGGCGACAGGGCCAGCCAGCCGATCGCCTGAAACCATTGCACGAAGCATTGTCCGCCATAAAGACCGCCGCCCCAGACGAGCGCCGAGGCGGCCTGGAGCGGGCGGTCCTGCCGGCCTGCAACCAGACCCTTCAGATAGGCGAGATCATCCTGGTGACCGGTCGGGTCGGACATGGCGGGTTGCTCCGGACGTGTCATGTTGCGGGGGCGACGGCGCTGCTATGGGCGGCGCGTCGCGGAATACGGCGGCCGTTGAGCCATGCCCCGATCCAGCTATGCCGTACCAGCAATTCATAGCTGGCAAGCATCAGCGGCACCGCAATGAACAGGATCAGGGCGAATTTCACCGGGGCCGGCCAGCCAAGCTGACCAAACGCCGCCTGCAGCGCCATGACGATCGGCAAATGGATCAGGTATAGCCAATAGGACGCGTCCGCCATGTAGCGCAGCGTCGTGTTGGGCCGCGAGAGGAACCGCAGCGCTGCGCCGACCAGTCCGATCGTCCAGCACCAGATCGCCAGCGCATAGGCCGCCGCATAGAGGATCGTCCGGGCCGAACCGCGCGGCGCCGCGCCGAGATCCGGCGTGGTGCCCGCGATCGCGACGCAGGCGATCGTCAGCACGATGGCGGGAACGAGATTGAACAGCCAGCGCGCCGCCCATGCCTGCAACAGGCCCGGATTGCGTTGCAACAGCCAGCCATAACCGAACGCCAAGCCATAGGCGGTCATCGCGATGCCATTGGGGACCAATCCCGTATCCGGTGTCGGCACGCCGAACCACAAGCGCCATTCGGGATTGGCGAGGAAAGCGGCGCAGATCGGTACGGCAATGACGAGCGGCGTCAGACGGGACCGTTCGAGCCCGATCACCAGCCGGTCGATCGTTGCGCGCAACCGGCCGGATCGATCGATCACCTTGGCCAGGCCGACCAGGCACAATGCGCCAGCATAAAGCCATAGCAGCGCATACAGGAACCACAGATGAGTCAGTGGAAACGTCTGCGCGCTGAGCGACGGTGGGGGTGCTGCGGGAAGTGCGGCACCACCAGCGGCCTTAATCGCGGACCAGATGACCACCGCGACGATCGCCGCGAACAGAACCGGCCATCCCACCACCAGTGGCAGGGCGATGCGCTTCAGACGGTCGCGCACGAAACCGCCCGTGCCCTGCCGCACCAGCATCATGCGTCCGAAATAACCCGCGATGAGGAAAAACGCCGTCATGCGGAAGAGGTGCAGGACGAAGAAGGCGACGGCAAGGGCGGGGCTGCGAGAGATATCGGCGACCGGCCAGATCTGGGTACCGGGAATGAAGGAAACGGATGCGTGGAATGCGATACCGAGCAGCAACGCGCCCGCGCGCACGGCGTCCAGCGCGTGCAGTCTGTCGGTATTCTGTTCGTCGGTCATTAAAACCTCCCAATCGGATGGGCGGCTGATAGTATATTATGGTTTGTATTACAAACCTGTTTGCTATCCTTGATACTTTATCAGGTTACAGCGCCCAGCATTATATCCAGGTCCCAGCGCACGCCTCCACTCATGTGCCAGGCCCTTGCGCTCGTGCCTGTGACAAATGTTGTTCCGACTATGGAAAAGAGCGAGCCGGCTCGAAGCGGGCAAGTGATGTCTTGCAGATTCGGCGTGACGGTTGAATCGCCGTCGGCGACAGTCCTGTAGGACGGGCTGCGGGAGATATGACACACCGTTATGTGAAGTATCTCGGGCGGTATCGCCGACAGGAGGCCAGTGTAATAATATTGTTGTATATCAGGTACTTAATTTATCGCCGCGGCCGAACGCGAGCGCGCGGAGATTTTTTCGCTTGAGCCACAGCATGGTCGATGAGGTTATCGCGCCAAAAAATGTCCTTCCATGAGTCCGCGCGATGGCCTCGCCAAAGCGATCAATGCCCAGCACGAATGGATCGGATGAACGCACGGTGCTTCGGCCAAGAAAAAGGGGCCCGGTTTCCCGGACCCCTCTTCTATTGCGCACTCGCGGTTGAGCTTAGTCGCGATCGCCGGTCAGGAAGGCCGGCGCGAATTCCGGCGCTGGGCCCCCATCGTCATTGGCATCGTTACCGCCCGAACGCTCGGGACGCGGACCACGGTCACCGCCGCCTTCGCGACGCGGGCCACGATCACCACCGTCACGGCGTGGACCACGGTCACCACGGCCGCCGCCATCGCCGCGCGGGCCACGTCCACCATCCCTGGCACCATCGCCGTCACGGCGCGGCGGGCGAGGACCACGGTCGCCACGGTCACCGCCTTCACGCGGTTCGCGTGCGGGGCGGCTGTCTTCCAGCTCGGCGCCAGTTTCCTGGTCGACGACGCGCATCGACAGGCGAACCTTGCCGCGCGGATCGATCTCGAGGACCTTGACCTTGACTTCCTGGCCTTCGCTCAGGACGTCCGAGACCTTCTCGACGCGCTCGTTGCGGATTTCAGAGACGTGAACGAGACCGTCCTTGCCGCCCATGAAGTTCACGAACGCACCGAAATCGACCAGGTTGACGACCTTGCCGTCATAAACCTTGCCGACTTCGGCCTCTTCGACCAGGCCACGGATCCACTTGATCGCTGCTTCGATCTGCGCGGTGTCGGATGACGACACCTTGATCACGCCCTCATCGTCGATGTCGACCTTGGCGCCGGTGGTGGCGACGATCTCGCGGATCACCTTGCCGCCGGTGCCGATCACGTCACGGATCTTCGACTTGTCGATCGTGATCGTCTCGATGCGCGGTGCATGCGCCGACAGCTCTTCACGCGTGTGGTCGAGCGCCCTGGCCATTTCGCCGAGGATGTGCGCGCGGCCTTCCTTGGCCTGGTCCAAAGCCTTGCGCATGATCTCTTCGGTGATGCCGGCGATCTTGATGTCCATCTGCATCGTGGTGATGCCCTCGGACGTGCCTGCAACCTTGAAGTCCATGTCGCCAAGGTGATCCTCATCACCAAGGATGTCGCTGATCACCGCGAAGTCCTTGCCCTCCAGGATCAGGCCCATCGCGATACCCGAGACCGGGCGCTTCAGCGGCACGCCGGCATCCATCATGCTCAGCGAACCGCCGCACACCGTCGCCATCGACGAAGAGCCGTTCGATTCGGTGATGTCCGACAGAACGCGGATCGTGTAGGGGAACTCTTCCTTGGTCGGCAGCACCGGGTGCAGCGCGCGCCAGGCGAGCTTGCCATGACCGACTTCACGACGACCGGGGGCGCCGAAGCGACCCACTTCACCGACCGAATAAGGCGGGAAGTTATAGTGCAGCATGAAGTTTTCGTAGGACAGGCCGGTCAGCCCGTCGATCATCTGCTCGCTTTCCTTGGTGCCCAAGGTGGTGGTGCAGATCGCCTGCGTTTCACCGCGAGTGAACAGCGCCGAACCATGGGTGCGCGGCAGGAAGTGCACCATCGCTTCGATCGGACGGATCTGCGTGGTGGTGCGGCCGTCGATACGCTTGCCGTCCTTGAGGATGGCGCCGCGAACGATTTCCGCTTCCAGCTTCTTCATCAGCTTGCCCGCGGCCATCTGATCCTGCGGGGCGGCGTCGGCGAAGGCCGTCTTGCCCTTGGCGCGTGCTTCGTTGAGCAGGTTCGAACGCTTGGACTTGTCGGTCACCTTATAAGCGGCGGCGATGTCCTTGCCGATCAGCTTCTTCAGCTTATCCTTGGCGGCCGAGAGATCAGCCTGAGCGGCCATTTCCCACGGATCCTTGGCGGCCTGTTCGGCCAGATCGATGACCAGATTGGCGACTTCGCGGCATGCCTTGTGCGCGAATTGCACCGCGCCGAGCATGATTTCTTCCGACAGCTCCTTGGCTTCGGATTCCACCATCATCACGGCATCGCCGGTGGCGGCGACGACCAGGTCGAGCTCGCCCGACTTGCTCACTTCGGTGGTCGGGTTGAGGATGTATTCGCCGTCGACATAACCGACGCGTGCGGCGCCGATCGGACCCATGAACGGCACGCCCGAAATGGTCAATGCCGCCGACGCCGCGACCATCGCGAGGATGTCGGGCTCGTTCTCGCCATCATAGCTGAGAACCTGGCAGATCACGTTGATCTCGTTGTAAAAGCCTTCCGGGAAGAGCGGACGGATCGGACGATCGATCAGGCGGCTGGTCAGCGTTTCCTTTTCGGTCGCGCCGCGCTCACGCTTGAAGAAGCCGCCGGGGATGCGCCCCGAAGCCGAGAATTTTTCCTGGTAGTGAACGGTGAGCGGGAAGAAATCCTGCCCCTCCTTGACCGACTTGGCGGCGGTGACGGCGCACAGCACGACGGTTTCGCCGAGCGTCGCGATGACCGCGCCATCGGCTTGACGGGCAACGCGGCCCGTTTCCAGCGTGAGGGTCTTGCCGCCCCACTGGGTGCTTACAGTTTTCGTATCGAACATTTTATTTCCTTCACTCCGCACGCCCAATGCGCGCGGGGCCTGTCTGCGAGCCGATAATGGCCCGGCTTGTCCCTTCCACCGGCCGTTCATTCGGCGGGAAGGGGGTTCGGGGAAACCGGCCGAATTGCCGGTTGCCGAATAGCGAAACGGCCCCCTTTCGGGGGCCGTCCGTGTTACTTGCGAAGCCCGAGCTTCGCGATGAGATCGGTGTAGCGGGCACCGTCCTTGTGGCGGAGATAGTCGAGCAAGCTGCGGCGCTTGTTGACCATCATCAGCAGCCCGCGGCGCGAATGATTGTCTTTCTTGTGGCCCTTGAAGTGCTCGGTCAGGTTGCGAATGCGCTCGGTGAGGATCGCGACCTGGACTTCGGGGCTGCCGGTATCGCCTTCGATACGGCCATGTTCCTTGACGAGCGCGTCCTTGCGCTCTGCGGTGATCGTCATGCATTTTCCTTCGACATCGTCATAGGTTGAAGCCTCGTACGACATGGACCGACTGGTCCTGAACCTCGACCAGCGCGACCGGAACATCATCCAGCACCGCGAAGTGGAGGCCATCGTCATTGGCAATCCCGGTCAGAACACGCCCCTGGCGGAGCGCCCCTGCCTGATCGGGGGTGAGGGGTAGAGCCGGGATGTCGTCCAGCCCCGCCCTCAACGGCAGGAGTATCTGTTCAAGCCCGCGCGCATTACCGAGTTCCGCCAATTTGTCCAGCGATATCGCATTTTCGAGCGTGAACGGGCCGGCCTTGATGCGCCGCAGCATGGTGACATGGCCGACCGTGCCAAGTGCCAGCGCGATGTCGCGCGCGAGACTGCGGATATAGGTGCCTTTGGAGACATGGGCGGTGAGAGTGATGGAGCTTAGCTCCTCCCCGGAACGGGTTGGGGGACCATTTGCTCCTTCAGCAAATGGTGGAGGGGGACTTTCACAACCGCTACGCTTCCGGCCCACCCCCTCCACCAGCTGCGCTGGTCCCCCTCCCCGTTCCGGGGAGGATCGTAGAGAAAATATCGTCACCGCCCGGCTCGCCAGCACCACGTCTTCGCCGGCACGCGCCAGGTCATAGGCACGCTCGCCATCGACCTTCAGCGCGGAATAAGCTGGCGGCACCTGATCGATCGGCCCGGTGAAGCGCGGCAGCACCGCCTCAACCTGCGCTGTCGTCGGTCGCACACCCGAAGCCGCGATCTCGACACCCTCGGCATCGAGCGTGTCGGTCTGCACGCCGAGCGTGACGGTGAAATCATAGACCTTGTCGCTGTCGAGCATCCGCCCGGCGAGCTTGGTCGCTTCGCCGACCGCGATCGGCAGCACGCCAGACGCGAGCGGATCGAGCGTCCCGCCATGTCCGACCTTGAACTTGCCATAATCGCCTTGGCGCAGCGCACGTTTTACTGCTGAGACGGCTTGGGTAGAGCCAAGGCCAAGAGGTTTGTCGAGGATGATCCAGCCATGCATCGCCGGTTACACGCCGAGCTGCGCGAGGCGGAGGAAGAAGCCGACCACCGCCTGGGCGATCGGTGTGACCACGCGCCCGACGACATCCGCACCGGGCGCGATCGCTGGCAGGATGACGATCAGGAAAAGCAACAAGGGGAATCCGAACCGTGCGAGCTTCGAATATTGCACCGCCAACGATCGCGGCAACAGCCCCTCGACGACATGCCCGCCATCGAACGGCGGCAGCGGGATCAAGTTGAAGATCGCCAGAAAGACGTTGATCATCAGAAAGTTGAGCAGATTGTCGACGACGAAGCGGGTCGCCCCATAGCCATCGGGCACGCCGCCCAGCATCGCGACGGTGCCGCCAAGCAGGGCTGCGGCCAGCGCGGCGAGGAAAAGGTTGGTCGCGGGGCCCGCCAACGCGACGAGCATCATATGCACGCGCGGATTGCGCAATCGCCGCGCGACCACCGGCACCGGTTTTGCCCAGCCGAAAATCGGTGCATGGGCGAGCGCGAGCACCAGCGGCACGACCAGCGTGCCAATCGGGTCGACATGCCGGATCGGATTGAGCGACAGCCGGCCACGCTGCTCGGCGGTACGATCGCCGAAGATTCGCGCGACATAACCATGCGCGACTTCGTGGAAGACGATCGCGATGATGAGTGGGATGAGCCACACCGCGATCGTGTAGATAATGTTCGGATCGTTCATTGGTTCGGTTCTTTGGGGTTCGGTTCTTTGGGGTTCGGGTTCTTCAGAAAACAGGCCGGGGATCGGCCGCAAGCGCCTCGCTGAAATGGCGACGGCATAGTGCGATATAAAGGTCGTTGCCGCCGATCTCGGTCTGCGCGCCTGCGGCGACCGCGCGGCCCTCGGCATCGACGCGCAGGTTCATCGTCGCCTTGCGCCCGCATGCGCAGACCGATTTGATCTCGATCAGCGAGTCGGCGATGGCGAGCAATCGCGCGCTACCCTCGAACAGCCGCCCGAGGAAATCGGTGCGCAGGCCGTAAGCGAGCACCGGAATGCCCTTCACATCGGCGAGATGCGCGAGCTGATCGACCTGCACCGCTGTCAGGAATTGCGCTTCGTCGACCAGGACGCACGCCGGCGGCGCCTCGCCCTCGCGATGGACGACCGCGACCAGATCGGTGTCGCGTTCGAACGCGATCGCATCGGCACCCAGGCCGATCCGCGAAGTCACCGTGCCCGCCTCGAACCGGTCGTCGATCGCCGCAGTGAACAGGATCGTGCGCATGCCGCGCTCGCGATAGTTGAAATCGGCCTGCAGAAGGGTGGTCGATTTCCCCGCATTCATCGAGGCATAGTAGAAATAGAGCTTGGCCATGCCGCGCTTGTTCCACGCGCGGCTGCCGCGATCAATCGTCGGCGGATGCTTCAAGATCCCGCGCAACATGCGGCGTGCGCAACAACTGGTCGATATGGCTGCCCTCGTCGAAGCTCTCGTCGGCCAGGAATTTCAGCTTCGCGGCATATTTAATCTTTACCCGCGCCGCGACCTCACGCTGCAGATAGGCGGTGTTAGTGCGCAGCGCCTTGAGCACCGCTTCCTCGTCCTTGCCGAGCAACGGCTTCACGAAAACCATCGCATGGCGCAGGTCGGGCGACATGCGCACTTCGGTGACTGTCACCAAGTGTTTGGCCAGCGTCTCGTCATGCACGTCACCGCGCGCGAGGATGTCGGACAGTGTATGACGCATCTGTTCACCCACGCGCAGGGCGCGAACGGAACGGGCTTCGGGGGTTTCGGCTGACTTCATACTCTTTCTCCCCTCCCGTTCTTACGGGAGGGGCCGGGGGTGGGCTCCCGGCCGCGACATGGTGATACGTCGATAGCGGAGGCCCACCCCCCGGCCCCCTCCCGCAAGCGGGCAGGGGGAGTGGTGATTACAGCGTCCGTTCGCGCAGTTCGACCTCGAAGGTTTCGAGGAAGTCGCCCGGCTTGATATCGACGAAGTTCTGCGTGAACGTCACGCCGCACTCCAGCCCGGCGCGAACCTCGGCAACATCGTCCTTAAAGCGCCGCAGTGATGCGATTTCGCCTTGGTAGATGATGACGTCGTCGCGCGTGATACGAGCCTTGAGCGCCTTGCGGATGGTGCCTTCGGTGACCAGCAGACCCGCCGCCTTGCCGTGCTTGCCGGCGGAGAAGACATCGCGGATTTCGGCGCGGCCGACGACCGTTTCGAACGCCTCGGGGCCAAGCTCGCCCGCCATGCCCGCCCTGATCTCGTCGATCAGGTCGTAGATCACGTCATAATATTTGAGCGCGACCTTCTGGCGTTCGGCGATCTCGCGCGCCTTGGAATTGGCGCGGACATTGAAACCGATGATCGGCGCGCCGCTGGCACCAGCCAGGGTCACGTCGCTCTCGGTGATGCCGCCGACGCCTGAATGAAGCACGCGTGCCTTGATGTCGTCGGTCGAGATCTTGTTGATCGACGACACGATCGCCTCGACCGACCCTTGCGTGTCGGCCTTGACCACCAGCGGATATTCGATCGCCTGCTTGTCCTTGAGCGCGGAGAACATGCTCTCCAGGCTGGCCGGGGCCGACGTGGTGCGCTTGTTGGTGATCACGCTCTGGCGATATTCCGCGACTTCGCGCGCGCGCGCTTCGTTCTCGACGACCGAGAATGGGTCGCCGGCACGCGGCACGCCCGACAGGCCGAGAACCTCGACCGGCATCGACGGACCGGCTTCTTTGATCTGCTGACCCTTGTCGTTGGTCATCGCCCGGACCTTGCCGCTTTCGGCGCCGACGACGAACACGTCGCCGACCTTCAGCGTGCCACGGCTGACCAGGATCGTCGCGACCGGACCACGGCCCTTGTCGAGCTTGGCCTCAATCACAGTGCCTTCGGCGGCGCGATCGGGGTTGGCCTTCAGTTCAAGCAGTTCGGCCTGGAGCTGGATCTTTTCGACCAGCTGGTCGAGGCCGGTCTTCTGCAGCGCCGAAACTTCGACATCCTGCACATCGCCCGACATCTCCTCGACGATCACTTCGTACTGGAGCAGTGCCTCACGCACCTTTTGCGGGTTGGCATCCGGCTTGTCGATCTTGTTGATCGCCACGATCATCGGCACGCCGGCCGCCTTGGTATGGCTGATCGCCTCGATCGTCTGTGGCTTCAGGCCGTCGTCGGCGGCGACGACCAGCACGACGATATCCGTCACATTGGCGCCGCGCGCGCGCATTTCGGTGAACGCCTCATGCCCCGGCGTGTCGAGGAACGTGACCTTCGACTTGTCTTTCAGCGTGACCTGATAGGCACCGATATGCTGGGTGATGCCACCGGCCTCGCCCTTCACGACATCGGTACCGCGCAGCGCGTCGAGCAGCGAGGTCTTGCCGTGATCGACATGGCCCATGATCGTGACGACCGGGGGACGCGGCACGGCGGCGCCGTCCACGCCTTCCTCGGTATCGATCGCGAGATCGATGTCCGAATCACTGACGCGTGTGATGTTGTGGCCGAATTCGGTCACCAGCAACTCGGCCGTGTCTTGGTCGATCGTCTCGTTGATCGTGACGGGCATGCCCATCTTGAACAACGCCTTGACCAAGTCCGCGCCCTTTTCCGCCATGCGGTTGGCGAGTTCCTGCACGGTGATCGCTTCCGGCACCACGACGTCGCGGATCTGCTTGGCCTGCGCTTCGCGCGGGCCGCCCATGCGGCGATGTTCCTTTTCGCGTGCCCGCTTGAGCGCGGCGAGGCTGCGCGCGCGTGCGCCATCACCATCGCCGAGCGCGCGGTTGACGGTCAGCTTGCCCGCAGTGCGGCGATCGTCGCCGCCCTTACGGTCACGCAAGCCGGTGCGCGGCACGGTCTCACCGGCGCGCTTGATCAAACCGGCGGCTGGCGCCGCTGGCGAATTATTGTTGGCGCCGGCGGTCGCAGTCGGTGCCGGGGCTGCCGGAGCGGCGGCGGGCGGTGGTGGCGGCGGACGCGGACGTTCGGGACGCGCGACCGGTGTGAAGCGGCGCGGTGCCGGCATACTCGGGTCGAGCGTGATGCCGATCGGTGCCGGCGGCAGCGGCGGTGCCGCAACGGCAACCGGTGCCGTTGGGACGGGTGCGGTCGGAACGGGGGCCGCAGCAACCGGTGCCGGAGTCGCGGTTTCGATCGCGACCGGTGCCGGCTCGGGTGCCGGGACAGGTTCGGGCGCGGCGGGCGAATCCGGGGCGTCGCCAGCCAGGCGCGCTTCCTCGGCGCGGCGACGTGCCTCATCGGCCGCCTCGATGCGATCACGCTCTTCGCGACGGCGCGATTCCTCAAGCGCATTCATGCGCGATTCGTCGGCTTCGCGCAGTAGCTTGGTCTGAAGCTCCTGGCGCGACAGCAGAGAATTGGCCGGCGAAACCGGCGCTGGTGCGGGCGCACGCGGGGCTGGCGGTGCGACCGGCGCTGGGGCTGCTGTCGGTTCGACGGCTGGCGCCGCCGGCGTTGCCGCAGGACCGAGGATACGGCGCCGCTTCACCTCCACCTGCACGGTATTCTGGCGGCCATGGCTGAAGCTCTGCTTCACCTGGCCCGTCTCGATCGTGCGTTTCACGCCCAGCGGCGCGCGCATGACCAGTTTCGGCTTCTCGTTGTCCGTATCGCTCACTCGGATTCCTCGTAATTCTCGTCGGCCGGGTCGTTCACTTGGTCGTCGGCGTCGTTGCCGACAGCCGATGCGCCCTGCGAGGCCGTTTCGCAAGGCACGGGAGATGGGTCAGGGCCGATGAAATGCAGCCAGCGGTGGAGCGCTTCGCCCACCCTCTTGGCCGCATCGGGATCAGTCAGGCCTATATGTACCACATTTTGGCGGCCCAGTGCCACGGCCAATATGGTGCGCGGTACCGGGAGAACCAAGCCCCTGCGGTCGCTGCCTTCTTCGTCGTTGCCGACGCGCCACGCCTGGTCAAGCTTGCGGTTGCCATCGGTCCCCGCGTCGGACGCGTGGAGCAGTAAATGAAGCTTGCCCGAGCGCGCCGCGGTTTCGATCTTGTCCGAACCCGAGAACAGACCGCCGGAACGCGATTCGAGCCCGAGCCGGTCGAGCGCGGCACGTTCCAGCGCGGCCTCGATCTTTGCCGGCAGGTCGTCGGGTACGATGATCGGCCCGGTCTTGAAGGCTCGCGCGAGCGCGCCTTTCAGCTTGCCTTTGGCAATCGCGGTTGCAAGTTCGGCCCTGGTCACGCCGATCCATGCGCCACGCCCGGGCGCCTTGGCGCGAACATCGGGGAGGATGTCGCCGTCCGGTGACAAAGCGAGCCGCACCAGCGCATGGCGCGGCGCGCGGTCGCCGAGCAGGATGCAGCGGCGGATCGGATCGGCGGCGGTCATGCGCGCGCCTCCACCCGCAGCACTGCGAACCCCGGAACCTGTCCGAGGCAGTGGGGGAATGTCGGAAGCCCTAGCGCGTCATTGTGAGGGAACCGCATGCGCGTCCTCCCTCAAAGGCGTCGTTTGCGGCGCGTCACGGTCGGCGATCAGCTGACCCCCCGCACCGTAATTCTCCGTCGACACCTCTTCGATCACGATCTGCACCGCTCCCGGATTCTTGCCGAGGCGCGAGACCAGCGAAGCGGTGACGTCGGCGACGATCCCCGCTTTCTGATCGCGCGTCGCGGTTCCCGATATGCGGATGCTGACAAATGGCATTACGCTTCGCTCTCCTCCGACGCGTCGGCGACCGGAGCCGCTTCTTCATCTTCGAACCAGTGCGCGCGTGCGGCCATGATGATTTCGTTGCCCTGTTCGTCCGACAGGCCATATTCGCCGAGCACGCCGCCCTTGTCCTCGGGACGCTTGTTCTCGCTCTCGGCGCGGCGGCGCTGTTCCTGGCGCTTCTTCTGCACCAGCTCGTCGGTCGCCAGATCGGCGAGGTCGTCGAGCGTCAGGATACCGGCCTTGCCGAGCGTGACCAGCATCGCCTCGTTGAGATGCGGCATGGTCGCCAGCTCATCCGACACGCCCATTTCGCGGCGGAGGGTGCGATTGGCTTCCTCGCGACGCTCGAGCGCTTCGGTTGCGCGGCTCTGCAGCTCGGCGGCGAGATCCTCATCGAACCCTTCGATTCCGGCGATTTCCTCAGCTTCGACATAAGCGACCTCTTCCAGCGCGCCAAAGCCTTCGGCGACGAGCAGCTGAGCGAGCGTCTCATCGACGTCGAGCTCGGTCTGGAACATCTCGGTGCGCTCGGCGAATTCCTTCTGGCGCTTCTCGGACGCATCGGCCTCGGTCAGGATATCGATCGCCTTGCCGGTCAGCTGGCTGGCGAGACGGACATTCTGGCCGCGACGGCCGATCGCCAGCGAAAGCTGATCGTCGGGCACGACGACCTCGATGCGATCTTCTTCCTCGTCGATCACGACACGGCTGACCGATGCCGGCTGCAATGCGTTGACCACGAAGGTCGCGGTGTCCGGCGACCAGGGGATGATGTCGATCTTCTCGCCCTGCATCTCCTGCACGACAGCCTGCACGCGGCTGCCCTTCATGCCGACACAGGCGCCGACCGGGTCGATGCTCGAATCGTGCGAGATGACGCCGATCTTGGCACGGCTGCCCGGGTCGCGCGCGGCCGCCTTGATCTCGATGATGCCGTCATAGATTTCGGGCACTTCCTGCGCGAACAGCTTCTTCATGAAGTCGGGATGCGCACGGCTCAGGAAGATCTGCGGCCCACGATTCTCGCGGCGCACGTTGAGGATCAGTGAACGGATACGGTCGTTGACGCGCACCACTTCACGCGGAATCTGCGCGTCGCGGCGGATGACGCCTTCGGCGCGGCCCAGATCGACCACGACGTGACCGAACTCGACGCGCTTCACCACACCGGTGATGATCTCACCCATGCGATCCTTGAATTCCTCGAACTGGCGCTCGCGCTCGGCGTCGCGGACCTTCTGGAAGATCACCTGCTTGGCGGCCTGTGCGGCGATGCGGCCGAACTCGATCGGGGGCAGCGGATCGACGATGTAATCGCCGACCACGGCACCGGCCTGGAGCTTCTGCGCTTCCTTCAGATTGACCTGCTTGAAATAATCATCGACCGCCTCGACCACTTCGACGACGCGCCACAAGCGAAGATCACCAGTATTGGGGTCGAGCTTCGCGCGGATGTCGTTCTCGGCGCCGTAGCGGGCACGGGCAGCGCGTTGAATCGCGTCTTCCATCGCCTCGATCACGATCGCACGGTCGATCATCTTCTCGGTCGCGACAGCATTCGCGATCGCGATCAATTCTGCCTTGTTGGCGGAAACGGCAGTGGCCATCAGTCTTGCCTCTCACTCAGATTGGAATTGGGTTCGACGCTTTCGGCGTCGTCATCGGTAAGCTCTTCGAATTCTTCTTCGTCCGCGCCCTCGACCGACAGCGGCTTGGTCGCGGCGAGCAGCCGGTCAGTGAACAGCAATTTGGCGTCGGCAACCTGATTGAAACCGATCGTCATGGGCACGTGTTTGTTCACGTCGATCGTGATGCGGTCGCCTTCGACCCCGGCGAGATTGCCGGTCAGCTGCTTGCGCCCCTCGACCGGCGCGGTCAGCACGATGCGCGCTTCATGCCCTTCCCAATCGGCGAAGTCGGTCAGTCGCGTCAGCGGCCGGTCGATTCCCGGTGAGGACACTTCGAGGCGATATTCGCTCTCGATCGGGTCCGCCTCGTCGAGCAAGTCGGAGATGCGACGCGACAGCTCGGCACAATCATCGATCGTCAGCTGGCGCGTGTCGGGGCGCTCGGCCATCACCTGCAGGGTGATATCGCCGGCTCCGCCGAACAATTTCACGCGCACCAAGTCAAAACCCAAAGCCTGTGCCTCGGGTTCGATCAGGGCCGTCAATTTGGCGAGATCCGCCATCTGTTCTCCGAATGAATACGTCTCGGCGCCGCCGCGAGCCGGAGCCCGCAGCCTCTTCATCAATCAACGATGTAGAGAGAGCGCGAGTGCGATATAGGCGGATCGCACAAGACTGGCAAGCGGGCGCCGAACCAGTGGGGCATCCACCGGCGCGGCGGCGCGTTATCGGACCAGATCGACCGACCGGAGAGACGATATGCGCCCGCTTTACCTGAGCCTCCCCATCCTGCTGATCGCCTGCAGCGCGAACCAGGCCGCGCCTGCAACCGCCAGCGGCGAGCTGCCCTTCACCAAGACCGTCACGACCGATTTCGATTCGCCCTGGGCGATGACTTTCCTGCCCGATGGACGGATGCTTGTGACCGAGAAAGCAGGGCAGTTGAAGCTGGTCTCGGCCGACGGCAAACAGGCATCGACAGTGAAGGGTACGCTGCCGGTCGACGACGCGGGGCAGGGTGGGCTGATGGACGTCGTCCTTTCGCCCGGATTCGGTCAGGACCGAATGGTCTATTTCAGCTTTTCGGAAAAAGGGCCGGGCGGCAAAGGGGTCGCGCTGGCGCGGGGTCATCTGGCCGCCGACGCGAGCAAGCTGGATGATGTCGCGGTGATCTTCCGCGCGCATCCTTATGTCGCTGGGGACGGCCATTATTCGGGCCGCATCGCCTTTTCGCCCGACGGCAAATACCTCTTCTTCACCAATGGCGAACGGCAGAAATTCGACCCCGCACAGGATACCAAGGCCACGCTCGGCAAGGTCTTGCGCCTCACCCCCGACGGCAAACCCGCCGCCGACAATCCGCTCGCCGCGCAGGGTTTCGACCCGGCGATCTGGAGCTATGGCCACCGTAACCTGCTCGGCATCGCGTTCGATTCGGCGGGCAATCTGTGGGAACAGGAAATGGGCCCGAAGGGCGGCGACGAGGTCAATCTGATCGTCGCTGCGAAGAATTACGGTTGGCCCAAGGCGTCGAACGGCAGCCATTATGACGGTCGCGATATCCCCGATCACAAGTCCGGCGACGGCTTCGAAGTGCCCAAGGTCTGGTGGAACCCGTCAATCTCGCCCGCTGGGCTGATGATCTATTCGGGCGATCTGTTTCCGGCATGGAAGGGTGATGCGTTCATCGGCGGCCTGTCGTCGCAGGCGCTGCTGCGCGTCGATCTCGACGGCACCAATGCGAAAAAGGGCGACCAATGGGACATGGGCGCACGCATTCGCGAGGTCGAACAGGGGCCGGACGGTGCGATCTGGGTATTGGAGGATGGCAGCGACGGATCGCAGGGTCGGCTGATCAAGCTGACGCCAAAGAGCTAAGTCCTCCCCGGCACGGGGAGGGGGACCATTTGCTTCTTCAGCAAATGATAGAGGGGCTCTCCCCAAGCGGAACGCTGCTTGGCACGCCCCCTCCACCGCTTCGCGGTCCCCCTCCCCGTGCCGAGGAGGAGCGAGCTAATCCCTCATCACTAGGTAATTCATCCGCGCAGCCGCGATCGGCTTGACGGGATCGTCCTGCCACGCCGTCGCCTCGACATTGGCGACGCGGGTGCCGAGCCTGGTGACGACACCCCGCGCGCGCGTCGGTTTGTCGCGCCCGCCGCGCATGAAATCGACCGTGACGTTGATCGGCTTGATCCGGCCGCCGCCGTCGCTGGCCAGCGCATGCTGGAGCGCGGCGATCGCCGCCATCTCCATCAGCCCGCTGATCGCGCCGCCGTGCAGGAAGCCGGGGCGCCCCAGTATTTCATCACCGAACGGCATGATCAGCACCGGCGCACCGTCATGGCTGTCCGGGTCGACCGTCAGCCCGAGCAAATCGGCATATGGCGGCAGCATCAGCGATAGCCCTCCGGCGCCATGAAAGTGCCCGCGACATGCGCCAGTGGGTCGGCCGGGTCGCCGTCATGCGCTGTGCCGCGCACGAACGCGATCGAGCGGCTCAGTCGATAGCATTCGCCGCGTCCGATCACCGTCTTGCCGGGAGTCGCCGGGCGCAGGTAATCGACGCGCAGGTCGAGCGTCGCATGCGGGCGGAACGCGTTGAGTTTGAGCCACACCGACATGCTCGTCGCCATGTCCATCATCGACAGGATCGGGCCCGACGCGATCACGCCGCTTCCCGGGTCGCCGATCTGTTCCTCGCTATACGGCAAGGCGAGTTCGACCCAGTCCGGGCCATGAGCCTGGTAATACAAGCCGATACGGCGGCCATGTCCGCCGGCGCCGTTGCGCAGGAAGCGTTTGGGATCGAAGGCAAAGCCGGTGGTCATGATGCGCGCTCTACACCGCGATGCGGCCAAGGCAAGCGTCGCGCCCGGCCGGCACAGCCGAAATTCGGGCGTTGCGAGAGGTGGCGGTGCCGTCTAGCATTCAGTTGCAAAACAAAACGAGGAGAGGCGGATGCATCCCAGCATCCATGGCGCAGCGACCCCGGACAAGCCGGCACTGGTCGTCGCGGAGACTGGCGAGTTGGTCAGTTATGGCGAACTAGATCGCCGCTCGAATCGTGCCGCGCAATTGTTCCGCGCGCGCGGACTGGCAGCGGGCGACACGATTGCGCTGTTCCTCGACAATGTCCCCGAATTCTATGACATCGCCTGGGGCGCGCAGCGTTCGGGGCTGTTTTACGTCTGCATCTCGTCGAAACTGACCGCGCCGGAGGTCGATTATATCCTGCGCGATTCCGGGGCAAAGCTGCTCGTCGCGTCATCCGCGCTGGCCGACATCGCGGAAAAGATCGACCTATCGGGCTGTATCGGTCTGGCGATCGGCGGGGTACCGGGCTGGGAAGACTGGAACGCGGGGGTCGCGGCGATGCCCGATACGCCGATTATCGACGAACGCGCCGGCGTCGACATGCTCTATTCCTCGGGCACCACCGGCCGGCCGAAGGGCGTGCGCGTCGCGCTGCCCGAGGATCCGGCGATCGCCGCGCCCAATGTGCTGATGATTCTCGCACAGGGGCTCTATGGCCTTGGCCCCGACACTATCTATCTCAGCCCGGCGCCGCTCTATCACGCGGCGCCGTTGCGCTGGTCGATGACCGTGATGCGGCTTGGCGGAACGGTGGTGATGATGCAGCATTTCACTCCCGAATCTGCGCTCGCTGCGATCGAGCGTTACGGCATCACCGCGAGCCAATGGGTGCCGACGCATTTCGTGCGCATGCTGAAACTCGACGAAGCGGCGCGCGCCCGTCACGATTTGTCGACTCTGAAGGTCGCGATCCACGCCGCGGCGCCGTGCGCGGTGCCGGTCAAACGGGCGATGATCGAATGGTGGGGCCCGGTCCTGTTCGAATATTATGCCGGGTCGGAAGGGAATGGCCTGACCACCATCAATTCGGCCGAATGGCTCGCCCATCCGGGCTCGGTCGGCAAGGCGGCCTATGGCGCATTGCACATCTGCAGCGAAGCGGGCGAGGAGCTTGGCTCCGGCGAAGAGGGGCTGATCTATTTCGAAGGCGGCGGGGTGTTCGAATATCACAACGACCCGGCCAAGACCGCCGAGGCGCGCAACGCGAAGGGCTGGACCACGCTCGGCGATATCGGGCGGACCGATGCCGATGGCTTTCTCTACCTCACCGACCGCAAGAGCTTCATGATCATCTCGGGCGGGGTGAACATTTATCCGCAGGAGATCGAGAACCGCCTGATCACCCATCCGCGCGTCGCCGATGTCGCGGTGATCGGCGGGCCGGACGCGGAGATGGGCGAGCGCGTCATCGCGGTGGTGCAGCCGGTCGACATGGCTGAAGCAAGCCCGGCGTTCGCCGCCGAGCTGACCGCCTGGTGCCGCGTCGAACTGTCGGGCGTGAAGACCCCGCGCCAGATCGACTTCGCCGAGGAATTGCCCCGCCATGCGACGGGTAAATTGTACAAGAGGTTGCTCCGCGATCGCTATTGGGGCGAGAGCGGCAGCCGGATCGTGTGAGATTAGACGTTCGTGTTGAGTAAGGATCAAATCTGATGAACGACCGCGTATCCATCGTCGTGGCCGACCATATCGCCGATGTGCGGCTGACCCGCGCCGACAAGATGAACGCGATCGACCCGGCGATGTTTCAGGGCATCGCCGACGCGATCGACGAACTGGCCGGCATGGACGATGTCCGAGTCGTGGTGCTGTCGGGTGAAGGGCGCGGTTTCTGCGCCGGGCTCGATATGGGCAGCATGGCGGGGGGTGGATCGGGGCTCGATCTCTCGACGCGGCTCTGGGACGGCGCCAACCTCGTGCAGCAAGTGTCGATCGGCTGGCGCAAGCTGCCCATGCCGGTGATCGCCGCGGTGCACGGCGTCGCGCTCGGCGGGGGTTTTCAGATCATGTCGGGCGCCGATATCCGCATCGCCGCGCCGGGCACGCGCTTCGCGATCCGCGAACTTCATTGGGGGCTGGTCCCCGACATGGGCGGTTTCCCGTTATGGCGCAGCCTGGTGCGTGACGATGTGCTGCGCGAATTGACCTATACCGCGCGCGAATTCGGCCCCGACGACGCGCTGGGCTATGGCTTCATCTCGCACATCGCCGCCGATCCCCGCGCCGCGGCGATGCCGCTCGCGGCCGAGATCGCTTCGCGTAACCCGCATGCGGTGCGTGGCGCGAAGCGGCTGTGCAACATGGCGCACGATGCCGATCCGGCAACGATGCTGGAGGCCGAGACGGTCGAACAATTGAAGGTGATCCGCCAGCCCAATCAGGTCGAGGCGATGCTGGCCAATATGGAGAAGCGCGCGCCAGTTTTCCGGGATTAGCGTTGGCAGCCCGCCGATTCTCGTCGCTCGAGACGTTTTGCGAACCGAACGTCGCTGATCTGGGTGGCGATAAGAAAGGGGGTGCAAATCCTGGCAAACAGATAGATTTCAACCGAAGCCCAGAAAGAGCCCGGTTCCTGTCCCAGCAGCACAGCACGCCCCGTACCGCGCAGCGGTATGACGATCGCGTGAGTCGAATAGGCAACCCACAGCATTCGCGCGCAGACCGCCAACACCATGCCCCCCGCAATCCTCAAATAGGGCGCGAATTTGCAGGCAATGGCTCTCCGCTGCCTCCGACTGTCCCAAAAGCTCATATCGCTTGCCTGTTGCCGCTCCTCGTCATCGACAAGCAACCTAACGCGATGCGCGCGGCGGGCGTCCCACCCGATGGTGAAGGATGTCGATATATGCCGTCGCTACCGCTCGCCACCGGTCCTGCGGCGGGGCTGGCCGGGGCCGGTGTGGTTATGCCTGTCTTTCGTCCTGACCGAAACCGTCTCACTCGTGCCGGACGCGATGTGCCTCCAGCCCCGCGCGAAAATCGACGGGGAGCGCGGTCGCGTCAACGCCGCCGCTCATCACGATCACTGTGTCGCAGGTCGCGATCGGCTCGCCATTCTGGAACGCGACGGATAACAGGTGCCAGCTGCGCGTGCCGATCTCGCCGACCCCGGTCGCGATCTCGACGTCGCCGGGGAAATGCCCCTCGGCGAGATAATTGATCTCGACCTTGGCGACGAGCCAGCGATGACCGTGCCAGCCCGACAGGTCCATCGCCTTGTTGAACCGCACCCGCCCGCTCTCGAACAGCGCCGCCATCGCGACATTGTTGATATGGCCAAGCACGTCCAGATCCTGGAACCGGGTCTGGATAGCTTCGCTGTGTGGATAGCTGGCGGGGTCTAACCGCCATGGTTCTGGTCGTGCGATCGGTCGTCTCCCCCTGTCCGTTCGCTTCGCGCGTCGTCGCAACGCCGTCTCAATGCAGCGTTTTCGACGGCACCCGAACCGAACGGTGCCTTATAGCGCGCCGTTTAGCGTGGCGCCATGCGGATCGCGCCGTCCAGACGCACATCCTCGCCGTTGAAATAGCTGTTCTCGATCATGGTCAGCGCGAGATGGGCATATTCCGGCGCGTTGCCGAGCCGCTTGGGGAACGGCACGCTGGCGGCGAGCGCGTCTTTCACCGGTTGCGGCGCGCCCTGCATCAGCGGCGTGTTGAAGATGCCGGGCAGGATCGTATTGACCCGGATGCCCTCGCTCATCAGGTCGCGTGCGATCGGCAGGGTCATGCCGACCACGCCGCCCTTCGATGCCGAGTATGCGGCCTGGCCAATCTGGCCGTCCTCGGCGGCGACGCTCGCGGTCATCACGATCGCGCCGCGCTCGCCATCCTCGCTGGGCTCAAGGCTGAGCATGCCGGCTGCCGACTTGGCGACGCAGCGGAATGTGCCGACCAGGTTGATCTGGATGAGCCAGTCGAACGCGGCGAGCGGGAAATGCTTGATGCTGCCGTCTTCCTTCGACCGGCTGGCGGTCTTCACCGCATTGCCGGTGCCGGCGCAACAAACCAGGACGCTTTCCTGGCCATGCGCCGCGCGCGCCTTGGCAAAGCCGGCGTCGACGCTTTCGTCCGAGGTGACGTTCACTTCGCAGAAGATGCCGCCGATATCGGCTGCGACCTTCTCGCCTTTTTCGCCCTGCAGGTCGAAGATCGCGACCTTGACGCCCTTCGCCGCAAGCGCCCGCGCAGTGGCTTCACCAAGGCCGGAGGCGCCGCCGGTCACCACGGCGGAGATGGTGTTGCCGAGCTTCATCAGAGCTTCTCCACGATCGTCACATTGGCAATGCCGCCGCCTTCGCACATCGTCTGCAGGCCATAACGCTTGCCGCGCGTGCGCAGCGCGTAGACCAGAGTCGCCATCAGCTTGGTGCCCGACGCGCCGAGCGGATGGCCAAGCGCGATCGCGCCGCCATTGACGTTGAGCCTGGCCGGATCAGCGCTGACATGCTTGAGCCAGGCGAGCGGCACCGGCGCGAACGCCTCGTTGACTTCGTAAAGGTCGATATCGTCGATTTTCATGCCCGCGCGCTTCAACGCCCGATCGGTCGCGAACAAGGGTTCTTCAAGCATGATCACCGGATCACCGCCGGTCACAGTCAGGTTGACGATCCGTGCGATCGGGGTCAGGCCATGCTCCTTCAAGGCGGCCTCGCTGACAATCATCACCGCGCTCGCGCCGTCGCAGATCTGGCTGGCATTGGCGGCGGAGATCGCGCCGCCCTCTTGCAGCAACTTCACCGAACCGATCGATTCGAGCGTTGCATCGTAACGGATGCCTTCGTCTCGGGCGTGGCTCTCCACGCCTTCGGTTGTCTCGACATCGATCGCTACGATCTCGTGCTCGAACGCGCCGCTTTCGGTCGCGGCGATCGCGCGCTTGTGGCTTTCCAGCGCGAACGCATCAAGCTGTTCGCGGTTGAAGCCGTGCTTCTTGACGATCATCTCCGCGCCGATGAACTGGCTGAACATGATGCCGGGATATTTCTCCTCGAGCCGCGGCGATTTATAATTGCCCAGACCTTCCTTCATGTGGAGCATCGCGGTCGATCCCATCGGCACGCGCGTCATGCTTTCCACGCCGGCGGCGATGACGATGTCCTGGGTGCCCGACATGATCGCCTGGGCGGCGAACTGGATTGCCTGTTGCGATGATCCGCATTGACGGTCGATCGACACGGCGGGCACGCTGTCGGGCAGGTTCTTCGCGGCGAGCACCGCGTTTCGGCCGATCTGGCCGGCCTGCTGACCGCCCTGGCTGACACAGCCCATGATCACATCGTCGACCGCCGCGCCGTCGAGTCCGGTCCGTTCGATCAGCTGGTCGAGGACATGCGCCGCCATATCGACCGGATGGGTGCCGGCAAGCTTGCCACCGCGCCTGCCGCCTGCGGTGCGCACCGCGTCCACGATATATGCCTCGGCCATCCGACTCTCCTATCAGTCCCTATTTGCAACCTCTCTTGCCCAATCCGGCGTGCTCGGCAAGGGTCGCCCGAACGGCGCGATTGCCAATGCGGAGAGTGTCTGATGCCCCAAGCGGAGCGTTGCTCATGAATGTGTCCGAAGCCGTAGCGGAACGTCGGTCGGTACGCGGTTTCCTCGATACACCGGTCGATACGGGCATGTTGCGCGGCGTCGTGACGAAAGCAGCGCGCGCGGCGACCGGCGGCAATCTGCAGCCTTGGCATATCGACCTGATCAGCGGTGCGCCGCTCGCCGAACTGAAAGCGATCGTAGCTGCCAAGCTGATTGCCGGCGAAACCGAGGAACCGGCCTATCAAATCTATCCCGCGCCGCTGACCGAGCCCTATCGCGACCGGCGCTTCGCGGTGGGCGAGGCGATGTATGGCGCGATCGGCATTCCGCGCGAGGACAAGGCAGCACGGCGGACGTGGTTCGCGCGCAATTTCCAGTTCTTCGGCGCGCCCGCCGCTTTGTTCTGCACCGTCGACCGGCAGATGGGGCCGCCGCAATGGGCCGATCTCGGTATGTATCTGCAGAATGTGATGCTGCTCAGCGTGGAGGCCGGCCTCGCGACCTGTTCGCAGGAATGCTGGGCGATGTATCCTGAGACGATCACGTCGTTCCTCGCCACACCGGGCGAACGCATGCTCTTTTGCGGCATGGCGATCGGCTATGAAGATACCGAAGAGCCCGCGAACCGCTTGCGCAGTTCACGGGCTCCGGAAGAGGAATGGCTGACGGTGCGAACCTGATCCTCCCCGCTACCGGAGAGGAGTTAAGCTCAGGCCGCTGGCGAACGGCGCCCGCCACCCGAATGCTGGCGGCGTGGACCGCCGCCCGCAGGACGACCGGCATTGCCGCCGGGGCGGCCCGGGCCACCGGGACGATGACCACCGGCCGGACGACCCGCACCCTCCGGGCGACCACCACCGGCCGGGCGACCAGCGCCCTCGGCACGTTGGCCGGTCGGACGTGCGGCATGCGTTGCGCGCGGTGGCGCACGGTGACGGCCGCTGTCGTCGCGACGACGCTCATCATCGGCACCGACCGGACGGTTGGCCTTGATCTTCGCTGCCTCGGCGGTGAAGCCCTCGGGCAGTTCCATCACGTTCGGCTTGACGCGCGTCAGCTTCTCGATGTCGCGCAGGTAAGGCCGCTCGTCGCTCGCGCAGAAGCTGATCGCCACGCCGCTCGCGCCGGCCCGTGCGGTCCGGCCGATGCGGTGGACATATTGCTCAGGCACATTGGGCAGTTCGAAATTGAACACGTGGCTGACGCCGGTCACATCGATGCCGCGCGCGGCGATATCGGTCGCGATCAGCACCTTGGCCTTGCCCGCCTTGAACTCGGCAAGCGCACGCTCGCGCTGCGGCTGGCTCTTGTTGCCATGGATCGCGTTGGCGAGGATACCGGCATGGCCGAGTAACTTCACGACGCGATCGGCGCCATGCTTGGTGCGGGTGAAGACCAATGCGCGCTCGACGGCTTCGTCACGCAGCAGGATGGTCAGCAGCGCCTGCTTTTCGGCCTGGTTGATGAACGTAACATGTTGGTCGACGCGCTCTGCGGTGGTCGAAACTGGCGCGACCTTGACCGTCACCGGGTCCTTCAGGAACTGGTCGGCCAGGTCGCGGATCGCGTTGGGCATCGTCGCCGAGAAGAACAGGGTCTGGCGCTGCTTGGGCAGCATCCGGACGATCTTGCGCAGCGCATGGATGAAGCCCAGGTCGAGCATCTGGTCGGCTTCGTCGAGGACGAGGATTTCCAGCGTCGCCAGGCTGACGAAGCGCTGCTCGATCAGGTCGAGCAGGCGGCCCGGCGTGGCGACCAGAATATCGACGCCGCGCGCCATGTCCTGGCGGTTCTTGTTGATGCTGGTGCCGCCGAACACGGTCGCGACCGACATCTTGGAGAATTTTCCGTAATCGCGTGCGCTGTCGGCGATCTGGCTGGCCAGTTCGCGCGTCGGGGCGAGCACGAGCATGCGGCAATGCGTTGGCAGTACGCGCTTCTCTTCATTGACCAGACGCTGGATCGACGGCAGCACGAACGCGGCGGTCTTGCCGGTGCCGGTCTGCGCGATGCCGAGCAGGTCGCGGCCTTCGAGGAGAGTCGGGATCGACTGCTTCTGGATCGGAGTGGGGGTGGTGTAGCCCTTTGCTTCGAGAGCGCGGACCAGGGGTTCGGCAAGGCCGAGATGTGCGAAAGACATGGGAATATTAAAGCCTGAATCGGCCAAGGCGCGTCGAATCGACGCACGAATGGCGGGGATGGTGACACCCCGCGTGAAAAGGGAAGCCTGTTAAAAACGACCGAGGCGGAGCTTGGACCTTAATTCAGGTCCGATCACGCTGCATGACGCCTCGATGGGCGGCATATAGATGCTGCGCTGCAAAATGTCAATGTGGGTTGAGATTTGGTGACGAGCGCTCACGGCATCGCGTGACGCATCGCTGGGAGCGTTGCCCCGAAATCTACTAGTATCGATTTGGGCGGGCTAGTCAAAGACATCCATGGAAACGATTGAGGTTGGCCGGAAGCGGGCTGTCAGTTCGGTGGATTCTGCGCCGGAGAGCAGACATTTGCCGCCTCAAACGCCAGCTATGTCATGCAGCAACCGTCTCGTCAGATACTTTCAGGTCCAAATTGGTCGGTCTTCTTCTATAGACTTGCTCATCGCTCGCAGCGTTAATGAGCGCTGCGAATCGGGGGCGGGATGGAATGATGACAAATTTGGTTAGCGACGCTGTTGACGAGCACGCATCACTTTTTCAGAGCAAGCTCCCGATACGCGAGAAGCTAGACCGCGCTCGTACCGAACTTCTCGACCTTTCCGCACGCAATCGCCTGCTGAACATGCCGCGTTCTGCCAAGGGTGCGCGCGCGGTAGAAATCGTGGATGAGAAGACTGCAGAAATCTTTCGGCTTCTTGTGCGCGACAATCGTCCATTCACATTCGTCGCGGGGAAGGCGGCGCGCGCCGGCGATGAAGCCGATCTCATCGACGATATCGATGAGGATGTCGATGAGATCGCGGATCTCGCGCAGCCCGAAGATGAAGAGGCCGATGAGCGGGGCGTCAGCGCGAGACACACCGATACCCGCCTTCAAACCCGTTTCACCCCCAAAGGCCTTCAGAAGCGGCTGCTTGAGCTTTATCATGATGCCCGCACTTTGGAGGAGGAGCAGGGCGTCAACATCCTCTTCCTAGCTCTTGGCGCGCTAAAATGGATCGACCCGCAGAATGCGACAAATATACGCTATGCGCCGCTTATCCTGGTGCCGGTGTCGCTCGAACGCGGCAATGCCGGCGAGAAATTCAAGTTGCGGGTGCGGCAAGACGACTATGCTTCGAACCTGTCGCTCGAGGCATTTCTCGATCGCACACAGGGCATTCGCCTGCCGGTGTTCGAGGCCGGCGATGCGTTCGATCCCATCGCCTATATCGCCGAAGTGGCTGACGCCGTGTCGTCCAAGCCTGGGTGGGAGGTCATTGCCGATCAGATTGTACTCGGATTCTTCTCCTTCGCGAAATTTCTGATGTATCGCGATCTTGATCCGGACAATTGGCTAGCTGCCGGCAATATCATTGAGCGCCCATTGATCCGCGGCCTGCTGGCTGAGGGCTTCGAAGCCGACGAGGCGATGATTGCGGAGGACAGCAACATTGATCTGCACATATCGCCGGCGGATATGCTGCATATCCTAGATAGCGACAGCTCGCAGGCGCTGACCGTCCATGAGGTTCGTCGTGGTCGCGACATGGTCATCCAGGGGCCGCCGGGCACGGGCAAGAGCCAAACGATCGCTAACATCATCGCGTCTGCGGTTGCCGACGGGAAACGCGTGCTGTTTGTCGCGGAGAAGATGGCCGCGCTTGAAGTCGTGAAGCGTCGCCTTGATGCGACTGGTGTTGGCGACGCATGCTTGGAACTGCACAGCAACAAGGCGAACAAGCGGGCTCTGCTGGAGGAGTTGCGGCGTAGCTGGGAACTGGGCGCGCCGAAGGGGCGTGATCCCGGGACGCTGCATGTCCGACTGCGTGAGGCACGCGACAAGCTGAATGCGCATGCCGAACGAATGCACCACCCGCACCAAGCGTCTGGGCTGACGCCGTATGAGGTGGTCGGCCAACTCACGCGGTTGCGTCAGGACGGCTGTAAGCCGGGTGATATTGCGCTCGATGCGCCCGAAACATGGTCGGCCGACGCATTCGCCGAACGACATGACGTGGTCGGCGAACTGGTCGAGCGGATTGTCGCGATCGGGCGGGCCGATGAACATATCTGGCGCGGCGTCGGGCTGTCCTCGATCCTGCCGACCGATGGCGAGCGACTGCGGGAGCGGATCGAGGCACTGGTCGCGAGGATCGACATCGGCATCGCCGACTTGGCAACGATCGCAGAGCTTCTCGTTCTCGCGCCGCCCGACGACCTTCGCGGGCTCGCGCCGCTGGTAACGCTGGCACAACGGGTCGCGGGGGCGCCAACCCTGTCGAACGCGGCTATCGGCCACCACAATTGGGAAGCGCGGCGAGCCGAGATCGACACGCTAGTCCAGATCGGCGCGCATCACGCGGCAATCCGCACGACATTGGCCGACGCCCTTACCGGCGACGCTTGGTCGGCAGACCTTGCCGAGCCGATCGCGGCACTGATCTCACTGCCGCCGGCTTTCCCCGCCGAGGCGCTGGCACGGCTGGCCGAAGCGCACGCACTTATACCCCGCCTGCTGGAGGAAAGCGGCGGGCTGGCGCGGACACTCGGCTACGAAGCGCCCACGACGCTTGCGGAAGCGCGGCACCAGGCGCTTATCGGCGAGCGTGTCGCCGACGCGCCCGACGTTGACCCCGCGGCGCTCGCGGCAATTATCTGGGATAACGAAACCGAGCGCGCCGGAGATGTAGCCGAGGCGGTCGCGGTTCTCGAATCCGCACACGCCGCAATCGACGGCGGCCTGACCGAAGCCGCATGGACAATGGACATGTCCGCGACGAGGGCGACGTTAGCCGCGCATGGCTCCGGGTTCTTCAAGCTGTTCAGCGGAGAGTGGCGACAGGCCAACCGTCTTGCGCGGTCCGTGCTGACTCGGCCGGATGCCCCGTTGGAGTCCACGCTGGCGATCCTCGACGCGTTGGCTCGCGGACGCGCGGCGCTGGCTGTGGTGAAAGAGGAAGACGCGTTCGCCCGGACCGCATTTGGGCGCAACTGGCGCGGCGACCGCTCGACATCGGAACCGCTGGTTCGCTTGGTCGAATGGGTGCGTTCGCTGAAAGCCGTTGGCTCGGCCGCGCGCCAAATTGCGGCGCGGCAGCCCGATCGTAACGCGATTGGCGTTTCGGCAAGTCGCTCGATCGCAACTGTTGAGGCGGGAGCGACGCTATTGTCCGCGATCCATCAAGATCTGTGGCGGGCACGCTCTGTCGTGTTCGCAGAGACCGACGACCTGCTCGCCGCCGACCTGGTGGCGGCATCCGCGGCGGTGACCCGATTGCATTCGGCCGACCGCGTTTCGGCCGCTTGGATGCGTGACGGGCAACTCGACCTTGATCTGCGCCGTTCGCGCTTGGCGGCCCTCGCCGACGGCCAGCATGCCGCAGCTGCCATCACTGAAGGAGAACCACTCGGTGGCGAGGTCTTCGGCGACGCGTGGCGCGCCGCGCAAAGCGATTGGGCGGCATTGCTTCATGCTGCCGAATGGATCGATGCCAACTCCGACATAAGGTTGCTGGTGAGCGGCATTGCAGACCACACGCGACCGCAGCATCTGGCAGAGGCGGCAGCACAGACGCTAGCCGTGCTGGAGCGCGATCTAGCGGCGCTTTTCGATTATCTGCAACTCGACCGGGAATATGCATTCGGTGCCACCGATCTGGCCGAAATCCAGCTGGCGCTGCTCCGGTCGCGGCTAGCCGCATGGGCGGTGAGCGCGGAGCAACTGTTTCAGTGGGTCGCGTATCGTGACCGTGCCGGACAAGCAACTTCGCTGGGCTGCGAGGATATCGTGCGGCGACTGGCTGATGGACGCCTGACGCCCGAGGGTGCGATTCCGGCATTCGAGATGGCCTATTACGAATCGGTCTATGCTGATCAGGTCTCGGCCGATTCGGCGCTCGGGAATTTCGACGGGACGCTCCACGGCCGCCTCGCGCGCGAATTCGCAGACATGGATCGCCAGCGGATCGCATCGGCGAGCCTTGAGGTCGTCCGTGCTCACCATGCGCGTGTGCCTGCCCGCGACGGCGGTGCGGTGGGGCCGCTCGGCGTGCTCCGCGCCGAGATCGCCCGCAAGCGTGGCCATATGCCGATTCGCAAGTTGATGGAGCAAGCCGGACCTGCGGTGCAGGCGCTCAAACCGGTGTTTATGATGAGCCCACTCTCGGTTGCGCAATTTTTGGCGCCCGGCGGCTTGGAGTTCGATCTCCTGGTGATGGACGAAGCCAGCCAGATTCAGCCGATCGATGCGCTTGGCGCCGTTGCCCGCGCAAAGCAGGTTGTCGTGGTCGGCGATCCCAAGCAACTGCCACCGACCGCCTTCTTCTCCAAGATGACCAGCGGCGGTGATGACGACGAGAGCGACGATGCGGTCGGTCGCGTCGCCGATATCGAGAGTATTCTGGGCCTGTTCACCGCGCGCGGCCTGCCGATGCGGATGCTGCGCTGGCATTATCGCAGTAAGCATCAGTCACTGATCGCGGTGAGCAATCGCCAATTCTACGAGAACAAGCTGTTCATCGTCCCAAGCCCCTATACTGCTGAGGCGGGAATGGGGCTGCGCTTCCACCATATCTCGAACGGTATCTTCGATACGGGCACGACGCGCACCAACATGATCGAGGCGAAGATCGTGGCTCAGGCCATCGTCGCGCATGCACGCGATCATGCCGACCTGTCGCTGGGCGTCGCTTCCTTCTCGGCGGCGCAACGCCGTGCGATCGTCGACCAGCTCGAAGTACTGCGACGTGCGCTGCCGCCGGAAGTGGAAGCATTTTTCCAAGCGCATCATTCCGAACCGTTCTTCGTAAAGAACCTTGAGAATGTCCAGGGCGACGAGCGCGACGTCATCTTCATTTCGGTTGGATATGGTCCGACAACGCCCGGCGGACGCGTGCCGATGCGGTTCGGGCCGCTTGGCACCGACGGCGGCGAGCGCCGGCTGAACGTGCTCATCAGTCGTGCGAAACAGCGGTGCGAAGTCTTCGCGTCTATGACCGACGAAGACATCGATCCTGACTTCGCCAGCACGCGCAAAGGTGTTTTCGCGTTCCGCCTGTTCCTGCATTTTGCCCGAACCGGTCGAATGACGCTCGCCGAAAGCACCGGGCGCGATCATGACAGCGTGTTCGAGGAACAGGTCGCAAACGCTTTGCAGGCGCGCGGCTACCAGGTTCACCGTCAGGTCGGTCTTGCCGGCTTCTTCATTGATCTTGCGGTCGCCGACGTGGATCGTCCGGGACGTTATCTCCTAGGGGTCGAGTGCGACGGAGCGTCCTATCACGGCGCAAAATCCGCACGTGATCGCGATCGGCTGCGCCAATCCGTGCTCGAAAGCCATGGCTGGTCGATTCACCGCGTCTGGAGCACCGACTGGTTCCAGCGACCAGTTCAGCAACTCGACTTGATCGTGGCACGGGTGGAGGCGGCCAAGGCCGAACATGATGCCCAGGCGGCCGGGACGGGAGCAAAGCGCGCGGTGCCATTTGAGATCGTGACGATCGAACGCGAGGACGTGACCGAGATCGGCCTTGCCGCTAGCGATGATGCTGCGCCCAGCGTGGTCGCCTATGTCGAAGCCACGGTCACTCGTCCGTCGCACATCGTCAACGAGCTGCATGACGCCCCGCGCGGTATCCTGTCCGAACTCGCCGAGCGGGTCGTCGAGGTTGAGGGCCCAGTCTGTCTCGACGAGATCGTCGTTAGGATTCGCTGCGCTTGGGGTCTGAAACGCGCCGGGGGGCGAATTCAAACAGCGATCGAAATGGCCGTGGACGTATCTGTGCGAATGGGCCGCCTGGCCCGACAGGGCGATTTTCTGTCGATTTCGGGCCGAGATATCAGGGTTCGGGATCGCAGCGCCGTGATTTCGACCACCCTGCGACGCTGCGAAGCACTGCCTCCTGCCGAGATCGAACGCGCCATCCTCGACATTGTTCGGACGCACTACGGCGCTACCGACGATCAGATCGCGCTCGCAGTTTCCCGCGCTTTTGGGTTCAAGTCCACCAGCAGCCAGCTGCGGACTTTGATCAGCGATGTCGTAACCTCTGCTATTGAAAAGGGCTGGATTGATCGGAAGAATGGCGTGCTGGTGACCGGTGCGGAGGCGCCCGTCGCGTCGCCTCCCGACAAGGCACCTTCGCCGCTCGTCGCGCTGATCGCCGAGGGCGAGCACGAGCGCCTCGAGTTCAAGGAAACGCTGCGCTGGGACATCGTCGCTGACGTTCAGAACCGCAAACTGGAGGACGTTGCGATCAAGACGCTGGCCGGGTTCGCCAACCGTGTAGGCGGCACGCTTCTGATCGGCGTCGCGGACGATAGCACAATCCGCGGCCTAGAGCGCGACTATGGCTGTCTGGGCGGTGACCGAGATAAGATGCAGCTACACCTAACCAATCTGGTCACCAATCATTTCGGCCAGGCATATCGCGCTGCCCGGATACGGATCAGTTTTCCCGAGCACGAAGATGCCGAGGTGTGTCGGATCGATATAGACCGATCGCCCTCCCCCGTGTTCGTCACAACGAAAGACGCCCGTGACGTGCCAGCCGAGCGATTCTTCGTGCGTTCGGGCAACTCGACGCAGGAGCTCATACCGAGCCAGGCCGACGCCTACATCCGCGAGCATTTCGGAGGATAACCGAAGCCCGTCGGTGGAAAAGATCGACCCGCCATACATGGACTGGCGAGACATCCATGCCCTCGCAGCCCTGAGACATTCGAATCCAGTTTTCGACGTAAGATATCAAAGTCCGGAAGGGCATGGCCAGCATCTGCCAATGACTACTTCCGGGGATCGTGCCCGTCGCGCTGAACGGCTGATATGGGGCGCAAAGGGGACGAGATATCGCACCGCTAGCTTTGGGGCGCTCCTAACTCAAAGCACCATCACGGCCATTCCAATAGGACGCCGTCCTTTGCGGGCGCTTGTCAAGCGCCACACATGTAATTGAATAAACAATATATTTTCATAAGCTGGGAAACTCGCCGGTATTGGAGATATGTCACAATAGGGAAACCATATCCCGCCCGACCGTCCATCCGCACCTTCCGGTCCCACCCAGCGGCACTAACTTCGAGCGGACGATTCACATTGTTCTCGGCCACTGTCATGCCTGCTTTCGGAGTGTGCGCTTCTTACGTCGCGGGCGAACGCCCTTCGCTGGATTGGTTGAATTGCGCAGGCCGTCATCAGGCACGCCCGGGATTTGAGCAGATCATGACCCCCCTCGCGCCACTTCCCGATTTCCCGCAAGCCACCGGTAAAATTCCCGTTACGCCGCACCGAAATTCCCGCAGGATTTCCCGTAGATTCCCGCAGAATACTCAAAAAAAGCATTTTCCCGCAGCCATTCCCGCAGATGCGGGAATTTGACGTCGTGGCGGTCGGCAAAACACCGTCCTGCCGAGCGTCGGCACCCTCAGCGCTGATACGCCTTGGGCAACGCGCCTTCTTGTGGCTGCAGATAGCGGTCGCGCAGCATGCCCTGGCGCGTTTCGAGCGGTTGCTTGACCCCGTCGATCCAGACGCTGAGCGCGGCGGTATCGAGCTCGAGCGGATCGCCGCTCCAGATCACCACATCGCCGCGCCGTCCGGGACGCAGCGAGCCGATCTCGCCGCCGAGACCGATCGCTTCGGCCGGAATCGAGCTGATCGCGGCGAACGCGCTGTTCCAGTCGAGACCGGTCGCGCCGGGCAATCTGGTCAGCGCGACAAGATTGCCGGCATATTGCTTTTCGAGCCGCGCCTGGCGCGCCTCATTGTCGTTGATCATGCCGATGCCGACCTGGACGCCCGCCGCCTTCATCCGGCCGATATTCGACTGAGTCGATCCAAGCTGCTCGAATGATGCGGGGAGGTCGGTTAGCGCGCTGGCGATCACCGGCACGTGCGCTGCGGCGATTTGCGGCGCCACGATCCAGCCTTCGGCTACCCCGACGAACACCAGCTTCAGCGCGGGCATTTCCCTTTTGAGGTCGAGCAACACCAATATGTCGGAGGCGCGCTCGACATGGATCAGCAGCGGCATGCGCCCGGTGACCACCGCGCCTAGCGCTTCGGCATCGGCGCGCGTCAGCAACGCATCCTTGCCGAGGTCGGCATAACCCGCCGGGTTGCGCGCATAATCACGCGCCTGAGTCAGCGCGTTGCGGAACTGCGCGATCGCCGCCGGGCGGCTGCCGCCTGCGGCGCGCGCGCCGGATTCGCCATATTCCATGAACTGGAATGCGCGCGGACGCGTCACCGCATTGCGGTCGGCGCCAAGGTCGATCACCGCGCCCATGCCGGCGAACACCGAACCATTATTGTCGGGCGCGACGATCGCGCGCGTCACGCCCTCGGCGCGATTGAGCGGGATCGAACTGGTGCGCGGATTGACCGCCAGCGAGATGTCGAGCGCGGCGTGGAACGGGCTGCTCGATGCGCCCGAATCATTGGTCTGCGGTACGCCATCGACTTCGATGATGCCCATCCGGGTGAAGCCCGCGACGATGCCTGGCGTGACCCAGCGGCCACCGGCATCGATCGTGTCGATCCCCGCCGGTGCCGCAATACTGGCGCCGGCCGCAACGACCTTGCCGTCGCGCACCACCACCGTGCCGTGCTCGATCGGAGCGCTGCCGTCGCCGATCACCAGCTTGGCATTGACGATCACGACCGACTGGGCGGCTGCGGCCATGGTGGTCGCAGCCAGGCCGGCGGCGGCCAGCAGTGACGCGGCGGTGCAGAGCAGCAGGCGCTTCACTTCACATCTCCAGCACCAGGTTGGCCGAGCTCGAAATCGGACACCGGTCTCAGTTTCGGATTGTTCGCATCGTAGAGCAGCGCGCCGTCGATCCACACCTTGTCGGGCCGCGAATAAACGCTGAACGGATTGCCGTTCCACAGCACGACATCGGCCATCTTGCCCGCTTTCAGGCTGCCGGTTCTGTCGGCGATGCCCAGCGCCCTGGCCGGGTTGATGGTCAGCCATTCCCACGCCACCGCGTCGGAGATGTCGATCCCCGCGCGACGCCCGGCGGCGAGCGCCTTGGCGACTTCCTGGTTCAGCCGCTGGATGCCGTTCTCGTCATCGCTATGGATCATCGCGCACGCGCCGGCCTTTTGCAGCAGCGCGAGATTCTCGCTGATCGCGTCATAGCTTTCCATCTTGAAGCCCCACCAGTCGGCCCAGACCGCGGCGCAGGTTCCGTTGGCCTTTAACAGGTCGCCGATCTTGTAAGCCTCGACCGCGTGGTGGAAGGCACTGACATGATAGCCGAATTCCTTGGCCATATCCATAACGATGGCCATTTCGTCGGCGCGATAACAATGATTCTGCACCAGGATTTCGCCGTCGAGCACGCCGCGCAGCGTGTCCATCGCGATGTCGCGCGTGGGCGCGTCGCCGCCCTCCTTCTCGTACTTGTCCCATTTGCGCTTATACTCGACCGCCTTCGCCCAGGTCTGGCGATCGACCGCGATATTACCCATCCGGGTCGATGGCTGGCGGCCCTTGCTGCCATAGACGCGCTTGGGATTCTCGCCGCACGCCATCTTCAGGCCATAGGGCGCGCCGGGGAATTTCATCCCCTGCATGGTGCGCGCATAGACATTCTTGAGCACGACCGACCGGCCGCCCATCAGATTGGCCGATCCGGGCAGGATCTGCAGCGTGGTGACGCCGCCATTGGTCAGCGCGCGGCTGAACCCCGGGTCCTGCGGCCAGACGCTATGCTCTGCCCAGACATCGGCGGTGATCGGGCCGGTCGCTTCGTTGCCGTCGGAATTGGCTTCGACCCCGGGCGAGGGGTAATCGCCAAGATGGCTATGGATATCGATGATGCCGGGTGTGACGACCTTGCCGGTGCCGTCGATCACCGTCGCGCCTTCGGGTACGGTGAAGTCGGACGCGCCCAGCGCGACGATCTTGCCATCGGCGAACAATACCGATCCGTCGGTGAAGGTCCCGCCCTCGCCATCGAAGATGGTGACATTGGTGATCACCGTCGGCGTGCCGGGATAGGCTTTGTAGGTCGAAGGATAGGGGTCGCGGCTGTAGCTTTTGCCCGGCGCGGAATCGCTCGCGCTCCTCGGCTTGTCGGCATTGGCGTCGGTCGCGCAGGCCGAGAGCATGGCGGCCATCGCACAGGCCATCATCGCGGCGCGCAATTCTTGTGCCGCCCGAAACCCGTTCGCCATGACGCCCCCTGTTATTGGATCCGGTGTTGTCCCGGGAAGCGCCTGAAATCCGTTAGTGAGAGCCCCATGTCAACCGCTGCGTCCGACCGTACGCCTCCGAAATCAGCCGCCCGACAGCCATTGCTCGGCGGCGGCCAGCGCCTTGGGATCGTCGACGTCGATCCAGTCGATATCGCTGCAATCGACTACGCCAGCGGCGCGACGTGCGGCGAGCAGGCGGACCGCGTCGGTGATCGACGGTTCGGCCAGCGTTTCGAGCGCGGCGAAGAAGGGTGCCGCGACCGCGAACACGCCGGTGTCGTAGCAATCATGCGGCGCCATACCTTTGCCGATCGCGACGATCCGGTCGCCTTCGGTCGCGACGAAGGTCACGTCATCGGGATCGACCCAGGGGTGCCCGAGCCGGCGATCGATGCCGAGGTTGAGCCCGTCACCCGCGCCCGTATTGGCCATGCGTGCATAGAGCTTTGGGTCGACGAGATGGTCGCACATCGCCAGCACCGTTGCGTCGCCCGCCAGCAACGGCGCGGCGGCAAGCGCGGACACGCCATTGGGCTGACGCCAGTCGGCGGTCAGCGCGGTCTCGACCGTCACCGGCCAGTCGCGCGACGCAAGATGCGCGTCGATCGCGTCGGCACGGTAGCCGGTCGTGACGATGACGCGGGCGATCCCCGCTGATGCCATGCGTTCGATCGCATGGTCGATCAGCGGTTTACCGCCAACGACGCACAGTGGTTTGGAATCGGCGGCCGATCGCAGGCGGGTGCCGGCACCCGCCGCGAGTAGTACCGCCGTGGTCAGTCGACTCACGCAGCGGCGGCGATGAAGTCTTCAACCGCAAGCTGGGCCAGATCGTCGGTCATCTGGATCGGAGGATGCTTGCAGAAATACGCCGATGCCGGATGGATCGGACCGCCCAGGCCACGGTCGCTGGCAAGCTTCGCGCAGCGAATCATGTCGATCGCGACACCGGCGGAATTGGGGCTGTCCTCGACCGACAGGCGCAGTTCCAGGTTCATTGGTACGCCGCCGAACATCTGGCCTTCCATGCGCAGGAAGCAGACCTTGTTGTCGTTCTGCCACGCGACATAATCGCTCGGGCCGATATGCACATTGTCGTCGGTCAGGCGCTCGGCCGCGACAGATTGTACCGCTTCGGTCTTGGAAATCTTCTTCGATTCCAGACGGCGATGGTTCGACATGTTGAGGAAGTCGGTATTGCCGCCGGTGTTGAGCTGATAGGTGCGGTCGAGCTTCACGCCGCGCTTGGCGAACAGGTCGGTCAGCACGCGGTGGACGATCGTCGCGCCGAGCTGCGCCTTGATGTCATCGCCGACGATCGGCACGCCGGCATCTTCGAAGCGCTTCGCCCACACGGCGTCGCTGGCGATGAAGACGGGGATGTTGTTGACGAATGCGACACCCGCTTCGAGCGCGCATTCGGCGTAGAATTCGGTCGCCTTCTGGCTGCCGACCGGCAGATAATTCATCAGCACATCGGCCTTGCTCTCGCGCAGCGCTGCAATGACCTCTTCCTTGGTCGGCTGGGGCAGGTCGGCGACGATGAAGGTACGGTCATCGGCATAATCGGACATATGGTCGGCCACGCCGTCCAGCACATTCCCCATCTTAACCTTAACGCCGCTTTGCGGCACGTCGGCGCAGAATATCGTGGTGCAGTTCGGCTTGGCGAAGATCGCATCGGCCACGTCGACGCCGACCTTGCGCGTATCGACATCCCATGCCGCGACCACCTTGATGTCGCTCGGCTTGTAGCCGCCCAGGTCCCAATGCATCAGGCCGACATGATCATTCGATCCCTTGTGATAGAATGCCAGGCCCTGGACCAGCGAACTGGCGCAGTTGCCGATGCCGATCACTGCGACATTGATGGTTTTCATGGTTGAGGTAGCCCCTTCGATATTCAAATAATGGCGTAGCGGATGGCGACCATATAGGTGCCGATGGTCATGTATTCACGGGTGTCGCGCCGCCCAGATGCACCAGGCCAGCTTCGACGCGCCGATGCCAGATCAGCGTGACAATGATCAAGAGGGTGAGCGGCACGATCTCGAACCACCAGAACAGGCGGGGATTGCCCACCAGACAGGCGACGAAGATCGCCAGCACGCGCATGTTGGCGCTTTCCAGCGCCATCAACTTCATCACAGGTGCCGCGCGCAGGCCGTAATCGGCGCAAAAGCGGGCTGGGTCGCGATTCGACCGAAGTGCCTGGTCGAATGGATCAGCGAGCCGGTCGACGACATGCGAGATCGCGTCATAACCACGTTCGAGCAGGCCTCCGGTCCGCGCCGGTGGCGATTCGCCCGAATCACCGCGCACGCGGCGATGGAAGCGTGAGCGCTCCGCTTCGTACAGGCTCGACTGGATGATGTGCGCGCCACCCGCAGTGAACGCCAGCGCCCAACCTTCGCCGGTGCCGATCGAGGTCGCGATCACGATATAAATGAGGATAAAGACGCCATGGTCGCAGATGCCGTCGAGCAGGCGGCCAAAGGGGCTGGCGGTCTGAGTCGCGCGCGCGATCATGCCGTCCAGGCCATCGGCGATGAGCCAGCCGATCGACAGGATCAGACCAACCACCGCGGCGAGCGGCGTGTTCCAGTACCAATAGGCGGTGGCGGCGCCGACCCCTAGGGCAAGCCCCATTAACGATACCATATTGGCCGAGACGCGCCACGCAAGCGCCACCGGAAGGAGCCGCCGTGCGGTAGGGTGGATCAGCCAGAGATTGGTTGGATCTTCTATCCGCCTGTCTCGGGTGCCGTCAGGCGCTGGGGGTGTCATCGGATCGTCGTCATGCCGATAAGGCGGTGTTTTTGCAAGAGACCACGCGACGAACGGTGACGTAAGCACCGCGTCACCGCCGTAAAAAGCTAAAGACTACGCCCGATCAGCTCCTTCATGATCTCGTTGGTTCCGCCATAAATCCGGCTGACGCGCGCCGCGCGCCACATCCGCGCGATCGGATATTCGTTCATATAACCGGCGCCACCATGGAGCTGCAGGCACTTGTCCATTACCTCCCATTGCAGCTCGGTGTGCCATAATTTGGCCGCCGCGCCCTCGACCGGGGTCAACTCGCCGGCGAGATGGCGCTTGATCGCCCAGTCGAGATGCGCCCAGCCGACCTGCAGCTTGGACTTCAGGTCGGCGAGCACGAAGCGGGTGTTCTGGAAATCGAACACCATGCCGGCAAAAGCCTTGCGGCTCTTGGTGAATTCGACCGTTTCGTCGAACGCCTTTTGCGCCGACGCCTGGGTGCCCACCGCGATCGACAGCCGCTCCTGCGGCAATTGGCTCATCAGGTAAATGAAGCCCTTGCCTTCCTCGCCCAGGCAATTGGTCATCGGCACGCGGACATCCTCGAAGAACAGTTCGGAGGTGTCGGCGGCGTCCTGGCCGATCTTGTCGAGCTTGCGCCCGCGCTTGAACCCATCTCGGTCGCTTTCGATCAACAGGATCGACATGCCCTTATAGGCGGGCTTGGCATCGGGGTCGGTCTTGGCGACGACCAGGATCAGGTCGGCATTCTGGCCATTGGTGATATAGGTCTTGGATCCGTTGACGACATAATGATTGCCGTCCTTCTTCGCCGAGGTGCGGATCGCCTGCAGGTCGGATCCGGTGCCCGGCTCGGTCATCGCGATCGCGGTGATCGTCTCGCCCGAAACGAGTCGCGGCAGCCACAGCTTCTTCTGCTCTTCCGACCCGTACTGGACGATATAGTCGCACACGATGTCGGATTGCAGCGAGAAGCCGGCGGGCACGCCCTGATAGCTCATCTCCTCGTCAACAATCGCGTTGTAACCGAAGTCGAGGCCCAGCCCGCCATATGCCTCCGGCACGGTCGGGCACAGCATCCCGATCTCGCCCGCCTTGCGCCAGAATTCCTTGGGGACGAGACGCTTTTCCTCCCATTCGCCGACATTGGGGACGCCTTCCTTCTGCAGGAAGCTGCGCACCGTCTGGCGGAACGCTTCATGGTCTTCATTATAGGCGAAGCGGCCGGGGATGGCGTCGAGCATCGATCAGTCCTCTCTTGAAACCTTTTGCATGGTTTGAGCGGCGTTGACGTTTGGGTCAAGCGGGTAGCGCTCGACAGCGCGTATCAGGGGGGTATGCTGAGGCAAAACATTAGGAGACCTCATGAAACTGGCCAGCCTCAAGCACGCCGATCCGAAACAGGGGCGTGACGGAAAACTCGTCATCGTCTCGAACGATCTCGCCTGGTACGCCGATGCCAATCACATCGCGCCGACTCTCCAGGCCGCGCTCGACGACTGGGACCGGCTTTTGCCCGCCCTGCAAAATCTCGCGACCGATCTCGAACATGAAATGATCCCGATGCGGCGTTTCCACGAAAACGACGCCGCGTCGCCGCTGCCGCGGGCTTATCAATGGGCCGATGGCTCAGCCTATGTGAACCATGTCGCTTTGGTGCGTCAGGCGCGTGGGGCGGAAATGCCCGAGAGTTTCTGGCATGATCCGCTGATGTATCAGGGCGGCTCGGACGGTTTTCTCGGGCCGCGCGACCCGATCCCGCTCGCCGATGAGGCCTGGGGCTGTGACCTGGAGGCCGAAGTGGTGGTGGTGACCGGCGACGTGCCGCTTGGTGCGACCCGCGAACAGGCATTGGATGCGGTGCGGCTGGTCGGCCTGACCAACGATGTCAGCTTGCGCAACCTGATCCCGGGCGAACTGGCCAAAGGCTTCGGCTTTTTCCAGTCCAAGCCGGCCAGCGCCTTTTCGCCGGTGTTCGTCACCCCCGATGCGCTCGGCGACTGGTGGAAGGATGGCAAGCTCCACCGCAAGCTGATGGTCGACCTCAACGGCAAGCCGTTCGGCCGGGCCGAGGCGGGCGAAGATATGACCTTCGATTTCGGCACGCTGATCGCGCACGCCGCCAAATCGCGCGCGCTCGGCGCGGGCACAATCATCGGCTCGGGCACGGTGTCGAATCGCGACGCCGACGGCGGTCCGGGCAAGCCGATCGCCGATGGCGGCGTGGGCTATTCCTGCCTTGCGGAAGTGCGCACGGTCGAGACGATCAACGGCGGCAAAGCGGTCACCCCGTTCCTGACCAAGGGCGACACCGTGCGCATCTGGGCGGAAGACGACAAACACCACCCGATCTTCGGGGTGATCGAGCAGGTGGTCGGCGGCTAAGCCATGTCTCCTCACGGGGCGAAGCGGCCAGACGACGGCGGGCGCTATGGTGTGAGTCGCCAAATACTGCTCGGACATTCGTTGTGGTGACGTGACGATCGCGCGCGGCTATCGCGCTCGATATGAAGCCAAGCACGACCGCCTTCGCCATCGCGACATTGGGCATCGCGCTGTTCTCGTGCATGGACGCGTTGATGAAGGGGCTGACGCTTGCGATCGGCGCCTATAACACCTTGTTGTGGCGCAACCTGGCGGGGGTCGCGATCAGCGGTGCGCTGTTCCTGGCGACGCGAACCGCATGGCCAGCAAAGGCGGTGATGCGCGTCCACCTGATTCGCGGCGGCGTGTCGGCGGTCATGGCGGTAACCTTTTTCTGGGGCCTGGCGCGGGTGCCGATGGCGCAGGCGGTGGCGCTTGCCTTCATCGCGCCGCTGATCGCCCTGTTTCTCGCCGCTGTCCTGCTCAAGGAGCATGTCGGGCGGACCGCGATCGTCGCGTCGCTGCTGGCGATCGCGGGGGTCGGCATCATCTTCGTCGGGCAAGCGCGCGCCGAACTGGGGCGCGACGCGCTGCTCGGCACCGCGTCGATCCTGATCTCGGCGGTATGCTATGCGTATAATATCATCCTGATGCGGCAGCAGGCGCAGCTTGCCGGGCCGATCGAGATTGCTTTTTTCCAGAGCGCGATCGTCGCGGTTATACTCGCGTTGGCGGCGCCCTGGCTGGCGGTGGTGCCGGACCTTGTCCATGCGCCGGCGATGGTTGGCGCGGCATTGCTCGCGGTCGGTTCGTTGTTGCTGCTCAGCTGGGCCTATGCGCGTGGCGAGGCGAGTTATCTTGCGCCGACCGAATATACTTCGTTCCTGTGGGCAGCGCTGCTCGGCTGGCTGGTGTTCGGCGAGACCGTCTCGCTCTTCACACTGGCCGGTGCCACGCTGATCATCATCGGGTGCGTGATCGCGGCGCGCCGCCATCCCGTTCCCATATCCAATGTGGAGGCCGCCATATGAGCATCAATGTCCGTTCCGCCGTTCCCGCCGATATCGGCACGATCCTGCGCTTCGTGCGCGAACTCGCCGAATTCGAGCGCGAGCCCGACGCAGTCACCGCGACCGAGCCGCACCTGCGCGACGCACTGTTCGGTGCGCATCCGGCGGCCGAAGCGGTGATCGCCGAGCAGGGTGGCGTAGCCGTCGGCATGGCGGTGTTCTTCCACAATTTCTCGACCTGGACCGGGGTCCGGGGAATCTGGCTCGAGGATCTTTATGTCACGCCAGCGGCGCGTGGGTCGGGCGCGGGCAAGGCGCTGCTGGTCCATCTTGCCGGCCTGGCGGTCGATCGCGGCTGCGCGCGCTTCGAATGGGCGGTGCTCGACTGGAATGTCCGCGCGATCGATTTCTACCGCGCGATGGGGGCCGAGGGGATGGACGAATGGACCACACAGCGTGTGTCGGGCACGGCGCTGGCTGGGCTTGCCGGACGCAGCTGATGGCTTGGATCCTGCTGATCATCGGTGGCTGTTTCGAGATCGGCTTCACTACCTGCCTGCGCTATGTCGATGGCTTCCGCAACATGCCCTGGACATTTGGCTTCCTCGCCTCTGTGACCCTGTCCATGGCGTTGCTCGAAATGGCGTCGCGGTCGATTCCCATGGGTACGGCCTATGCGGTATGGGGCGGGATCGGCGCGCTCGGCACGGTTCTGGTCGGCATCGCCTGGTTTGGCGAACCGGCGAGCCTGCCACGCCTCTTGCTGATCCTCGGCGTGGTGTTGTGCATTGCGGGCCTTAAGCTCACCTCGGGACACTGAGGGATTTCGCGCCGGCCAGCGTTCCCACGGGGGAGGGGGCGAGACGAGACTAGGAAAGGATGCACCGATGGCACTGGACACCGGATTGGTCGATTGGGTCACCGAGGCGATGGCACCGGTCGGGGCGGTGACGATGCGCCGCATGATGGGTGGCGCGACCCTCTATGTCGACGGAACGATCTTTGCCATCGCGAGCCGCGATGCGCTGTGGTTCAAGGCCGATGCGGAGAGCAATCCGACATGGGACGCGGCGGGCTGCCCACGCTTCACCGTAGATATGGGCGGACAGCCTAAATCGATGAACTATCGTCGCGCGCCCGACGACGTGTACGACGATGCCGATGCGCTCAGGGAATGGGCGGCGCTGGGCTTGGCCGCCGGGATGCGCGCGCCGCCGAAGAAGGCGGGGGCGAAAAAACCGAAGGCACGAAAGACGCGATCAAAGCCGTCGCCAGCAGCGCGAACCAGGCAAGAGTGAAGCCGGTCATCATTATCGTGTTCGGGAACCAGGTCAGGCCGTAAAGCGCGAACAAGCCGCCACTGACTATGATCAGCCCAGCCGCCCCGCCGATCCATTTGCGATTGGCGACCAGCGCCGCGCCGCTGCCCGCCGTGCCGATCGCGAGCAGCGCGAACTTCACATGCACAGTCCACCAGAGCAAATCGATCAGCGTCTGGTTGCCCGGCAGGTCGCGCAGGATAAGGTAGAGGATCACGCCCTCGATCTCGTCGCTTGCGCCGGCGATGGCGAGCGTCGCCACGACCACCATCAGCCACAATCCCCGCGTTTGTGTCGCCCAGGCGCCGAGAATCAGGAAGGTCGTATAAGCTGGAATGAAGCCGAATTCGTCGAGCAGCAGGCCGGTCTTCTGCGCCGCGATCAGAGTGGAACGGCACAGTTCGCTGCCGAACAGCGCCGCGACATCGGCAGCGGTATGCACGAATTCGAACGCGATGATCGGGCCGCGACCCCCGGTCGGACCGCACGCGACCAGACCGGGGATTTGACCGAACAGCCAGGAGCAGAAGAACGCGACGACACCGGCCGCCGCGCAGAACCGCCAGGCGGCCCGGTCGCTCACGCTTTCTTGGCTGCCTTTTCCGCCTCGATCGCTTCCATCACGATCTGCCTGGCTTCCTCGGCGTCACCCCAATTGCCGATCCGCACCCATTTCTGGGGCTCCAGATCCTTGTAGTGGGTGAAGAAATGCTCGATCTGGGCGAGTACGATCGAGGGCAGGTCGCCGCGTTCGCCGACATCGGTGTAATAGGGGAAGGTCGTATCGACCGGCACGGTGATGAGCTTTTCATCGCCGCCCGCTTCGTCCTCCAGCTTGAGCACGCCGATCGGGCGTACCCGCACCACGCTGCCCGGAATGAAAGGTGATCGCGCGATAACCAGCGCGTCGAGCGCGTCGCCATCGGGCGACAGGGTGTGCGGAATGAAGCCGTAATTCGCCGGATAACGCATCGGCGTGTGCAGGATTCGGTCGACGAACAATGCGCCGCTTGCCTTGTCGAATTCATACTTCACCGGTTCGCCCCCGACCGGCACCTCAATGATGACGTTGAGGCTGTTCGGCGGATCGTCGCCGACCGGGATCATATCGATACGCATTATGGGTCCTTCACTTCGTTCAGGGCGCGACGTCGGCCCGCCCGCGCTCCCGGCCATCCGCAGGGATGGTCAGAAGAAAAAGCGAGCCGGCGCCGCACATTCCCGCGTCAGCGGGGCGACAAAAGCCGATCCAGGCCACCCTCTCCGGTGCCGATCTTTTCCAGGCGCGGATAACGTGGCCCGCCATGATAGTCGATGGAAACCGTGTCGAGCCGCTCGCCATTCTTGACCAGCAGCCGGATCGGATCCTTCGACGTCTTCGCCGCGACGATCGCCGCCTTCAGGATCGTGTCGCTATAGGCGAGGTCGTTGACCGCGATCACCTTGGTGCCGATGTCGAGACCCGATTTGTACGCCGGGCTGTTCCACCCGACCGAGATGACCTCCGCGTCCTTGTCGATGACCAGACCGAGCGAATAGGTGACGTCGACGCGCTTGCCGGTGGTTTCGGCATTCTTGAACGCCGGCGTCGGTTCGTCAGCATAGATCAGCCGGTAACCGTTCGCGACGAACCCGCCGAGCGGCGCGGGCTGGCCAGTCTCGTTAATCCGCGTGCTGAGAAAGCCGCCCCAGTCATAAGGTTGTATCGCGTTCAGGGTCGAAACCACGTCGTCGAAAGTATAGGTTACCTGACCCCAGTCGCCGTCGTTGATGCCGAAGAAGGCATTCGCGAAATCGTCGATCGACTTCGTCCCGCCCGATTGTTTGCGCAGGATCGAATCGACCTCCATCCAGATCAGCAGGCCTTCATTGTAATAATCCTCGGAGCGCTGATAGCTGGTCCAGCCCTTGGGCTTGCGCTGCGACATGACCGGATCGTTGGTCGTGTCGATCATCGGCCGCCAGTCGCGTGCCGGGCGATTGTCGAGACTGGCGAGGATCGACGCGTACATGTCGAGCGTATCCTGTTTCGATACCATGCCCGAACGCGCCTGCAGCACATAACCCCAGAACTGCGTCTGGCCTTCATAGACCCACAGCAAGCTGCCGCGCATCGGCGTGCGGAAATCGGGAGTCCACAGATCGGCGCCGCGGCGGAACTTGCCGTCCCAGCTATGGGTGAATTCATGCGGCAACAGGTTGCGTGATCCCGGACCGTCCTTCCATTTGGTGAAATAGCCGGGCTTTACGCCATTCTCGGACGAACGATGATGCTCGAGCCCGATCCCGCCCAGTTCGTCGGTGATCGAAAGCAGGAATTCGTAATTGTCGTAATGTTGCGCGCCGAAATTCTTCACCGCTTGCTCGACCAGCTTCTTATGGGCGTCGATCTGTTCGGGCGTGGCGACCAGTTCGTCGGGCGTGTCGGCGACCACGTTGAGATTGACGCGCGGCGACAATTCCCAGCGCTTGAAATAGCGTCCGGCGAGCGCCGGCGAATCGACCAGCACCTCGTAATTGGTCTTCTCATAGATATAGGTCGATCCGACCGGCTTGGACGGCAGCGCGGACGCGGCAGTCCAGCCGTCGGGATATCGGACCGTCGCCTTGATCGGGATCTGACGTGTGAAATAGCCTGCCGGATAGAGGCTCATCGAATTGAACTGCAGGCTGAGCATGCGCGGCGTCGCCACGATGCGGCCCTGGTCGGCCTTGGTCGCCGACAGGAACTTCAGGTCGATGTCGATGCTCTTCGCGCCCTTCGGCACGTCGATATGGAAAGCGAACACATCGACCGGATCGCGCTTCCACGGCACCGGCTTGCCATTGGCGCTGATCTTCAGACCCGCAAGCTTCTCGATCTCGCCGCGCGGGCTGTGCGCGCCGGGCAGCCATTTGGGATAGAGCAGGACCATCGGTCCGGCTTCGCGCACTGGAATCGTCTCTTTGACCGCGAAGATGCCGCGCTTGGTGTCGGTCGCGTCGACCTCGATCGTGATCGTGCCAGGATAAGCGATGTCGCGCGCCGCCGGGATCGTGTCGACATAGGGTATTGGTTGCGGTTTCGAATTCTCGGCGAGCGCGGGCGCCCCGGGCAGCGCAGTGTATGCAAGCAGCGTAGCGGCAAACAACGAACGGATCATAGGGGACTGGCCTTTCGGCAAAGGGGGGAGGATGTGCGTGGCTTAAGCCTGCAACACAGCTGCCGTCCAGTCCCGGGCGGCTCAAGCGCTGTTTGGGCCTGGCGTGTGATCGGGGACGGCTTCGCTCAGCCGCCCAACACATTGATCGTGAAGGCAAGCACGCCAATGTTGAACACGAATGCGGCGAGGCAGTGCCCGATCGTCACGCGACGGATGCCCGACGAGCTTATCTCGACGTCCGAAGTCTGAAAGGTCATGCCGAGCGTGAAGCTGAAATAGACGAAATCCCAGTAATCGGGCTCTTTGGTCGCGGGAATATCGACTCCGCCGCTGTCCTTGCCCTTGCCGTCATCGACATAGAAGAGATGTGCGTAGTGCAGCGCATAGACGGTATTGGAGAACAGCCAGGCGAGGACCAGCGTGACGACGATCATCGCGGTCGCGAAGCTGCTGCCCTTGCCGCCCATCATCTCGCTGGCGACCGAGACGAGGATCACGGTCGTGACCGTGGCGGTGATCGCGAGCAGCAAAGCGCGGTTGGCGTCGTTATCCTTGGCATGCTGGCGCATATCGGCCGCCTTGCTTTGCAGCAGCGGTGCGACCAGTGCGAGGAACACCGCGGCAGCGGTGTCGAACGCCGCCATCGCGCCCAGGCCCTTGCCGAGCAGCGGGATGAAGGCGGCCAGCCCGACGACGAACAGAGTTGCGAAGGCAAGGAAGCGTGGTGGTGCGATCTTGTTGCCGAGTCCAATGTTCTTCGTCGTCATTGCGAAGGCCTAGCGCTTGTCCTTCCCCTCGCATAGAGAGCAGCCGCAAATGGCTCGTATCGAAACCCCCAAACGCATTCGCGGCACGCAGGACATCTTCGGCGAGGAGCAGCGTCGTTTCGCGCATATCGTCGACACGTTCGAGCGGGTGCGGCGACTTTATTGTTTCCAGCGCGTCGAGGTGCCGATCTTCGAATCGACCGCGGTGTTCGCGCGTTCGCTCGGCGAGACGACGGATGTCGTGTCGAAGGAGATGTACAGTTTCGAGGATCGCGGCGGCGATTCGCTGACGCTGCGGCCAGAATTCACCGCCGGTATCGCGCGCGCTTATCTGACCGAGGGCTGGCAGCAATATGCGCCGCTGAAGCTGGTCACGCATGGCCCGGTGTTTCGCTACGAGCGCCCGCAAAAGGGCCGTTACCGCCAGTTTCACCAGATCGATGCCGAGATCATCGGCGCGCCCGAAGCAGCGGCGGATATCGAGCTGCTGGTCCTGGCCGACCAGTTGTTGCGCGAACTGAAGATCAGCGACGGCGTGACCTTGCAACTCAACACGCTTGGCGATGCAGAGACGCGCGATGCGTGGCGCGCCGCGCTGGTTACCCATTTTGAGCAGCACGAAGGCGATCTGTCGCAGGACAGCAAGGACCGGCTAACGCGTAATCCGCTACGCATTCTCGACAGCAAGGATCCGAAGGACCGACCGATCGCCGACGCCGCGCCCGATATCGACGCTTATTTGACGTCCGAGGCCGGCGCGTTCTTCGAGAGTGTGGCCAAGGGTCTCGACGCGGCCGGTGTCGCCTGGACACGCAATTCGCGGCTTGTGCGGGGACTCGATTATTACCGGCATACTGCGTTCGAGTTCGTCACCGACCGGTTGGGCGCGCAGGGGACGGTGCTGGCCGGCGGTCGTTATGACGGGCTGATCGGCTCGCTTGGCGGGCCGGAAACTCCTGGGATTGGCTGGGCAGCCGGGATCGAGCGACTGGCGATGTTGATCGATGCGCCGTTGCCGGACGATGGGGCCGTCGCTGTCGTGGTCGAAGATGATCGGGTTCAACGGGCAGGGTTCGCTGCCGTCGCCGCATTGCGACGAGCCGGGCACGCCGCCGAATTGTTCGCCACCGGGTCGGCGCGAAAGCGTTTCGACAAAGCAATCAAGACCTCGCCTCGTGAGATCGTGTCGGTGAGTTATCTGGACGGCGAGGCGCGAGTGGCTTCGAAAGCGCAAGCCGGTCAGCCTTCGATCGTTAGCGACACATTGGCGCGGGTCGATTGGTCTGAGGATTCGATCAGGCCGTGACCGCAATCTCCGCAGCACGGATCGCGCAGATCGAGGCGCGGCGCGATGAGTTGCAGGCGCTGATGGCGACCGGCGACTTGCCCAGTGATCGCTTCGTCGCGGTGTCCAAGGAATATGCCGAGCTCGAACCCGTCGCGCGGGCGGCGGGCGAAGTGCGGCGGCTGCGCGCCGAGCTCAACGTGCTTGCCACGATGGAGAGCGACGCCGACCCCGAAATCAAGCAGATGGCGCGCGAGGAAATCGACGCGATCCGCGAGACATTGCCTGCCGCCGAGCGGGCGCTGGCGCTGTCGCTGCTGCCGCGCGATGCCGCCGATGAGCGCGCCGCAATGCTCGAGATTCGCGCCGGTACGGGTGGCGACGAGGCGGCGTTGTTCGCGGGCGACCTGTTCCGCATGTATCAGCGTTATGCCGAGAGCCAGGGCTGGCGGGTCGAACTAATCTCCGCGTCCAGCTCGGAAGCGGGCGGTTTCAAGGAAGCGGTCGCCTCGGTCGAGGGTAAGGGCGTGTTCGCGCGGCTGAAGTTCGAAAGCGGCGTGCACCGCGTGCAGCGCGTCCCCGCAACCGAGGCGGGCGGGCGTATCCATACCTCGGCGGCGACCGTCGCGGTGCTGCCCGAGGCGGAGGAGGTCGACGTCAAGATCGACGACAAGGATCTGCGTATCGACGTGTACCGGTCGTCCGGACCGGGCGGGCAATCGGTCAACACCACCGACAGCGCGGTGCGCATCGTGCATATCCCGACCGGGTTGGTCGTGATCCAGCAAGACGAGAAGTCGCAGCACAAGAACAAGGCCAAGGCATTGAAGGTCCTGCGCACCCGGCTTTACGAGGCCGAGCGCGAGCGGCTGCACAATGAACGCGCCGGCGCGCGGAAGTCGATGGTTGGATCGGGAGACCGGTCGGAGCGCATCCGCACCTATAATTTCCCGCAAGGGCGAGTGACCGACCACCGCATCAACCTGACGCTCCACCGCCTGCCCGAGATACTCGAGGGCGATATGAATGAGCTGGTGAGTGCGCTGATCGCCGAGGACGAGGCCGAACGGCTGGCGACCTTGGATGCGGCCTGACCCTTTCCGCAGGCGCATCCAGCTTCCGTTCGTTTCGAGCGAAGTCGAGAAACAGGCAACAAGCGCTGCGCAAGGTTTCTCGACTTCGCTCGAAACGAACGGAGCGGGGAGATGAGTATTCGTCTCGCGCTGAACGACGCTTCCGCCGTACTGACGTTCTCCGCAACCCCGCGTCTCGATGCCGAACTGTTGATGGCGCACGCGCTCGGCATCACGCGCGAGCGGTTGCTGCTCAACCATCTCGATGACGAAGCTCCGGCGAACTTCGCGTCGCTCGTCACCCGCCGGACGGCACATGAACCGATTGCCTATATCACCGGCACGCGTGCTTTCTGGACGATCGACCTGGTGGTCGGTCCCGGTGCGCTGGTGCCGCGTGCCGATAGCGAGACTTTGATCGAGGCGGCGGTCGAACATTTCCGCGATGGCGTTGGTCCGCGGCGCATTCTCGATCTCGGCACCGGTCCCGGCACCTTGCTGCTGGCTGCGCTCGACCAATGGCGTGAGGCGCATGGGCTGGGTGTGGACGCGTCGGAGCGGGCGCTGGGTTATGCCCGGGCAAATGCGCAAGCGCTGGGCGTAGCGGATCGTGCGATATTCCGCGCTGGCAACTGGGCCGAAGGCTTGTCTGGGGAATTCGACCTGATCCTCACCAACCCGCCTTATATCGCAACCGACGAGGCGCTGCCTGCCGAGGTGCGCGAGCATGAACCGGCCGGCGCATTGTTTGCCGGGCCGGACGGGCTAGAGGATTATCGGGTCATCGCGCCGCAGCTCCGGGCCTTGCTTGCGCCCGGCGGCGCCGCGATCCTGGAGATCGGCATGAGCCAGGCCGGAGCGGTCACCACCTTGCTTGAAGCGCAGGGCTTTGCCGTCACGCAGCGCCGCGACCTCGCCGAGCACCCGCGTGCGCTGGTCGCGACTTGAACCGGTCACGATAGAGACACATATTTCCGCTTGGAGATTGGCGCGCCAGCCGCTATTGAACGGGGAGGGGCACGCGCTTTCACCATAACTGGTTGAAAACGGGCTGTTGCCCGCCTCCTTCGTCATCGCACCGCTGCAGTCCGGCGGTCGGGACAGGCTCGTTTCGCCGAAGGTCGGCGAGCACGGGCCAAGGAGCATTGCATCCACATTGTTGCGGAGCACGACCAGGTTGGTTTCGAAGGACAGGACAACAGCACTTGATTAACAATAATCGTCAGGCCGGCCGCCGTCGCGGTCGTGGCGGGCAGCAACAGCGCCCGCAGGGTAATTCGGGCCGCCCGGATAACGGCAACCGTATCGACAACCGGGCGCGCGGCAACGCGAGCCAGCTGCTTGAGAAATACAAGACGCTGGCGCGCGACGCGCAGATGCAGGGCGACCGCGTCAACACCGAATATTATCTGCAGTTCGCGGACCATTATTTCCGCGTGCTCGCCGAAACGCGTTCGCGCTTCGAGGACAACCGCCGCCAGAATGGTGGCGCGGCGTTCGACGAGGACGAGCAGGAATACGACGATGACGGCGAGCCCGTCGCCCGCGTCGAGCAGCGTCCGCCGGAACGCCAGAACCAGGGCTATGCCCAGAGCGGCGGCAGCAATGGCAACCAGAACGGCAATGGTCAGTATGACGACGACCGCCGTCCGGCGCGCAGCAATGCGAACGGCAACAACGGAGATAGCGACCGCGGTGATCGCCCCGATCGTTATGTCCGTGACGATCGTGGCGACAATAACGACCGCCAGGATCGTCAGAATGGCGACCGTCAAAACGGCGATCGCCCGCAGCGTCAGGCCAATGACCGGTACGAACGGAACGACCGCCCGAACAATGATCGTCCCAACAATGATCGTCCCAACAATGATCGTCAGGGCAACGACCGTCAGGGCAATGACCGCAGCGGCAACGAGCGCGTAAATCGTCCGAGCTATGCACAGGACGACGAAGGCGCTGCGCCGGTTCGCCGCGAAGAGCGTATGCCGCGCCTGGAGCGCGCTCCACGGCCAGAACGCGCGCCTCGCCAGGACACCGCGCCACGTCAGGAAGAAACGGTCCAGCACGAAGCGGCGCCACAGCAGGAAGAGCCCAAGCGTCGCGGGCGTCCGCGCCGTGAGGTGCCGGCCGAGAGTCGGGCCGATGCGCCCGTGTTCGAGGCAGACCGCCTGCCGCCGTCGCTGGGTATCTCGGCGATCGTGCCCGACGCCGAGCCGGTGGCCGAGAAAAAGCCTCGCGCGCGTCGTGTGCGACCGGCAGTGGACGAATCGACCGCCGCCGAATGATCGGCTGACCGATCGAACCGGCAAAAGGCCGGCCCGGTATCCGCCGGGCCGGTCTTTTACGTTTCAGGCCACAGACTTGCCGTTGACCTGTCACGTTTGCCGGCTAGCATGGCCGCAATAGACTAGGGGGAGAGTGATGATGCGCTACTGGATCGCCACGGCGGCGATGATGATACCCCTGATGGCGCAGGCGCAAGCCTCCGGCCCGCAAGTCGCGGCCAACCCGCTGGCCGCCAATGCCCAGGGCGACGTCGCGGTTACCATCTATCAGAACGGCCAGTCGCTGGTGCAGGATGTCCGGCAGCTTGATCTCGACGCCGGCCGCACGCGGCAGGATTTCCCCGATGTCTCGGCGCAGATCCGTTCCGAGACGGTGACGCTTGGCGGGCCCGGCATTGGTATCGTCGAACAGAATTTCGATTACGACCTGCTCTCGCCTGACAAATTGATGGAGAAGGCGGTCGGCTCGGTCGTGACGATCGTGCGCACCAACCCGGCGACCGGTTTGGAGACACGCGAACAGGCGCGCGTGCTCGCGGCCAATGGCGGCATCGTGCTGCAGATCGGCAACCGGATCGAAGTGCTGCGCGACGATGGCCTGCCGGTCCGCGTGATCTTCGACAAGGTGCCCGAGAATCTCCGCGCGCGCCCGACCCTGTCGGTGACGCTGCAGGTTGCCAAGGCGGGCCGGGTGCCGGCCACGCTCACCTATCTGACGCCCGGCCTCGGCTGGACCAGCGATTACGTTATGCTGTTCGACGAAGTGAAGGGCGCGATCGACGTGCAGGGCTGGGTCACGCTGACCAACAGCACCGGCACGACCTATCGTAACGCCGATGTGCTGCTCGTCGCGGGCAACCCCAATCGCGGCAATGGCGGTTTCTCGCAGCTTGGCGATGCGACGCTCGAGGTGGCGGGCACCGAGACCGGCCCGCGCGAGAAGCTCGGCGACTATTATCTCTATCCGCTGGGCGAGCGCACGACGATCGCCAATGCGCAGCAGAAGCAGGTCAGCTTCCTCGACGTGAAGGGCGTCGCCGCGCGGAAGACCTATGAATGGACCAATGGCTGGCTCGAGACTCAGTCCGATCCGCGCAGCGCCGCGACGGTGCTCAAATTCTCCACCTCGCGCACTGGCGGCCTTGGCGATCAGCTGCCGGCGGGCACGATCCGCGTCTATATGCGCGACAAGCGTGGCGACCCGCAGTTCATCGGCGAAAGCCGCGTCGCGGCGGCGCCGATGGGGTCGCAAATGTCGATCCGCACCGGCGAGGCGTTCGACGTCAAGGGTGCGGCAGTACTGGTAGAGCGCAGGCGCCTGTCCTCGTCACGCTGGCGCACCTCGATGCGCTATGATTTCTCCAACGCGCGGCCCGATGCGGTGACGATCGATCTGGCGCAGAACGGCCTGTGGGGTGATGTCCGCCTGATCGAACAGAGCATCACTGGCGAGCGTGTCTCGGCCGATCGGATGGAATGGAAGGTGCCGGTTCCGGGCAATGGCAAGGCGTCGGTGACAGTGGTTTTCGACACGCGCTATTGATCCGATACGTCGCATCGCTGTCCTTTACGCGCTCCTTTTAACTGCGACGCCGGTGGCGGCGCAGACGCTCCTCGCTGGGCAGACAATCGTCGATTCGGAAAAGATCGACGCGATTTCAGTGACTTTGTACCGCGAGCCCGAGCGGGGCGAGCGGGCGATCGGCGCGGGATGGCCGGGCGGCTATGCGCTGATCACCGAGACTCGCACGATCAGCCTGCCGGCCGGCCGGCTGGTCATTCGTTTCGCTGGTGTCGCGGAAGGAATGCTGCCGGAAAGCGCGATCGTCAGCGGGGTGCCCAAAGGGGTGAACGAGAAGAATCGCGATGCGCGATTGCTGTCGCCGGCGGGTCTGGTCGATGCCTATCTGAAGCGCCGCGTCACCATCCGCCGGACCAGCCGCGCGACCGGCAAGACGGTAACCGAGGACGCGGTAATCCAGTCGGGGCCGCGTGGCGGCGTGGTGATCACCACCGCTGCGGGTGCCGAGGCGCTGTCCTGTTCGGGTGTGCCCGAATCACTATCCTATCCCGGCCTACCCGCTGACCTTGCCGCCAAGCCCACATTGTCGGTGACCACCGACAATGCCGTGGCGACGACGGCGACGGTGCAGCTTTCCTATCTGGCGCAGGGGTTCGACTGGTCCGCCAATTATGTCGCGCGGGTCGGCGATGATGGAAAGACGCTCGACCTGTTCGCCTGGCTAACCGTCGCCAATGGCGGCAGCCAGGGCTTCGCCGATGCCAATACCCAGGCGGTCGCGGGCGGCCTGCATCGCGAGGCGGCCGCCCGACTGCCGAAAGGGCCGGCACCCGAACTGCATCTTCAATGCTGGCCGATGGACATCACCAGCACGCATCCGAAATGGAGTATCGATCGGCCGCCGCCGCCTCGCATGGAGGAAGCGAGCGACAAGATCGTCGTCACCGGATTGCTTCGTGAACAGCGCGCGATGATGTTTGCCCCGCCGCCGCCTCCGCCGCCACCCGCGCCGCCCGCGCCGGTGATGATGGCGCAGCAGGAGGAGTTGGGCGATCTCAAACTCTACCTTATTCCCGAACCGGTCACCGTCGCCGCGCTGAGCCGCAAGCAGGTGGCGATGATCGATCGCAAGGGCGTGCACTTCGACCGCATCTACACCGGCGACTTCAGCAACTGGCGCTATCGCTCGGGCGAAACACCACCTATCCCTGCGGCGCTTGTCCTGCGCACCGAGAATCTCGATGCCAAAGGCCTTGGCCTGCCCTTGCCGGCGGGCCGGGTGGCGGTGTTCGAATCCGCCGCCGACGCGTCGATGCTGGTCGCGGAAAGCAGTCTGGCGGATCGCGCGGTCGGCGAAGAGGTCGAATTCGGCGCGGGCGCGAGCAACGATATCCGTTATGTCACGGTCGCCTTGCCCGTGACGAAGCGGCGCGCGCCCTTCACGGTGCGGGTGACCAATGCGCGATCGACGGCGGAGACATTCGAACTGGCGCTGCCGGCCAAGGTCGTTTCGGCCAGCGACACACTGATCCAGCGCAAAGGCCGCAAGGCCTGGCGGGTGGTCGTACCCGCCAACGGGACCGCGTCGCTCGACCTGTCATTCGACCGGCGCAGCTGAGCATGCGGCGGATCACCCCTTTGTTGATCCGCGCCGCGCTCGCGCCGGTACTTATCCAGCTGGTCGCCATCATGCCGGCAGCGGCGCAGACGATTGTGCAATCTGAGCGGATCGATGCGATCTCGGTCACGCTCTATCGCGACCCCGATCGCAACGAGGGAGCGGCCAACGGCAATTGGCCCGGCGGCTACGCGCTGATCACCGAGATCCGCACGATCACATTGCCCGCCGGCCGCTCGGCGATTCGCTTTGCCGGCGTGTCGGAAGGGATGATGCCCGAAACCGCGATCGTCACCGGCTTGCCGCGCCGCGTGAACGAAAAGAATCGCGACGCGCGGCTGCTCGGGCCGGCCACGCTGGTCGACGCTTATCTCAAGCGCCGCGTGACGATCCACCGCACCGACCGCGTCACCGGCAAGACGACGACGGGCGAAGCGTTGATCCAGGCCGGCCCGGGCGGCGGTGTCGTGCTGACCACCCGGGATGGGGTCGAGGCATTGGGCTGTTCGGGCTTGCCCGAGGGGCTGTCTTATCCCGGCGTGCCGGAGGATCTGGCGGCCAAGCCGACCTTGTCGATCGTCACCGAAACTGCGGCTGCGGCGACGGTGACGGTGCAGCTTTCCTATCTGGCGCAGGGGTTCGACTGGTCGGCGCATTACGCCGCGCGCGTCGCCGATGACGGGAATACGCTCGACCTGTTCGCCTGGCTGACGGTGATCAATGGCGGCAGCCAGGGGTTTGCCGCGGCGAATGCCAACGCGGTCGCCGGTGCGCCGAACAAGGAGGCGAACGCGCGCTTGCCCAAGGGGCCGGAGCCGGCGCTTCACCTGCGCTGCTGGCCGATGGACATCACCAGCACCCATCCGCGCTGGGGAATCGATCGGCCGCCTCTACCACCGCCGGAAGCGATGGCGATGTACGAATCGGCGGGTTCCGATATCGTCGTTACCGGCAGCCGCCGGCGCGGCTTCCTGGCTGATACGCCGGTCGCCGTCACCGTGATGACGGCCGAGCAGGAGGAACTGGGCGACCTCAAGCTCTACCGCATTCCCGAACCGGTCACGGTCGCGGCGATGAGCCGCAAGCAGGTGGCGATGATCGACCGTAAGAAAGTGCGTTTCGAGCGCGTCTATACCGGTAAATTCGAAGCGTTCGATTATGATGCCGATGCCGACGGCCCGGAGAGCGAAGCGGCGACGCGAATCCTGCGCACCGAGAATCTTGCGGCCAAGGGACTCGGCCTGCCATTGCCGGCGGGCGGCGTCGCAGTATTCGAACAGGCGAGCGGCGAATCGCTGCTGGTCGGCGAGAGCAAGCTGGCCGATCGTGCGATCGGTGAAGAGGTCGAGTTCGAGACCGGCGAGAGCAGCGACGTGCGTTATGAACTCATCGCGAAACGACCATCCGATCGGCGCAAACCTTACACGGTCAGGGTGACCAACGCGCGATCGACGCCGGAGACGTTCGAACTGGTCATTCCGTACAAGCTGGCCAAGACGAGCGCGAAGCTGATCGAGCGCAAGGGGCAAAAGGCGTGGCGCGCGATCGTGCCGGCCAATGGCGAGGCGACGCTGGATTTTGTGCTGAAGCTGGAGACCGGGGGCTGAAACCTCAGTCGATATCGTCGACCGACTCGTCGTGCCCGCTGCCCGAACTGAGAAACGCCAACCCCATCAGCGCGGCTGCGAGCATCACCGATCCGCCGACCCCGCCGATCGCCGCAAGGATCGCGATCCAGCCGAGCGGGCCGTAGAAATGCTTCAGTCCGACGATCGCGATCGCGATGACCAGCGCCGTCGCCAGCCCCATCCACGACAATATGCGGCGGAACCGCGCCCAGGCGAATGTGGCATAGTCGGGGCTATCGAGGCCGGACGGCTTGGTCATGCTTGCGCTTTGCCTCGCAAAGGTGGAATCCTCAACCACCTCGGAGACTCGGGACGGACGGGCGGCGGGCAAAGAGGAGACGGAACATGACGATCGCGGCGATCCTGGGCGGCAAGGGCCGCGACGTGGTATCGATGACGGCGGATCAAAGCGTGCGCGAGGCGGTTGCCTTGCTGGCGCAGCGACGCATCGGCGCGGTGCCGGTGATGGATGGCACGACCGTTGTGGGCATCTTTTCGGAGCGCGACGTGATCCATGGGCTCGACGCACAAGGCGCTGCCGCGCTCGATGCGAAGATTGGCGATGTGATGACGTCGCCGGCGATCACCGTCGGGCCGTCGGAAGCGGTGATCGGCGCGCTGTCGCTGATGACACGGCGGCGCATCCGCCATTTGCCGGTGATCGAGAATGGCCTGATGATCGGCGTGGTGTCGATCGGCGATCTGGTAAAACATCGTATCGACCGGATCGAGGCCGATGCCGAGGCGATGCGGAGCTATATCCAGTCGGCCTAAGCAGAGGGCTCCGCGAGCGGCTGTTTGCGCACGATCGCGATCAGCTCGCGTACGACATTGCGCGCGAACAGCATCAGCCAGCCGCCATAGACGATCGCACCCGTGGCCACGAGAATCGCCAGGCGCGGTAGCGGAGCCATCGGCGGCAGCGCGGCGTCGACGAGGGGTACGACCAGGGCCATGCCGATCGCCGCAAATAAGGCGGGCGCGATCGCTGCGGCCAGGGCCGATACCGACGTCCCGATCACAGGCAACGTGCGCCACATGCTGATCGCGAGATAGATCGGATAGGCCGCGATCCATGCCCAGGCGAGGCCGGCCGCGCCCCAGCGTACGCCGATCATAAAGGCGATCGACAGCAGTACCGCGCCGACCGCACCGTT